>CAZRVT010000005.1:0-77242 GCA_964603505.1 uncultured Holophagales bacterium | reverse complement strand
TGTCAATATTATATGTATACTGTTTTTAGAGCAGTTTTATGCAACTACAGGGTTCAGAGTTCAGAGACGATAGAAGGAAGCAACGCAAATGTTAAACTCTTTGTTTGAAACAAGCGACGGTTTTGCGTCGATCTCCCGCCGGGGTGGTTTCCGCTTGGGGAGAGGGAACCCCCCTCTCCCGCTTCCAATCGAACGATTCCATCCCCGACGGAGCGCGCGTCGGTCGGTTGCGGCGGCGCTGCCGTAGGGATTAAAGGGTCCCGCCCACCCTTCTTGAATCGGTTCCGGCATCGGTATCGGCCGTTGGTCCTGAAATTATGGAATAGCGCAGTCCGCCGCCCTGTTGGGGCTCTGTTGCGAAAGGAGTCGCCCATGACGATGCTCTTCCTCTCCGCCCTGCTTTTCTCCCCCCCCCCCCCCGCCCCGGAGATCGGGAAGCCCGCGCCGGCCTTCGAAGCCCCCTCCACGGGGGGCGGCACGATCCGCCTGGCCGACCTGAAGGGGAAGTGGGTGGTCCTCTATTTCTACCCCAAGGCCTTCACCCCCGGCTGCACCGCCCAGGCCTGCTCCCTGCGCGACGGGTTCACCACCCTGCGGGAGGCCGGGGCCGTCATTTACGGCGTCAGCTTCGACGACCTGGACAAGCTGAAGAAGTTCAAGGCCGAGTACAAGCTCCCCTTCGAGCTCCTCTCCGATGGCGACAAGACCATCGCGAAGGCCTACGGCTCGGTGGCGATGATGGGGCTCTTTCCCGACCGCAAGACCTTCATCATCGACCCGGAGGGCAACCTGGCCTATGTCTTCGAGAAGGTGGACACCAAGGCGCACGACCGCGAGGTGCTCGAGGTCCTGACGAAGCTTCAAAAGAAATAGTTTCGGATTTCGGGCCTCGGGTTCCCCCTTCGGCCTGTGGCGCGGATCCGGTGGGGACGCCCAGGGCGACATCGATGTCCCGGGTCCATCGCGGCTCCCCGGTCAGCAGGACCGCCTGCCCCCCGATGATCATGTAGGGGAGGCGGCGGCGGAGGGTCCGCCCCAGATTGCGCAGGATTACTTCGAAACTCGGCACAGGATCCCCGCGAGGCGGATGTCCCGGTCCACCTCCTTCCAACGGTCCGCGGGGGCCAGGCGCCCAGGGAGACGGCCTCCTCCACCATGGCATCCGAAAGACGCAGCGCGGCCTCGTGAGGCAACGGATGCCGCGCCGCGAAGTCCCGCTCGAAAGTTTCTAACAGAGCCGCGTTCCGGATCATGGGTCCGCCACAACCATCATCGCATCGGCCTCGGGGAGGGGCAAACGCCGGTCCGGGTTGCGGAACCGGCCAGGCGTCCTTCGTCTCCGCTTCAGCCCTCCGCCCTCCGCTTTCAGCCATGCCTCAATGCGCGAACAGCTCCGCGTGCTTGCCCGCGATGGCGTCGGCCAGATCGTCTAACTGGCGGAAGGTCTCCGGCTTGGGGTGCCCCTTGGCGATGACGGCGGGAAAGACCTCCGCCTTCACCAGGTTCAACTTTGCCTTGAACACCTCCTCCACCCGCTGGCCCCAGCTGTAGGACGAGACCAGCCCGGCGAACTTCAGCTTGGGCCGCAGCGCGTTGGCCAGGGTGAGGGCGTAGTCCATCTTGGGGTGGAGGCCCGCCAGGAACACCGGGGCCGCCGCGATCAGGGTGGCGGCGTCCACCAGGTCCATCGCCAGCTCGCCGATGTCGCCCTGGGCCAGGTTGTGGGGGCGCACCGTCAGCCCCTTGGCCTCGAGGCGGCGGGTGAGGTGCTCCACCATGACGCGGGTGCTGCCGTGCATCGAGACGAAGGGGAGGAGGATCTCGTTCTTGGGCCGGTCCGAGACCCAGTCGCGGTAGGCGTCCAGGATGAAGGCCGGCTCCTGGTACACCGCCCCGTGGGAGGGGGCGATGAACCGGAGGTCGTAGCCCTGGAGCATCTCCAGGTGCTTGACGATGCTGGTGCGGAAGGGCATCATGATCTCGGCGTAATAGCGCTTGGCGGCGCGGAGGAGGTCGGGGTCGCGGCGCAGGAGGGGCTGCGAGAGGGCCAGGTGGGCTCCGAAGAAGTCGCAGGAGAAGAGAATCCCCTCCTCCCGCAGGACGGTGACCTGGGTCTCCGGCCAGTGGACCCACGGGGTCATTTTGAACTCCAGCGTCCGGCCGCCCAGGTCGAGGGTGTCGCCGTCCTTGACGACCCGGAACCGGTCCGCGGCCACCGGCAGGAGGTCCAGGAGCATTTCCTTGCACTTGGCGTTGGTGACGACGACCGCCTCCGGCCAGCGTTCCAGGACGGCGGGAAGGGCGCCCGAGTGGTCCTGCTCGGCGTGGTTGCTGACCACAACGTCGATCCGCCCGGCCCCGGCCTGCTCGAGGTTGGCGAAGAGGGCGTCGGCAAACGGCGGATCCACGGTGTCGATCAGGGCGGTCTTGGCGGTTCCCTGCACCAGGTAGGCGTTGTAGCTCGTCCCCTGCGGGAGGGGGATCAGTTCGTCGAAAAGGGCGCGGTCGCGGTCGGGGACGCCGACGGCGTAGACCCCGGGCCGGATCTCTTGAACGGGCATGGGTTCGTCTCCTCGGGTGGTATCTTTTCATTATAGCAGAGGTAGAGTTTGACACGCCGGGGGGCGGGGGTTACAATAAAATCCCCGTGACCATAACGAAGGTTCTCTCCATCGCGGCGTCGGTCATCGCCCTGCTGACCGCCCCTCTCCTGCCCGCGCAGGAGCCGGAATTCGGCGAGACCATCAGCGTCAGCTACGTCCTCATCCCGGTCTCCGTCACCGACGAGGATGGGCGCTGGGTCTCCGGGCTGAAGAAGGAGAATTTCGAGCTCTACGTCGGGCTGCGGCCCGTCGCCGTCGAGCATTGCACCAAGGACGCCTCCGACCCCCTCTCGACCCTGATCGTGGTGGACACCTCGGGCAGCATGGGGACCGGGACGCTGTGGGAGCAGACCCGGTACGCCCTCCAGCGGCTCCAGAACTCGGTCAAGCCCGGCGATGAGACGGCCCTCTCGATCTTCCAGAGCCGCTCGTTCCTCCTCCTCCGCCCCCTCGGCAGCGGGCCCTTCGACCCGGCGGCCCTCCTGGCCCCGGTCAAACCGTGGGGGAAGACGGCCCTCTACGACGAGCTCGAGTACATCCCTATCTACCTGAAGAAAGCGGCGCACAAGAAGAAGCAGGTCATCCTCATCACCGACACCCACGACAATTTCTCCGAGCAGGACCCGCAGAAGGTCATCGACAACCTCCTCAAGGTCCAGGTCCCGGTGTTCACCCTGGCCCTGCGCCAGACGCCGATGGAGCCGCTGGAGATCGAGTTCCTCAAGATCCTCGGCCGGTACTCGGGCGGAGCGGTGGAGGTGGCCGGGACCCCGCAGGAGATCGACGCGGCCCTCGATCACATCTTCGACCGCATCCACCACCAGTACCTGCTGGGGTTCTCGCCCCAACCCGGCGTGTTACAATACCATTCGGTGCTGGTCAGCGTGAAAGGCAAGGGCAACGTGAAGGTCAACGCCAAGAAAGGGTACTGGGGGGGCCCCCCCCGGTACCTGCGATAGAACGGGCCGCCCGGCGGCCCCCACGTCCAAGGAGGTCCCCATGAAGAAGCTCCTCATCCTCACCCTCACCCTCTTCGCCGTCTCGTGCGCCACCAAGAAGTATGTGAACGAGGAGATGCAAAAGATGAACCAGGACGTATCCAAACGCGTGGACAACGTCCAGAAGGACATCGAGACGGCCCAGGAGGAGATCCAGACCCTCCACGCCCGCGACGCGGAGATCGAGAAGCAGCTGGCGTCCCTGTCCGAGACCTCGCGCGACGCCATGAACCGCGCGCTCAACGCCGAGAAGCTGGCCCAGGGCAAGTTCCTCTACGAGGTCACCCTCTCCGACGACAAAGTCCACTTCGGCTCCAACAAGTGGAAGCTCACCGAGGAGGCCAAGGCCGCCCTCGACGCCTTCGCTCAGGTGCTGAAGGCGCAGAACAAGAACGTCTATGTGGAGATCCAGGGCCACACCGACGACGTGGGCGACGAGGAGTCCAACGAGGTGCTGGGGCTCAAGCGCGCCCAGGCCGTCAAGGAGTACCTCAACAAGGAGCACGGAATCCCCCTCCACCGGATGGAGGTCATCTCCTACGGCGAGACTAAGCCCGCCGTCCTCAACCTCGATGCGGAGTCCCGCTCCCAGAACCGCCGGGTCGTCATCGTCGTGATGGAATAGGGTGCCGAAAAAGATCCTCCTGGCCGACGACTCCCAGACCTTCCTGAGTTTCTACGAAACAGTCTTCCGGCGGCTCGGGGCGGAGGTGGTGCGGGCCACCGCCGGGCCCGAGGCCGTCGCGCTGGCCTGGAAGGAGAAGCCGGACCTCATCCTCCTGGACCTGGAGATGCCGGGGATGAGCGGGGCCGAGTGCACGCGCCTCCTCAAACAGGACCCCACCTGCGCCCACATCCCCATCATCCTCGTCACTCGGCACATCTCGGAACGGGACCTCGACACCATGATGCGTTCGGGCTGCGAGGAGGTCCTCGCCAAGCCCGTCAGCGCCCTCCAGCTCCGACAGGTGATGGCCCGCCATCTGAAATAGCCCCCCCGTCCGGCGCCCTTGCGCGCCGGACGATATTCTTTTACAATGAGCCCATGCCGGACGATGTCTTTGTCGGGAAGCTCGACGACGTCTCCGTCGCCGAGATCCTGCAGAACCTGCACCTGAACCGGGCCTCGGGAATGCTGGACCTCCAGAGGGACCGCGACCAGCGCCGCGTCTTCTTCCTGGGCGGCGAGGTCAAATCGGCCATGAGCAACGTCATGGGGCACAAGATGGGGCAGTACCTGATCAGCCAGGGGATCATCTCGGGCCAGCAGCTGGACGCCGCCATCCGCGACGTCGCCCACGGTTCGCGGCTGGGGCAGAAGCTCGTCAACCTCGGATTCGTCACCGGGGAGCGGCTCAACGCCGCCCTGCAGGACCTGGTGTGCTCCATCGTCACCGAGGCGATGGGGTGGTTCCAGGGGATGTACCGCGTCACCCTCAAGGACGCTCCCGTCCCCCAGGACATCACCCTCAACATCTCCACCGCCTCCCTCATCTTCAAGGGGACGCTCAAATACACCCCACCCGCCGCGGTGCGCGCCCGCCTCCCGCTTCACCTCCCCCTGCGCCCCACGGCCAGGCTGAAGCAGTACTACGCCGAGCTCCAGATCAACCCCCACCAGGCCTTCCTCCTCACGCAGGCGTCGGGGGCGCTGACGGCCGAGCAGATCCTGGCGGCCGCCCCCGGCAATCCCGAGGAGAACATGGTCACCCTCTACGCCTTCGTCGCGGCCGGCCTCCTGTCCGCCGGCCCCGAGGAGCCCCCCCTCCCGGTCAAGGCATTTTTCGAGGGGTTCCAGGACCGCGCCACCGGGACCATCCGCAAACCCGGGGCGGCGTCCAAGAAGAAGAGAAAGATCAAGTGGGTCAAGCCCAAGGCCATCCAGGCCGAGCTCGGTCCCGAAGACGTCAAGAAGATCCGGGAGAAGATCCTGCGCACCTACCAGTCCCTGGCCTCGATGAGTTACTACGACATCCTGGACTGCCCGCAGAAGGCCACGCAGAAGGAGATCCACTACGCCTTCATGGCCCTGGCCCAATTTTACGACCCGGAGGGGGCCGGCGTGGACCCCCGTTTCGCCGACCTGGCCGATAAAATGGAGGCCATCTACGACCGGATGGAGGAGGCCTATCTCTGCCTGGTCGAGGTCAAGAACCGCCAGGAGTACGACCGCACGCTGGTGCGCCGGGGGCTATAAGACCCGTCGCCCTTATGCTCCATGACATTCACGCTGATGCTTAAATCGTGGCTCCACCGATGGAGCGGCCTTCCACATTGGACCCGAGTTTGCTCTCATAAGAAAATCCCGTCACCTCTTGAGCCCTTCTCAAAGTGGCGGGGGGCAAGCCATCGTTCGACATTTACCGGATGCAACCCTTCGATAATGAGGAATTTGAAGGATGGCCTTGGCTGAGCGTGCATTCCCCCATCAATATTGTCCCGTTCTACATCCAGCTCGATTGGGTCTATTGCTTGGAGCCGCGGTACGGAGGGGGAGCCAGAGAACGATACATTACGTTCTTCGGCTTCTATCGCCAGCTCCCGCCAAGCAGGCAGTGGGGTTCATAGCATTCCATCTCTGAGACGAATCGGATCCCTGGCGCAGGCAGGGACCATCAAGGACAACGCCTGCCCACCAGAGCAATCTCGCCCCAGGCGAAAGGTCATCATGGCTTTCGCCTGCAGGGCGATTTGCTTTTGGCGGGACGGAACGGAAAGCTTGCTTTCCAGAGCGGGAGCGCAAAAAGCAAATCAGGCGCCCAAAGGGCGCCTGAAAGCCATGATGAATTGTAAATGCGCCTGAGGCGAGTCGAACGCCTGACCTACGGCTCCGGAGGCCGTCGCTCTATCCAGCTGAGCTACAGGCGCGGGGCGTGTATTATCCTTGTTCGAACCCGTTCTGTCAAGGGGCCGCGGCGGCCGGACCCTCGCGCAGGAACTGGAGGACGGAGGCGGCGAGATAGAGGATGATGGGGCCGTAGAGCAGGCCCACCATCCCCAGCCCCGCCACCCCCCCCAGCACCCCGACGAGGATGAACACGACGTTGACGTTGCTCTTCCCCGCCACCAGCAGGGGGCGGATGACGTTGTCCAGCCCCGAGATCAGGACGGCCCCGTAGATCAGCAGCAGGATCCCCGCGGTGGTCCGCCCCTGGGCGAACAGGAGGAGGGCCAGGGGGGCCCAGACCAGGGTGGCGCCCCCCATCGGGATGAGGGCAAAGAAGAAGGTGAGCGTGGCAAGGAACAGGGCGGAGGGGAGTCCGAAGAGGGCGTAGCCGATCCCCCCGACCACGGCCTGGATCAAGGCGGTGAGGAACACGCCGTTGAAGAGCGCGACGATGAACCCCTCCATGCGCGCTTCCAGGAAGCGGCGCCCCTCGGGCCCGAACGGGATCAGCGGGCGGAGAAGCTCCTTGAGCGCCGATCCGTACTGCAGGAACGCAAAAAGGAACAGGAGGGTGAACACCACCAGGGAGAAGAACCGGAAGGTGTTCTGAAACAGGCCGGTCACGAACCCCGAGATCTTGTCCGCGATGAAGGCCGTGATGGCCGCGGGCTGGACGCCCACCCGGTCCAAGAGATCGACCCCCTTGCGGACCCACCCCTGGATCTCGGCAACGCCCTGCATCTCCCCCTTCTGGAAGGCCCGCACCTGTTCCAGGAGCTGGGGATAGGCGGTGGCGATCTCCTGCGCCAGCTGGACCAGGATGAAGGCCAGGGGGATCACGAGGAGGAGGAACGCCCCCAAGGTCACTAAAAGGGAGGCCCCCACGGGCGACTTGACCCGCCGGGCGACGGCCCGCCGCACGGGGGCGAGGACGACGGCCAGGACCAAGGCCCACGCCATGGCCAGGACGAAGGGCTTCAAGATCTTGAACGACAGAAAGGCGAGCCCCAGTCCGAGCACGGTGGCAACCGCGACGCGGAATTCCTTCGTGATCATTCCGTCCCCTTCCCAATGGAATATGGGGGATATTCTAACCCATCCCGGCCGGAGCGGTTGACCGGAACCCAAAATCATGATTAAATGGTCCCCCTTCCAGCCGAATACGGAGAGGTGCTGGAGTGGCCGAACAGGGCTGCCTGCTAAGCAGTTGTCCCGGCTTAAACCGGGACCGGGGGTTCGAATCCCCCCCTCTCCGCCAATTTGTTTTAAACTTGCCCGCACGCCTCTTGGCGCGCGTCGCCGTTTCAGGCCGGCCGTTTCGAAGCGCAAGCGCTTCGCTCCGTCCGAACCTGAAGCGCCGGGCCTTCGGCCGGCCAGTCCAATCAACTATCGGGGGGCATTCGAACTGGATGGGGGGGTTGGGTGGCGGGGGAACGAGACGAGAGATCCCTATCCCCGCCTGCGGCGGGGCTCGAATCCCCCACTCTCCGCCAATTTGTTTTGCACTTGCCGCAGGTCCCGACCCTGTCGGGACGTCGCCGGTACATGCCGATCCGTATCAGATCCCACGGGTGCATGGCGGCATGGATGCCGGGCCGGTCCTCTGGGGTCTCTCGCGGGCCAGGGCGCGCTTGCTCCCGATGCGTTTTGCGTTTGTCTCCCGTATAATAGGGTGCCTATGCGATCCGTCATCGCCTGTATTCTTCTGAGCGCTTCCCTCGGCGCGGCCACCGTAGTGCGTTTCCAGTCCGGCGAGGCGGTCCTCGCCGACGGGGCCAGGCCCTTTCCCGGCGGGAGCGGCCGGGTCCTCGCCCTCGCCGTCACCCGCCCCACCGACGACGCCCGGCTGTTCCGCGCCCGGGCCGTCCCCGTCCTCGGGGCCCTCCCCGGCCGGACCTTCCTGGTCTGGGTGGACGCCCGCCAGTGGGCCGACCTGGCCGCGGTCCCGGGGGTGAAGGCCCTCGCCCCCCTCGAGGCGGCCTGGAAACGCGGCCCCCTCGACGGGGGCGACCGCTACCGCTGCCTGAAGGTGGTGGAAGCCCCCTCCCCCCACCTGGAGACGCGCCACCTCACCCTGCGCCCCGGCCAGGTGGAGGCGTTCCTGAAGCGGGCCGACATCGCCTACCTGGAGAGCGCCGCCGAGCTGACCCTGCGCAACGACGCCACCTCCTGGGTGGTGCAGAGCAATCAGCCGGAGGTCCGTCCCCTCCACGACAACGGCCTCACGGGCGAGGGCGAGGTGGTGGGGCACCTCGACGGCCCCCCCTGGATCGACACCTGCTACCTCTCCGACCCCGGCCGCGAGCCGGGGCCCGACCACCGCAAGATCGCCGGCTACCGCTCCAAGTCCGGCTACGGCCGGGACGGCCACGGCACCCACACCGCCGGCACGGCGGTCGGCTACGCGGACGGCCGGCCGGACAACGGCATCGCCTACGGCGCGCGCATCTCCACCGGCAGCGTCTACGACATCGCCGGCTGGGACAACACCGAGTCCAACCTCTACGACGCCTTCCTGGCGGCCCATGCCGACGGAGCGCGCGTCCACACCAACTCCTGGGGCGAGGATGCCTACACCTCCTACACGGCCTTCTGCTACGACATCGACCGCTACATGCGCGAGAACCCGGAGGACCTGGTGGTGTTCTCCGCCACCAACTACGGGGACCTCCGCTCCCCCGAGAACGCCAAGAACTGCCTCGCCGTAGGGGGCTCGTTCCAGGCGCCCCAGCAGGATCGGATCTGCACCGGGGGGCGCGGCCCCACCCAGGACGGGCGGCTCAAGCCCGAGCTCTTCGTCCCCGGATGCAGCATTCCATCCGCCTCTTCCGTCCAGCCGTGCGGGACGGCCTCCATGTCGGGGACGAGCATGGCCTCCCCGGCCGTCACCGCCGTGGCCGCCCTGGCGCGCGAATACTACCGCCGGGGCTACTACCCCACGGGGAGCCCCGTGGAGGAGCATGGGTTCATCCCCTCCGGCGCCCTCCTCAAAGCCACCCTCATCCACGCCGGCCAGGACATGACCGGCGTCGCCGGCTATCCCAACTTTAGCGAGGGGTGGGGCCGCCTCCAGGCCGACCGGGTCCTCCGGTTCCCCGGAAGCCCCCACACCCTCCGGGTGGAGGACGTCCCCGCCGGGGAGCGGCTCTCCACCGGCGAGGTGCGGGAGTTCACCCTCACCGTCCAGAGCGCCGGCGTCCCGCTGCGGGTGACCCTGGTGTGGATCGACGAGCCCGGCCTCCCCGTCGCCGGGGACCGGTGGCTGGTGAACGACCTCGACCTCGAGGTCGCCGACGCCAGCGGCGCCCTCTACTACGGCAACGCCATCGAGGACGGCGCCTCTGTGTCGGCCGCGCAGGGCGGGACGCCCGACCGCCTCAACACCATCGAGGCGGTCATCCTCCCCTCGCCGACCCCCGGAACCATCACGGTCCGCGTCCGGGGCGCCGACGTCCCCGTGCCGGGGCAGGGGTTTGCCCTGGTGGCAACGGGCGATCTCACCGAGGCCCTCGCCTACCATCTCCCCGTGGCGGCCCGGGCCCCCGGCGCCAACGGTTCGCTCTGGAGGACCGACCTCTGGGTCTTCAACCCCGGATCGGCCGAGCAGGAGGTGTCGCTTGAGTGGATCCCCTCGGGCGGCGGGGCGCCGGCGACCGCGGCGCTGACCCTGCAGGCGATGGAGGCCCGAACCCTCGACGATCCCCTTCGGTCCCTCTTTGGGGTGGACGAGGGGGTGGGCGCCGTCACGATGCGGAGTTCGGGGCCGCTGGCGGTCACGGCCCGCATCGTGAATGTCGCCTCCGGCGCCACCTACGGGCAGGGCTATTCGGCGTTCACGGAGACCTTCGCCTCCGGCGACACCGTCTACCTCCCCGGCTTGTTCGTGGACGCCGAGCGCCGGACCAACCTGGGCCTGGCCGCCTTCGGCGATCCGGACGGCGCGCCGGTGGCGGCGACCCTCACCCTCCGCGATGCCGCAGGGGTGGTGGTAGGGACGACAACCGTCTCCCTCCCCGCGCTCTCGCACGAGCAGCATCCCCTGCAGCACTATTTCCCCGAGGTGCAGGCCCTCCACAACGGGACGCTGGCGGTGACCGTGAACGCGATGAGGGGGCTCTTCCCCTACGCCTCCGTGGTGACGGCCTCCACCGGCGACGGCGTCTTCATCGCCCCCCGGAAAGCCGCCGAGGGGGCCACGCTGCTCCCGGTCCTGGCCTCGGCTCCCAACCCGACCGGCGCGGCGTGGAAGACGGAGTTTTCCCTCTTCTCGCCCACCGGCGGAAGCGTTGCGGCAACGTTCCGGGTCAACGACGAGACCGGCTGGCGAGACCTCCCCGCCGCCTTTACCCTGGGGGAAGGGGCTTCACACTATTCGAGCGACTTCCTGCAGGACCTCGGGCTGGCCGGCGGCATCGGCTACCTGGCGTTCGAAGGCCCCTTCGTCCCCGCCGCGCGGGTGTGGTCGGGCGCCTCCCAGGGGGAGTCGATGGGCCAGTTCATCCCGGCGTTGGACGCGGCGGGCGCCTCGGTGCACCACTGGCTGCCCGGCTACCTTCCGGGAGCGGCGTTCCGCCTCAACCTGGGGATCGAGAACCTGGAGGCCGGCGACGCCTTCTGCCAGGCGGTCCTGTGGAGCGCGGCCCACGCAAAGCTGGGCGAATCCATCCTGGGATGCCCCGGGGAGGGACTGGTCCAGCAGAATGCCGCCACGGTCTTCGGCCCCCTGCCCCAGGGAGAGGCCGGCGTGATCGAGCTGGCCTGCGACGGGCCGGTGTTCGCCTACGTCTCCCTGGTGGACGGGACGACCTCGGACGCCACTTTTTTCACCGATTAGAAGCGGGCGAGGACGGTCCCTCGTCACGACCCGGCGGTCGGGACCCGCGGATCCGAGCGCGCGACCCTGGCGTGGAAGGTCCCGGACGGCCTTCAGCGCTTCCGCACCTCGAACGCCGCGGCCGCCTCCCCGATCGCCAGGGGCGTGAAGAGCCCGCGGCTCTTCATCACCCAGTCGTATTCCACGGTCCACGGACGGGCCAGGACCACCGCGTCGATGCGCGCCTCCAGCAGGCGGCGGAACCACACGGCGGGCTCGGCCTCCGCCCGCGCAAGCTCGGGGGCGTCCAGCACCTCGCCGCTCCGCGCCGCCGGAACATACTGCAGGGTGTTCTGCAGGCGGCTCCCCATAAGGGGATAGTGGAACGCCCATTCGGCCCCCCACCGGTCCTCGCCGAAGGCCACCGCCAGCCGCATCCCCCCGGGGCGGTCCAGCTCGCGCGCCAGCGGCATCGTCTGCTGCGACAGGGGAAACAAGTCGTACGAACGGGTCCAGTACTCGTGACGCAGGCGGTCGCGGTGCCCCTGCAGGTAGGGGAGGGCGAAAAGCCCCGCGGCGAGGAGGAACGCCAGCCCGTCGTGGAGCCGCCACCGCACGAAGACGGCCGCCGCGCCGAACAGGACGGCCGCCGCGCCGAGGAGGACCCAATCCGGCGCCAGCATCCTCGCGGGAACGACCAGCGCCAGCCCCGGCAGGGCCAGGGCCCACGGCAACAGATCGGCGGCGCGGATCCGGGCCCACGCGCCGAGGCCGAGGAGGATGCATAAGAAGCTCGGGAACACCAGGATGCGGGCGTAGGAGACGGTGTAGTAAAGCCGCAGCCCCTCGATCTCGGGGTTGAGGAAGGCGGCCCACGCCCCCAGGATGTTCAGCGCCATGAGCGCCGCCAGCCACCGGTTTCTCATCCGCCACAGCAATCCCAACCCCAGCACCCCGAACAGGAACGGCGCCGGCCCCAGGGTCATCGCGGACTGGGAGAAGACCTTCCGGGCACTGTAGGCCGCACCGAGCAGCCGCGACGGCTTCGCCCCCGGGCGATGACCGGCGAACCACTCGTCCTGCCGCCGGGCCGCCTCGTCGATGTACCGGACCAGGCCCGGATGCGCCTCTCCGACGGAACGGCCGAACACCCGCAGGGGGAAGGGATACATCGGATTGCCGTGCCGGACGGCCATCTGGCCGTAGTGAGACAGGCCCGCGGCGGCGGCCAGGCAAAGGACGGCGGCCCGGCGCAGGGATAACACCCGGCGCGCGAGCCCGAAAGCGGTCAGCAAGACGGCTCCGGCGGCGACGGCGGTGATGCCGTAGGGCTTCATCGCGAACCCTAGAGACAACCCCAGCGCCCCCAGGGGCGCGAGGGCCCACGGGCCGCCCGAGAACCACGCCGCCGCCAGCGCCGTCCCCGCCATGGCCAGGCCCGCGGCGGCGGGGTCCACGTACTGGGTGGGCCAGTAGGCGGCGAAGGCGGGGAGGAACGCCGCCAGCGCCACCCCCGCCCTCAGGCGGCGCTCCGGGACCCCGAGCGCCCCGCCGGCCACGTAGAATCCCAGGACGCCCAGGAGGCCGAAGAAGAAGTTGGCCAGGTTCGCCGGAAGGTCGGAGTGGAACGGCAGCATGAGGAGGGCGACGAGCGATTCGAAGAGGCGGGGGTGGTGCTCCAGGATGCCGAGGGTGTCGGGGAAACCCAGGGTGAACGGCGCCCCCTCCTGCACGAGCCACCCGGCGACGACCATGTGAAACGCAAGGGCGTCCCAGGAGAGCGGCGGGGCGAGGAGCCCGCGCAGGGCGAGGAAGAGGACCATAAAGCCCGCCGGCCAGAAAAACCACCCGCCGGGCAGGGCGAACCAGCCGCGCAGGGCCCCGAGGACGCCGCCGGCGTCGGCCCGGAGCGAGGCGCCCCACCCCCGCCGGTGCGCGGCCCACGCGGCGAATGCCGCCGGGAGGAGCGCCGCCAGCCCGAGGGGGGCGGCGCGGAAGAGGCGCAGGAGGAGGAGCCCCTGCGCGGTGGCGCACAGGAGGGCGGCGAGGAGCACCCCCGCCGCCAGGAGGCGTCGCGAGAGGCGCTCGCCGGGGAGCCACCGCGCGGCCAGGACATGGGCCGCCGCGGCGTGGGCCGCGAGGACCCACAGGAGGAGGAGGGCCTGGAGGATGACGGCCATCTACCGCTTGCGGGCGGTGACGAGGAGGGTGAGCCCCGGCCAGGGGAGGAGGCCGTCGAGGCGCCGGAAGAGCCAGATGAAGACGTCGAAGAGTTTCAGTTGCCACCGCCCGATCCGCTTCCGGCGCAGCAGGACGCCGTTGAGGAGCCACCACAGCACTCCGGCCTTGTTGAACGGTTCGGCCCTCTCGAGGACGAACCCGGCGGCCGCCAGTTTGTCCAGGACCTCCCGCTTCGCATAACGCCGCCGCCGCCCCAGTTCGCGGTCGAGCGGGCCGAAGAGCCACCGCCCCTGGGGCACGGCCAGGACGAGCCGGCCGCCCGCGGGGAGGCAGGCGGCGATGGCCCGGAGCGCGGCGGCGTCGTCCGGGGCCTGCGCCAGGCCGCGCAGGCACAGCACCGTGTCCACCTCCCCCGCCGTGGGGCGGTCGCCGCGGGCGGGGTCCCACTCGAGCACCTCGGCGCCCCGGATACCCGCGAGGCGGTTCTCCAGGAAGCGGAGGTTCCGGGGGTCCGGGTCGGCGGCGACATAGCGCGCCCGGGGGAGGAAGAAGAGGGAGTAGTTCGCCAGCCCGGCGCACGCCTCCAGCACCCGGTCGCCCAGGGCCCGGTGGACGCGGCGGGCGAGCCAGACGCAGTACTTCGGGCTGCGGTCGAAGCGGAACAGGAGGTCCCGGCCGGCCTCCTCGTTGTAGAGGTCGTCCACGAGCCGGAACCAGACGATGGTGAAGAGGGCCTTGAGGCCGTCCCGCCAGGTGATCTTCTTCCCCTCCAGGTAGGTCCGCCCGCGGTAGGAGATGGGGACCTCGTAGATGCGGCACCGGTGTTTGGCGAACTTGGCGGTCATCTCCGGCTCGAGGCCGAACCGGCGCGAGCGGATGGGGATGGAGCGGAAGACGCTCGACTTGGCCGCCTTGTAGCAGGTCTCCATGTCGGTCAGGTTGAGGTTGGTGAACATGTTGGAGAGGAAGGTGAGGAACCGGTTGCCCATCGAGTGCCAGAAATAAAGGACGCGGGCGTACTCGCTGGAGCGGAACCGTGAGCCGTACACCACGTCGGCGTTCCCGTCGAGGATGGGGCGGAGGATCCGGGGGTACTCGGCGGGATCGTACTCCATGTCGGCGTCCTGGATGATGCAGATGTCGCCGCGGGCCTCCTTCAGGGCGCGGGTGATGGCGGCCCCCTTCCCCTGGTTGAACGGCTGGTGGAAGGCCCGGATGACCCCGGGGTGGCGTGCCGCGATCGCGTCGAGGAGTTCCCCGGTGCCGTCGGTGGAACAGTCGTTGACGATCACCAGTTCCCGCTCCATCCCCTCCGGAAGGCCGGCCTTGAGGACCTCCGCCACCAGCGATTCCAGCGTCCGCCGCTCGTTGTAGGCCGGGATGAGGATGCTGAGGAGCTTGAATTGCATCCGGTGATTATACCGGAACCGCTGGCCGCCCCCGGCTCCCGGCTTTATTCACCCTTGACTTTCGTCTCTTTTTCGCCCATACTGTGGACATGAGTTTGACCTTCAAGCAGAAGCAGGTGCTCGAGTTCATCCAGCAATACCGCCGCGAGAACGGCGGCGTGGCCCCGTCGCTCCACGAGATCCGGAAGGCGATGGACCTGAAGGCGGTCTCCACCGTCCACGGCCACGTCAAGCGCCTTATCCACGGCGGCTACCTCCAGCGCCAGCCCCACGACAAGCGGGGCCTGGAGGTGGTGCCCGCCGCGGCGGAGGGGCTGGTTCCCGTGCCGTGGACCGGCGTCATCGCCGCCGGCCGGCCCGTGGAGGCCCTCTCCCACGAGGAGGCGCTCCTCGTCCCTTCTTTCCTCCTCCGATCCGGGAAGCACTTCGTTCTCAAGGTGCGTGGCGACTCCATGATCGACGACGGCATCCACGACGGGGACTGGATCATCCTCCAAAAGCGCGACACGGCCGCCGACGGCGAGACCGCCGCCGTCCTCCTCAACGGCGAGGTGACCCTCAAGAAGTTCTACCGCGAGGGGAGGACCATCCGCCTCCAGCCCGCCAACCCCGCCATGGAGCCCCTGCGCGTCCCCGAATCGGACGTGCTGGTCCAGGGAGTGGTGGTGGGGCTGATGCGCAAGTACTGAGCCCCGCCGCCACGCGCCCGGCCGGTGTACAATGGGGTCGGAGCCGACCGAAAGGAGAAAACCCCATGCACCGAGCGCGGATGCTGTTCGTCCTGATCACCCTGGCCCTTCCGGGCGTCCTGTGGAGCGCCGACCCGGCCAAGGAGAAGGCCGCCGCCGAAGCGGCGCAGAAGTGGCTGGCCCTGGTGGACCAGGGCAAGTACGCCGAGAGCTGGAAGGCCTCGTCCAAGCTGCTCCGCGACGCCATCACCTCCAAGGACTGGGAGCAGACCCTCCAGCGCGCCGCCGGGCCGCTGGGGAAGATGCTCTCCCGCAAGGTGTTGAGCGCCACTTACACCACCAGCGTCCCCGGCGCCCCCGAGGGGGAATACGTGGTGATTCAGTTCGAGACCGACTTCGAGAACAAGCCCAAGGCCGTGGAAACCGTCACCCCGATGCTGGAGAAGGACGGGAAGTGGCGCGTCTCGGGGTACTACGTCCAATAACACCCGCGGGCCGGCGCCCGGCCCCGGCTCACCGCCCCAGGGAGGCGGCGGCGGACTCCGTTGCGTCCAGGAGCTCCCGCAAGACTCCGGGATCCAGGTAGCTGCGGGCGCAAACCGCGACGAGGTCGCCGGCCGTTTCGAATTCCAGGTTCCCGATCTGTTTGAGCACCCGCAGCATCAGCCGCACCAGAGGGGGGTCGGCGGTGCGCTCGAGCGCACGGCATCGTTCCGCGAGGCGCACCAAGGCCGCCCGCGCATCCGGGCCCAGGAGGGCCCGGGCGGCTTCCGGCACCCCCGAGGTGAGACAGAAGGCCCGGTCGAACGGGGGGTCGTCCCACTCCCCATCGATGGGGCGGGTGGCCGGAGCCGGTCTCCCCTCCCAAAGGCCCACGGCCGGCCATGCGGCCCCAGCGACACGGAGCACGCACACCGTCCTCCCCCGCTTCTGCTTTCCCACTTTGCTGCTGAAATCGGCCAGCCAGGCCTCCCCCCGGCCCCGGCGCCCAGAGCAGCCCCACAGGGTCTCCGCCTCGAAGGGGACCGCTCCGGCGAATATGGACAGGCGAGGAAAGAGGCGCCCCAGTTCGGCCTTGCGGGGGAGCGGCGAGAACCCCATCTCCAGCGCGGCGCGCTCCCACCGCCCCGGGCGCCGGAACCACCAGTTCAGGGTGAAGGCGGACAGCCCCGCGGCGGGCCCGGCCAGGACCAGCACCCAGCCCCAGGGCGGCAACCCGCCGATGAACCCGAAGACCGCGTCGATGAACGCCATGACCGCACCTCCGGCTTGTCCGTGATGCCCGTATTATCCCCCCATCGGGGGGCCGGCGCCAGCGGTATAATGGCGGCATGAGGACGATCGAGCCCGACGAGCGCCTGATGCGCTCCGCCATCCGGAAGGCCCGGCAGGGGGTGCAGAAGGGGCAGACCCCGTTCGGGGCATGCGTCTCCCGGGGCGGCGAGGTCGTCGCCCTCGCCCACAACACCGTCTGGCGGAGCGGCGACCCCACCGCCCACGCCGAGGTCAACGCCATCCGCAAGGCGTGCCGGGCGCTGGGGTCCATCGACCTTTCCGGCTGCGTGATCCGCTCCACCTGCGAACCGTGCCCGATGTGCTTCGCCCCCATCCACTGGGCGCGCCTCGACGCGGTCGTCTTCGGCGCCCGCATCGCCGACGCCCGCCGCCTCGGGTTCAACGATCTGGCGGTGTCCGACCGCACGCTCAAGCGACTGGCCCGAAGCCCCGTCCTGCTGGTTGGGGATTATCTTCGGGACGAGTGTTTGGAACTGTTCCGAACTTGGCGGGCGGGTCCGGCGCGGCGGGCCTACTGAAGAAGCGCCCAATCCGCCCCCCATCCCAAACCGCTCCCGGATGGCCCGCTCGAACCGCGGGGCGCAGATCCGGTCGAAGACCCCTCCTTTGCCCGTGGGCAGCCCGAACCCCCTCCCGCGCCTTCTCCCCCTTTCCCGGGGTCATGGCCGGGTCGGCGGCGGTGGCCCCCAGCCGCCGGCCCGCCGTCGTCCGCCGCAGCGGCGCGCAGGGGTCCTCACCGGCGGGGTCCAGGGGGGAATCCGGCCTTGAAACCGGGCCGGGGACGATCGCCGGCGGTCCATGCTACAATTTCTTTCATGAGCGAAACCGTCCAAATCCCGACCGTCACCCTCCCCGACGGGGAGATCCGCGATCTCCTGGCGAAGGCGAAGACCATCGCGGTGGTGGGGCTCTCCGACAACCCCGAACGCGACGCCTATCATGTGGCGGAGTACCTCATCAAGCAGGGGTACCGCATCATCCCCGTGAATCCGATGTATCCGGAGGTCCTCCACCAGGTCGCGTACCCGTCGCTCACCGCCATCCCCAAGGGGGAGCGGATCGACATCGTGGATGTTTTCCGAAGGGCGGAGGAGGTGCCCGCCATCGCCGAGGAGGCCATCGCCGTCGGGGCCGGGGCGCTGTGGCTCCAGGCCGGGATCGTCCACAATGCCGCCGCCCAGAGGGCCGCCGCGGCGGGGCTGAAGGTGGTCCAGAACCTCTGCATCTTCCAGGCCCACCGCCGCTTCTTCGGGAAGTAGCCCGTGGCCCGGATCCTCATCGTCGACGACGAGGAGAACATCCTCAAGTCCCTGCGGCTCATCCTGGAGGAGGAGGGACATGCGGTGGAGACGGCCCCCGACGGCCGCCGCGGCTGGGAGACCTTCCGGGCCTCCCGGCCCGACCTGGTGCTGCTGGACGTGTGGCTCCCCGAGATGGACGGTCTGGAGGTGCTGAAGAAGATCCGCGAGGCCGACCCCGGCGCGATGGTCATCATGATCAGCGGCCACGGCACCGTTTCCACGGCGGTCCAGGCGGTGAAGTCCGGCGCGTTCGACTTCATCGAGAAGCCCCTCTCCATGGATGCCGTCCTCCTGGCCGTGAAGCAGGCCGGGGAGTTCCAGAAGCTTCTGCGCATGAACAAGGAGCTGCGGGAGGCCCTCAAGCTGCAGGAGTCCCTCGCCGCCCGGGCCGCCGAGCACGATGCGGCCGCGGTCCCCGACCCCTACCACTGGGGCGACCTGCCGGCCTGGGGGGGGACGCAAAAAACGCTCAAGAAGAGCGTCGTCCTCTACGGCGTGGGGCTCCACTCGGGGACCCGCACCGGCCTCATCCTCCAACCGCTCCCCCCCAACAGCGGCATCCGGTTCCAGGCCCTCCCCTCCGGCGTGGAGATCCCGGCCCACCTCGCCTCGGCGGGGGGCGGCGGGTTCGCCACCACTCTCGCGAGGGAGGGGGCGGAGGTCAAGACGGTGGAACACTTCCTGGCCGCCTGCCACGCCTTCGGTCTCTCCAACCTCCTTGTCAAGGTGCAGGGGGAGATCCCGGTGATGGACGGCTCGGCCCTGGAGTTCTGCCGCATCTTCGCCGAGGCCGGCGTCGAGGACCAGGGGGTTCCGCTGCCGCCGGTCGTGATCCGGCGGGAGTACGCCGTGGTCAACCCCGACCGGCCCCGCGAGTGGATCAAGGCCCGCCCGGCGGACACCCTGAGCATCACCTACCACCTTTCCTACCCCCCCCCCGTCGGGGATGAGGACTTTACCTTCACCCTCCGTTCGCCCGAGGACTTCGTCCGGGAGATCGCTCCGGCCCGCACCTTCGGGTTCATGAAGGACGTCCCCATGCTGGAGAAAATGGGGCTGGGCTCCGGCGGCCGCCTCAACAACTTTATCCTGATCGGCACGGACGGGGTGCTCAACACCACCCTGCGGTTCCCGAAGGAGTTCTCGCGCCACAAGATCCTCGACATCCTCGGGGACCTCTACCTCCTCGGCCGCCCCGTCCAGGGGGCCATCGAGGCCTCCCTGACCGGCCACTCCGACAACCAGGCGCTCCTGCGCCAGATCGCCAAAGATGCAGGCTGAAGGCGGAGGGCTGAAGGATGAAGCCCAGGCGACAGCCAACAGGCCGATGGCAATAGGCGCGGAGGGATCCAGCCGGCCTCTCTCTGTTGCCCGTTGCCTGCCGCCTTGGGCGGAGGCGCGGGGGTGAAAAGCATCCCCGAGCTCGACCTCCACGGCCTCGGCGTCAGGGAGGCCCTGGCGCTGACCCGGCGCTTCCTCGAGCGGTCCCGCGAGGCGGGTTTCGCCACCGTCAGCGTGGTGTACGGCAAGGGCAAGGGGAGCCCCGGCGGCGAGGGGGTTCTCCACCTGATGGTTCCGAGGGCATTGGAGACGGAATGGGGCGACCTGGTCTCGGCATTCCGCCGCCGCATGGAACTCGACGGGCGCGATGGCGGGGTGGAGGTGGACCTTCGCCCCGGGGCGGCGCGGTGACCGGCCGCCGATGGACCTCTCCCCGGAGATCATCCGCGCCGCGCAGAAGGGCGACCCCGACGCCTTCGAGGCCATCGTCGTCCACTACCAGAAGGTCACCATGAGCGTGGCCTACTACATCACCGGCAGCCGCGACGACGCCGAGGACCTCTGCCAGGAGGCCTTCCTGCGGTTCTACAAGTACATGAACAGCTTCCTCCCCCACCGCGGCTCGCTGAAGTCGTACCTCTACAAGACCGTGGCCAACCTCAGTTACGCCCATCTGTCCAAACAGCGGGGGCGCGCCGACCTGGAGTCGTCCATCGAGGTCCTGCCGCCCGAGCTGCTCAGCGAGGGGCCGCCCGTGCACCTGGAGAGCGCCGACATCGTGGCGAAATTGCTGGAGCAGCTCACCGCCCGCGAGCGGAGCGTCTTCGTCATGCGCGAGGTGGGCGAGATGGAATACCCCGAGATCGCCTCGGCGTTGAACATCTCGCCCATCACCGCCCGGCGGTTCTACAGTTTGGCGCGGCAGAAGCTGAGGGCCCTCATCGCGCAGCACCATCCCGAATACATGGAGAAGCCATGACCCCCATCCTCGACGTCCTCCAGGGCCGCAAGGCCGCCTCCCCCCCCGTGTGGTTCATGCGCCAGGCCGGGCGGTTCCTCCCCGAGTACCGCGCCCTGCGGGAGAGGCACCCGTTCCTGACGATGTGCCACGAGCCCGGCCTCATCGCCGAGACGACGCTGATGCCGGTCCGCCTCCTCGACGTGGACGCCGCCATCTTTTTTTCCGACATCCTCATCTTCCTCCCCGCCCTCGGCTTCGGGCTGGAGTTCGTGGAGGGGGAGGGACCGGTCATCACCAAGCCCCGGCGGTGGACCGACTTCCCATCCCTGGACCCGGAAAAGCAGTTGAAAGGGGTGCTGGAGGGGATGCGGCAGGCCCGCGCGGGCCTCCCGTCGGGCAAGACGCTCATCGGCTTCGCCGGCGGCCCGTGGACCATCCTCTCCTACCTGGCCGAGGGGGGATCCAGCAAAAACTTCGAGACGGCCAAGGCGCTCCTGTTCGGCGAGCCGGAGACCTTCGTCAAGGTGCTCGACCGCCTCGGCGAGTCGGTCCTGCGCTTTCTCCTGGCCCAGCAGGCCGCCGGGGCGCAGGTCGTGCAGCTCTTCGACACCTGGGCCGGCACTCTTCCTTACGCCCACTACGAGCAGTATTACCTTCCGGTGCTGTATCGCATCGTCGAGGCGGCGGCCAAGGCGACGCCCGTCATCTACTTCGGCCTCAACCTCTCCCCCTACTACCCCCTCATCCGCCAGCTCCCCATCACGGCCCTGGGGCTCGACACGCCGGCGTCGTTCGTCCGGGCGCGCGAGGTGTTCGGCTCGGCCTTCCCCCTGCAGGGGAACCTCGACCCCACGGTCCTCCTGACGTCCGACACGGCGGTCGAGGCGGAGGTGCGGCGCATCAAGGCCGAGGCCGGCCCCAACCCCCACATCTTCAACCTTGGACACGGGGTCCTCCCCTCCACCCCGGTGGGGCGCGCCATCACCACCATCCGCGCCGTGCGGAGGACCGATTGATGGAAAATCCCATATTTGACTACAACCTCATCCTGAAGTACGACAAGCCGGGCCCGCGCTACACCTCGTACCCGACGGCCCCCAACTTCCGGAAGAACTTCGGCGGCGCCGACTACCGGCAGGCCATCCTCGATTCCCAGCGCCGCGCGCCGCTGCCGCCGCTGTCGCTCTACCTCCATATCCCCTTCTGCCGGGCCGGGTGCTGGTTCTGCGGCTGCAACGTCTGCCACACCCGCGATCGGGAAAGGGGGTGGCCCTACCTGGAGGCCGTGCGCCGCGAGGTGGACGCTCTCCGCGGGACCATCGACGCCGGGCGCCGCGTGGAGCAGATGCACTGGGGCGGCGGCACCCCCACCTTCCTGACCCCGGAGATGATCCGGCAATACTTCCACGCCCTGCGCGACCCGTTCCCGTTCGAACCCGACGCCGAGATCAGCATCGAGGTGGACCCCCGCGAGTGCTCCGACGAGCACCTCCACTGCCTCCGGGAGCTGGGGTTCAACCGCATCAGCATGGGGGTGCAGGATTTCAACCCCGCCGTCCAGAAGGCCATCCACCGCCTTCAGCCGCGGGACCTGACGGCGCACGTGGTGGAGAAGGGGCGCGAGCTGGGGTTCGAGAGCATCAACATCGACCTCGTCTACGGCCTCCCCCACCAGACGGTGGAGGACTTCCGCGCCACCGTGGACGCCATCATCGCCATCGATCCCGACCGCGTCGCCGTCTTCAACTTCGCCTACCTGCCGGAGCGCATCAAGATCCAGCGGGCCATCAAGGCCGACACCCTGCCGCTGCCGCTGGAGAAACTGAAGATCCTCGAGATGGTCATCGGGCGCCTGTGCGCCGCGGGCTATGTCTTCATCGGCATGGACCACTTCGCCAAGCCGCAGGACGAGCTGACGAAGGCCCTCCGCGACCGCACCCTCTACCGCAACTTCCAGGGCTACACCACCAAGGCCGGCTGCGACCTCTTCGGGATCGGCGCCTCCTCCATCTCCCAGCTCCAGCGGTGCTATGCCCAAAACGAGAAGGACGCCGACCGCTACCAGGCCCGCGTCGCCGAGGGCGGCTGGGCGACCGTGGTGGGGCTGAACCTCTCGGACGACGACCTCCTGCGCCGCGACCTCATCACGCGGCTCATGTGCCACTTCGTCATCTACAAGAAGGAGGTCGAGGACGCCTACGGCCTCGTGTGGGAGGAGCGCTTCCGCAAGGAGACGGAAGGGCTCAAGCCCCTCGAGGCCGACGGCTTGGTGGAGCTCCATCCCGACCGCCTCGTCGTCACCCCCCTCGGCCGCCTCATGGTGCGCAACATCGCCATGGTCTTCGACGCCTGGCTGGATCGGGGGCCGCAGGCCTTCTCGCGCACCATCTGACCGGGCCGTGGTCCTCGACCTCCTGCGGCTGAGTGCGGGTTTCGCCCTTCTCATCCTGGGCGCCCATCGCTTCGTGGAGGGGGCGGTGGGGCTGGCGGCGCGCCTCCGCGTCCCCGCGCTCGTCGTGGGGCTCACGGTGGTGGCGGTGGGGACCTCGCTCCCCGAACTGTCGGTGAATGTCTCCGCGGCGTTGAACGGGACCACGGCCCTGGCCGCGGGCAACGCTCTCGGCAGCAACATCCTCAACATCCTCGTCATCCTGGGCATCGCCGCCCTCATCCGTCCGATGGCCGTTCGGCCCTCCTCCATGCGTCTGGAGGTGCCCCTCGCCATCGGCCTGCCCCTCCTGCTGTGGCCGATGGCCTGGGGGTTCTCCGCGGGCGGCGACATCGGGGTCCTCTCCCGATGGGAGGGGATGGCCCTCCTGACGGGCGGGGTCGCCTATTTCCTATGGCTGTATGCCCGGCATGCCGTGGAGCCGGAAGCGCCGCCCGGTCTCCGCTCCCCCGCCGCCATCGCCCTCCTCCTCGCCGCCGGGATGGCGCTCCTGGCGATCGGGAGCCAGGTCACCGTAACAGGGGCGCTCCACCTGGCCCGCGCCGCGGGCCTTTCGGAGGCGGTGATCGGCCTCACCGTGGTGGCCTTCGGCACCTCGCTCCCCGAACTGGCCACCTCCGCCATGGCGGCCTGGAGGGGCAACGCGGACATTGCGGTCGGCAACATCCTGGGCTCCAACATCTTCAACATCCTCCTCATCCTCGGGGTGACCGGCCTGATCCGTCCCATTCCCTTCACGCCGGCGATGCGCGCCGACCTGGGCATGACCGCCCTGGCGGCCCTCCTGCTGTGGTTGGCGGTCCTCCCGGTCCGGGGACACCGCCTCGGGCGGCCAGCCGGCGCCATGTTCCTGTTGGTCTACGCGGGCTATGCGGCCTGGACCCTGGGGGTGTTCGGCCGATGAGCGCACTCGCTCCTCCCCCTCCCCGCCCCCATATAGCCCGACGCGCCATCCGAGGCGGCCTGTGCGTCCTCTTCCTGGCCTCGGCTCCCCTGCGGGGCCTGAACCCGGAGCTCCCCCCCGATCAATACATCCGGCGCCACTGGGACCTCCGGAGCGGCCTGCCCCAGAACTCGGTGGTCTCGCTGGCCCAAACTCCCGACGACTACCTTTGGCTTGCCACGTTCGGCGGGCTCGTCCGATTCAACGGAAACGGGTTCGAGTTGTTCACCCCCCCCGGCATCCCCCCTTGGCGACCCTGCGGATGGCCTCGCTGATGGTGGACCGGAAAGGTGACCTTTGGGTGGACATGGAGCAGAGAGGGTTGGCGCATTTCTCGGCGCGCAGCGCCGAACGGTTCGCGGTCATGCTGCGGACCGGGCGGGGGACGGTCAACGGCCTGGCCGCGGGGCGCGGGGGGGCCTTGTGGGTGGCCACGAACGACGGGCTGTTCCGGTTCCACAGGGGCGCGGTCCGCCGGTGGACCACGGTGGAGGGGCTCAGCCACAACATGGTCCAGACGGTCGTCGAGGGCCCCGACGGAGCCGTCTGGGCGGGCACGATGCTGGGCTTGGACCGCATCGACGACGGCGGGATCCGTCGCATTCCTTTCCCCGGCGCTTCCCCGCTCCGCGTCAACGCCCTCCTGATTCGGGCGGACGGGACCCTCTGGGGGGGGGACATCCCAAGGCCTCTTCATCGTCCGCGACGGCGTTGCCCGTCCGGCGGTTCCCGGCAAGGCGTGGGACGTCAGCGCCTTGCTGGAGGACCGGGCGGGAACCTTGTGGGTCGCGGCCGGGGACGCCGGCCTTCTGTGGATGCGACGCGGCGCCGAGAGCCGGCCGGAATCGGTCATCCCCCGCCTCCACGTTTCCGCCCTGCTGGAGGACCGGGAGGGAACGCTCTGGCTAGGGACCGACGGCCAGGGCCTGATCCAGCTGATCGATCCGCGGGTCCGCGCCTGGGGCGGGGCCGGCCATCCGCTGGAGGTGCCGGTGCGGGCGGTCCTTCCCGACGAAGACGGCTTCTGGGCCGCCACATACGGGAAGGGGCTGGCCCGCGTCACTCCGGCCGGGGTCGAATTCCCCTGGGCGGACTCGCCCCTGGCGGATCACTTCGCCCTTTCCCTCCATCGGAGCCGCGACGGTTCCCTCTGGGTGGGCACTCTGTACGGCGCGGTGATCCGGCACACCTTGGCGGGGACCACCTTTTATGCGACATTCACCGCCCCCGCGCGGCCCATTCTGGTGTTGACCGAATCTCCGACGGGAGGGCTGTGGGTGGGGACTGAAGAGGGCCTCTGGACGTGGGAGCCCGGCACAACCCCTGATTGCGTCCCAGGCACCGAGGGCCGCACCATCTATTGTCTGATCAGCAACGGGGACGCTTGGTGGGCGGGGAGCGACGATTCCGTGTTGCTGGTCGACCGGGCGGGGGCCCGGCCGCTGAAGGCGGCGGGGTCCGAACTCCGCGGCGCGGTGCGCGCCCTGTTCGCGGATGCGCGGGGGGCGGTCTGGATCGGCACCTACGGCGGCGGATTATATCGGTGGAGGGACGGGGTGCTGTTCGCCTACGGGACCTCGGCCGGGCTGACCGATCCGACGGTGTCCTTCCTGGCCGGGGACGCCCACGGCCGGCTTTGGATGACCGGCAATCGGGGGGTCGTGGAAGCGCCGCTGGCCCAGCTCGACGCCGTGGCGGAGGGGCGCCGGGCCTCCGTCCAGGTCCACCGTTTCTCCGAGGATGACGGCATGCCCACGCGGGAGTGCAACGGGGGGAGCCAGCCCGCGGGCGCCCTCGCTTCCGACGGGACGCTGCTGGTGCCGACCATCCGCGGGGTCGCGGCCATTCCGACCCGGCATCGTCCCTCGCCGATGGGGGCCATGCCCCTCTACATCGAGGAGGTCCGGGTGGACGACCGGCCGGCCGCCGGCGGGGAGGAGATCGTCATTCCGCCGGGCTCCCACCGCATCGAGATCCGCTATGCGGCTCTGCGGTTCGCGGCCCCCTCCGGCCTCTGCTACTCCATCCGGATGGAGGGCAGGGATCCGGATTGGGTGGAAGTCGGCAGCCGAACGGCTGCCTATTACTCCGACCTTCCGCCGGGGCGATATACCTTCCGCGTCCGGGCCGAGGAGGCCGACGGATGGCGGAGTGAGGCCTCCTTGTCCATCCGGCATCTGCCCCTGTTCACGCAGACGCCCGGATTCATCGCGCTATGCGTCGCCGCCGGCCTGGCGGTATTGGGAGCGGTGTTCTGGGCCCGCACGAGGGCCCTTCACGCCATCCGGAGGCGGCTGGCCCGCCAGGTGCAAGAGCGCACCGATGAGTTGGAGCGCCTCCACGCCCTGACCGCCACGATCAACGAGGCCGTCCTCCCCGAAGAGGTCCTGGATCACATCTACCAGTCGTTCCGGGCCCTGGTCCCCTTCGACCGTCTGCTCTTCGCCACGATCGACGACAGGGGCCGGCGCCTCCGGATCCAGTTCGCGCGGGATCCCGCCGGCCCCGCGGCTTCTTCGGGCACGGCCTTCCAAGAGGCGGGACCGGTCCTGGACTTGTGCGCCGGATCCAAGGCGATGCTGTTGGCCGATTGCTCGACCGTCCCGGAAGCCATCCACCCCTTCCCCCGCCATCCCGGGGGATGCTCCACGATCCTCGTTCCGTTGAGGACCCGGCACGGATTGCTGGGCGCCCTCCTGTTGAGCCGGCCGCATCCCCACGCCTTTGATGCGACCCATGTCGAGCGCGTGGACCGGATCGCGCGCCACCTCTCCACGATCATCGAAAAGTCGCGCCTCTACGAGGAGGTCCTCCGGCTGAGCGAACTGAAAGAGCGGTTTTTCGGGATGGCCGCCCACGACCTGCGTCATCCGCTGGGGGCGCTGGTCCTCTATTGCTCGCTCCTGGAGATGGAATCGGCCGAAGGGCTGGAAGCAGCGGTGAAAGCCCATCTGCCCGCGATGAAGAACGCCTGCGCCTCCATGGGGCGTCTCATCAACGACCTCCTGGACTATCAGGTTCTGGAGGACGGCCAGGCCACCCTGCACCTCCAGGCGCGTGACCCGGCGGCCCTGACGAGGGAGATCCAGGCGGACCTGACCCTGCTGGCCCGGCAGAAAGCGATTAAACTCACCCTTCGCCTCCCGGAATCCGCCCCCCCGATCCCCATGGACCCGCTGCGCATCCGCCAAGTCCTGGACAACCTGGTCTCCAACGCCGCCAAGTACTCCGATCCGGGCAGCGAGGTGGTGCTCGGGCTGGAGGCCGGCGAAGGCCTGGTGCGGTGGTGGGTCTCCGATGCGGGGGTGGGAATTGTCGACCAAGACCGGCCCCGCCTGTTCCAACCGTTCGTCAAGGGACTCCGCCGTCCCACCTCCGGCGAGAAGAGCATCGGCCTTGGGCTGGCCCTCTGCAAGAGGATCGTGGAGGCCCACGGCGGCACGATCGGGTTCGAGGACCGCCCCGGAGGGGGCACCACCTTCATGTTCACGCTGCCTGCGCCGCCGCCCGCCCCATAACGCCGCAGGAACTCCTGCTCCCCTTACCGGGCCACCAGGAGGAACGCGGCGAATCCCACGATCACGAAAACCAACAGGACGACGACCCGCGCCCTGGCCCTTTCCCTTTTCCGCTGGCGGTGCGCGTCGCTCACGAACGGGCGGGGCCGGCCGGCTGGACCCGGTCGAGCAGGCCGAGGAGGTCGGCCGGAAGGAACGGCTTGGGCAGGAACCCGAGGAGCCGCCGGGTCAGGGCCTCGGGGATCTCGCCGGGGCCGTGCCGGCCCGACATCAGGATGACGGGAAGGCCGGGAAACCGCAGGGCGGCCGTCTGCGCCACTTCGACCCCGTCATGGCCGGGGAGGCCCATGTCCAGCAGCAGGCAATCGGCCTCCCCCATCCGTTCGAGGGCGGCGTCCCCGTTGTCCACCCAGACCACCGCGTACCCGTTCAGCTCCAGGATCCTGACGAGCGGCGCGGCGAACGGGGCGTCGTCCTCCGCCAGCAGGACGCGGGGAGGGGGGATGGAGCGGTTGGAACGCAAAGCCGTGCCCATGGATGCGAGCCTCAGGGCAGGGTGTAGGTGAATCGGATAAACCCCGCCTCCTTCGTGAGGTAGAGGGTGCATGAGGCACAGCTCAGCTCGTAAAACACCAGGGGCCGGCCGTCGTCCGCCAGCACCCCGGCGTCCGCCGCGTCCACGAAGGAGTTGATCACCCGGTAGAGGTAGTGGTCGTCGTCATCGCCCGATCCCGGCGCCGCGATTATCCCCCCCTCCAATTCGTCGGGGTAGAGGTTGGCCCCCCGCTCCTGCAGGGCGGTGGCCCCCGGAGGCAGCGGGTAGGCCTTCGTGAAGATGGCGCCCGGGTTGTAGGCGGCGAGGCTGGTGGTGTCGTCGTTGCGCAGAAGGTTGGGAATCCCGCTGACCGCGTCCCCCCAAACCGCGGGGCTCCCGTCGATGACGCTGGGGAGGCCGTCGCCGTCCCCGTCGGCGGGATCGTCAATGTCCCCGTCATGGTCCCCGTCCAGCGCCTCCTTCCCCGCCTCCCGGATGTCCGGAATGCCGTCCCCGTCGCTGTCGAGGTCGCGGTAGTCCGCCCATCCGTCGGCATCGCTGTCGGCGGCCGCGTTGTCGCTGCCGGGGATCTGCCCCGTCACCGGGTCGGGGACCCCGTCGATGAGGCCGTCCCCGTTGGCGTCGAGTTCCCCGCCCTCCATGACGTCGTTGATCCCGTCGTTGTCGCTGTCGAGGTCCCGGAAATCCGCGGGGCCCGCGCCGTCCGAATTGGCCACGACATCCGGCCCGGCGCCGTCATTGTCGTAGTCGGGGTTGCCGCTGTCCGCCCCCCCCGCCTCGATCGGGTCGGCCAGCCCGTTGGCCCCCACAGGCACGGTGGAGTCGATCCGCCCGTCGCCGTTGGCGTCCAGCAGGGCCAGCTCGGCCCCGTTCAGGCCGCTCTCCACCAGGTCGTTGATCCCGTCGTTGTCGCTGTCCAGATCGAGAGCATCCGGCACCCCGTCCCCGTCGGTGTCGGTTCCGGAAGGCCCTTCCACCGTGTCCAGGATCCCGTCGTTGTCGTCGTCGAGGTCCACGGCGTCGGGAATGCCGTCGTTGTCGTTGTCGCTGCCCGCGCTGACCGTGACCGTGTTCGAGTAGGCCGAGGTGGCCTTCCCGTTCGCCGCGTCGGTCGCGGTGGCCTTCACCTGGTCCCCTTCGGCCAGCGGCCCGATGCCCGCGAGGGTCCAGCCGCCGCCGGCCTGGACCGTGGTGGTGCCGACGTATGTCCCGTTGACATAGATGTCGATGACCGTCCCCGCCGGGCTGGGCGAGGTCCCCGAGACGGCCGTCGCCCCCGCCGCGATGGGCCCCGTTACCACCGGCGCCGGGGTCAAGTCCACCGCATCCGTCACCGTGCTGTCCTGCGCGGGGATCTGGTCCGTGTCGAGGGTAGCGGTGTTGGCAATGGTCGCCGTGCCGGGGGGGAGGGGATCGTGGACCGTGACCTGGAAGGTCACCGTCATGACCTCGCCGGGGCGAAGGGTGTAGCCGTCGCACCCCGGGGCCCCCACCAGCGTGGGGGCGTCGCAGCCGGCGGCGCCCTGGACGGGGCGCGAGGCGATGCGCACCTCGTCGATGAAGACGTCGTCCCCTTCGTCCATGTTGCCCGAGGTGATGAAGCGGAGCTGGAAATCGGCCGTCAGATATGCCGCGGGCACGGGGATCGCACCCGAGGCCAGATAGGCGACGTCGGTGGCCCCGGTGCCGGCGATGGTGAAGAGGGTGGTGGGGAAGGTCGCTCCGCCGTCGTTGGAGATCTGAAGGCGCACGCTCTCGTTCGTCGCCAGCCCCGCCGTCCGCCGGTAGGAGAAGGTGATGTCGGCCGAGGTCCAGCCCGCGAGGTTGGCCGGCCGGCGGGCGCCGCCGCCGGTGCCGCCGGTGCCGTCGTCATCCAGCCGCAGGGCGTTCGTGTTGGGGGTGACGCCGGTGTCGTTCACCACCCGCACGTCCCCGCCGGTGACGCTGTTGTCGTCCGCGATCTCCACCCACGGGGTGGGCGCCCAGTTGACCGTGCCGGAGGAGCCGTTGTAAGCGATGGCGGGGAATGGATCGAAAAAGGTTCGGTCCGCGGGGGCGGTGACCCAGGTGGATCCGGGGACAAAATCCGTGTCCGCCGGGACGGCATCGGTGACGGTAATCCCGCTCCAGTCGGTCCCTGTGTCGTTGAAGACCTCGATCGTGTAGGTGAGGGTGTCGCCGGGCGAAACCAGCCCCCCCAGGGTGTCGGACCGCTTGAGGATCCGCGGCCGAGCCTGCACGGTCACGGGGGCCGACAGCGCCGAGGTCCCCATGCCGGGGGCGGTGGCCTGGGCCGTCAGCACCTGCCCGGCCGCAAGGGGCTCCACCGGCTGCAGCACCCACACCCCCCCCCACACCGTGGTCTGGCCGATAAAGACCCCGTCGACGAACACATCAATGAGGGTCCCATCCGGCGCGGCGGAGGTCCCGGAGACGGCTTCATCGCCGGCGAAGGCGGGGTTGACGACGGGCGCCGGCGTGACCAGGCCGACCGCCGCCACGACGACCGGCGCCGAGAGGTTCGACTCCGCCTTGCCGGCCTCCTCGGCCGTGGCGGTGATCTCCTCTCCGGCCCCGAGGGGGCCGACGGGCCCCAAACTCCAAACGCCGCCGGTCACCGTGGTCTGCCCGAGATACACCCCGTCCACATAGACACGGATGATCGTCCCGTCGGGCGACGGCGAGGTCCCCGCCACCGTCGTGTCCCCCTCGACCAGCGGGGCGCTGACGACCGGGGGCGGCGTGATCTGGCCGGCGGCGTAGATGGCGACGAAGACCGCGTTGGTGTCCTTGGGCTCGACCTGGTCGCAGGAGACGTTGGCCTGGTTGGTCACGGCGGCGGGGGGCGTGAGGGCCGCGGAGACATCCACCCGGAACCGGAACCGGACCGACTGCCCGGCGGCCAGCGAGGCGAGGTGGAATTCCACGCGGTCGGCGTAGGCGTCGCCGGGGTCGTCCCCCGTCGCGGCGTCGGTCAACGGCACCCACCCGCCGGCGTCGATCCGGTATTCCATCGAGGCGGGCACGTAGGCCGTGTGGGCCGGGATGGCGTCCACGACCAGCACATTCAACGCCGGAACGGAACCCGCGTTGTGCGCCTCGATCTCGAAGATCAGCCGGTCGCCCGGCGCGGCCACCGACGGCCCGCTCTTCGAGAACGCGAGCTCCGGGGCCACAATGGCGGTGGCCGCCCCCGCGGACGGGAACAACGGGGTTTGAACGCTTTCGTAATATCCGCGGTTCGTGATAACGGTCCCCGCCGGGGCGGTCGGCAACACGGTGGCCTCAAAGGACAGGGTGTCGGCGGCCCCGGCCGCGAAGGAGGCGGCCGTCCAGACGACGGCGTTCTGCGCCGCATCGTACGCGCCGGCGAACAGGCCGTTGAGGCTCGTGATGGAACCGGCTAAGGTGACGCCGAACTGAAGGGGGTCGCTCACCACGACGCCGGTCTCGGCGGCCGGCCCGTGGTTGGCGACGGTGATCGTATAGGTCAGGGTCTGGCCGGGAACGGCGGTGGCCGCGGAGACGCCCTTGGCCAGGGCGATGTCGGTCTTCACGACGTCGAACTGCGTGGAGGGATTGAAGCGGCTGCCGAACCCCAGCGTGGCCGAGGCCGCCGCCCGGTTGCGATAGATGCCGTTGGGCTGACCGCCGGGCAGGTCGGCCGTGAACCGGACCGTGAGGACCTCGTTGGCGTTGAGGGTGGTACTCGTGAGGACGAAGTCCAGGACGGCGCCCGCAACGACGGGGTCGGAAAAACTCTGGCCGCCGCTTGGGTAGGTGATGACGGTGGTCCCCGGCACATAGACCATGCCCGCCGGCAGGGTGTCCGACACCGTCAGCGCCGTAAGCGGACCGAAATCGCCGCTCGTGACGGTCAGGGTGAACACCACGGCGCCGCCGGCGCTCGGCACCGCGGTCGGGGTGCCCGATTTCTCGATGGAGAGGACCGGCTCGAGCCATCGGGAATTCCCGGGGTACAGAAGATTGCCGAGGTCGAGCGTCGGATCGCCCGACACCCCCTCCTCGCTATCCTGCCCGTAGGCGACGAGGACCTTTTTGTTCGCCTCGATGACCGTCCCCTGGTTGTCGTAATCGGTGTAATCGAAGACCTTCAGGACCTGCCCCGCGTGGATGACGTAGAGGTTCCCGGGAAGGTCCGCGGCGTCGGGCACGTCGTCCGAGTTCTGGTCCACCAGATCGGCCGCCCCATCGTTGTTGAAATCGACGGCCACCCGGGTGTTGTCCGCCGTGGCCGACACAAACAGCGGCGACCGGTTGAGGGAATCGCAGGGGGTCACGCCGTCGCACCCCAGCCCCCCCCGCGCGGCGTAGGCGCCCGCCGGATCGTCGGTCCCCGGCGACCACGTGCTGGTGTTGCGCGTCTCCAAAAACCGCGTGCCCAGAAAGGAATAGCCCCAATCGCAGTACACATTCTGGTGGTCGTGGGCCACGATGCCCCAAAAGGGCGCGGCGCTGGTCAGCCGGGCCGTCGACCCCGCCGGAACCGCCCGGTTCATGACGCCCGTCTCCGTATAGGCGCGGCTGCTGTTGGCCGGAACGGAGAAGGTGTTGCTCCCCAGCGCGTCCGTCGCCGTCACGGTGATGGCGGCCAGGGGGTTGGGGTTGTAGATGTAGGCGTTGAGCGGCCGCCCGCCGTTGACCGCCGGATCGTCACCGGGAGCCGCCAACACAAAGTCCGTGGCGAACAGACGGTCGGGCAGGAGGGTGGTGGCGTTGGCCTGGTAGGTCCCGTCCCCCGCCGTGAGAAGAACCCCCGAAATGGGTTTGTTCGTGGCAATCTTCGTCCCCTCGCGGATGGTGATGCCCGCCGCCGCGGCCCCGTCGATGCGTCCTTCGGAACTGTAGTGCTGCCCGCGGTCGAGGGTGATTGTGACCACCTGCCCCGCCTTATTGTCCAGCGTGACCTCGGTGTCGTCGGCGAAGGCGACGAGGTCCACCCAGACGTATTTGAAGGGCTCGCCGGCCGTCCCGTTCCCCCCAAACCGGTTGTAGGTGTCGGTCCCCACCGGCACACTGTAGGAAAAAGCGTCCGCCACGGCCTGGAGGGAGAGGACCTCGGTGGATCCGCCGATGATCTCAACGGTCGCCGGATGCTGGTAGTGGATCACCGTCAGCGGGCCGCCGACGGAATAGACGCGGTCCCCCCCGTCGAACCGCACCTGCGCCGAGGAGCGCGGGATGGGAATGACTTGCTGGAGCGTGGGCCCGGCGGCCTGGTCGGAATTGAACACGAGATTGGTGCCGGCGAAAATCGCGTCCCCGGTCACGCGGGGATCGTTGGTGAAAGCGTCCGCGTCCCCGTTGGCGGCGTCCCCGTCGCCGAAAACGAGCGTGCTGGCCTGCCCGGGACTGAGGGGGGTCGCCTCGTACCCGTCCTCCCACTGGTCGTAGATCACCACCTGCCCGTCCGAGGTGGCGGCCGCCCCGACGATGGACGCCATGGCCGTCTGCGGAAAGGCGCCCCCCCCCTCCCCGATCCGGACCGCCTCGAAGAAACGCCAGACGTGCTCCTCGTTCCCCAAGACGATATAGTCTTGATAGCCCGTGACGGAGGCCTGGGCATGAACGGCGGCGGGGTGAAACACCCCCATCGCCGCCAGAATGAGAGCGGCAGCCAGGAACCTGACGGCGCGCAGACGAAGATTCCTATTGCAAAGTCCTTCGATCAATGCACAAGCGTTCATGCCAGAGCCTCCTTTAGGCTTGGCCCCAATTTCCACGGGGCTTGGCTATTCTTGTTGCAAGAATAATGCCAGTAAAACCGCTGCATATAGGAGGGTGTCGCTGAATGAAGAGATGCAAAAAATGCATACGATATGATGCATGCTTCGCACTGTGAGGCCACTATCTATTGTGGTCATCTGTTAGGGAGGCTCCATTATGCAACAGGCTCATAGATCATTTAATATCAATGCCATGAAAGAATTAGAGCATAAGCGCTATTGCAGACCGGCAATAGCCGATAATCATCAATTATAATATAAGTCATTTATTTCCAGTAAGTAAAGCATTGCGCCGGCCGGCAATACCCGATGTTCATATTTGGAAGGTTCACGCTCCGATTCATTTCTCAAGGCGTTCCACCTCGATGCCGTATTTCTTGATGAGGCGGAACAGCGCGCTGGTGTTCATTTGCATTCGGCGGGCGGCCTCGGAGACATTGCCCTTGGCCGAGGCCACGGCGGCAAGGACGGCTTGACGGGTCCACTCCTCGGATGCGCGTGCCTTGGCCTCTTTGAACGGAAGGTCCTGCCCGGTTGCCGTGGCTTCGGCTCCCAGGTGTTCCACCTCGATGGTGCCGGCGACGGTGCCGCCCAAGCGAAGCCGGGCGACGGCCTGCTCGATGACGTTGCGCAGTTCCCGCACGTTGCCCGGCCAGGGCCTGCGCAGGAGAGCGGCCAGCGCCTCCGCCGAGATCCCCAGCGGCGGCGGATGGGTGGCATCCTCGCGCACCTGGATGTTGCGGCTCTCCTGATCCAGCAAGGCCCGGACCAGCAGGGGGATGTCCTCCACCCGCTCCCGCAGGGGGGGCATGTGGATCGTGAAGACGCTGAGCCGGTAAAACAGATCGGGGCGGAGGACCCGGCCGTCTTTCAGGCGTTCCGGATCGGCCCCGGTCGCAGCCACCAGCCGGACATCCACCGGCACCGGCGCCTCGGCCCCCACGGGCCACACCTCGCGGGCCTCGAGGGAGCGCAGCAGCTTGGGCTGGAGGGGGAGCGGAAGGGCGTCCAGTTCATCCAGGAAGAGGGTGCCCCCCTGGGCCAGGGTGAACCGCCCTTCCTTCTTCCGATGGGCCCCCGTGAACGCCCCCTTTTCATGCCCGAATAATTCGGCCTCCACCAGCGCTTCGGGGAGGGCCCCCACATTGACGGGGATGAAGGGGTGGTCGTGGCGGGGAGAGAGACGATGCAGCGCCTGAGCGGCCAGCTCTTTGCCGGTCCCCGTCTCCCCGGTGATGAGAACGGGGGCGGCGGAGGCGGCCGCGAGGTCGATGGCCGCGTAGGCCTTTTGCATCGCGGTGCTCATCCCCACCAGCGCCCCCCGTCCGGCGCGCGAGGCCGACGATCGCAGGCGGATCAATTCCTCCACCGTCTGGAGGTGCCGCAGGAACTCCTCCGGATTGACCGGCTTGGTGAGATAGTTGCGCGCGCCCCAGCGCATGGACTCCACGGCGGTGTCCACCGTTCCGAAGGCGGTGAGGATGAGCACTTCCAACAGCGGGTGCCTGGCCCGGGCCTGCCGGAGGAGCTCGATCCCCGTCATGTCGGGGAGGTGGAGGTCGGAGAGGAGGAGGTCCACCGATTCTTTGACGGCATCCAGCGCCTCGCGGCCCGAGGGGGCCAGGACCACCTCATGGCCGGCTCTCCGGACGTAAGCCGCCAACGCCAATCCCTGGTCGGGATCGTCTTCCGCGATGATGATCTTCATGCCCCCCTATGATACCACCGCGCGCGGCGGGAACCTTGAAACCGCCCCGTCCGTGGAGTAGACTATCCCGATGCTCACCCTCCTCTTCCTCGCCGCCCTGGCCGCGTTCGCGGCCGCCTATCGTTGGCTGGGGAAAGGCCGCCTGGCCGCCCTTTTCGGCCTGGACGACTCGGTCCCCACCCCCGCCGTGGCCCAGGCGGACGGCATCGACTTCGTCGCCACCAAGCCGGCCGTCCTCTTCGGCCACCACTTCTCCTCCATCGCGGGCGCGGGCCCCATCGTGGGCCCCATCATCGTGGGGGTGGCCTTCGGCTGGCTCCCGGCCGTCCTGTGGGTGGTGATCGGCTCCATCTTCATCGGCGGCGTGCACGACCTGGGGGCCATCGCCGCCTCCATCCGCCACCGGGGGAAATCCATTGCGGAGATTGCCAACCGCTATATCACCCCCCTGAGCTACCGGCTGTTCCTCCTCTTCACCTGGCTCACCCTGGTCTATGTCCTGGTGGTGTTCGCTAACCTCACCGCCACCACCTTCGTCGAGGACGGGGCCGTGGCCACCTCCTCCATCCTGTACATCGCCCTCGCCGTCGGTTTCGGCCTGGCCCTCTACCGGATGAAGGCGGGTCTCCTTCCCGCCTCGCTCCTCTTCGTCCCCCTCGTGTTCGTCAGCATCTGGGTGGGGGTGAAATTGCCTCTGCACGAGGTCCCGGCCCTCTTCGGGAGCCCGGAGAACACTTGGAACATCGTCCTCATCGCCTATGTTTTCCTCGCCTCCACCCTGCCGGTCTGGGTCCTCCTCCAGCCGCGCGATTACCTCTCCTCCTTCCTTCTTTGCAGCTCCGTCGGCGTGGGCGTCATCGGCCTCCTCTCCGGCAAGTTCGGCGTCCGCTACCCGGCCTTCACCGGGTTCCACTCCGACTACCTGGGGCCCCTCCTGCCGGTGGTCTTCATCACCATCGCCTGCGGGGCGGTGAGCGGGTTCCACGCCCTGGTCGCGTCGGGGACCACCTCCAAGCAGCTGGGGAAGCAGTCCGAAGCGGTGGTCATCGGCTACGGCGGGATGATCACGGAGGGGGTGGTGGCCATCATCGCCCTCGGGACCGTGATGATCCTCCTGCCGGGGAGCACGGAGGCGAAGCATCAGCCCATGGCGGTCTACGCCGAGGGGCTCGCCCGGTTCTCCGGCCTCCTGGGGCTGCCCTCCGAGGTGGGGCGCACCTTCGGCCTTCTCGCCCTCTCCTCCTTCATCCTCACCACGCTCGACACCGCCACCCGGCTGGGGCGCTACATCTTCCAGGAGTTCACGGGGCTCACCCACCCGCGCCACCGGTGGACGGCCACGCTGGCCACCCTCGTCCTCCCCGCCGTTTTCCTCTTCATCACCCTCCGGGGGCCCAACGGCCAGCCCATGCCCGCGTGGAAAGCGGTCTGGCCGCTGTTCGGGACCACCAACCAATTGCTGGCCGCCCTGGTCCTGCTGGTGCTCACCGTGTGGCTCATCCGCCTGGGGAAGAATTTCTGGTGGACTCTCCTCCCCATGGCCTTCATGCTGGGGATGACCACCTGGTCGCTCGCGCAGTTGATCCTCATTTACAAGATTTCCCTCATCGGCGTCATCGCCATCTTTCTGTTCGTCTTGACGGCCCTCATCCTCGTCGAGACGGGACGCTCCCTGCTGCGCCGCGGCGCGGCGGCCCCGGCGTAATCCTTGGCTCCTACCGCTCCTCCCGAGGTCCGCCCCGGACGGCTCGCGGCCGTCACGGCGCTGGGCGTTATCCTCTGGTTTATCCCCGCCCCCGCGGGCCTTACCCTCCAGGCGTGGCACCTCTTCGCCCTCTTCCTCGGCACGATCCTCGCCATCCTGGTCCGCGCCCTCCCCATCCTCCCCGCCGCCATCGCGGCCCTGGCCCTGGCGGTGCTCTCGAAAACGCTCGAGCCCGCCCAGGCCTTCTCCGGGTTCTCCCAGGACTTCCTCCTCCTCATCGTCGCCGCCTTCCTGGTCTCCCGCGCCGTCGTCGCCTGCGGGCTGGGGCGGCGCATCGCCCTCCACGTCATCCGCCGCCTCGGCGGCTCGCCCCTGGGGCTGGGCTACAGCATCTTCCTGGCCGACGCCTGCATCGCCCCCGGCTTCCCCAGCAACACCGCCCGGAGCGGCGTCCTCTTCCCCGTGGTCGAGGGGCTGTGCCGGGGGAGCGGCTCCCTCCCGCACGACGGCACCCGCCGGCGGCTGGGGCATTACCTGATGATGGCCGGCATCGCCTCCCTCTCCCTCTCGTCGGGATTGTGGATGACCGCCATGGCCACCAACCCCGCCGGGGCCGCCCTGGCCCGGGAGCAGGGGGTGGCGGTCACCTTCGGCTCGTGGACGCTCGCCGCCCTCCTGCCGTCCCTCGTCGCCCTCGCCCTCGTCCCATGGGTCCTCCTCAAGGCCGCGATGCCCGGGGCCGCGGCCACCCCCGAAGCACCCCGCGCCGCGGCGGAGGCCCTGCGGGCCATGGGCCCCATGGGCCGGGCCGAGTGGATCACGGCGGGCACCTTCGCCCTGATGGTCGCCCTCTGGGCCCTCGGCGACCTCCTCGCGGTCAGCCGCGCCGCCGTGGCCCTCCTGGGGCTGGCCGTCCTGATGGTGACGGGGGTCTACACCCTGCGCGACCTCTCGAGAGAGGGGGAGGCCCTCTCGGTGTGGCTCTGGTTCGGCATCCTCTACACCCTCAGCACCTACCTCAACCAGTTCGGCTTCATGACCTGGGCGGCCGCGGGGTTCGCGCGGATGACGGAGGGGTGGCCCGCCGCCGCGGTGTACCTCGCCCTCGTCCTGACCTACGTCCTCATGCACTACCTATTCGTCAGCCAGACGGCCCACCTCCTCGCCCTCTTCGGTCTCTTCCTCTCCCTCGGGACGGGGGCCGGCCTCCCCGCGCCGCTGGTGGCCTACATGCTCCTCTTCGCCACCAACTTCTTCTCCGCCGTCACCCCGCAGGGGTCGAGCGCCAACGTCCTCTTCGCCGGCAGCGGCTACCTCACCACCGGCGAGCTCTACGGCTACGGCGCCATCGTCACCGCCGCCAACACCGCGATCTTCCTCGCCGTCGGAACCCCCTGGATCCTGCTGCTGTTCTGAATCCGCTTTTTCAAAAATTTGACAAGTTGTCAACTCTTTGACAACCCGCCCCTCGGCCTCGCATCGCGGCGTTCCCCGCGCCGGTCCTCCCATTGTCTTTGAAAACACCTGGATACCAAGGGCTTACGCATGACCCGTCGACTCGGCGACCGCAATCGTCCCCCAGGCGAAGGGCATGGCAATGGGATTGCAATCAACCGGGCCATGAGACGCCCGGCCGACAATATTGCCGCTCTAAACGTGATATTTCTGATCGGCTCGCTCGCGCTTGCCGCCGCTACCCTGTCTGCCGGCGCGGGCCCCTGGACATCGGGCGGGCCGTACGGCGGCACGGTCCGGTGCCTGGGCCTGGACCCATCCGATCCCGCGATCGTCTATGCGGGGACCGACCGGAACGGCGTGTTCAAAACGATCAATGGGGGCCTTTCCTGGAGCGCCGCCGGCAATGGCCTGCCTGATGATGAAGTGAGCTCCATCGCCATTGATCCATCCCTTCCATCGACGATGTATGCCGGCACATTGGGTGTATTCAAGTCGACCGACGGGGGCGGGACCTGGACCGCCACCGGGTTGACACGCCATCGGGTCGATGCCCTGGCCATCGATCCGGTCAATCCCCTGGTCCTGTACGCCGGCGCTTGGGGATCGGGCGTCTTGAAAAGCGACGACGGCGGTGACACCTGGCGTCCCGTGAATTCGGGACTGGGCCATGCCAGGATCGTTTCACTGGCCCTCGATTCCTCCTCTCCCTCCACGGTTTACGCCTTGGATAGAGATTACGGATCGGTCTACAAGACAACGGATGGCGGCGATACCTGGAACAAGGTTGCCAGTGCCACAGGATGGCGGAACCTCGCCATCGTCCTTTGTCCATCCGCCCCCTTGAGCCTCTATACCGGCACCTCCCCCAGCGGCATCCATAAAACCCTCGACGGGGGGTCGACCTGGCAATACGCCGGGAACGGCCTTCCCGATGTCCCGATTCTTGCCATCGCTGTCGACCCGACCGATCCCCAGCGTGCCCTGGCCGGGGCTTGGGGATTCGGCATCTATCGGACCACCGACGGCGGGGATCACTGGTCAGCGATGGAGTCAGGGCCGCCCAATGCGAAGGTCCGCGCCCTGGCCATCCCGTCCGGCGCACCCTCCTCCGCCTACGCCGGGGTTTACGGGGAAGGGGTCATCCGGACGGACGACGCCGGCCTCACCTGGAGGACCACCAATACAGGGATCGACAACCAGCCTATATGGGCGGTGGCGGCCAGCCCGTCCGATCCCTTGGTCCTCTATGCCGCCAGCTACGCCGGCATCCATCGGTCCGCCGATGGCGGCCTCCACTGGGCCCCGGCGGGATCTCCGGCCGATATCGCCTATTACCACTGCCTGGCGGTCGATCCCGCGGACCCTTCGATCGTCTTTGCCGGCTCCGACGGGAGCGGAATGTTCAAAACCTCGGACGCGGGGGTGTCCTGGAGCGCCGTCGTCGGCGGCCTCCCCTCCGGCCGGATCGAGGCCTTGGTCTTCGATCCGTCGTCCCTTTCGGTCCTCTATGCCGCCGCCTACAGCGTGGGGATCTTCAAGTCCACCGATGGAGGCGACTCCTGAACCGCCGTCGGCGGTGGATGGCCGAATACCGAAGCCCTGGATCTGGCAGTCGATCCCCACTCGCCGGCGGTGGTTTACTCGGCGACCGCGGCGGGCATCTATAAGACCACCGACGCCGGGGCCCACTGGGTCCGTGCGGACCTGCCGGCCCACGCGTTCCATTCCATCGCCATCGACCTCTCATCCCCTTCGACGGTTTACGCGGCCACGAACGCTTACGTGTATAAAACGACGGACGGCGGCGCGACCTGGGCGCTGAGCAGCAACGGGCTGCGGTCCCTCGGCCTGCAGGCGCTGACCATCGATCCGGCGACCCCGCCGCATATCTATGCCGGTTACTCCAACGGAGGCATCTTCGTCTCGACCGACTCGGGCGGCACATGGAGGGCGCTCCAGCCCCGCCTTCCCCGCCCCTTCGTCAAGTCGCTCCTCTTCGCCCCCTCCGCCGAGCCGGTCCTGTACGCCGGCACCCGGGGCGGGGTCTGGTCGCTCGCCCGATCCGACCACGACCGCCCCGCGGGCCCGCCCGAGGGAGAATAACATGAAAAGCATGACTCCTTACCCCACCCCCGCCTTCTGGATCCGCGTCCTGGTCATCCTCCTCTTCTTCGCGGCATTCGCCCGCTTCACGGAGGCTCAGACGCCGCCCCCGCCCCCGATCCGTCCGGCGGGGTCGCCGTGTGAGATCGGCACCGGGCCGGCCGCCACCCTCCTGGTCCCCTACTTCGAAGTGGATTCATCCTCCGACACCGGGATGGACACCCTCGTCGGGGTCACCAATGTCTCCAAGGACCCGCTCGTGGTTCACGCCACGGTGTGGAACGTGGACGCCTGGGCCGTCTTCGCCTTCAACATCTATCTGACGGGCTACGACATCGTCACCTTCTCCATGCGGCAGATCCTGGTGCATGGAAACCTGCCGAACAACGGATGCGCCACGCCCGCCTCCCGCTTCACCACCCGCTACATCGACTGCAACGGCGACGGGCGCTATTTCGACAACGGCTGGACCGTGGGAAGCCCCCTGTTCAGCGACGCGGGGCTCCCCACCGACATCGCCTGCTACAGCCAGGTCTCCGCCGCCACGCTGGCCGACTGGCAGTGCAAGCTCTCCATCGGCTCCTACGACGGCTGGAACCCCAACTTTGTCGGCTATCTCACACTGGACTCCAGCGTCACCTGCACTGGGGCCCTCCCCGACGCGGCGCCGCGCCCCTACTTCGCCGTCAACACCCTGGACACCGACGCCGACGGCCGCCCCGATCACGGCGTCCAGGAGAACGGCAACACCCTGATGGGCGACATCCTCTATCTCGACCATGACCACGACCGGTCGGACGGCGTTCCGGCGGTGCAGATCGAGGCGTGGGGCGAGGGAAACCTCCTCGCCGGCCACGCGTGGGGCATCCGGCCCGCCGAATGGGCCGACCTGGGGGTGGGCACCTTCTATTACAAGTACGAATACCAAACCAACCAACTCCCCTACGATTGCCGCGAGCCCCTCCCGACGGTGTGGGCGTTCCGGTACATCGACAACTATCGATTTGATGGTGAAACCTGGGCGGATGTGTGGCGGTCGGGAAATCCTTCCTTCGAACATTGGGCCGTTCCCGGCGGACCCTGCTCCTGGGGAGCGGATAGCGGGATCTATACCACGCTATACAATCCACTGACCGAAGAACTCGGCAACGCATATCTCAAAGAATTATGGTTCTTCGATGAAGAGGAAAATGTCACACAGAGCTCAGGTCCACCCAGCCCTCCACCGCCTTGGGCCGGCTGGGACCGGCTCTACCTGGCCACCCAGCGCGACCCGGTGGAAACCCCCGATTGGCCACTGGTCGATGAATCCGGCTGGTGCGCCATCTCCTTCGCCACGGATGGCCTGTTCTTCGGCCCCGGCTACGGACACTCATTCAGCCAGGCGTGGGTCAACGTCCGCTATTCGGCTTGGAACAGGTACACCGCCGGCAATACCGCATTCGCCGTCACCGGCGGGTGCGCCCTGGAGGTGAAGCCCGGCTCGGCCCTGCTCCAGCTCGTCCCCACCCATTGAAGGAGGCTTCCATGCGCGCTCTTACCTCCACTCTCGCTCTCACCTTCGCCCTGGCGCTTCCCGCACAGACGCCCCCCGACGCCCCTGTGAGGCCCGCCGGCTCCCCGTGCGAGCAGGGAACCGCCCCGGCCGCCACCCTCCTCGTCCCTTATTTCGAGGTGGACTCCGCCTCCGACGTCGGCCTGGACACCCTGGTGGGGATCACCAATGTGGACGACGACCCCCTGGTGGCCCACATGGTGGTGTGGAACGTGGACGCCTGGTCGGTGTTTTCGTTCAACATCTACCTCACCGGGTACGACATCGCCACGTTCTCGATGAGGGACATCCTCATCCACGGCCGTCTGCCCAACAACGGCTGCGCCACCGCCGCCTCCCGGTTCACCACCCGCTACATCGACTGCAACGGCGACGGCGCCTATTTCGGACAGGAGTGGACCCGCAACGACGGGATGTTCTCCTCGCCTTTCGGCGCCTACGACATCGCCTGCTACGAGCCCGTCCCCCCGGCCGTCCTGGCCGACTGGCAGTGCAAGCTCAGCATCGGCTCGTACGACGGGTGGAACGACGACTTCGTGGGCTACCTCACCGTCGACCACGCCCTCACCTGCGGCTACGGCCTCCCCGACGCCCTCCCCGTTCCCTACTTCCGGACCGACTACCTGGACACGGACGGCGACGGCGTGCGCGACCACGGCGTCCTGGAGAACGGCAACGTCCTCATGGGGGACATCCTCTATTACGACCACGACGCGATGCGGTCCGACGGCGTCCCGGCCGTGCACATCGAGGCCTGGGGGGAGCAGAACGCCCTGGCGGGCCATTCGTGGGGGAGCCGGCCCTCCGATTGGGCCGACGACGGCGTGAGCACCTTCTACTATAAATACGAGTACATCGCCGGCTTCCCTCTCCACGACGCCCGCGAGCCCCTCCCCCTCCGGTGGTCGTTCCGCCACATCGGCAACGCCTCGTTCGACGGCGGGACGACGGTGGACGTGTGGCGGTCGCATAATCCATTGATCGATCACTGGTACATCCAGGGCGGCCCCTGCGCCTGGTACGACGCCGGCGGATCCGCCTACACGGTCCTTTACAACCCGAACAGCGGCTACCTGGGTTACGCCCGGCCTATCATCGAGACATGGGACGAAGACGGCAATAAGGCCCAAAGCGGCGGCGGCCCGTGCACTCCTCCGCCGGTCACGGGATTCGACCTGCTGTTCCTCGCCACCCAGCGGGTGGAGGTCGAAACTCCAGACTGGCCGCTGGTGGACGAGTCCGGCTGGATGACCCTCGAATTCGACACGGACCGGTTCTGCTGCGGCACCGGCCTGGGGAACGCCTTCGACCAATCGTGGGTGACCGTCCGCTACAGCGCCCTCAACCGCTACAGCGCCGCCATCAACCCGGCCTCGATCCTGGGCGGCTGCGCCTTCGACCGCGACGATGACACCGGGGCGTATTCGCTGAAGCCGACCCACTGACCGCCGCCGTCCGCCCTTCGCCGGCGGCCGGCGGAATAGCGCAGGGCTGAGGGCTGTTTCTCAGGACGTGACCCATCCGATCCCCGCCGAGCCCGCCCTCGTCCTCCTCGCCCACGGGAGCCCCGACCCCCGCTGGCGGGAGCCGTTCGTCCGCCTCCAGGCGGCCCTCGAGGCCGAGATGGGGCCCGGGCGCGTGTGGCTGGCCTACATGGAGTTCGCCCGCCCCACCCTCCTCGACGTAGTCAAGTGCCTCCGGGGCCGCGGCTTCCGCCGCGTCCGCCTCCTGCCGCTCTTCATGTCCGCCGGGGGGCACGTGGCCGACAACATCCCGCGCCAGGTGGAGGAGGCGCTGGCCGTGTACTGCGACATGGCCGTCCAGGTCCTCCCCCCCGCGGGCGAGCACCCGTTCCTCGCCGAGGCGCTCCGCGCCGTCGCCCGCGAGGCCCTCACCCGCCGCACCCTCCCGCTCGCCACCGCCCGCTGACCCTCCGCCGTCCCGGACTTGCGGTCCGGGGTGAATTGTGTTATCTTTTTTATGAAAGGTAATACTGCCATGCCGAACCCGCGCGCGACCCGTTTTAGCGTCTCCATGCTTGAACCTCTCGTCCGCCGCCTCGACGCCATGGCCAGAGAGCGGGGCTTCCCCAACCGCTCCCGCGCCGTGGAAGCGATGGTGCGCGACCGCCTGGTGGAGCACGCCGCCGCGCGGGGGAAGGGGGAGATCGCCGGCACCGTCACGCTGGTGTATGACCACCACCGCCCCGGCCTCCAGGCGCGCCTCACCGCCATCCAGCACGACCACCACCACGCCATCGTCTCCACCCTGCACGTCCACCTCGACCACGACCACTGCATCGAGGTGCTGGTGGTGCGCGGCCCCGCCCGCGAGGTGCGCGCCCTGGCCGACCGCCTCTGCGCCGTCAAGGGGGTCCAGCACGGCAAGCTGACCGTGACGGCCACGGGAAAGGAGTTCCGGTAGCCATGCACATCCCCGACGGGTTCCTGAGCGCCGGGGTCGCCGCTGCGACAGGGGTCGTCGCGGCGGCGGGGCTGGGAGGGGCCCTGGCCGCGGTTCGCCGGCGGATGCCGGCCCGGTGCGTCCCCCTCATCGGGCTGGCGGCGGCCTTCATCTTCGCCGCGCAGATGGTGAACTTCCCCGTCGCCGGGGGCACCTCGGGACACCTGATCGGCGCGGTCCTCGCGGCGGCCCTCCTCGGCCCGGCGGGGGCCGTCCTCGTGATGACCGCCGTGGTGGTCCTCCAATGCCTCGCCTTTGCCGACGGCGGGGTGACCGCCCTGGGGGCCAACCTCCTCAACATGGCCCTCGCCGCCCCGGCCGCCGGATGGGCCCTCTATGCCGGCGTCCGGCGCCTGACGGGGGGGGGGGTGCGCGCCGCCCTCCTCGGCGCCGTCTTCGCCGCTTGGTGCTCCACCCTGCTGGCGGCGGTCCTGGCCGCCGCGGAGCTGGCCCTCTCGGGGACCGCCCCCTGGGGGCTGGTCTTCCCCGCCATGGCCGGGGTCCACATGCTCATCGGCGTGGGGGAGGCGGCCATCACCGCCCTGCTCCTGGCCTCGGTGGCAACCGCCCGCCCCGACCTGCTCGATCTGGACCGGGAGGGGGACTTCCGGCCGGTGGCCGCGTGGGGCTTCCTCGCGGCGCTCGGCGTGGCCGCCCTGCTGGCGCCCCTGGCAAGCGCCCTGCCGGACGGATTGGAATGGGCCGCCGAGGAACTGGGGTTCGCCTCGAGCGCCGCCCCGCCGGTCCTCCCCTCCCCCCTGCCCGATTACGCCGTCCCCGGCGTCCGGTCCGCGGCGGCGGCCACGGTGCTGGCCGGGGCCGTTGGGACCTTCCTGGCGTTCGCCCTGGCGCTGGTCCTCTCCCGGGCGCTGACGCGGCGCCCCTCCGGGGAACGGGCCCGCTGAACCGGTGGCGCACTCGCTCCCCGCCCCGCTCCGGGTGGCCGCGGCCCTCCTCTTCACGGCGGCTTCCGCTCTCCTCCCCGACGGCCGGTGGGCCGCGCACGGCCTGGCGGCGGCCTTCCTGGCGGCGGCCGCCCTGGCCGCCCGCATCCGCTGGGCGGCCTGGCTGAAACGGCTGCTCCTCGTGGAGCCGCTGGCGGCCGGCATCGCCCTGATGGCCCTGTTCCTCCCCGACGGAGGGGTGCGGTTCGCGTCCCTGTTGGCCAAGAGCACCCTGGCCTTGGGGGCGATGACGCTCCTGGCGGCCACCACCCCCTTTCCCGCCATCCTCGACGCCCTGCGCCGGTTCCGCGTCCCCTCTCTCCTCGTCACGGTCCTGGCGTTGACCCACCGCTACCTGTTCCTCCTGCGGAACGAGCTCCAGCGCATGGCGCGGGCGCGCCGCAGCCGGAGCCGCGGCCCCGACGGGGTCCGGCAGTGGCCCCACATCGCGGGCATGGCCGGGAGGCTCTTCATCCGAGGCACGGAGCGGGCGGAGCGGGTGGCCGGCGCGATGGCCGCGCGGGGGTGGAAGCCGTGAACGCCCTCGAGGTGGCCCGCCTGGAGTACCGCTACCCGGACGGCACCCCCGCCCTGCGGGGCGTCACCTTCTCCGTCCCCGAGGGGTCGCGCACCGCCCTCGTCGGCCCCAACGGGGCGGGGAAGTCCACCCTGTTCCTCCATCTCAACGGCCTCCTCCCCGAGAAGCCGGCCGACGCTCCCGCCGTGCGCGTTTTCGGCCTGCCGGTCGGGCCGCCGAACCTGCCCGGCATTCGTGCCATGGTGGGGCTCCTGTTCCAGGACCCCGACGACCAGCTCTTCTGCCCCACCGTGGGCGAGGACGTGGCCTTCGGCCCGCGGCAGGAGGGGCTGCCCGAAGCCGAGGTGGCGCGGCGGGTGGCGGAGGCCCTCGCGGCCACGGGGATGGCGGGGTTCGAGGCGCGGACGCCCCACCGCCTGAGCCGGGGAGAGAAGCGGCGGGCGGCCCTGGCGGGCCTGCTGGCCTGCCGGCCCCGCCTACTGGTGCTCGACGAGCCCACCAGCGACCTCGACCCCCGCGGGCGGCGCGAACTGAAGGCGCTCCTGACCTCGCTCCCGATCACCCAGCTCATCGCCACTCACGATCTGGACCTGGCGGCCGAGCTGTGCGACCGGGCGGTGGTGCTGGACGACGGGCGGACGGTGGCCGAGGGGCCGGCGCTGGACCTCCTCTCCGACGAGGCCCTCATGCTCCGCCACGGCCTCGAGCGGCCCCATTTCCTGCGGCATCACCACCCGCACGGAATGGATTTCGGACCATGACCCAATACGCTTTTGGAGGGAACCGATGAAACGAACATGGATCGTCGCGGCAGGCGTCGGGGCGATGCTCGTCGCCCGACCGGCCCTGCCGCAGGACGGGACCGAACTGCCTTCCTTTTCGGAGACCGTCACGGTGACGGCCCCGATCGTGGAAGCCACGCGGGTGGACGAATTCTCCTCCGCGGTGACCGTGGTGGGGCGGAAGCAACTGGAGGAGCAGAACGCGGCCGACTTCGCCGACGCCTTGCGCAACCTCACCGGCGTGACGCTGGCCCGGTACGGGATGGTGGGCAGCTACGGCGGGGGCGACGGCGGCGCCGTCTTCCTCCGGGCGCAGGGATCGGGCCGGCCGGGGGCGGAGGTCCAGATGCAGTTCGACGGCATCCCGCGCTTCGTGGGGGTGTGGACCCACCCGCTCCTCGACACGCTGAATCCCGACCGCGCCGGCTCCTTGGAGGTCTTCAAGAGCCCCGAGCCGGTCCGGTTCGGCTCCATGGCCTTCGGCGCCGTCAACCTGGTCCCGTACCAGCGCGGCGAAGAGGGCTTCGAGGCCTCGCTGTCGATCCAGGGCGGGACCCACGGCACCTGGAAGAACAGCGTGGAGGCCTCGGGACGCGAGGGCGCCTGGGCCTACACGGTGGCCGGCTCCTACGACACCAGCGACGGCCACCGCCCCCGTTCCGCGGGCGAGACCCGGGATTACTACGGGTCGCTCTCCTACGCGTTCTCGGAGCGCTGGGCCCTCCGCGCCGTCTTCGACCACGCCGAGGGGTGGGCCCAGGACCCCGGGCAGGAGGGGATGGCCCTTCCGCCCGTGACGCCGCGCTTTGCGGTGACCGACGATTTCGCCGTCCTCACCCTGGAGGACCGGGCCGGCGCCTCCCGCGGGTTTGTGAAGGTTTACCTCGACGACGGCGACCTGGACTGGGACCAGTGGGACCCGAAGACCGCCAAGCCCTTCAACACCACGACCCGCTATCGCAACTACGGGGTCCGGGCGGAGCGGGCGATGTCGCTATGGGAAGGCAACGAGACCCAGGCCGGGCTGCATTGGGACAACTACGGCGGCGCGGTGGTCCAGGACGGCCCCTCGACGCTTTATACCTTCCCCTCCTTGACGTTCCAGGACACCTCGCCGTTCGTCCGTCTCAGCCATCGGTTCGGGGGCCGCGTGCCGCTGGTCCCGTCGGTCGGCGTCCGGTGGACCCACAGCCGCCACTTCGGCGGCCACTGGGCCTACGAGGGCGGGCTGAAGGCCGAGGTCGGCGGCGCGGAATACTATCTGCGCGCTTCCTCCGGGTTCAACCTGCCGGGCGTCTATGCCGCGGTCCTGTACGACCAGTGGGGCCGGGGCGGCGAATGGAAGGACCTGACGCCCGAGAAGATCGTCCACGCGGAGCTGGGCGCCCTGTGGACCCTCTCGGCGCGCTGGCGGCTCACCGCTTCGCTCTATCACGACCGGGTCACCGACGCCCTTCGCTTCGTCCCGCCTCCGCCGCCCCCTCCGATGTATGCCAACCTCGGGGACTACGAGACGACCGGGCTGGACGTCACGCTCGCGGCTACCCTGGGCCCCTCCGCCGCCGCCTTCTTCGGCGCCTCCTGGATGGACACCACGCCGGACGACGTTCCCAACGCCCCCCGGACATCGCTCAACGGCGGGTTCAACGCCGCCTTCGGCCCCCTGGTACGGCTGAGCATGGACGCGCAGTGGGTGGACCGCCACTATGTCCTGAACCCCCGCTACGCCGCCGCGCAGAAGGCGATCGACGCCTACTTCCTGTGGAACGCGCAGGTTTCGGTCCGCCTGCACGCCTCGGGACTCGAGGCCTTCCTCGCGGGCCAGAACCTGACCGATTCCGAATACGAGTACCGCATCGGCTACCCCATGCCGGGGCGGACCTGGAGCGCGGGATTCCGCGCCAACCTGTAAAGGAGGCACGCATGCATTCCTTCCACCTCTGGTACCCCCTGTTGTTGCTCATCCTGGCGCCCGCAGCCGCGATGGCGCAGGCGCCGGGGGAAGCGGCCCCGGCCGCCGCTTCGAAGCCGGAGCCCCGGCTGCTGTCGCTGGACGCCGGCGGCCAAGATTATCTCCGCTTGATCGCTCCCCCGGAGAGCGTGACCATGCGGGCCGGCGTGGTGACGCTGGCCCCCGGCAAGTCCGTGGGGAAGCACAGCACCAAAGAGAACGAAGAGATCGTCGTGGTGCTGGAGGGGGAAGGGACCATGACCTTTGCCGGCGGGGTGACCCTGTCCCTGAAGGCCGGGACCGCGGCCTACGGCCCCCCGCAGACGGAACACGACGTGACGAACAGCGGCAAGGGGACCCTAAAGTATATCTTCATCGTCGCCCGGGCCCAGTAGGGTCGGACACGCCGACGGCGTGAGCGGGCCGGGCGGAGCCGGCGCCCCGGCCCGCTTGTCGGTGCCGCATCAGGCAACGCCGCGGGCGTCTTTCAGCCGCTGCGATCAGGACTCGATCGGCTCAAAGACGAGGGAGCGCATCACGGGGTCGGCCTTGACGAGGCGGACGCGGATGGGGTCCCCGAGACGCCACGCCTTGCCGCTCTTGGCCCCCGTCACCGTCTGCTGGAGCGTCGAGGCGAAGAGGAACTCCTTCTTGAACCCGGAGAACGGCAGGAACCCGGTTACCGCGAACTCGGGCAGGAGGACGCTCATCCCGCCGTCCACCACGCCGTTGACGCGCGCCTCGAAGGCCTGGCCCCCCCGGCCCTCCAGGAGCTGGATGGTCTTCCACTCCAGCACCTCCCGCTCGGCGTCCTCGGCGTCCCACTCGCGCAGGGAGACGTGCTGGCCCAGTTCCGCCAGCAGCTCCTCCTCGCGATCCTTCTGCTCGGGGGTCAGCCGCTCCCCCGCCAGCGCCCGCTTGATCTGGCGGTGGACCACCAGGTCGGCGTACCGGCGGATGGGGCTGGTGAAGTGGCAGTAGGTCTTGAAGGCGAGGGCGAAGTGCCCCAGGTTCTCGGGCTTGTAACAGGCCCGCATGAGCGACCGGAGGAGCATTTCGTTGAGGTAGGGCTCCTCGCTGCGGCCCGTCCACTCCTGCACGAGCTTCTGGACGTCGCGGGCGTCGATGGCGTCGGGGTTGACGGGAAACGGGAGCCCCAGCGTCTCGACGACCTTCTTCAGCTCGACGAACTTCTGGGCGTCGGGCGGCTCGTGCACGCGGTAGAGGAGGGGGAAGCCGTGGTCGTGAAGCCAGCGCGCCGCGATGCGGTTGGCCGCCAGCATGAACTCCTCCACGAGGCGGTGGGCCATGGTGCGGATGTACGGCTTGACCCCCACCATGCACCCGGCATCGTCGAGGACCACCCCCACCTCCGGCAGGTCGAAGTCTAAGCTTCCGAGGGCCACCCGCTTCGCGTGGAACTGCTTCGCCACCCGCTCCATCGCCCGCAAGGTGGGGGCCAAGGGGTCGTCGGCCCCGTCCAGGACGGCCTGCGCCTGCGCGTAGGTGAACCGCCGGATGGAGTGGATCAGCGAGGCGGCGACCCGCGGGTGGGAGAGGGAGCCGGAGGGGCTCACCTCCACCAGGACGCTCATCGCGTACCGGTCCTCCCCGGGCGTTAGCGAGCAGAGGTCGTTGGAGAGGACTTCCGGGAGCATGGGGACGACCCGGTCTGGGAAATAGACGCTGTTGCCCCGGTCGCGGGCGTCCAGGTCCACAGCGCTGCCGGCCCGCACATAATGGGACACATCGGCGATGTGGAAGCCGAGGAGGAACCGCCCGCCGGGGAGCGGCTGCAGCGATACCGCGTCGTCAAAGTCTCGGGCATTCTCCGGATCGATGGTGAAGCACGCCTCCCCGCGCAGGTCCAGCCGCCCGTGGGCGGTCCAGGCCCGTTCCCGCTCCGCGATGCCGGCCGCTTCGGCCTCGGCGTCAGGGCTGGGAGCGTGGGGGATGCGCCGGTCCACCAGGACGACGGCGGCCTCGGCCCCCGGCTCCCCCATCCGCCCCAGTTCGCGGACCACCTCGACCGTCCCCCGGGCCTTGGGCCCGGGATAGGCGGCGATGCGGGCGTGGGCGAGGGTGCGCGGCGGGACGGGTCGCGGCTGGAGGACCGAAAATTCGGGTTGGTGGCGCCGGTAGGGCAGAAACACCGCGGGGACCAGGAGGAAGCCGACGAGGTGGTCGTCGGCCCGCTCCAGGATGCGGACCGGCTTGTAGGCGCCCCGGAAGGCCTTGAAGAGGACCAGGTCGCGATCGAGGGCCCCGAGCGGATTGCCCTTCATCTCCACGAGGGCGTCCCCCACCCAGGCCACGGTCTTGCGGGCCTTCACCCGGACCCGGGCCGCCTTGTAGGCGGTGGAGGCGCAGTCCACCCACCACCCCTTCTTCGCCTCCGCCACCCACCCCTCCCGCTGGAGGGCGGCCAGGGCCTCGGCGCAGGGGCCGAAGCGACGGGAAAGCTCGTCCAGGTCGGCGCCTTTCTCCCGTTGCCGTTTCAAATACCGATAGAGTTCACTCGTGGGAGCGTTCATGGTATAATGCGCTGAAAACGCGAAAGTGGCGGAACTGGCAGACGCGCTAGATTCAGGGTCTAGTGGCCTGCGGGCCGTGGGGGTTCAACTCCCCCCTTTCGCACCAATCGACGGCGGCCCCTTCCTCTTCGAACAACTTAAAGACCTTGTCCAGTTTCGTGATGGTGAGCAGTTTCACCACGCGCGGTTGCGGCTTGAGGATCGCGATGCGCTTTTGGGCCGCCTCGAACCGGGTGAGGTACCCCACCAGCTCGCCCAGGCCCGTGCTGTCCATGTAATCGATCTTGTCCAGGTTCATGACCACCCCCTTGATCTCCTCCCCAAGGGCCTCCGCCAGGGCCCGGGCCAGGTGCTGCGACGACTCGCCCAGCACGATGGTTCCGCTGACGTCCAGGATGACCACTTTGCCCCTGGTCCGCTTGTTCAGTTCCATGGCTCAACCCCCTTTATCATGCGTCCATTCTAACATAGCCTCGCCCATAGCCTCGCCGGCCGCGCCTTTCAGGCCGTCGCCTCGATTCCCGCCCGGTAGCCCGCCCGCACCAGCTCCGGCAGGCGTTTGAACTCGAACCACGGCACCGCCGCGCACCGGGGGCGGATGACCCGCGCCGCACGCGCCAGGTGCTCGTTTCGAAGGGCGCGCAGCGTGATGGCGGAGTAGCGGTAGGTCAGGTCCACCATGTTCTCCTTGCCCGACATCGGGGCGAGCTCCTGCGAGATGTCCACCGCCCACACCGGCCCGCCGAACAGCTCTTGGGCCGCCGGGACCGGGACCAGCTGGGTGATGCCGGCGTCCACCAGCAGGCAGCGCTTGTAGGGAACGGGGGGAAAGAACCCCGGGATGTTGGTGGCGGCCAACAGCGCCGTTCGGAGGTCGCCCCGGTCGAAGACGACGTCCCGTCCGGTCATCAGGTCCACCGAGAGGGCGGCGAAGGGGATCCGCAGGCCCTCGATGCGACACCGCGGGACAACCGCTTCGATGGACTGCACCAGGACCTTGAGGGAGAAGAGGGCAATGCGGTTGATGGAGATGTTGAGGAGGAGGCGTTGGCGGAAGTTGCGCGACAGGACGCCGAGGGGTCCCTGGGCGTCGAACTGGAGGAGCTTGGGGAGTCCCCCGAGCGAATGGCGCCCCTGCTTCAGGAAGTCGATCATCGCGGCCTCGATGGTCTCCGGCGCCATCCCCGAGCAGTAGAGGGCCCCGATCACCGCCCCCATCGAGGTCCCCGCCACCCCCTTCACCTCCACGCCCCGCTCCCGCAGGGCCTGCAGCACCCCGATGTGGGCGAACCCCCGCGCCCCTCCCCCCCCCAGCGCCAGGGCCACTTTCCTCTTGGAAGGCATGGATTTAGTATATCATTGAGGGCTAATGCTCTCCGCCGTGGTCGTCAACTACCGGATGGCCTCCTTCCTGCCGGCCCTGACCGCCTCCCTGCGCGCGGCCGGGGCGGCGGAGATCGTCGTGGTGGACAACCCCTCCACTCCGGAGGAGCGCGCCCGCGTGGCCGCCCTCGAAGGGGTGGTGTCCCTGTTCCCGGAGGAGAACCGCGGCTACGGCGCCGCGCTGAACGCCGGGGCCCGCGCCGCGAGGGGGGACGCGCTCCTGCTGATGAACCCCGACATCGAGGTCCCTCCCGGCGCCCTCGGCCCCCTCGTGAACGCCCTGGAGCGGTTCGCCGCCTCCGGCCCCCTCTTCACCTGGGACCGCGGGGGCCGCTGGCTCCACCCCCATCCCCGGCCCCACACCTGGCGGAACGATCTCACCTTCCGCACCCGCCCGGCGGCGGCGCTGCGCCAGGCCCTGGCTTTCCAGGCGCGGTTGTGGGCCGCGGCCGGGCCGGTGGAGGTGCCCCTGTTGTCGGGGGCGGCCCTGGCCGTCCGGAGGGATGCCTTCGAACGCGTAGGGGGGTTCGACGAGCGGTACTTTATGTACTTCGAGGAGAACGACCTGTTCGAGCGTCTTCGCCGGACTGGGGGGCGCGCCGCCGTGGTCCCCGTCACGCGGTTCGTCCACTTTCACGAGCCCGGGCGCCACGAGGGACAGGAGGGGCGCTACCAGGCCTCGCAGGAGCTGTACGAGCGGACGTGGTTCCCCGAACCCTACCGGCAGAGACGCGCCCAGCTCCCCTCCCCCGCTCCTCCCGCCCACCCGCCGCTCGGATGGGACGAACCGGTGGCCGTCGGGGGCCGCACGGTCCTCTACGCCCTCTCCCCGTTCCTCATCCCGTGCGCCGCCGCCTTCGGCGTCGAGGGGACCTCCACTCCGCGCGAGCTTCTGGCCGGCACGCCCGCCCGGGGCGGCTACCTGGCCCTGGCGGAGGGGAGCACCGTCCGCGAGGCATGGGCGCTTGGAGTAAAATAAGTCCGGCATGGACGAATGCGCACGTTTCCCCTACGAATCCAGGCCCTTCGAGGCCGGACGGGTCCTTCTCTTGGCGGCCCACCCGGACGACGAGGTGCTGGGCGCCGGCGGGACCCTGGCCCTGCTGGCGGCCCGCGGCGCCGCCGTCCGGACGGTGGTGTTTTCCAGGGGCGAGGGGTGGGGAGATCCGGCGGTGCGAATGGAGGAGTCGAGGGCCGCGGCCCGGGTCCTGGGGATCCCGGAGCCGGAGTTTCTGGAGTTCCCAGACCGCGGGTTCGCCGGCCGTGCCGTGGACCTCCGCGGCGCCATCGAGCGCCTCATCATCGAGGCCGAGCCCGACCTGGTCCTGTGCCCCGCCCCCTCCGAACTCCACCCCGACCACCGGGCCCTGGCCCGCGCCCTCGTTCTCCTAATCCAGGCCCTCCGCGTCGGGGACCCGGCCCTGCAAGCGCTGTGGAGGGCCTCCGTCGCGTTCTACGAGGTCTCGCATCCCCTCGCCGCCGACCGCCTGGTGGACATCACCGCGGTGGCAACCAAGAAAGAGGAGGCGGTGCGATGTTTCGCCACCCAGCTCGGGAAGAACGACTTCACGCGCAAGGTGCTCGGGCTGAACGCTTACCGCTCGTACACCCTTCCCCCGGAGGCCACCCACGCCGAGGCGTTCCGCGTCCTCTCGTGGCAGGCCCTCCAGGCGACGCCGCTGACCGCCCTTTTCCCGGAACCCGAGGAGGCGGTCGGGGGCCTGCCCGGCGTGGGGGTGGTGGTGCGCACCAAGGACCGTCCTGCCTTCCTCCGGGAAGCGCTGGCGAGCCTGGAGGCCCAGTTCGTCCGCCCCGCCCCGGTCGTCGTGGTCAACGACGGGGCCCTGGCGGTGGCAGAAACCGTCGCCGCCTTCCCCGCCCTCGCCGTCACCCTGATCGAGGCGGGAGGGAAGGGGCGCGGGGCCGCCGCCAACCTGGGGCTGCGGGCCCTCGACACCGAGTTCTGCGCGTTCCTCGACGATGACGACCTGGTCTATCCCCACCACTACCGCCGGCTCCTCGAAACCGCGGTCGTCTCCCGCGCGGAGGCGGTCTACTCGGACGCCCTCTCCACCGTCCACCGGTTCGATCCCGCCGAGGGAAGATATGCCGTCCGGGACCGGGTGGTCGCCTACAGCCGCGACTTCGACCCCGACCTCCTCCTCTTCGACAACTATATCCCCCTTCACACGCTCCTGTTCCGTCGGCGCCTCCTCGACGCAGCGGGCCCCTTCCGGGAGGACCTTCCGGTCTTCGAGGACTGGGAGTGGCTCATCCGCCTCTCGCGGGTCGCCCCCTTCCTCCACCTGAAGGAGCTCACCTGCGAGTACCGCCACTTCTCCGCGACGCAGACGCTGGGGGAGGACCCGCGCTCCAAGCCGGAGTTTGCCGCCGGGCGGCGCCGGGTGCTGGAGCTGACCCGGCCCTTTCGCACGCCAGACTGCGAGGAGCGTCTCGTCAAGGCCCTGGACGAGCGGGCCTCCCGCCTGGAGCGGGAGAAGGCGGTATTGGCCGGCGAGGCGGTCTTCCTCCGCCAGCAGGCCGAAGAGACCGCCCGCGACGCCGGACGGGTCCACGAGGAGCTCCGGATGGAGCACGAGGAGAACGCCTCCCTGCGCTCCCAGCTCGAGGCCCGTGCGCGGCGGGCCGAGGAGCTGGAGGCGGAGCTGGCGCGGCACCGGGAGGAGGTGGCGCGCCTCGACGACCACCTGAAAGCCGCCTACGGAGAGATCCACCGGCTCAACACCACGCTAGCCCTCATCTACGCCTCGCGGACCTGGAAGCTCCACGCCTGGCTCCAGCGAATGAAGCGCCTCGCCGGAATGTCCTGAAGCCGCCGGGCCGGTTGCCTGTGGCCCCCCCTTTCCGCTATACTGAATGCGATGAACCGCTACCGCATCAGCGCCGTCCAAGGGCTGATCTCCCTCCAGGAGGAGTTGAACCGTCTCTTCGAAGACCAGGACCGCGCCGGCGCCGCCGAGGAGGCCCAGCACCACCAGGGGTTCTTCTGGCAGCCGGTCCTCGACGCCGTGGAGGAGCCCGACCGCTACCGCATCCTCGTGGAGCTCCCCGGTGTCGCCCTGGAGGATGTGCAACTCCATGTGGATGGGCAGACGCTGATTCTCACCGGGGACAAGCGCGTGCCGCCCGAGGTCCCACTCGAGGGGTTCCTCCGCTCCGAGGGGACCTACGGCCCCTTCCGGCGGCTGATCCGCCTTCCGGGGCCCTTCGAGGAGGAGGGGATCGAGGCCCGCCTCACCGACGGGCTTCTGAACGTCTCGGTCCCCAAGAAAGGGACCGGGTGATGCCCTTTCCGATGCGCTTATGGCGAGCTGCACCAAACCCTCCACTCGCCCCTCGGGCGTGCGGTCTATCGGGCCGGCTCGGGAATCTTATCCTCAAGCCGGATGGGTTCCCCCATGGGACGAGGGTGGTTCCGCAGGCATTCACTGCCCGCGACGGGAGAGGGGACCGTTCTCTCCCGCTTATGATGAACCGGGATGGAGCGGGGCCATGAAAAAGAAGCCGAAGTACCTCCTCATCTCCGCGGTCTCGGAGCGTTTCGGCGTCCACCCGCAGACCCTGCGCATCTACGAGCGGGAGGGGCTGCTGGTCCCCATCCGGAGCGACGGGAACACCCGGATGTACGACGAGGAGGCCCTCCAGCGCCTGCAGCTCATCCTGACCCTCACGCGCGAGCTGGGGGTGAACCTGGCGGGCGTGGAAGTCGTGCTCAACATGCGGGAGAAGATGATCCGCCTGCAGGCGGGATTCGCCCAGGTGCTGGAGGTTGTCCGAAAGGAGATCCTTGAGCGCCGCGCCCAGGCCCCCCCGCGCGGCGCCATCATCCCCGTCCCTCCCTCCAGTTTGGCGCGGCGGCCCTGAACGATGTTCCGCTCCCCCGGCGAGAAGAAGGACCTGGAGCAGTACCTCAAGGAGGTCTCCTCCTTCCCCCTCCTGACTCCCCAGCGGGAAAAGGAGCTGGGGGTCCGCATCCGCCAGGGGGACAAGGAGGCGGTTCGCGAGCTGGTGGAATCCAACCTCCGGTTCGTCGTCCACTACGCCAAGAAGTACGCCAGCCCCACCGTCTCCCTGATGGACCTTATCAGCGAGGGGAACCTGGCCCTGCTGGAGGCCGCCAAGCGGTTCGACCCGGCCAAGGACGCCCGGTTCGTCACCTACGCCGGCTGGTGGCTGCGGCAGGCCATGCTGGAGGCCATCTCCAAGGACCACCCCCTCTCGCTCACGCCGAAGACCCTGGGGCAGATCTATCGGATGGAGCGGGCCGCCGCCTCGCTGCGACGGGACCTCGATCGCTCTCCCTCGCTCAAGGAGCTGTCCGAGGAGCTGGGCCTGAAGGAGCGCGACGTCCAGGCCCTCCAGCAGGCGGGGATGGAGTTCTTCTCGCTGAGCAAGTCCACGGGGGACGACAGCGGCATGGAGCTGGCGGAGACCCTCCCCGAGCGCGATGTCCCTTCCCCGGAATTCGTGATGCTCAAACGCTCCGTCGAGGAGGAGGTCCGGGCCCTGGTGGACGAGCTGCCGCCCAACGAGGGCGCGGTGATCCGCCAGCGCTTCGGCCTCGGGGGGGGCGACCCCGCGAGCCTGCAGAAGATCGCCGACCGGCTCCACTGCTCCCGCGAACGGGTGCGGCAGCTGGAGACCCGCGCCCTGCGCCGCATGCGCGCCCTGGCCCGCGGTCTCAAGCTGGAGGGCTTCCTCCGGTGACCTCCCCCACCCCCTGCCCCCGCTGCCTGGGCCGCGGCGTCCGCATCGAGATGCGCAACGGCCGCCGCGTCGCCGTCGACTGCGGCTGCCTCCCCTCCGGCTCCGACGCCTCGGCCGCCCCCGCCCTGCCCCCCCGCTACGAGGGGTGCACTTTCGAGAACTTTCGCACCCCCACCAAGGAGCTGATCGCCGCCAAGAAGGCGTGCGCGGAGTTCGCCGACCACTTCCCCGCCGTGGACCATGGGCTCCTCCTGTCGGGCCCCAACGGCACGGGGAAGAGCCATCTGGCCGCCGCGGTCCTGAAGGCGGTGGGGGCCCGCACCGGCATCCAAGGCCATTTCGCCGACTACTCCAACCTGGTTTTCCGCACTCAGGCCCTCATCGGCCCGGGGAGCGAGGAGTCGATGGACGAAATCACCGCTCCGCTGTTTCATACGCCTCTCCTCGTCCTCGACGGCCTGGGGAGCGTGAAGGGGAACGCGTGGTTCCTCGACATCCTCTTCGAGGTGGTGAACCAGCGGTACCTCCACCGCCTCCCGTTGGTGGCCACCACGCACTTCGCGGCGGACCCCAAGGAGCGCGACGCCCTGGTGGATCGAGTCGGGGATTCCCTGGTGAGCCGGCTGATGGAGATGTGCCGCGTCGTGGGGGTGGTCGGCAAGGACCACCGCCGCGAAGTGTGGCAGGCCCGCCACAAGGGGTGAGCGCGCCCCCTTTCGTTCCCCGCCTCTTCCGGCTATAATCGGTTCCGTGAACACCAGAACCCTTGCGCTGTTCCTTCTGACGGGGCTGCTCGCCGCCTGCGGCGCGGCCCCCACCCCCCCCCTGCCGGCCCCGCTGTCCGGCGATATCGTCGAGCTCGCGGACCCGGCCGGATCCCTCTCCCCTGAGGAGCAGGACACCCTCGCGGCCGCGGGGGTGAGGCACGTGTGCATCCCCCTCGGGATGCTCGACGCCTCCCGGGAGCTCCAGCTCCCCGCGCGCCTTCGCGCCGGGGTGGTGGTCAAGTTGGTGGTCCCCGAGGGGAAGCACCCCCTCTTGGCCGACGCCCGCGCCCGCCGGCGCCTCCTCGACGCCGCCCGCGACTGGGCCGTCCAGACCGGGGTGGCCGAGACGCAGCTGTCGGCCCTCTTGCTGCACTTCGAGGGGAAAGGATGCCCGACCGACCTCCCCGGGGCGAAGGAGCTTCGCGATGCGCTCAAGCCCCTCAAGATCGCCTGCGGCGCCGGAGTCCCCCTTTTCTGGGTTTCGGAGACGATGACCGAGGCCTTCCGCGATTTCGATTTCACCGTCATCTTCGGTCAGGGGTGCGCCTGGCCCCCCTCCGGCGACCCCGGCCTGGTGGACGCCTACCGGGGCCAGAGCCGGGAGAACAACCCGGTGGAACCGGGGCTGCCCCACTATGGGGCCCTCTCCCTGGCCAACACGGCCTGGGTAACCCGCGCGAACGGGGGCGTCGAAGTGAAGGCCGGGGCCGAAATGGGCCCGCTGGAAGACGGCTACGGCGTCAAGCCCGCGGGGCAGATCATGGGCAATTATTTGGTGGACCCCCAATACGCCTGGCAGGTGGACCGCTCGCTCGCTCTGGGCGGCCTGACGCTGGAACGGGGCGACAAGATCACCGTGGCGCTGGCCAACTACCCGTTCCGGCGGGCGGCCTTGGGGGCTTGGGCCCGGCGCCCCGCCCCCGGCTACCTCGGGCGCTATTTCCTCCCGTATGCCCCCGCGAGCGGCGAGGGCGTCATCGGGTTCGGCACCCTCCGCGACTACCTGGGCGGGGCCAACGACGGCCCCCTCCCCGCGGTGGAGCTCCAACCGTCGATGGGCGGCTGGATCGTGGTCTTGACGAACACCTCGGGCCTCTACTCGGATCTTTCCGAGTCGGGGAACTACCTCGAGTGGATCATGCCGCGGGGCCGGATCCGCGACGCTTCGGTGGGGGAGTTCTCCCGGTTTCGCTTCATGGCGGGGGAAACCGAGGAGATCCCGGCCCGGGCCACCTCCGTCCGGTTCTACGAGGGCTACCTGGCCCCGCACGAAACGGTGCGCACCGGCGAGATCTTCCTCAACGGCCCCCCGGCGGGGACTCTGGTCGTCCACCTGACCCTGCCGGGCGGCGAAACGCTGGACACCCGCTTCCCGACCCGCTGACGGCGCGGGCATGCCGGCGCTCCTCTTGCTGTTCTTCCTGTCGGGCCTCTCCAGCCTGGTCTATCAGGTGGTATGGCTCAAGCACCTGACCCTGTTGTTCGGGAGCACCACCCCCTCCGTCACCGCCGTCCTCGTGGCGTTCATGGGGGGGTTGTCGCTGGGGAGTTGGCTGGCCGGCCGGCGCGCGGTGGCGGCGGGCAACCCCGTCCGGTGGTACGGTCTCCTGGAGCTGGGCATCGGGGCCTCCGCCCTGGCGGTGCCGGCCCTCTTTGCCGCAGCGAGCCGGGTCTTCGTCGCCGTTTACACCCCGGCCGGCGGGGAGGGCCCCCTACTGGACGGGGTGCGGCTCCTCCTCGCCGCCCTCTTGTTCCTGGTCCCCACCACCCTGATGGGGGCCACCCTCCCCCTCCTGGCGCAATTCGCCGAACGGGAGTCGGCCGCCGTCGGCCGGGGCACGGCCCTCTTTTACGGGGTCAACACCCTCGGGGCTTTCGCCGGCGTGCTGGCCAGCACCTTCTGGGCGGTCCCGGCCCTGGGATTTTCCGCCACGGCGCACCTGGCCGCCGCCCTCAACGGCATTGCGGGACTGGGGGGGCTGATCCTGGGCCGCACCGCCGCCCCACCCTCCTCCGTGCACCGCGCGGAGGCAGGCGGCCGCTCCGCGCCCGCCTGGCTGTTCGCGGCAATGGGGTTCACCTCCCTGGGGTTCGAGGTGTTCTGGTCCCGCCTCCTCGCCATCCACATCGGCTCGAACGTCTATGCCTACGGGCTGATGCTCTCCTCCATCCTGGCGGGAATCGGCGCGGGGAGCCTGGTCTATCGGGCCCTGCTCGGGGCCACCCGGCGCCCCCGGTTCTGGCTTGGCGCGGTGGAGGCGCTCCTGGCCCTCTCCATCGGTCTGCAGGCCCTGACCCTGGGTCGCCTCCCCGACCTGCTGATCCCCCTGGCGGCCCTCCCCTGGCCCTCCCCGCAATGGCAGGTGTTCGGCTCGCTCTTTCTGGGCGTGGGGGCCCTCCTGATCGTCCCTTGCTTACTGATGGGCCTTTCGTTCCCCCTCTGCGTCCGGCTGGCCTCCGACGGGCCGGCCGACGCTGGGCGGGCGGCGGGAATGGTGTATGCCTTCAACACCCTCGGAGCCATCGCCGGGGCCGCTCTGGCAGGGCTGGCCGCCGCTCCCCTGCTCGGCACGCTGCGGGGGTTCCTCGCCTTCGGAGCGGTCAACGCCCTGCTCTCGGTCGTTCTGCTGGCCGGCCGATGGCGGTGGGCCGGGGGGGCCGCCGCCGCGGGCCTGGCGGCCCTCTTCCTGCTCCTCGACCCCATCGCACCGTTCACCGGGGCCGGGATGTACCGGGAGGCGGGGACCCGGATCCTGAACTCCTACGAGGACGCCACCGGGGTGGTTATGGTGGTGGAGCGCCCGGAGGGGATGTCCCTCGAGATCAACGGCGTCAATGTGGCGGGAACCTCCCCCGACAACAGGCTCATTCAGAAGCTCCAGGGGCACCTCCCCCTCGCCTTTCGCCCCGACGCCCGGCGGGTCCTTCACATCGGGCTGGGCTCGGGATCCACCGCCCATGCGGTCTCCCTCCATCCCGTGGAGGAGATCCGGGTGGCGGAGATCTCCCCGGGGATCGTCCGGCAGGCCCGGGAGAACTTCGCCGCGATCAACCACCGCGTCCTGGAGGATCCCCGGGTGGCGGTCACCATCGCCGATGGGCGCAACTATGTCCTGGCGTCCCCCCGCCCCTTCGACCTGATCCTCTCCGACTCCATCCACCCCAAGTACCGGGGCAACGGCTTCCTCTACACGAGGGACTATTTCACGCTGGTGCGCCGGAAGCTCGAGCCCGGAGGGGTGTGCTCCATGTGGCTCCCGCTGTATTCGCTGACCCCGAAGAACTTCAAGGAGATCCTCCGCGCGTTCGGGGAGGCCTTCCCCCACGCGACCGTGTGGTGGTTCCCGCGCCCCGTCAACGCCTTCACGGTGGTGATGGGGAGCGAGGCCCCCTTCACCCTGGGGCCGCTGAAGGAGCTGGTCCGTCGGCCCTCCGTCCGCAACGAGCTGGCCCCGCACGGCCTGGCCGACTGGGACGCCCTGGCCGCCGCCTGCGTGATGGGCCCCGAGGGGCTCCGGGCCCTCACCGCCCGGGTGCGGCCCCACACCGACGACCTTCCCAGCGTGGAGTACGAGTCGAACCGCATCTTCGCCCGCTCCTCCACGTGGAATCTCAACCTGCGGGAGCTCTACGACCGATGGGAGGACCCGGCGGCGGTGCTGGGGGCCGCTCCGGAGGACCGATCCGCGCTCGAGGCCCGCGTCCGAGAGTACCGGTCGGCGATGGCCGACCAGATGCTCTCCCTGCCGGGCCGCCCATGAGAACTTTCCGCGCCCTCCTCGTCCCGTTGCTTCTGCTGGCCCTGCTCGCGGCGGAGGCGTATCGGAAGCCCGCCTGGCACGACGAGCTCTACACCCGCTGGCTCGCCTCCCGGGGGCCGGGCGCCATCCTGGAGCAGTTGAAGCGCGATTCCGGCCCCCCTCTTCATTACCTCCTCATGCACGCCTGGGGCGCCCCGGCCCGGCACGGGGTGGAGGCGATGCGCTTCTTCTCCGCATTGTGCGTCCTGGGGGCGGGTCTGCTGGTCCGTCGGGCCCTGGAACGGGAGGGGCCCGGACCGGCCGCGGCCTGGGCCCTTCCGGTCTTCGTTTTGATGCCGCTCAGCCTCTACTATGCCGCCGAAGCGCGCGCCTACGCCCTCGTGATCTTCCTCGCGGCGGCCCTGCTGGAGGGGATGGCGGCCCGCCGCCACCCGCTCTGGCTGGGGGCGCTGGCGGCCGGCCTGCTTCTCACCCACTCCCTGGCGGTCCTCCTCCTCCCCTTCCTCTTGGCGGCGCCGCTCCTGTTCGGCGACCGGCGGCTCTGGGGGGTGCCGATCCTGGGGGTCCTGGCCTGGCTTCCGTTTCTTCCCGTCCTTCTCGGCCAGCCCCGCGACAGCATCGCCTGGATGCAGGCCCCCGTCTCGGGCGTCCAGGTCGTCCGGTTCCTGGCCGCCTTGGCCCCGCCCGGACCGGCGTTCGACCTGTTCCCGTTCCCGTGGGGGATGGCCCTGCCGGCGACCCTGGCCGGCGTGACGGCGCTGATCGCGGGGCTCGCCCTCGCCACCCCCGGCCTCGCCCGAACGGCGGCGGTAGGGTTTCTCCTCACCTCGGCCGCCCTCTTCGCCGTTTCGCTCGGCTGGCTGAATGTCTATCACCCCTCGCGCGGCGAGGTTCTGGCCTGGCCTTTTCTGGCGGTCGGCGGCCTCGCCATGGTCCACCGCCGCTTCAAGCCGCTGTTCGTCCATTGGCTGATGGGGGCGGTGACCCTGTTCCTCACCGTCCAGGCGTTCGTCTGGATCCGGGGGCTCCCGGAGGGCCTCCCCTGGGAGGCCATCGCCCGCGGCGTGCGGACTCACGTCCGGGACGGCGACCGCATCCTGGTCCCCGGCCCCTGGGGCCTCTCTCTGGACCACTACTTGAAAAGGGAGGGATGCGCCGTCACCGTCGAGACCGTCCCGGCAGACCAGGCCTCCCACCCCGGCTGGTATCGCTGCACGGCTCTGACCGCGCCGGACCGGGACGCGCTGGCGCGGACCGCCGACGGAGCAGAGGGGGCCCTCTGGCTGTTTTGGGACCGGACCCAGCCCTGCGCCGGAGAGGCCGCCGAGGTCCTGCGTCCCCGGCCGGTGGCGGCCTTCGGACCGTTCCGGCTGGAGAAGGTCGAACGCCCCGTCCCCTCCGGCGGCCCCGCACAGGGGATTCCGGGCGCGGAAGGGACCCCGGCGGTGGAATGAGGCGGGGAGGCGGCCCCGCTACTGTCCCGCCGCGTTCCGCTTGAGAAAGTCCTGGATGTAGAGCTCGGCCCCGGTGGAAAGGTCGTAGAACGCGCACCCGGTCCCCTCGCTCCCCTGGCGGACCGAGTAGGCCAGGGTGGAAACCCGCTTCTCCTCGTCGCCGAGGGGGAGGACGAAGAGGAGCTCGAGGAGGGAGCCCACCCCGGGGCGGAACTCGCTCTGGAAGAAGAGCCCCGTGAGGGAGATGTCGGAGATGGTCCCCTGGTACTCGGCCTCGTTGTCCCGGATCGTGACCGGGCGGTCGAGGCGGACGCGGGGGTGTTTGCGAACCTTGAGGGGGACGAAGCCCTGGATGACTTTGAGGAACTTCTCCTCGTCCAGCGGCTTGCGGTGGAAAGCATCGGCCCCCACCTGAAGCGCCTTCTCCTCGACATTGTCGAGCGAAGTGTAGATGACGATGGGGATGTGCTTCGTCTGCGGGTCGGCCTTGAGGATGCGGCAGGCCTCGATCCCGTTCATCTCCGGCATCTCCACGTCGAGCATGATGATGTCGGGGATCTCCATCTTGGCCACCTTGATGGCCTCCAGTCCGGTGAAGGCCGTGAGGATGTGGCACTCGGCGCGCTTGAGGAACGACCGCTCGAGGTCCAAAAACCGCCGCATGTCGTCGACCAATAGGATCTTGTGCATTCGGCACCCCGCATTTGGAATCGGCATGATTATAGCAAATCGACGGCCCGATGGATTACAATGGGCCCGATGCCCCCGCCCGTCCCGTCCCCGTCTCCGGCGGAATCGCTCCTCCGGGAGCACCTGTCCCGGGCCCAGGAGGCGCTCCGCGCCGCTCGGGAGGCCGTGTCTCAGGCGGCCTTGCGCGCCCAGATGGTGTCGGGCCGGTCTACCGGCGAGTTCCGCCGTCTTTACCCGACGGCCCTGGCGGAAATATACGAAGAGGTCCTCGGCGGGCCTCCCGGGCCCGAACGGTTTCTCCGGGCCCTCCAGCGCCGGGCCGCGGAGCGGGGGATCAAGTTCGAGGCCCTACGGGCCCAGGCCCAGCCGCTGGAGCGCTACCACGTCCTCCGGTTCCTCGAGGGCCGACTCGCCGCGGGCTTCCAGGAGATCGCCGATTTCTACGCCGGCCGGACCGACCGGCCCCGGGAACCTGGGGCGATGCTCGAATCGGTGGAAGGGATGGCGGGCCATGACGAGGGCTCCCGCCTCCTGACCGCCGCCTGGGAGGCCGCCCACCTGGCGGTCCAGCGGGCGGAGGTAGAGGGGCTGCTGGCGCGGGCGGAGGAGGGGATCGAGTCCAATTGGGCCACGATCCACAACCGTCCGGAGGTCAACGCCTCGCTCCTGGCTTATATGGCCGCCAACGCCCTCAATTTCCGCCGCCCCCACCTGTTCCGGCACCTCGCCCCGGGCGACGCCCAGGCCCTGAAGACCTACTTGATGGAACGCAAGGCCGTCCTGCAGATGAAAGGCCACCTCCTCGCCCTCGCCAAACTGCTCAACGACTCCGGGGAGTGGGGGGGGAACGAGCTCCCCGGGCTGTTGCGGCGATTGGATGACCCCGCTGAGGTGGAACGGCTCCGGCAGGCGTTCTACCAGGGGCTGGCTCCCTCGCCGGACCTCCCCCCCGTGGATGGGCCCTCCCTCCAGCGCGCCCTCCTCTACCTCCGGTTCCGACTCCGAGGGTCGATCGAGGCCGTCGCGGAAGCGCTCGACCAGTTCCGCGACGACCCCGTCTTCGGGCGCCTCCTGGAGGAGGAAGGGGTGCACCGCTACGCCCGATTCGTCCAGGACACCGTTCTCCCCCTCCTGGAGGCCTCCCCCGCCGCCGTCCAACAACTCCGCTCGCTCCTGGACGACCCGGACGGCGAATATGCCAATCTCCCGCCCGTCCTGATGGAGTTCCGCGACACCTATCTTCTGCAGGCCGGCAGCCGCGAGGCCGTGCTCCGTCCCTTCCTCCCCTACGAGGAACGGGTCATGGCCGATCTCGAGGGGGAGATCGGGAAGTTGCGGGAGTCCTTCAACAGCCTGAAGCCGGCCGTGTTCCTCGAGCGCGCCACCGACCTGCTCAACCACATGGCCGAACGGATCCTGTTCTGGAACGATTTCCGCCGGTGCCTCGATCAATTCGGGTCCGCGTTCCTCCACTACCAGCGGCTGCCGCCGCTCATCGCCGCCTCCTACACCCGGCTGTGCGCGGACTACCTCAGCAACCGGCTCCGATTCGCGGAGTTCACCGAGCTCCCCCCCCAGGCCGACCCCCAGACGATGCTGTTCGAGGGACTATGGGAGGCCCGGCAGAAGGACCAAGTTCTCTCGCTCGATCCCCTGTTCGACGGGCCGGTCCCCTTCGAGACCTTTCAAGAGCGCCTCTTCGAACTGAAGCTCCCCACCCCCTACCAGGACTTCTACCGGTTTCTCAAGGAGAGTTTTCGGGAAGGGGGGCTTACCGCCCTCCGGAAGATCCTGCCCGTCCTGGCCGAGGAGGACGCCGACAATTCATTCGCCCAGGCCGTCCTGCAGGAGATGAGTTTCCTTCCCGACCTGGACGGCCCGGAGGTGCTGGCCCTCATCCTGGGCCGGCACCCCGTGCCTCCGGCGCGCAAGGCGGAGCTGGGCCAGCGGCTGTGGGGGCAGAGACACACCATCGCGGCGCCGTTTCGCCGGGTTCTCGCCAGTCAGGGGTTGCTGCCGGAAGGCCCCCTCCTCGTCCTCTCCCCCTCCGAGCGCTTTTTCTTCCAGATCTTGGAGGGGCTGGGTCTGGAGGGGCCCGCCCAGGCCTTCGAGGAGCACCTCTCGTCGCTCTCGATCACCGCCACCCCCCCCGCCGCGGGCGGGGCCCGCTGGGAGCACCAGTTCATCCCCCATCGCCACTATCTTATCCAGATCGAGCCCCTTGGGGGCAAGGTCCGTATCAGCCTCAGCGTCTCGGGATCCAAGGCGGGTCCGCACCCCTTCGAGGGACGCATCCTCCGGCAGGCGGTGGTGGACCCCGGAACCACCGACATGCCCGCTACCCTGGTCCCCTTCCACACCTTCATCGCCTTCCTCCGGGAACTGGAGGAGGCCGTCTTCGTCGCCTCCTTCGTGGCCCCCCCACCCCGGCGGGGCCTCCGCCTGCGCACCGGGAGGAGCGAGCAGGTCATCACCTTCGCCCGGGATCGAGGGCGCTTCAACCTGCGGCCGGTTCTGCTCGAACGGACATTGCCGCCGAAGCTCAAAAAAATCTGGCGCTCCTTCCTCACCCCCAAGGAGGGCTGGACCGACAGCGACCGCGACATCGGGACCACGCTGCAGCTCCTCGCCCCTCACCTCCTCGTGCAGCAGGGGCGCAACGGGTGAACCGGGCCGCCATGTCCCGCCTCCCCGACCTGGTTGTCCCCGTCCGGGGGACCAGCATGCTCCCCCTCCTCCGGGACGGGGACGAGGTGGTGGTCCGCCGCGGGGGGTTCCTGTGGCCCGGCCAGGTGCTGGTGTTCGCCGACGCCCACCGGCAGGTCTGGGTCCACCGCCTGCTGGGGTACCGGCCTTCGGGAGGGGGGTGGCGGCTCGTCCTCAAAGGGGACAATGCCGCCACGATCGACCCGCCTCTGGATCCGGGCCGGGTGCTGGGCCGCGTGGTGGCGGTGCGCCGGGAGGGGGAGCAAACCCCCCTTGGCGCGCTGGACAATTTCCTCCGCTGGTTGCGGAGCCTTCAGGAGTACGTGCGTGAACGATGAGCGCTTCGCCCCGCCGATGAGGGGCCCCGAAGGGGTCCCGGCGGGGTTCTGGGACGGGCTGGCCCGCCCCTTCGAGGACCCGCCCTTCCCGTTCCATGTCCTGGACCTGCGTCTGGATCTCAACATCCCCCCCTCGCTCGGGGAGCGGGTCCGGTCCCGACTCGCCCTCCAGGACGCCGGGGTCCCCGACCCGCGCGTCCGCCCCGTCCGGGTCTTTCCCTCCCCCAAGCCGCAGTTCAAAGCCCGCCTGGGGATCCCGGAGGAGTATCGGATCGACTTCACCGAAAAGGGGGAATACCTCAGTTTCTACGCCTATTACGCCGCCGCCCGCCTGCACATCCCCACCGGCCGGGCGGTGGCCGCCCTCGCCGTGGAGGCCGGCGACCATCTGCCCGGGGAGGTGGAGAACCTCCTCCGGGTCCTCTCCTCCGCCCTCCTGGTCGGAGACGAGGCCTTCCTCCTCCACTCCTCCGCCGTCGTCACCCCCGAGGGGGCCATGGTGTTCGTGGGACACTCGGGGGCCGGCAAGTCGACCTCCGCGCTGATGTTCCAGGAGGCGGGGTACCCCGTCCTTTCCGACGACCTCAACATCCTCTGCCGCCGGAGCGGCCGCTGGAAAGTGCAGGCCTCCCCCTTCCTGAGCGAGGTCAAGCGGGTCCTGCCCGGACGCCATCCCATCCGGGCCCTCCATTTCCTCTTGCAGGACCGGGAGAACCGCCTCGAGGTCCCCTCGGCGGCGGCCCGGCGGGCCTACATCTACTCCAACCTGGTCGTGGTCAATGGAATACCGGGGCTGGCCCCGCGCATTTTCACCCTGCTGGAGGACCTCGACCGGTCGGTGCCCATCCGGGCCCTCCACTTCAAGAAAGATAAGGAGCTCGTCCCATGGCTGCTCTCCCGATGACCGCCAAGCCGAAGCGCGACCCCGAGGTCCGCTACTCCATCGTTCCCGAGGGGGCCCTCGTGGTGCATCACCGCCGCGGAGAGCTCAAGACCCTCAACCCCATGGGGGGATTCATCCTGGACCTGCTCGACGGCTCCCGCACGGTGGGCGAGGTGGTGGACCGCGTGGTCGCCGAATACCAGGTGGACCGCCCTCAGGCGGAAGCCGACACCGCCGCCTTCCTTGAGGAGCTGGCCTCCCAGGGGATCGTGACCCTTCCATGAACTACCGGGAGCTGATGCTCCGCTGCTGGCGGGAGCGGCGCCTCCTCTCGCTGATGGTCGAGATGACCTACGCCTGCGACCTCCGGTGCGCCTTTTGCTACAACGAGAAAGAGAGGAACGGCCGCCGGCTCACCGTGGAGAAGTACGACGAGTTGTTGCGGGACGGCCGCCGCGAGGGGGCCCTGTATCTGACCCTTACCGGCGGGGAGCCCACCCTGCACCCGCATTTCTACGCAGTGGGCCGGATGGCCACGGAGGCGGGCTACTCCGTCCGGGTCAAGACCAACGCCCACGCCCTCGACCAACGCGCCATCCTGCGAATGCGCGACGAGGTGCGCCCCTTCAATGTGGATGTCTCCATCCACGGCGCGACCGCCGCCACCCATGACGCCCTCACCCGAGTGCCGGGCTCCTTCCACCGAGCCGTGGCCAACATCCGCTCCATGGTCGGCCACGGGATGCGGGTCCGGATGAAGGTGCCCCTTACCCGCCACAACGAGCACGAGATCGCGGCGATCTTCGCCCTCGGGGCCGACCTGGGGGTGGGCATCGACTCGGTGCCGGAGATCACCCCCACCGACACGGGCGACCTCTCCCCCCTCACCCTCGCCCCAAGCCCCGAGGGCATCCGGGCCTGGTACCGCGCCATCGCCGCCATGGCCGCGCAGGGGGAATCCACCTTCCTCAGCGAAGAGGAAACCGACCGCGCCCCCGTCCGGGAAGGGGTGACCCACGCCTGCGGCGCGGGCGTCATCCATGTTACGGTGGACCCCTTCGGGGAGGTCTACCCTTGCGTGGCGTGGCGGCAAAGCCTCGGGAATCTGTGGGAAGCGCCCCTGGGGACGATCTGGCGATCCAGATCCGCTTGGGCGGTCGAGGAGCAGAACCGGGAGGCGGGGGCCCGGAAGGCCCGGGTCCCCGGGTTGGAAGGGGAGCTCTTCTGCCCCGGACGGGCCCTCGCCCAGTACGGCAACCCCTTGACAATCTATCCGGAGGCTGTTATGATTGCCCGGCTAAAGAGGGAAGTTGTATCAGAACGCCAGCAAAAGGAGATCGTGCATGGAAACCAAGAAGCAGTACGAGCGTCCCATGGTCACCGACAGCGTTAAGCTGGAGGCCATTGCCGGAGCTTGCGCCTCCACCGGCTCGCCCGCCTGCAAGGGCGCCGGGGTTTGCACCACCCTGATCGCTTCGTAAACGCTCCCGCCCGTTTGTTTTGGTTCCACGATCGAAGCGGACCCGATCCGAATTAAGAGTTAATGTAACCCGACCCCTGAGGGGGTCGGGTTTTTTATGCCGACGATAACGCCCCTATCCCCCTGCCCGCCCGATTGGAAGGGCGTCGTTCCCGGGTTCGCCGCCGCGTGGGGGCGGCGGAACTTCTCTCCGACCACGGCGGCCGGAGGTCTAAGTTCCACCTCACTTCACCATCCCATGACGGAACACACCCTCTTCGACTGCGCCTCCCTGACCAAGCCCCTCATCACCGCCGCCTTGGTCCGCCGCCTGGGGATCCCCCCGGAGGAGCCGCTCGCCTTTCCGCGGGAGTATGTCCCGTTCCCCTTGGGGACCCCCACGGTCGGGCAGGCCCTGTCGCACACCACCGGCATGCCCCGCTGGCTGCCGGTGTACGCCCTGGCGGCGCGGGCCGAAGAAGCCGTGCGCCTCCTCCCCGGCCGGCAGGAGGCCGCGCCCGGCGCCCCGACCGAGTACTCTTGCCCCGGATTCATCCTCCTGGGGCGCTGGATTGAACTCCGGACCGGCCGGACGCTCCCCGACCTGGCCCGGGAGCACCTCCTCGCTCTCGTGGGGATCGAAGGGCAGGCCTTCTTCCCCTTTCGGGGGCAGCTCCCCAGGGATCAAGTCGCCCCCACCGAGTTGGGCAACCGGATCGAGCGGGAGATGGCGGGCGGGGGGGCGGAGGTGCGCCCGTCCCCCATCTGGGGCGAGGTACACGACGGCAATGCGCACTTTCTCGGGGGGGCGGCCGGAAACGCCGGTTTGTTCGCCACGGCCCGGGCCGTGTTCAAGCTGGCGGAAACCGCCTGGACCGTCCCGGATCGCCCCCTGCCGCCGGGGACCTTTTGGAACGGATGGAAGGCCGGCGGGGCAGGGACCTGTTTCCCAGAGGGGACGCTGGGCCACACGGGATTCACGGGCACCAGCGTGTGCCTGCACCTCCGGCAGGACACGGTCTCGGTCCTCCTGACCAGCCGGCTCCACCAGGAGCCCCCCCCCGACCTTTTCGATCTGCGCAGGCGCTTCCATTCCACGCCGTTGAATTCGGTATAATGGCCCCATGCGAGCGGTCTTTGCCGATCCCGCCTGGGTGCTGAGGCTGACGCGCGGCGAGGAAGTGATCGCCACGATGGCCGCTTGGGCCCGGACCGCGGGCATCGGGGGGGGGACGATCTCGGGGCTGGGGGCCATGCGCGACGTCACCCTGGGCTACTATGACGAGTCCTCCCGCGGCTACCTCAAGCGTAAGTTCGAGGGGCCGGTGGAGATCCTGTCGCTCTCCGGGGGGATCGCGGACCTGGACGGCAAGCCCTACATCCATCTCCACGCCGCCATCGGCGACCGGGAGGGGCGGGCCTTCGGCGGGCACCTGTTCCGGGGCACCGTCACCGCGACGGGCGAGCTCTATGTCCTGCCCTTCCGGCGCGGCCTGAGGCGGGCACCGGATCCCGTGGAGCCGTTCGCGCTGCTCGACCTGCCCGAATTCCCCCTGGAGGACCGATGACCCCGGCGGCGACCCTCAACGAGCTCTTTCTCGCCGGCTGCGCCCGGGGGAGGCGGGAGGCCATCCTGTACCCGGAGGGGGAGGCGTTCCGCCCGATGTCTCACGCCGAGTATTTCGAGGCCGTCCGCACGCTGGCGTTCGGCCTGAGGGCCCTCGGGATGGAACCGGGGGCCAAGGTGGCGATCCTGGCCGAGAACTCCTGGCGGTGGACCGCCACCGATTACGCCGTCCTCTGCTCCGGCGGAGTCACTGTCCCCATCTACGCCACCTACCCCCCGGACGCCGTCTGCGACCTGCTGCGCCGCTCCCACGCCTGGGCCATCGTCGCCTCCACCGCGTCCCAGCTGGAGAAGGTCATCGCCTGCCGGGCCCAGGGCAATCTGCCGGAGCTGCGCCACCTCGTCCTGATGGACCAGGAGGACTCCCGGGCCGCCGCCTGGGAGGCCCTGCGGGAGCGGGGGCGGGCCTTCGCCCGGGAGCACGGCGACGACTTCGAGGCCGCGGCCCGGCGGAGCCGGCCGGAGGACCTGGCCACGCTCCTCTACACCTCCGGGACGACCGGCGTCCCCAAGGGGGTGATGCTTTCCCACGGGAACATCGTCTCGAACGCCCGGGCCTGCCTGGAGGTGTTCGAGCTCGGAGAGGGGGACACCACCCTCTCCTTCCTGCCGCTGTCGCACATCCTGGAGCGGATGGTCAACTACGCCTTCTTCTACGCCGGCTGCACCATCGCCTACGGCCGCTCGATGGAGACCATTGCGCAGGACCTCCGCCTCGTGCGCCCCACCATCTTCACCGCGGTGCCGCGGTTGTACGAGAAGACCTTTGCGAAGATCCAGGAGGCGGCGAAGGGCTCCCCCTTCAAGCAGGCCATCCTCCGCTGGGCGGAGGCGACGGCGAAGCGCGCCTCGGCCTGGTTCGTCGAGGGCCGTCCGCTGCCCCTCCTGTTTCGCCCCCGCTACGCCCTCGCGAAGGCCCTGGTGTTTCGCAAGATCCGAGCGGGGCTGGGCGGACGCCTGCGCTTCTGCGTCGCCGGCGGCGCCCCCCTCTCCCTGCGGCTGGCCGAGTTCTTCATCGGGGCCGGCGTGAACATCTTCGAGGGCTACGGCCTCACCGAGACCTCCCCCGTCCTGGCCGTCAACTGCGCCCGCGGGCGCCGCATCGGCTCCGTGGGCCCCGTCCTCCCCGGCGTCACCCTCAAGATCGCCCCCGACGGGGAGATCCTGGCGAAAGGACCGGGGGTGTTCCAGGGCTACTTCGAGGATCCCCAGGCCACGGCGGAGGCCTTCGACGCCGACGGTTTCTTCAAGACGGGCGACATCGGCCGCCTCGATCCCGACGGCTTCCTCTTCCTCACCGACCGCAAAAAGGACATCATCGTCACGGCGGGCGGAAAGAACATCGCCCCCCAACCCATCGAGAACCGCCTCAAGACCCTCCCCGGGATCCAACACGCCGTCGTCATCGGCGACCGCCGCCCCTACCCCGTGGTCCTCCTGGTCCCCGATTTCGCATGGCTGGAGCGGTGGGCGGCCGGCCGGGGCCTCGGGGCCCCCGGAGCCGCCGGATGGACGGAACACCCGGAGGTCCGGGCCCACTTCGCCGCCCTCGTGGAGGAGGCCGCGGCCCCCTTCGCGCCGTACGAGCGCCCCAAGAAGTTCGCCCTCCTCCCGCGCGACCTCTCCATCGAGGCGGGGCACCTCACCCCCACCCTCAAGGTGCGCCGCGGCACCGTCGAGCGCCACTTCGCCCGGGAGATCCAGGCCCTCTACGGTCCCGAGGAGCCGCTGTGAAGGTCCTCCTGACCGCCTTCCTCTCCACGCCGCTGGTGGACTTTGACGTCCCCGGACCAGCGCTGGCCCACTTGATCGCCGAGGAGGTCCTGAACCGCGCGGGCCTGGCCGAGCAGGCCCTCGACGAGGCGGTCTTCACGGGCCTGGGGGACCTGGAGGCGCAGGCGGCCTTCCCCCACCGGGTTCCCGTCTATGCGGGGGGCGGCACAGCCTCCCGGGCCGCGCGGGAGGTGCTCCAGGCGGTCGAGCTGATCCGGGCCGGGAAATCGCGGGCGGTCCTCCTCGTCGCGGTGCAGCCCGGGATCTCGGCGCCGGCCCACCGGCATCCGAGAGAGCTGCTGCTGTGGGCCAAGGCCCGCGGCATCGGGCGGTCGCTCCTGGACGCAACGCTCCTCCAGAGCATCGCCCGGTTCCGGACCTTCACGGGGACGGTGGAGTATTTCGATCTCCTTCAGCCCTTCTTCCTGCCGGGGAAGGAATGGCGCCTCCACGCCGAGGAGGCCCTTCCCTTCGGGGGCCTCTCCCCGGAACAGGCGGCGATGGAGCCCGCTCTCAGCGAGGCCCCCTGGGACTATATGACCCGCCTGCACCTCCCACCGCCGGTGCGCGGAGCCTGCGGATGTCTGATTGTCGGCGAGGCGCTGGCCGAGGGGCACCCCTTCCCATACCTGGTGGAGGTGGGGCAGACCGTCCCGGCGGTGGCGCCGGAGGACTGGCCCGACGGGGCGGCGGCCCATGCCCTGACGCAGATGGACCACCCGGGCCGCCCCGACGCCCTCTTCACCGGCGCCCCCTCCGCCGTGGACGAAGCGGTGTTCGCGGGATTCGTTCACAACTCCGGGGACCCCGCCACCGCCTGCGAGACGATCAACCCCTGGGGTTCCGACCTGGCCGCCGGCTGGGCGGGGGGCTGTTCCCTCGTGCGCCGCCTCGGCCTGGCCGCCGCCTGGCTGAGGGGAGAAGGGCGGCGTCGGGCCCTCGTTCTGGAGACCCTCGCCGGGCCCGCCGGGCTCGGCCTGGAGCTGCTGCGGCCGTGAAGATCGCCCCCTCCCTCACCCTGTCCACCCTCGACGGCGGCCTCTGCTGGATGGAGCTGGCCGAAGGGGACCTCACCCTCGACCGGATGGAACAGCTCCTGGCCGGGTTCGACCGCGTCCGCCAGCTCAACGACATCCGCGGCGTGGTCCTCCATGCCCGGACCCTCACCGGCCCCCACTTCCACGACCTCCGCCTCATGCTCCAGCAGGACGACCTGCTCGACCAGACCCTTGCCCTGGGGCGGTCCCTCGGTGAGGCGCTCACCCGCTTCCGCGTCCCCTTCTGCCTCGCCGTCTCCGACCGCGCCGAGGGGTTCGGGTTCGAGATGCTCCTCCACGCGCCGCTGGTCGTCCTCGCGGAAGAGGCCACGGTCGGCTGGGGCCTGCAGGACATCCCCCTGGTGCCGTGCTTCGGCGGCATGAAGCTCCTCCTCGACATCCACGGCCCCCAAAAGGCCCTGGACCTGGTCCTGGCGCCCACCCCCCTCACCGCCGCCCGCGCCGTGGAGGCCCGGCTGGCCCACGCCGCCGCCCCCGCCCTCTTCCTGCGCGAGGAGATCGCTTTCCAGCTCCGGCGCCCCCATCCCATCCCCCCGTCCCGCAAACCCGGCCCCACCCTGGGAAAGGTGATGGAACCCCTGTGGTGGCAGAAGGTCAAGGGGCGGCTCCCCGAGCCGCTGGACGCCGCGTTCCGGGACCTGTTGCACGCCTGGACCCGCGGTCAGCTCGACGAGGCCACCGAGGGGGCCATCCTGAAGGACGAGCTGCTGCGGAAGGAGGAGGTGCGAAACCGCCTCCGCTTTGCCGCCAGCCGCGCCGCCGTCCTCGACGCCGAACGGCCCGAGGAGGGGCCCCCTCCCACCCGGCTGATGCTCGTGGGGCTCATGCCCCCGGCCGGGGCCCTGGCCCGGGCGGCCCTTGAACGCCGCCTCCCCCTCCGCGTGGTGGACCGCGACTACCAGGCGATGCAGAAGGCCCTCGCCGGCCTCCCCGCCGGCGGGCTCCTTTCCACCTCGGTCCGGTTCGACGGCTTCGACCGCTACCCGGTGGTGGTGGAGGCCCTGGCCCGGGAGCAGGAGGAGAAGCAGGAGGTGCTGGCGCGGCTCGGCGAGAAGTGCTCCGGCGCCCCGGTGCTCCTGACCCAGCTCACCCATTTCCCGCTCCGGGCCGTGGAGCGCAAGGTCCCGCACCCCACGCGGCTTGCGGGGGTGCACCTGCTGGAATCGGGACTCCGCCGGCCCGTGGTGGAAATCGTCCGCGGGAGCCGCACCTCCCAGGAGACCCTGCGCACGGCCCAGCGCCTTTTCCAGGAACTGGGCTTCCTCCCCATCGTGGTCCAGGACCGCCCCGCCTTCCTCCTGCTGCGCCTTTTGGCCATCCTCTTCAACGAGACCCTCATGATGCTTGAGGAGGGGTACGGCCCCCTGGCCATCGAGACCTCCTTCCGGGAGCAGGGGTTCGACAAGGGGCCGGTGCAGGTGGCCGACGAGGTGGGGTTCAAGTCGCTCTCCGACGGCATCCAGGAGCTGGTCCGTTCCCACAAGGACCTCCTCGTCCCCTCCCCCCTCCTCGGCCCCCTCGTGGAAGCCGAGCGGCTGGAGAAGCGCTTCCCCATCACCCTGTGCCTCAACCGCAACGGTCTGCCCGACAAGGACAACAAGAAGCTCCTGGCCCACCTGGGGGTGAGGAGGCGCCGGGCGGAGCCGGGGACGGAATCGGAGCCGGGGGAGCGCCTCACCCTCCTCCTCGTCAACGCGGCCATCATGGCCATCGAGGCCGAGGTGGTCAACTGGGACGACAAGGTGGACGTGGCCCTCGAGGCGGTCCTGGGTCTCCCCGACTCCCGCCTGGGGCTCCTGCGCCACGCGGAGGACCTCGGGTGGGGCTTCGTCATCCACAAATTGAGCCAATACGCCGAGCGGTTCGGCCCCCGCTACGCCCCCTGCCGCAAACTCTACGAGCTCTTGAACGAATCCGCGGGGGGATAGCCCTTGAGCGGCCTCCACAAGCGCGCCCTGGTCCTCTCCTGGGCCACGGTCGGCTACAACATCCTCGAGGGGATCGTCTCCATCGCCGCGGGGCTCGCGGCCGGCTCCATCGCCCTCGTCGGCTTCGGCCTCGATTCTTTCGTCGAGTCCCTCTCAGGCCTTATCATGGTCTGGCGGTTCACCGGGTCGGGGGGGCGGAGCGCGGAGGACGAGGCACGGCGGGAGCGCCGGGCCGCGAAATGGGTGGGGTGGACCTTCTTCGTCCTGGGCGCCTATGTCGCCGTCGAGTCCATCCACAAGCTCTGGGCCGGCGAGCGCCCCGAACCGAGCGTCCTCGGCATCGCCATCGCCATCGTCTCCCTGATCACCATGCCCACCCTGTGGTGGTTCAAGGTCAAGACGGCCAAAGCCATAGGCAGCCGCTCCTTCGAAGCCGACGCCAAGCAGACCATGGCCTGCACGATGCTCTCCGCCGCGCTCCTGGTGGGCCTCGGCCTCAACGCCTGGGCTGGCCTGTGGCAGGCCGACCCCGCTATTGGAATTGTGATTGCGATCTTTCTTTTCCGCGAGGGGTATGAGACACTGCATCAGGAGAAGCTTTGCTCGTGCTGTGGGCCGGTATAAGGAGACTGTCCGGTGGGGCGGGGGGGAGCGGGACTGTCCCAGGCCCAAGCGGCCCTTCCGGTAATGACGCCATGCTAAAATACCGGCGATGAAGGTTCGCGACATCATTAAGCTGCTCGAGGAGGATGGTTGGGCGATCGTAAGGACGAAGGGCAGCCATCGACAGTTGAAGCATTCGGTGAAACGCGGCCGCGTGACCATCGCGGGCAACAAGAACCACGATCTCGCGCCGGGGACGCTCAACAGCATCCTCAAGCAAGCGGGGATCAAGAAGGAGAAGGACTGATGCGTCGGTTTCTGATCGTGATCGAAAAAGCGGCCAAAAATTTTTCAGCCTATTCCCCCGACCTTCCGGGCTGCGCCGCCACTGGCAAGACCGTGAAGGAGACCGAGAAGAATATGGCGGCCGCCATCGAAATGCACCTGGAAGGCTTGGCAGAGGACCGCCAGCCCATCCCCAAGTCCCACAGTGTGGCCGAATACCTCTTGGTGCCCTGATTGCTGAAAATATGCTCTATCCTTGCTGCGGGGTGTTAGATTAGCACATGAGCAAAACTGACCCGTATTCGCAAAACTTCGAGATTGAAATTGACCGGGCGAAATTGGCCGCCTATAAGCGCCGGACCAGATTCTTGGCTAGTGTAGTGTCTCATATATTGCTTGACCAATAGAAATACTTCATCTATGATG
>CAZRVT010000004.1:0-99544 GCA_964603505.1 uncultured Holophagales bacterium | reverse complement strand
TCATCATAGATGAAGTATTTCTATTGGTCAAGCAATATATGAGACACTACACTAGGGCATCCTCCCTGGACCGTAGCGGAATCGGACCCTCCTGGCTGGAACCAGGGACCCGAGCCGGACGGATACGATCCCTGCGGCCGCTTCCCAGTCTCCTTGGCCCTCCGCGAAGCGCACGCTTGCACCGGGGCCGCTTCCCTCGATCTTTAGGACCACCTCGTCGATAGGGGCGGGGGACTCTACCGTAATCTCCCAGCCGGCCTCCGCGGTGGCCTCGGCTCGGACCGACAGACTGGCCCGCCGATCCCACCAGCGCGCGATGGCCTTGCCCGTGGCGCACCACGGATCCCGGGAGGCCAACCGGTCCAAGAGGACGCCGTACACCTGTTCCCAATCGGCATACTCGGGTTCAGCGAAGTAATTGTTGTGCCAGAGCAGCGACACCAAGCCCCCGCTTTCACAGGCGCGCATCACGGAAGCCACGGCATAGTCTTCTGCCTCGGAACCCTGGAGCCGCAGATAGCGGAACAACGCGGTGTCCATCATATAGAGGGGAAGGACGACCAGGGGGCGGCGCCCTTGATCAGTTTCCACGGGGGCGTAGAAGGGGAAGGGGTACCCGCCCCGGTATCCATCCCTGTCGCAGAACCCGTAGGTGGCGTCGTAGGCGAACCCGGCCGCCGCCTGGGCCGTCCAGGTTGCCGGGAAGGACCACCGGAGCATGTGGTTCCGGATGCCCGCGGGTCGGATGCCGAAAGCGGTGCCGATCCGATCGGCGCTCCTTCGGTAGCCCTCCGGGCTGTTCAAATCGTAATAGGCGCCGTGGACCCCGATCTCGCAGCCCTCCGCAAGCAGCCGGCGGCCGACCTCCCGTAACGCCGGGTCGTTGAGGGAGTAGCGCGTGCCGTGGCGCCGGCCCCGGTAGCCGTCGAGAAGGAAGAAGGTGGAGGGCCAAGCGTGCCGGAGTTCCGGGGCCCGGAGCCGATCGAACTGCAGACGGGGGTCCTGGGGCCGGAGACAGGAGCGTGCCAGTCGGTGCAGGGTTTGGGTCGGGTGTCCGGGTTCCCGCCCCGCCAGGGTCTTCCGGAGGTGATTGAGGTCGGCGAGGATCCGGTAGGGTTCCCGGTCGTGGATCTGGTCGACGTCGTGGGAGAGCATCAGCGCAAACGGGCGGTTGCCCGGCCACGGCGCGACGGTCAGAAGGGGCCTGCCCCCCTTCCGTGCCCCGTCCGCCCAATGACGCCGCAGGTCCGAGAGCAGTTGCGCCCCCCTCGCCTGCCCCCCCGGATCCCCGGCGAGCGCGTCCGCCGCCCGATCGGCCAGGGCATCGAGGGCTGGATTGGGTTCTGGACGCAGGGTTGGGGGCACCCCCAGGGCGTCCCAGCAAGACCCAAGAGCTTCCGCGCGGATCAGGAACCCTCCCGGGCGGGTTGGGGGGCAGGTGGGCCGAGGAGGGACTCGTAAATCCTCAGCAGTCGCCCCCCCATGTGGTCCCACGAGTACTCCAGGCGAAGGGCCTCCCGAGCGTTGTCGGCAAAGGCCTGGCGAAGGCCGGGATCGTTCCGGAGGGCCAGCACCGCGCCGGCGATGGCTTCGGGACGGGTGGTGTCAACGAGGATCGCCACCCGGAAACGGGCGTTCAGGCGGCCCAGCATCACCAAATCCGTGGCGACGATCGGGAGGCCGAAGGTCATGTAATCGAATACCTTGGTGGGAAAGCCGATCGTCGCATTGGCGTCGGCCCGGCGGGCGATGAGGCCCACATGGCAGCCGGGGATATAGCGGCCCAGCTCTTCGAAGGGAACGCGGGGAAGGTGCCGCACCGCGTCCTGCAGGCCGTGTGTTCGGACGAAGGCGCGCATCCACTCCAGTTCCTCACCGGGAACGTTGCCGATCTGAAGGAACTCGGCGGCGGGCACCTCGCGTCGGATCAGCAGGAAGGCCTCGAGCATCTCGCGCAACTGATGGTAGAACGAGGCCGCGCCGAGGTGGAGGATGCGAAACTCGGCGGGGGGTAGGGCGGGCTCCAGGCCGGCCAGCACGGAGAGGCCACTACAGTTGGCGACCACCGTGATCTTGTTCCGGTCCACCGCCTTGGCCATTGCTTCGGCCACGCCGTCCGACACGGTGATCAGATGGTCCACCCAGCGGTAGGCGGCGAGCTCGAACAGGAAATAGGCAGACCCCGCCAGGCCCTTCAGACCCCTCGGGAACCGCTCCCGCATGTACGCCCGGAAGAATTCGTGGGCGTCGAAGATCACACGGGAGCCGCGCGGCTTGCCGATGGCGAGGGCAAGCAGGGCTGCGTCGGGCTCGTGGCAATGATAGAGCCGCGCCGGCGTGGCCCGCAGTAAGCGCGCCAGCCGGGCCGTGTTCCGGGCCAGGCCGGGGGCGGGAGGGAAGGTGGCATACCGGATGCCTTCGTCGTCCCGCCGGTCCCCGCGGTCGGGCCCCACCCAGGCGACCGAGTAGCCCCGGGCCGCCAGCGTCCGGGCTTCCAGGCCGAGGATGCGGCTGTCGTCGCAACGATGGCGGGAGGTGACCATGCAGCAGTCCGGAATTGGACCCCCGCGGAAGAGGCGCGAGTCATTCACGCCGGCCCCCCGCCCTGCCGGGCCATCCAGTCCAGGATGGCGCCGGCGCGCTCCCGGGCGTCCAACTCCTTTGCCCGTTCCCGCGCCGCTGCGCTCATGCGCGAGCGGAGGCCGGGGTCGCCCTGGAGACGGGCGACCCCGGCGCGGATCTGCGGGACGCTCAAGGGGTCCACCCGCAGGGCCACCCGCTCGTCCACGAGGTCGTCGTTGAACTCCCCCGCCGAGGTGACCACCGGAAGGCCGCAGGCCATCGCCTCACCGATGGCGTTGCAGGAGCCCTCGTGCGTCGTGGGAAGGACGAAGGCGTCGCAGGCCGACAGGACCTCCGGGAGGCCGGCGTGGGGCCACTCCCCGGCGAAGAGGACGCGCCGCCCTGAAGGGGCGCGCTCCCCCCTGCCGATGAACACGGCGAGGACGCCGTCGAGCCCCGAAATTGCCTCCAGAACCCTGGCCTGTCCCTTCGCCGCGCTGAAATTGCCCACGGTGCAGGTGAGGAATCGGTCGGCGGGCCACCCGAGACGCCGGCGGGCCTCGAGACGGTCCAAGGGGCGGAACTGGGAGGTGTCCGGACCATTGGGAAAGACCCGGATGGCCGATTCAGGGATGCCGAGCTCCTCAATGAGTTTCCGCCGGAGCGGGTTCGACACCGCTACGAATCCCGCGGCCTGGGCGAGGTCCCGGCGGGCGCGAGCGGTCCCAAACGGCTGAATGGTCCAAAACCGCCCCTCCCCGACGCCGACATACCCCGGGATCCCCCGCTCGCGTCCCAGCCGGGCGGCGGCCGCCCCCGCGCTATACATGAAATGCCCGTAGAGGGCTTCCGGCCGGATCGGCATGCGGTCCAGGGCCCGGGCAACCGCCCGCTCGAACGCCCACTGGGTATAGCCGGCGGCGCTCAAGCCCAGAATGCGTCGGGTGGAGAATGAGATGAAGAGGGGGCTCAGGACCGGGGGTTCCATGGGCGGGTGGCCAGCATCGGGGGAGGGGGTGGCGCCGCCCGCCAGAACGCGGTGCAGGGCGACCGGGTGGATGACCGTGCAGGCCACGCCCCGGGAGGCGATCGAACGGGCAAACACCCGGACGAATGCCCCGGCCGAAGGTTCCCGCGCCGAAGGGTAGCTGGCGGTGATAACGGCCAGGGAGGCGATCGACCTGCCGGCTGTCGCGGGTGCGCCTCCGGTCAAGGTCTCACTCCCAGGGCGGGCCCGAGTCGGCTGGCGGCCAGCCGCCGCCTCACATAGAAGGGGATGTACCGAATCGTAAGCCAGACGGACGGGATGGCCACGCTTCGCCCGGAGAACAGGTAGCGGATGATGCGGAGATCCAGCCGGAGGAGCCGTGAAAAAGCCACGACCCGATTGACCCAGTACCACACGGGTACGGGCGTTTCGGCCCCGGCGCCCCCGTCCAACCCGGTGTACCGGCGAACTAAAAGGTCGCCGGTGGCCAGGTTCACCAGTTCATTTTGCATCCAGAACCGGGGATTGATCTCAATGATGCGGAAGGTGCCGGTGCGGGGGTCCCGGACGAACTCCGTTTCGAACGGCCCCTCGTAGGCGAGGCTGTCCAAGACGGCGGCGGTCGTCTCCGTGAGCGTCGGATTGGGGGGGAGGATCTCGCAGACGTCGCCATTGCCCATCAGGGCGGGAAAGGAGAGGACCTTGCGGGTCACCAGGTAGTGTTGTTCCCCGGGGGCGTGCCATCCGCAGACCGATACGTTGTCCTCCGCCAGGAGGCTGAGAACCTCCTGATAGCACCATTCGGCCCGTGTCATTCCGGCCCTCTCGTACCGACGCTCGACCGCGGCCAGCTCGGCCGCGTTGGAGACCAGGGCCGCCCGGGGATTCTTGCGGAGGCCGACCCAGGTTTGATTGGGGCGGACAATCATGGGCGAACCCAGCGCGACGAGGGGTGCGCGGGTGTCCGAGGGGAGGGTCCGGGGGACAGAGCCCTTTCCAAGCCGGTCGATGTGTGCATAGAGGGCGGGACGGTTTACGATGGTCCGGAGCGACGCTTCCGTGGGTCCGAAGTGCCGTAGACGAGGCCGGGTCGCGGCTTTGGCGTACCGGGCGAACGCCCCGAGAAAGCGCTCGTCGCAGAAGAACACCACCCCCTCCTGCCCCTCCTGCAGTTGTCCCTCCAGCAGCGGGATGAGGTCCTCCGGGACCTTCAACTTGACTTCGAGCACCTCCATCCACCGTGTGCACAGGTCGGCGAGGACCCTTCCCTCGTAGGGTTCCTTGACCGCGACGATGCGTCCGGGCCAGCGCAGGCGCTGGAGGCTCCGCAGGATGCCATACTCGTTGATGTAGGTGCCGCAGATGAAGGCGGTGGGCGCGGGGACCGGTCTCATGCGTGGGTCCTTTTCGTTGAGGAGCCCCGCCGGCCGGGCCGGCGTGCGGCGAGCCGTTCCGCGAGCGCCAGCAGCCGCGGGCGGGAAGCGTATACCGGCACGGCGGTGAGGCGGAACAGGAACTGCTCCTTGTAACGGTTCAGGCCCTGGCCGCGAAGCCCCGGGTTCACGACGCGGCTGCATTCGGGGTCCCGGGCGGCATCGTCCAGGACGCGGAAGTAGAGGGCGTCGGATGGGCAGGCGGACAGGAAGTCGGTGTGGCTCTTCATTTTCTCGATAAACCTCGTGTCCTCGATGTGGGAGCAGACCAGGAAGGCCACCAGCCTTTCCGCGGAGAACGCCCCCCAGACGCGGCGGCCGCAGGAGGCCAGGGACCGCCGCTCCCGCTCCCTCCATTCTTTCTCGTGGTCCACATAATAGGACGGCGGGGTATCGGGCCGGTCGTAAAATTCCGTGTGCCGCGTCGCTTGCGAGATGTAAATGGTCCGGATCTCTTCCAGATAGGGGTCGACCGAGTCCAAGGAGTGCACCTCCAGGGACCTCAGCCCCTTTCGCACCTGGTTCCTCTTCTTGCCCGACAGGCGGTCCAGCCCGAAGGTGCGCAGGGCCTCCCCTTCGAGGATCATGTACTCCTTTTTCCAGTTTCCGTACCGGGGTTCCGGGACCATGTGGGAATAACCCAGCAGGGCCCGCCAGGGCGAAGGCCGCGCGGTCCCGGGCACCAGGGTGCGGAATTCAAAGAGCGGCTTGGCGTAGAAGGGGGACGGCCCCGTCCACCAGGTGCCGTCATGCCGGTGTCCGTGCCGGCCCAGGGCCAGGGCCTGCCGGCCGTATTCTTCCTCGCGGATCATCCCCGAACGGCCTTTCCCGGGAAGCGTCGCTCCACCTCACCCGCGTAGAGGAGGAGGGTGAGCAGCTGGAACTTGCGGTCGCTGTGGAGCCGGTGGTCCGCGATCCGCCTCACTTCGGCGGCGTCGAACCGGTCCGCCAGGGCGGGCGTCCGATCGAATTGGGCGACCAGGGCCTCGTCCAGCGGGCTGCGCCGTTCCACGGGGCGGTGCTCATTCACCAGCCATTTCTTGAGTTTGCGGCGCAGGGGCAACCAGGGGCGACCGTACGTGAGCTTGCGCAGCCGGTTCCGAAGGTGGTACTGGAGGATGGCGACCCAGGTGCCGGCGTCGGCGCCACGGCGGTAGAACGGCGCCTGGGTGGCACGGGCCTCAACCCGCACGAGGAAGCGGTCGAAGAACTCCCGGGTCATCATGGCGCTGGGGATCTCGGCCATCTGGTAGGTGAAGAGGGCCTGCCCCCACAGGGGGACCAGGGTCCAGAAATGACGCCGCTGGCGGTTCTCGCCCGCGTTCACCAGGATGTTGTAGTACTCGCAGTAGAGTCGCTTCAGCTGGTCGGCGAGCGCCGGCTCGGGGTAGGCGTCGAAGTAGGCGGTGAGCTCGGCGGTCAGGCCCCCCTCGTCGATGCCGAGGATGCGCGCGGCGCCCGCCCGGTCGAAGATATCGAAATAGATGTCGTCCCGGACGAGCTCGGTCATCGTGGCGTAGCCGTACGGTGGTTTGCTCGTGGTGCGGATGAACTCCCCTCCGAACCCCATGAAGCGGACGGCGGGGCCGGGCACCATCTTCCGCCGCTCGAGCGTCTTGTATTCCGAGAGGAAGGCGGTCCAGCAGTTCACGGTGCAGTCGGTCGCGTAAGTCAGGGACCGCATGGCGTCGATGTTCGGAGGGGGCGTTTTCAGGGGGATCCGGACGATGTCGCGGCCGTAGATTGCGATGAGGGCGGGCAAGTACGAGCATTCGTTGTGGGTGTCGAGGTCGTCCGAGAAAAACTCGGCATCGGCGCCGATCCGGCTCATCCCCGCGTAGATGGCGCGGCTGTCGCGGCCGGCGGTCACGTCGGCGGTGATCTTCAACCCCTCGTTTTCGCACCATCGAACCCGCTGCTCCAGAGCCCGGAGGAACAGCGTCGCGCAGCGATCGATGGCCTCGTCCTCCTTGAGGCCGGGGGTTGCGGCGTAGGTGTTGCGGACCAGGGCGCGGGTTTCGTACCGCACCCCCTCCGGGCCCGCCGTGGCGCGCACCAGGGTCCCCTGCCCGAACTTCCGGAACTCATGAAAGAGGGTCCGGTCGCCGAGGACGTAACCCATCATCAGGAACTCGGCCATCGCCGTGGCGTCGTAGCGCAGCGCCGGCGGCCAGTGCAGCAGGAAGGCGAGGGAGCGGGAGACCGCCACGGTCTCGCCGTCGGCGTACCAGTAGGCCGGCAGCCGGGCCCAGCGGTCGTTGAAAACGATCATCTCCCGGGTCCGCCGGTCGTAAACGGTTGCGACGAAGTCGCCGTCGGCCCCTTCCACGAACTTCCGGACCGAATCTTCGGGGTCGGAGCCCATGGACGCGGCGATCCGCCGGAGAGCGGCGCGCACCTCCGCGGGAGGGCGGTCGTAAACCGCCCCTTCCAAGGCGATGAACCGGTCTCCGTCTTCGAAGGTGAGGCGGGGATAGCCGTCGTGACCGGAGAAGGCGGCATGGAACGGCCCCGCAGCGCAGAGCCGCTCGGGACGGATCCAGCGGTCTCCCTCCTGGTCGCGGAGGGCGGCCTCGACGAGGCCGACCGCTCCGGGCGTGGTGCTTAGAACGGCGTGGATGCCGGGCATGACACCTCCATGTCGGTAACGGCGGTCCCCCGGACCGCCTGAACGAGACTTCCGGCGGTCCTGCACCGCTCCGGAGAACCGACGAGTCGGTAGGCGGCGCGGGTCAGATGGAACGATTCCGGGGGATCCGATAGCAGGACCAGCTCCCGGGGGGACAGCGCGGCCGCCACCTCGGCCACGTCGGTCCCGCGAAGGACACAGGGCAAAGGGGGTCCCTCCCAGTGGGAGGCGGGCGGGGCGTCGAGCACCACCCGGGTCACCCGCCCGTCCAACAGTCCCGCATAGAGTGCGGACACCGCCCCCGGCCCCCGCCCGAACAGGGACACCGCCGACGGCCCGAGGTGTTGCTCCTCCCGCGCCCATGCCAGGGCGCGAAGGGTGTCCCACACCTGCATGGCGGCGATGGACCGCCCCGAAAGAAGGGCGGTACGCTCGATCTCCGCCCACCGAGCGGGACCGGGGGACCAGGGGGAGAACCTCGGGGCCAGCACGAGGATCCGGTGATCGGGGGTCAGGGGGAGGAGCTCGTCATCGGGGAACACGGCCGTGTCGAACGGCCCCTTGACCACCAGCACGAGAGGCGCATTCGCGGTGGCGTCCCTGGGTTGATATAAGTGAACTCGGACGCGGGCGCCCGGCTCGGTGTCGAACTCCCATTCGCTGTAATCCGCGAACCGCCGGGCATGGCCGCCGCTGCTCCCGATCCGGACGGTGTGGTAGGGAGCCCGTCCGGTGGGGAACCAGCTAAAAACGGTCTTCCGGAGGAAATCCTCGACCGCTTTCCGACGCTCCTGCCAAGCGGCGGGCGAATCCGGAACCGCCGCCGGTGCGGAGGGGATAAAGCGGCGGTGGATGGAGAAATTGGCGGCATCGGTTTCGGGGCGGGCGAGGCAGGCCAATGCTCCGGCGGGGGCCGGCTCGCAATGGTCGTCCGTCAGGGCACCGCCACCCGGGGCTTCTCCGATCCACCGGCCCATCCAGGCGCGCACTTCCCTGAGCGATTCCGCGCTGTCGGCATGGCCGTCGTTGCATTCCGCCAGCCGGATCCTTCCGGTTTCCTTCGGCCTGTCCAGGCCGTATAGGGCATAGATGCGCCCCACGCTTTGGTGAACCGCCCGGTAGCCCTCCGGGGGAAAGATGCGGTCGCCGCGGCCCCCCAAGATCAAGAGCGGGCGAGGGGCAATGAGGGCCCCCGCTTCGGGGAAGTCCAGGCGATGGACATTGAGATAAAAGGTGCAGTCGCACTGGAAGGGGACGAGGCGGCGTCTGGCCTGCGAGCCCACCGTATAGGCGGAGGAGGAGGGCGCCGCCGCCCGGACACGCTCGTCGAGGGCGGCGAGATACCAGGTCATCACCCCTCCGCCGGAAACCCCGGTTACCCCGATGCGCGCCGGATCCACCTCCGGGCGCTCCGCCAGATAGTCGAGCGCCCGCATGCCGTTCCACACCTCCACGCCGGCCGGGGTGTATCCCAGCGAGACCCAGGACCACCACCCGAGTGTGTGGGTCCCGTGGTGGAGACCCTGCACCTCCCCGCATTGCAGGGAATCGACGGCCAAGCAGGCATAGCCGTGCGCCGGGTACCAGAGGAATCGTTCCTGATACTGGGTTTTGGCGCCGAGCGGATGGATTTGGTGGCCGCATAAGTACAGAACGCAGGGGACGGGCCCCTTGCGATTGCGGGGAAGGTAGAGATTGGCCGTCACTAGCAGGCCGGGCATGCTTTCGAAGACGACCTTCTCCACGGCGTAGCTTCCCTGGTCCAGGGTGCCGGTCACCCGCGGCCGGAGGGGTGTGCGCTCCGGGAAAGGATCGAGCCCCAGCATCCAGAGGAGCCGCTGCCGGACGAGCGGCCGCCGCCGCTCCCACGCCTCCCGGGTTCGGATACCTTCAAGACACCCGCGCGAAACCGCCTCGGCCGCCGCCGTCACCCCCTCCTCCCACCCCGCCCTCAGGACCCGCGCCTGGCGCTCCAGGCGCATATCCTGGATGGCGTCCCGGACGGGTCGCGGCAGGGCGCGCCAGAGGGTCCGGAGGGCGTCCCCGGCGGATGCCATCAGGCCGCTACCCCTTTTTTCACGATCTCCCGGAGAGCCACTGCCGTCCGACGGGCGGAGCCGCCGTCGAGGGCGAGGAGGTGCTCCTCCAGCAGTCGGCCGCCGCCCCGGTACAGTTCTTCGCGAAATGCTTCATCGAACAGGGTGCGACGGAGAGCGGGGAGCAGTTCCCCGGGGTCCCGGACAACCACCGCTCCACCAGAAGCCCCCACGTCGAACCGGATGTCGTCAAAGTAGTAATCGAGGACCACCAGGGGTACCCCCGCCACAGCGGCGTGATACCCCATGGTGGAGGAGGCCACGACGGCGACGGAGGCCTGTTCGAGCAGCTGGACCGCGTCTCCTTGGTCCACCACCTCCACGAGGCCGGACGGGCAGCCGAGCTCGGCGGCCAGGGCCCTGACGGGCGCCGTTTCATGCGATTGGCCGGGGTGCAACTTGAACAGGAGACGGCACCCGAGGTCTATCGTGGTATGTCGGAGGATATCGGAGTAGTGCCGGCGCTTGACGCCCGCCGACGCGTATATCGGCTGGTGGATGTACAGGACCGTCCGCCGCCCGGCCGGCGCCATTGGCCGGCGTCCGACGATGTGGTCCATGGCGGGACTGCCCGTCACAACGATAGTTTCCGGAGGACGGCCGCCCTCGACCAGGTGGGCCTTCATGGCCCGGCCCCACACGAACGCGTAATCGGCGTACAGGTACGGCGCGGCGGCTTCCAGCAGGGGGTGGGGCAGGGCCCGGATCCATTTTCTGCTCCAGCCCTGCTCGGCCCACCGCCATGCCCAGGCTTTCCGTTCCCGGGCGGTGGTCAGGGGAGCTTTGGGCACGTTGGTCATCCCCTCCTGCAAGACCACGCCGGGAATTCCCACCCGCTTGGCGGCCCGCTGCAGAACCCGGTCGGCGAAGGTGTGGTCGAGCTGGGTGACCAGACAGCGGGGGGCGGCTGCGCGCAAGGCCCGTTCCATGGGACGCTGGAGGAGGGGAAGGACTAGAGTGTGAGGGTACCGGAGCGGACCGAAATCGTGCCGGACGGAAAGGCGGAGGAACTCGAGCCCCTCCACCGGATAATCTGCCGGGGTGCGGGCGCCGCTCCCGCGATAGTCCCACCACAAGAGGAGGGTCCGGAGGCCCTCCCGAACGCACGCTTCCGCCACCCGCTGTAAAGTTACCAGGGAACGCGTGTTGGTCATCCCCCAGATGGCCACGTCCGGTCTCGAACAGACCGTCATGGAGTGTTCCTCGCGAAGGCGGTCAGCCAGGGCATCGGGCGGACGCGGCGGAGGTAGGCGAACACCAGGGCAAGCCGAAGACCGGAACAAAGAACCAGCGTGTAGGCCGCCCCGAGGCCGCCGGCCAGGTGAATCAGGCCGTAGTTGAGGGCCAGGCTCGTGCCGGCCACGGCGAAGGAGATGATGGCGAGGGCATCGGTCTTCCCCTCGTCGATGAGGATCGGGGTGAGGAGGACGTACATCCCCTGCAGGGCGAAGGCCAGGGCCACCCACCCGATGTATGCCTCGGCGCTGTGATAGCGGGGGTTGGTGATCCAGCGCAGGGCCAGCGGCGCCGCCGCGACCATGAACAGCCATAGAGCCACCAATCCGGCGCTGACGAGGAGCCACACCCGCGCGATCTCCCGGTCGCTCTGGGAGTTATGGGCCGCCAGACGCTTGTAGACCCAGGGGGTCCACGCGTTATTGAAAGCGTCCACGGGCATGTTGACCAGCGTCCCGAAAGTGTGGCCCACCGCGTAGAGTCCGACGGCCTCGAGGCCGGCGATCCCGTTGAGGAAGAACCGGGAGCTCATGGTGGTGATCTGACCCGCGAAGGCATGCGGGACGAGGGGCAGGCAGATCCTGTACAGGTGCCGCATCAGGCCCCCCTCCACCCGCCCGGCGAGGTAGCCCATCCGGCGGAGGGCGGTCACGGCAGCCACGGCGGCGGCCGCCGCGCTGACGGCAAAGCCCGCCGCGCGTCCCCGCCACCCCCAGCCGCAGGCAACCACGAAGAAGAGGGAGAGGGCAAGGTTGAAGCCCGCGAAGAGAAACTCAAAAGAGGCGTAGGGCAGAGGCCGCCCCTGCACCCGAAGAAACGTCGTCAGGTGGGCGCTGACGGACTGGGCCCAAGCCGTCAGGAGGGCGACGGCGATCCAGAGAGCCGAAAGGCCGACCACGGCGTCCACCGTCGCGGGGAACGCTGCCGCGAGACCGACGCTCAATCCGGCCAGGACCAGCAAATTGGCCGTGACGGCGATGAAGGTGTTCCAGCTGATGTGGGCCATCCGCTCGCGGGTCACCTTGAAGAAGTTTCGGGCAATATGGGTCTTCATGGACATGCCCACTACCGGGGCCGCGAACCCCACGAACGCCGTGAAGAGAGCTACGGAGCCGTATTCCCCGGGGGAAAGGTACCGGGTGAGGATGGGGAGGACGACCAGGGCCACGAGTTGGTTGGCCATACTGCCCCCCATGTAGATCGCCATGTTCTTGAGGACGCGCATGCAGGGAGCGGGGCGGGGCAGGGGCTCAGCCGCGGGGTAGTCCCTCGGGGCAAAGGGACGGAGCGGCAGGGGCCCCGCGCTGGGCCTCCCGCCGGGCGAGGTCGTCGCCCCACAGGCCGACGCCCACGATCATGGCCACCAAGAAATTGGACGAGATGTTGAGGAAGTGCGGTTTGAACAGAAGGCCCGAGATAACCAGGATGATCAGGGTCATGCGCGCGCAGTTGACCTGGTAGCGCACCTGCAGGTCCCGGAGGTGGCGCAGGCTGCGCGTCAGGCGGCGCCAGGCGGCGACGTACATAGCCATGAAGAGGCCGAACCCCACGATCCCGGTGGTGGCCCACAGCTCCGCCCCCTCCGTATGGGTATAGGACATCGTCCCGGACACCCGGCCGAACTGTCCCAGCCCAACACCGAAAATGGGATGTTCGAAACCGATCCGGATCGCCGTGGTGAGCAGGCGGAGGCGGCTGTTTTCCTGATACTGCTCTCGCGCCGTGTCGCCGATCCTTTTGCTCAAATAAGAGCCGGAGTAGATGTTCTGCATGAAATACCGCGTCCCCACTGCCACCAAGGCCAGGATCACGACGACCAGCCACTTTCTTCGCAGGCGGGCTCCCGCGCACAGGACGGGCCAGATTACCACGCAGAGAGCGAACGAAATGAAGGCCCCGCGCGACGCGGAAACCATGATGGCATAGAGGCTCAGGAGCCCTCCCGCCGCCGCCGCGGCCTTGAGCCAGACGCTCATCCGCGTCCCCAGGAGAACGACGGCGCCTAAGGCGCCCATGAAACCGTACCATCCCAAGGTATTCTCCCCGCCCCCCAGGGCCGCCCGCCGGGTCTCTGCCGACATTCCCCGTACGAGGTCCATGGTGCTGAAGTCGGGCATGATGAGGATGTGGAAAGCCGCCGTCGCGATGAACGAGCCGTACAGCCAGTTCATCCCGCCGCCGCGGCGAAGGGCCATGGAAAGCAGAACGACAATGACGATGAATTGGATGAGCAATCGCTCGAAGTAGATAAAGTCGCGCATGCTGACGTTCAGCATCCCCCCCGGAAGAGTCCACAGGACGAAGGCGATGAGCCACCAGGCCTCTCGTGGGATGATGAACCGCCAGCGTCGGCATGCGAACAGCGTGGCGGCGCCGGCGACGGCGCCGCCGATCCAGATCACCTGACGGGTTAGATCCTCGTACCGGCCGAAGGTGAAGACACAAATATAATACACGGCCCACAAGAACGTCAGCCATGGCAAGGGCCTGAAGGGGAGGCGCCGCTCATTCATGCAAGGGGGCCAACGCTCCTTTACGGGCGGACGATCCCCAGCAGGATCTCCCCGCAGTAATGCCCCTGGCAGAAATAGCGGCTCTCTCGCCGGCCCTCCTCTTTCCATCCCGCTTTCAGGAAGGCATTCGCCGAGCCGCCGTTGGCGTCATAACATCCGGCGACAAGACGGCGGAGATTGAGCGTGTTGAAGGCATATGCTGTGACCAGGCGGATCGCTTCTGTGGCATAGCCCTTGCCCCAACAATCCTTTTCTCCGATCAGGAGGCCGACATCCGCACTGCGGTGGATCCAGTGGATGCCCCCCAGCTTGATGTTGCCGATGTGCCGGAGGCCGTTCTTGAGAACGATCGCGAAGAGAACACTGTCTCGCCGCTCCTGAGCCGCCTTTACGTAATTCCGAAGGTCTTCCAAGCTCTGGGGAAAGAACCGGCTCTCCAAGTGCCGGGTGACTTCAGGGTCGTTCATCCACCGATAGTAGTTGCCCTCAACATCGGATGGCCGCAGTTCTCGGAGGTACAACCATTCGCCTTCGATGAAGTGCGATTCCATTTCCATCGTTCGAATGTCGTTCAAGGGGGCCTCCAGGATAGGGGTTATGGTTGGATCAGATCCCACGCCAACGGCGTGCCGCGGGGAATGTCCCGGTTCGCTCGCCGGCCGAGGATTTCCGGCAGATGTCGGGGGGGAAGACCGTGGCCGGGGCGGATGGAGCGGACGTTCTCCCGCGTGAAGGGCTCCCCCGCGCGCATGTCCCGGACCACGAAGAGGGACCGGCGGAAGGCCAAGGACGCCCGCTCGTGCTCGGTCGGCTCGAACCGGACGGAACCCAAGGATTCCTCCACCAGCCGGACCGCCTGGACCATGGCCGCAAACTCGTCCGGCTCCAGCGAGAACGCGCTGTCGGGACCCGTGACGGCCCGGGAGAGGGTGAAATGTTTCTCGATGATGGTGGCCCCGAGGGCCACCGCCACCATGGGGGCTTCCATGCCGAGGGTGTGGTCGGAAAGGCCGACGGGGACCCGGTACCGCTCGATTAGGGCCGGGATGGTGCGCAGGTTCATTTCCCCGACGGGGGAGGGATAGGCGCTGGTGCACTTGAGGAGGGCCAGGTCGCGGCACCCCGCGCTTCGGGCGGCAGCCACCGCCGCGTCGATCTCCTCCAGGGTAGCCATGCCGGTGGACATGATGACCGGTTTGCCCGTGGCGCCGACGCGGCGGACCAGATCGAGGTCCACGATCTCGAATGAAGCGATCTTATAAGCCGGCGCGTCCAGCCCCTCTAGGAAATCCACGGCCGTGGCGTCGAACGGGGTCGAGAACCATTCGAGCCCGGCCGCGAGCGCCTCATCCCTCAGCCGGGGATGCCACTCCCACGGGGTGTAGGCCTCGCCGTAGAGCCGGTAAAGCGTTTTCCCCTCCCACAGGGTGCCCTTGCCGATTCGGAAGGGGGGAGCGTCGCAGTCGATGGTCAGGGTGTCGGGGGTATAGGTTTGGAACTTGACGGCATCCGCCCCCGCCCCGGCCGCCGCCCGGACCAGTCGGACGCCCTCCTCGATGTCGTGGTTATGGTTGGCGGACAGCTCCGCGATGATGCAGGTTCGTCCGCCGCCAATGGGCTTGCGACCGATCAAAAATCCCACCCTCAACCCCCGTTTGCCCGGCTCAGAGTGAAGTGAAGGGCTTCGATGCCCTTGACGACCGCGGTCCCGGCCGAACGGAACCCGGCCGCCGAAAAAACCTTGATGGACGGCAGGTTTTCCGGTCGGATGTAAGCGTGGATGAGCTCCGCCGGTCGTCCGGCAAACAGCCACCGCGCGGCCGCTTCGATCATTGGGCGGCCCAGCCCCTCGCCCCGCCGCTCGCTGGCGACGCAGACGGAGATAGTCGCCTCCCGTCCCTGGAGATCTAGGCGGAGATAGCCCGCGGGCCGGTCTTCGCGGTCGAAGGCGACCCGGAGCAGGCAGTCCGAGTCGCGCAGGCGGTCGGCGTACCAGCGCTGGTGGGTTTCCCAGGGGATGGGATCGGTGGAAAAGGAGTTCGCACGCGTGCCAGGATCGTTGGCCTGCTTCCAAATCCACTCGCAATCGTCGATGCGGGCCGGCCTCAGCCAGACCGGCACGCCCGCCATTTCGGCGGCCACGCGGTCCTGGCCGTGCCCGTCGATCATCTTTCTTCCCGCCGCGGCCATGGCGGCCCGCGCGTCTGGATCGTCAAGCAGGGTGCGGACCGTGGAAGCCAGCTGGAATCCGTCGACTGCCGCGGCGCGCCCGAGGTTCACTGCCATGCCCGCCGAGGCGACGCTCCGGGCCACCTCCTCTTGGTTATCGGCAATGACCAACACGACGGAGGGGAGACCGGCGAGCGCCGACTCCCAAACCGTGGAGCCGGCAGCGGTGACGGCTAGGTCCGCCCATTCCATTAGGTCAGCCATATTGGGCGGGGAGTGCACGATCCGGGCACATGCCCCCAAGCGAGCGACGGAAACGCGCAGCGGTTCCTCAGGGGCGCCGGCCGGCCCGGCGACGATCGTCACCTCTAAGCGGTCGCCGGCCGCGGTCGAGAGGGCCTCGATGACCGAGACCGTCAGGCCGCCCGCATCCCCGCCGCCGAGCGTGACGAGGACGCGCCCCGCCCGCTCCCGGACCTTCCGTTCCGTCCCCCGGAAGCGCCAGAACTCCCGGCGGAGCAGGGCGTATCGTGTGCCGAGGAGCAGGCGGGTCGCCTCGCCGCGCAGGGGATACCGGTCGGCCGCGGCGTGCGGGTTTTGGTTGAGGAGCCAATCGGGGGTGAAGGGGCGGGACGGGGCGCAGTCGTCCGCCTCCAGAACCTTCAGGCCCGCCTCCCGAAGCGCCGGGGCGAACTCCGGACCGAAGTGATATCCGTCGATAGCGGCGTGGGTGGCGCCCGCTGTCCGGGCGGCCTCCACGGTGGTCGCGAGGTCTTCCGGCCCCCCAGGGGCGGCCGAGAGGCGGCGGACCGGAAACCCCTCGGTTTTCAGCCGGTCCGCCAGCGCCTCCGGAAGGGCGGCGCAGGCGAAGCACACGGGCCACCCTTGGGCCGCCCAGGCCTGCGCAAGGGCCAGGCACCGCATGACATGGCCGGCCCCTACGGCGGGACCGGCGTCGGCTCGAACGAGGAGGCGGGGCGAGAAGGGGGGGGGCAATCGGGCGGGTTGATTCAGATGACCGTGATGGGAGGGGGACCTTCGAGGCGCCCCGCGACGTCGCCGGCCCGTTCGGCGGCGGAGCAGATCTCCAGGCTCTCGCCGAACGCGTCGAGCGCCTCCACGACATCGGCGTCGGTCGTCGCGCTGGAGGGGAGCATGTTCCATACGAAGAAGACGCCCCGCTTGATCACCTCCTGCATGAAGAGGGTCTTGAGATGGGTGGAGTCGCAGGGCGACGAGGGCTTGAAATCGAACCCCAGGCGGGGGCCCAGCCCGATACACCGGATGGCGCTGCCGACCCGGGCGGCCCGCTCATTGAACCCGTCCCGCAACCGCCGGCCGACGGTCCAGAGGCGTTCGTGCACCGGCTCAGAGCGCATCACCTCGATGGTGGCGATGCAGGCCGCGAGCGAGAGCGTTTCGCCCCCGAAGGTAGAGGAGACGAAGATCTTGTCCTTGACCCTCTCGAACACTTCCGCGCGGCCCGCCACGGCGGCTAAGGGGTAGCCGCTGGCCATCCCCTTGCCGAAGGCGGCGATGTCGGGGACCACCCCGAAGTGGGCCTGGGCGCCGCCGAGGTGGAAGCGGAACCCGGTCACCACCTCGTCGTAGACGAGGAGGGCGCCGTTGGCGTGGCAGAGCTCCTTGAGCTTTTGCAGGAAGTTGTTCCGGGGCTCCTCGAACTCCACCGGCTCCAGGATGGCGGCAGCGATCTGGCCAGGATACTTCTTGAACAGATCTTCGTATTCCATGAGATCGTTGTAGTGGGCTTCGAAGACGTAGTCGCGGTATGTGCGCGGGATGCCGCCGTCCTTGGCCGTGCCGGCGATGCACCACTCGTGCCACCCGTGGTAATGCCCCCGGATCACCTTTTCCCGCCCCGTGAACGCTCGGGCGATGCGTACCGCCACTTGGGTGGCGTCGGAACCGGTCTTGAGGAACCGGACCCTTTCGGCGCACGGGACCGCGGCGTGGATGGCTTCGGCGCATTCCACTTCAATGGGGTGCGGAAGGGAGAAGATCGGACCGCTCTCTAGCTGCTTCAGAACGGCGGCCTTCACCGTGGGGTGGTTGTATCCAAGGATGCAGGGGCCGAGGCCCATGGTGAAGTCAATGTACTCGTTCCCCTCCAGGTCCCAGGCGCGGGCGCCCTGCCCACGGACGAAATAGACGGGCGAGACGCCTCGAACGCCCACGCTGGGCATCTTGCTGTAGAGTTGAGTGCCGTTCAGGATGAGCGACTCGGCTTTCTTGAACAGCGCCTGCGATTTCTCCAGATTGTTGGACTTCCGTCTCATGGGCTCTCCTGGTGGCCATCCGCGTTAGCGGATGGGGTGGTCGTTTTGCAGGGACTTCCTGTATCCCTGGTTCATTTTGACGTTGGCGTTTAGACCGGCGAGTTCCGGGTGGGCGGCGAGAACCTCTAGGATAGCCTCCATCGACGTCGCGCCTTCCGGCAGGAGCGCTTGGACTTGCCGCACGAACGCCAGATCGGCCGGCTCGTCCACCGTCCATCGAAGGGCGGACAGGTCGCGGGGCTGGACGACCTGCCGTATCCGAAACCGTGCTGGGTTCTTCCAGATAAAAGGCGTTACATGCTCGCGCTCGGAAGCCAGCCGGGCCTCGCGCCAGGCCGTGTCCAGGGCGGCATACGAGAAGACCTCCGTGTCGAGACCGTCGGGGTAGCTGCGGTGGAGGGTGTTGGAGGCGTAATCGCATCCTCCCTCGATATATGCACCCATCACTCGGTCCACGACCGCGGGATCAAGAAGAGGGCAGTCGGCGGTAATCCTCACCACGGGGTCCGCGCCGTGGGCCCCGGCGGCCCCATGATACCGGTCAAGCACGTCCTCCTCGCTCCCCCGGAAGCAGGGGAGACCGAGTGACGCGCACAGCGCCGCCACCGGATCGTCGGTGGTGTTCACGGTTGTCGCCACGACGACCTCCGCCAAAGTCCTGGCCAGCCGGGCCCGCTCCACGACCCGGGCTAGCAGGGGCCGGCCCCCCAGGTCCGCCAAGACCTTTCCGGGCAGTCGGGTCGAGGTCATGCGCGCCTGGATGATCGCGACGGCTTTCATCGTTCATCCCTGCGCCCACAAGGAGGGGTTAACGATTCGCTCGGGCACCGTTCCCAAGTCATCGAGCAGGCGGGTGAATGGCGATGGAGGCAGTGCCACCGCGGCCGCGTAGGCCGAAACGGTGTTGCGGAGTTGTTCCAGCCGCTCCGCCGCAACGATGATTGGCGGTGAGCCGGGTAGGGCTTTGAGCAGGGCGAAGGTCGCGGTCGCCACCGAGTCCTCCTCGGTCAGGGCCAGCGCGCGCTCCCGGAGCGGCACCACTTGGCGGAGTGGCGGCGGGACGGCGGGGGCCGGCATCAGGAGGAGCCCCTGCAGGTAGACGCTGCGGACGAAGACCCGCACCCCGCGGGCCGCGGCGCGCTCGAACACCCCCGCGCGGATGAAGCGCAGGTCCAGGAGGTTGGTGGGGACCTGAAGGGCGGCGGTCCCCTCCCATGCGATGGCGTCGAGCGCCTCGGAGGGAGAGTACACCGAAACACCCACCGCACCGGCGGCGCCGTGCTCCAGCAGGGCCGCCGGCAGGAGGCGGTCCCGCCAGGCGAAATCGGAGGCCCGGTGGAAGAGGACCGTCCCCAGGCGGGCCAGCCGCAACCGGCTGCGGGAGCGCTCCACCGCCTCCAGCATCCGGCCGACCGCCTCCTCCGGAGCGGCATCGTGCCGCAGTTCTAGGGGGGGGACCTTGGTGACGATCTCCATCGGCGGCCCCGCCGGCAGTCCGGCCGTGAACTCGCCCAGGAGCTCCTCCGCATCGCCGTACACCGGGGCGGTGTCGAACGAGGTGATCCCCAGGCGCAGGGCTTCGGCCAAGATGCCGAGGGCGGCGGACCGGTCGGGCCGGCCGGTGGTGTTGGCCACGCCGTAGGGCATGCCCAGTTGGGCCGTACCGAGGGTGAGGGGCAAGCTCATCCTATGGCTTGCGTCAGGCACCGGTGAACCCGGACCAGGTCGTCCTCGTCCAGGCCGGGATGCATGGGGATGCTGATCTCGCGCGCATAAAAGGCCTCGGCCACCGGGCAGAGCCCGGGGGCGAATCCGAACCGCTTCCGGTAGTAGGGCTGGAGGTGGACCGGGATGTAGTGGACCTGGCAGTGGATCTGCCGCTCCTTCAGGAACCCGAACGCCTCCGCGCGCGTCCGTTTCGATCGGACGAAGTCGGCCTGCAGGGGATAAAGGTGATAGGCGTGGTCCACCCCCGGGGCGACCCAGGGCACGGTAAACCGGTCGTCGCCGGCGAAGAGGCGGTCGTAGGCGGCGGCGATCTCTCGCCGGCGGCCGAGAAACCGGTCCAGTTTGGCCAGCTGGCTAAGCCCCAGAGCGCACTGGAGGTCCGTGATGCGGTAATTGAAGCCGAGGGCGTGCATCTCGTAGTACCAGGGGCCGTCGTTGCGTTCGAGACGTCCCGGGTCCCGGGTCATGCCGTGGCAGCGAAGGGTCTTGAGAGCCTCGTCTACGCCCGGATCCGCGCAGACGACGGCCCCCCCCTCGCCCGTGGTGATGTGTTTGACAGGATGGAAGCTCAGGACGGCGCAGTCGGCATACTTCGCCGCATAGCCGGCGTCCCCCGCATAGCGCGCCCCGAGGGCGTGGCAGGCGTCCGCGACCAGATGGAACCCGTACCGGTCGGCCAGGGACCGCAGGGCCGGCCAATCGCAGGGGTGGCCGGCGTAATCCACCGCCACCACGGCCTTCACCCGACGGCCCCGCGCCGTCAGTTCCTTCAGGCGGGACTCCAACCGGTCCGGGCAGAGGGTGTAGGTGCGCGGGTCGACGTCCACGAAGCCGGGCTCCGCGCCGGCGTAAAGGATGCAGTTGGCGCTGGCGAGGAAGGTGAGGGGGACGGTCAGGACCAGGTCCCCCGGCTTCCATCCGAGGGCGAGACCGGTCAGGTGGAGGGCGGCCGTGCCGTTGGCCACCGCCGTGACATGCCTCGCGCCGAGAAGAGCGCCGAGCGCCTCCTCGAACCGGGGCACCGCGGGCCCCTGAGTCAGCCAGTCGGAGCGAAGGGCCTCCTCCACCGCGAGGAGGTCGTCCGCCTCGATGCACTGCCTGCCGTAGGAAAGGGGTCGGAGGCCGGTCATGCTAATGGACGCCGGTCAGGGCCCGGATGTCCGGGATGGACAAGACCTGAGGGTTGGCGTCGCTGGAATAGCGGTAGCCGTCGGGGCACGGGCGGCCGTCCGTATGGTTGGTGTCGCGCAGGGACCAGAAGGGGTGTTCGGGCTGGATTACGAAGGAATCGTCGAACTCGAGGGCGGAACGGGCCTCGTCCTCGGAGACGAGCACCTCATGGAGCTTCTCCCCGGGGCGGATCCCGATGATTTCGCGGACGCATCCGGGGGCGATGGCCTCCGCCAGGTCCAGGATGTTGGTGCTGGGGATCTTGGGGACGAACACCTCGCCGCCGTGCATCCGCTCGATGGACCGGAGGACGAACCGGACCCCCTGCTCGAGCGTGATCCAGAAGCGTGTCATGCGGGGGTCGGTGATGGTCACCCGGCCGGTTTCCCTTTGCCGCAGGAACAGCGGGACGACGCTGCCGCGGCTCCCGACCACGTTCCCATAGCGGACGCAGGCGAAGCGGGTCGGCCCCAGCCCGCTGTAGGCATTGGCTTGGACGAACAGCTTCTCGGCCACCTGCTTGGTGGCGCCGTAGAGATTGGCGGGATTGACGGCCTTGTCGGTGCTGAGGGCCAGCACCTTGCCCACGCCCATGTCGAGCGCGGCGTTGATGATGTTCTTCGCGCCATCCACGTTGGTGGCCACCGCCTCGATGGGGTTGTATTCGCAGGTCGGGACCTGCTTGAGGGCGGCGGCATGGATCACAATGTCCACACCCTGGAAGGCGCGAAGGAGCCGCTCCTTGTCGCGCACGTCCCCGATGAAGAACCGGAGGGCTGGGTAGTTCTGGACCGACCAGCCGGCCTCCTGCATCTCATACTGCTTCAGCTCGTCGCGGCTGAATACGATGAGCTTCCTCGGCCGGTGCTCCCTCAGGACGATCTCGGTGAACTTTTTCCCGAAGGACCCGGTTCCTCCGGTGATCAGGACGGTCTTGTCGGTCAGCATGGTCCTTTTCCTTCCTCGCTGGTGTCGGTGTGGTCCGGGCGGCCGAAGCCGGCTCCCGCCAGGGCCCGGGCGATGGCCCCGCCGGAACCCCCGGGCCCGTACAGTTCCGCGGGAAGACCGGCCGGGGGCCAGGCGGCCCCCAGGGCCGAATCCGCGATAACGCGGGCGTCGGCCCCCGCCAGCCGGTTGACGCCCGCTTCGACGAGTTCGGTCCATTCGGTTTCGAGGCGCAGGGTGACGCAAGGGGTGCCGTGGAAAGCGGCTTCCTTCTGGAGACCTCCGGAATCCGTGAGCACCACCCGCGCGTTCCTGACGAGGGCCTGCGTTTCCAGGTATGGGAGGGGGGGCAGCAACCGGACCCCTGGGAGATGGAGCCCCTGGACGAGGGGCCGGGTGCGGGGGTGGGCGAGCCACACCACCTCCAGGCCCGCGGCGGCCACCGCGGCCAGGCCGCGGGTGATCCCGTCCCAGCAATGGGGGTCGTCGGTGTTTTCGGCCCGATGGATAGTGGCGAGAGCGAACGCCTTCGCGCGCAGACCGTGCCGCGCCGCCGTCTCCGCCCACGCCTCGCCGAGGAGGCCTTCGATGCTTCGCACGAGGTCCTGCATCACGTCCCCTGTCCGCACGACGCCTTCTCGGATCCCCTCGGCTTCGAGGTTGCGGACCGCGGCAGCGGTTGGGGCGAAGAGCAAGACAGACAGGTGGTCCGTCAGGACCCGGTTGACCTCCTCCGGCATCCGCCGGTTGAAGGAGCGAAGACCGGCCTCGACATGCGCAACGGGGAGGTGTAGCTTGGCGGCCGCCAGGGCTCCCGCGAGGGTGGAGTTGGTGTCGCCGTAAACCAGCACCGCGTTCGGACGCTCCCGGCAGAGCACCTCCTCCACGGCCTCCAGCATCCGGCCGGTCTGGGCGCCGTGTGGCCCCGATCCGACCCGTAGGTTGTATGCGGGCTCGGGGAGGTGGAGTCCCTGAAAGAAGGCCGCCGACATTTCCCAATCATAGTGCTGGCCGGTATGCACCAGCACCTCGTCGATCCCGGCCTCTTTCAAGGCGGGCGTGACGACCGCCGCCTTGACGAACTGGGGGCGCGCCCCCAGCACCGTGATGATCTTCATGCGAACGAGCGCACGGCGGCGCAGACGGCTCCGATCTCGTCGGGGGTGAGCAGGGGCTCCACAGGAAGGGAGAGGACCTCCGCCGCGGCGGCCTCGGCGTGGGGGAGGGGGCCGGAGCAACGGCACCGGCCGTCCATCAGCTTCATCCGGTGAAGCGGGATGGGATAATACACGGCCGAGTCCACGCCCTGAGCCTTGAGGTGCTTCGCCAGGTCGTCCCGCCGGCCGTTCCGGACCCGGAGCGTGTACTGGTGGAAGACATGGGTCCCCCAGGGGCCTTCGGCCGGAGGGACGACGGATCGCAGGGCTGAAAACGCTTCCGAATAGGCGGCGGCGATCGCTCGGCGGCGACGGTTGAAGCCGTCCAAGTGGGGGATCTTGGCCAGCAGAATGGCGGCTTGGAGGGTGTCCAAGCGAGAGTTGTAGCCTAGGAATTCGACATTGTACTTGTCTTTGCCGCCGTGCTTGCGGAGCCCGCCGACGCGTTCGGCCAGGTCGTGGTCGGCCGTCGCGATCATGCCGGCGTCGCCGAAGGCGGCCAGGTTCTTGGAGGGGAAAAAGGAGAACGCGGTGATGTCGCCTATGGCGCCGGCTTTGCGCCCCCTGTATTCCGCCCCGAAGGCCTGGGCACAGTCCTCGAGGATGAAGAGTCCGTGCTTCTTCGCCAGGGCCAGAAGGGAATCCATATCACAGGCCTGGCCGTAGAGGTGGACCGGGATGATCCCGACCGTCTGGGGCGTGATGGCCTTTTCGACTTGCTTGGGGTCCAGGTTGAAACTGTCCGGCTGAATGTCGGCGAAGACGGGGGTGGCCCCGGCGTGCAGGATGGTGTCGGCCGTGGCGACGAAGGTGAAGGGGGTGGTGACGATCTCGTCGTCCTGGTCGAAGAATTCTTTCCCTTTGGTTTTGAAAGCGAGGGCCCGAAGGGCCAGGAGGAGAGCGTCGGTACCGGAGGCCACGCCGATGGCGTGGGGGACGCCGATGTACTGCGCGACCTGACGCTCCAGCTCCTGAACCTCGGGGCCGAGGATCCAGTGCTGGTGGGCCATGGCCTGTGCCAGGGCGCCATCGATGTCGGCCTTCAGGAAATCGTATTCGCGTTTCAGGTCCAGCAGAGGAATGACCATCGGGTCAGATCTTCTCCTCGAGGACGGTCAGCCTCTCCCCCTGGGGCCGGTAGCGGGAGCCGCAGGAGGCGCAGGCAATCTCGGCCCCGTCCCGCGCCCCCTTGACGGTGACCCCGCATTTGCAGACCCATCCCTTCCGCCTGGCCGGGACGCCGAGCATGAGGGCGTAGTCGGGGACGTCGTCGACCACCACGGCCCCCGCGCCGACGAGGGCGTAGCGGCCGATCGTGTGGCCGCAGACGACGGTGGAGTTGGCGCCGAGGGTGGCGCCCCGCTTGACCAGGGTCTTCTTGAACTCCTGCTTCCGCTCGATGAATCCCCGGGGGTTGATGACGTTCGTGAAGACCATGGAGGGAGCGCAGAAGACGTCGTCCTCCAGCACCACGCCGTCATAGATGCTGACGTTGTTCTGCACCTTGACCCGGTCTCCGATGGTGACGTTGGGGCCCACCATGCAGTTCTGCCCGAAGATGCAGTTCGCGCCGATGCGGGTGTTCTTCAGAATGTGGCAGAAGTGCCAGATCTTGGTGCCCTCGCCGATCGTTACCGGATCGTCGATGAAGGAGGATGCGTGAACGAAGAAAGTCATATCCCTTACCTGTCCTTTGTCGGTAGTCCGTTGTCCGGGGTCGTCCAAAACTGTCCTTGGTCCTTTGGCTGTAGTCCGTGGCCGTTGCAATACCTGTCCTTAGGCCTTGGTCAAATAGGGGTGAAGAAGGGAACGGTCGGTGGAGAGATCGGCGCGGCGGATCTGGTGGACCAATTCGATGGAGGGCCGGGCGTCGCGGATGCCGAAGCCCTTGCCCTCCAGGGTCCGCTCGTAAACGCGGGTGTGGAGGTCGGTGAAGCCCTCCGTGAATTCGATCTCGCCTCCGTCGACGGTGATGGAGCGAAAGGCCGAGGCGCCCTTCGCCGCGGCCTCGGGAGGAAGGTCGCCGGCGTCCACCGAGAGGAACCACCGCACCCGGGCCCGCTCCAGCTCGAGGGCCCCGGCCAGCTTATCGGGCCGGCGGAGGTGGACGGTGCTCGACTCGACCGCCCCGAAGAGCCAGAGGAGCATGTCGAAGAAGTGGACCCCGATGTTCATGACGAGGCCGCCCGATTTCTCCTCGGAGCCCTTCCAGGAGGCGTGGTACCAGGCCCCCCGGCGGGTGATGTAGGAGAGGACGATGTCCGCCTTGCGGCCGCCCCCCGCCGCGTCGAGGCGCTCTTTGAGCGCCGTGAGGGCGGGGTGGACGCGGAGCTGGAGGATGGTCCATGCCCGGTGGCCGGTCTCGTGCTCCAGGTCCTCCAAGGCGTCGAGGTTCCAGGGGTTGATGACCAGCGGCTTCTCGCAGAGGGCGTCGGCCTTCACCCGCAGGGCGAGGCGGATGTGGGCGTCGTGCAGGTAGTTCGGGGAGCAGATGGAGACGAATTTCACCCGCCCGTCCTCATCCTTGCGGCGCAGTTTCTCCAGGTGGCGGTCGAACCGCTCGATCTCCGTGAAGAACGCGGCGTCGGGGAAGAAACGGTCCAGGATGCCCACGCTGTCGTGCGGGTCGGTGGCGGCCACCAGGCGGTTGCCCGTGTCCGCAATGGCCTTCAGATGGCGCGGGGCGATGTAGCCGGCGGTGCCGATCAACGCGAAGTTAGCCATGGAAACAGTCCTTGGTGGGCCATCATAGATCCTTGAGCGATGGTGGGGGGGATGGACGTCATTGGCCGCTCGGCTTGAGCGGGTTGCCGAAGAGGTCGGCTTGCTGGAGCCCTTCCGACGAGCATTGCAGCCAGGCCAGAGGGGTGCCCAGGATGGCAGCGGCTGTCCGCATCACTTCGGAGGGGATGGGTTCCCCGTTCCGCTCCAGCCGCTTGTAATCGTCGGGCTCCAGGCCCAGCTGCGCGGCGAGATCGGCTTCGGAACGGCCGGCGCGGACCCGGGCGACCCATAATCGCAAGTTAGGGGTTTCCCGGCCCTTGGCGACAAAGGCCTGCCAGAAGACGGCGGCCGACTGCGTCTGGCGGACCCACTCCTGCAGGCGCTCCAGGGTCAGAAGAGGAGCGCTCATTCTGCGCTTTCCAGCGCCTCGGCATCCGCCAGGTCCTGGGTCCGGCCGGTGGCTCTCTTCATCCGGATCAACGTTGGGCGGTCGATGACGGAGACCGGAACCCCCGCGGCTTCCATGCGGACGGCAGGGACGCTTGCGAACGGGATCGTCAACAGGACATCCACGACGAAGAACGGGTCCTCTCGGCAGAGGAAGGCAAAGGCCTTCAGGTTCTTCTCGCGGATCCACGCATCGCGTTGGAGTGGATCCAGGAACGCGGAAGCGGGCACGGGGATCCGGGGGGCGAACCCCATCGTCTCCATGCATGCCAGGAACCGCTCCGCATTGGCGGGCTCCAGGTCCAGGACGATGTCCATATCCTGGGTGAAGCGGGGATGGCCGTGCAACACCACGGCCATTCCGCCGATCAAAACATAGCGGACGCCGGCGTCGTGCAGGGTCCGGAAGATGGTGGAGTAGTTCAATCCACGATGCTCCGATAGTAGGCGGCGCTGCGGGCCAATCCCTCATCGAAGGACACGGCGGGGGTGAATCCGAGCCGGTCGCGGGCCGCCGTGATGTCGGCCAGGGAATGCTTGACGTCCCCGGGCCGCGGCGGCCCGAACTCCGGCTCCACCGACCGGCCCGCCTCGGCCACCACGGCGCGGGCGAGGTCGAGGACGCTCACGCGGCGCCCTCCGGCGATGTTGTAGGGGCGGTTCCAGGCCGGGCCCTCCGCCCCCCCCGCCGCCAGGTTGGCGGCCACCACATCCCCGACGAAGGTGAAGTCGCGGGATTGCTCGCCGTCGCCGAAGATGACCGGGGCCCGGCCGGTGAGGGCCGCCTTGAAGAAGCGGGGGATGACGGCGGCATACGCCCCCTCGGGGTCCTGTCGGGGGCCGAAGACGTTGAAGTAGCGGAGGCCGATCAGGTCCATGCCGTAGCAGCGGTGGAACACGGCGGCCAACTCCTCGTTCGCCTGTTTGGACCAGGCGTAAGGGGAGAGGGGCGTCCCTTCTTCCCCCTCCACCTTGGGAAGCCGTTCCGAGTCCCCATAGACGGAGGAGGACGAGGCATAGATCACGCGCTGGACCCCGGCGTTGCGGCAGGCGGTGAAGATGTTCAGCGTGCCGCGGACGTTGACGTCCAGCGAGAGCTCCGGGTGCTCCATGGAGCGGGGCACCGACCCCAGGGCCGCCTGATGAAAGACAATCTCGCACCCCGCGACGGCGCGCCCGCAGGCCTCGAAGTCCCGGATGTCGGCCTCGAGGAATTCGATGCGGTCCAGGCAGTGGGTCAGGTTCGCTTTCTTGCCCGTGGCGAGGTTGTCCATCACCCGCACCCGGGCCCCGGCCTCCAGGAGGCCGTCCACCAGGTGGGAGCCGATGAACCCGGCGCCGCCGGTCACCAAAACCGTTTTGTCTTTATAAATAGTCATGGACTGATGGGTCTCTGGTTTCTTGTCCTCGACCCGGCCTCATTGAAATGAGGCCGCTCCAGGGGCCAATGCGCTACAGGATCTGACGCGGCGCCTTGAGGAGGGCCTGCAGGTATTGCCCGTATTCGTTCTTGGCCAGCGGGGCCGCGAGGGCCTCGAGGCGGGCGTCGTCGATGTAGCCCATCCGCCAGGCGATCTCCTCGACGCAGGCGATCTTGAGCCCCTGCCGCTCCTCCACCACCTGGACGAAATTGGAGGCCTGGAGGAGGGAGGCGTGGGTGCCGGTGTCGAGCCAGGCGTAGCCGCGCCCCAGCATCTCCACCGACAGGTCGCCCCATTCCAGATAGCGCCGGTTGACGTCGGTAATCTCCAATTCTCCCCGGGCCGACCGTTCGATGGACTTGGCCACCCCGACGACCCGCTCGTCGTAGAAGTAGAGCCCCGTGACGGCGTAATTGGAGCGCGGGCGGGCGGGCTTCTCCTCGATCGAGACGGCCCGGCCGGCCGCGTCGAACTCCACCACCCCGTACCGCTCGGGGTCCCGGACCCAGTAGCCGAAGACGGTGGCGCCCCGTTCCCGTCCCGCCGCCGATTTCAGAAGGGCGGTGAGGTTGTGGCCGTAGAAGATGTTGTCGCCCAGGATGAGGCAGACCCGAGCGTTCCCGATGAAGGGCTCGCCGACCAGGAACGCTTCCGCCAGGCCGCCGGGGTTGGGCTGGACGGCGTAGCGGAGGTCCAGCCCCCATTGGGCGCCGTCCTCGAGAAGGTGGCGGAACGCGGTCTGGTCTTGCGGGGTGGTGATGACGAGGATGTCCCGGATACCCGCCAGCATGAGGGTGCTGAGGGGATAGTAGATCATGGGCTTGTCGAACACCGGCACGAGCTGCTTCGACACCCCCTTGGTGACGGGGTGGAGGCGGGTGCCGGCGCCGCCGGCGAGGATGATGCCTTTGAGGGGCTTGGTCATCGTGCTCCCCTTCATCCAAATGGGTGATATAACGCCATTTTTAGGAACGCTCCGCCCTCCTGAATTACATGCCAAGGTATGCTAAACCCTTGGAATCATTCAGGCAAAATGCAGATTCGCAACAACGCTCACTACAACCTGAAAAAACATTTCTGTCATCCCGTCCCTTTGGGGGATGTGGGATGAAAAATCATTATAGCACACTATTTATTAGGTATCCGATTTCCTGTCGGGCGTGCTAAAATCTCCCCAGGCCCATGACTGTGGAAATCCGCCTGCCCGCCGAAAACCCCCGCTTCGTCCCCCGCCGTCCCGGCGGCCCGAGGAGACCTGACCATCCGGGGACGGCCGTCCGGATCGAGGGGCAGCTGTTCGAGGTGGTCGGCGATGTCCGGCAGGGCGAGGAATGGGTCTACTCCCTGGAGCCCTGGGAGGAATCCCAGACCGTCCGGGGGCTGGTGGAGTGGGGCCCCGAGGCCGAAAAAGCATTCAAGGAGCGGGTCCGCCGGGAGGCCCAGTTCAAGCGCAGGGCCTCCGTCGCGTGGGGCCTGCAGGCCCTCCTGGGCTTCCTTCCCGCCAAGCACCAGGAACGGCTGAGTTCCAGTGTCGGCCTCGATCCCGGCAAGGCCACCTTCTGGTCGGCGGCGATGGAATCGGCAATCTGCTTTCCCCTGGCCGTGCTCTATGGGATTGGCTTGAGTGCGGGGGGCCTGGGGGGAACCATGGGGTTGAGCGGATGGAACGGCTTGCTTCGGCTCCCGCCGTGGGTCGGCCTGCTGGCCGCGGCCGGCGCTTTGGAAGGGTTCATGCGGTTAATGTTCACCATCGCCACGCACGACCCGGTGGGAAGTGTGCCGTTCGCCCTCCTTGATCGGCGCCTCCGGGATCCCGCCGCCGACGACCTGATGGCCGACGACTACACCACGACCGGGGAGTTCCTCATCGCCCGCACCCCCGTCCCCAAGCCGTGGTGGGAGGAGCCGGAGGGGGTGTGGTGGCAGGGCGAGCCGTACAAACTGGCGGACCACCAGCGCATCCACATGTCCTACCTGTACAAATTCGTCCGCCTCCGCCCCGAAGAGGCGGGGGAGGGATTCGCCGTGGTCGACCCCCTCCAGGAGCGGGTCCGCAACGTGGCTTCCGACCGCTCGTTCGTTTTCTCCCCCCTGTGGGGGTACCTCCCCGCCGATCTCCAGGCGAAGCTGGAGGCGCTCGGGCGTTACCGGCCCGTACCGGCCGTGCGGCTCTCGATCGCGCTCAACCTCTTCCTCGCCCTCCCCATCATCGTGGCCGACCTCTGGGCCTTCGCCTCGGGGACGGCCGGCCTCTGGAACGGCCTGCGGTTCCTCTTCGGCCTCGTCCTGTTCCACGAGAGCCTTCTCCGGCTCTACCGCCTCTTCCAAGGGACCGTCACCGGCAGCTTCCTCGGGGCGCTGGTGAAGCCGCTGTACTACCTGGCCTTCCGCGAGGGGCTGGACTGAGATGCGAGCCGTGTTCGTCGCCGTCGGGAGCGAGCTCCTCCGGCCGGGATCGAGGGAGACCAACGGGGGGGCGCTGGCCGCCTTCCTGCAGGCCTACCATGTCCCCCTGGAGGGGCGGCACAGCGTCCCGGACGACCGCGGCGCCATCGTCCGGCTCCTGGCCTTCCTGGACGACTTCCCCCTCGTGGTCCTCAGCGGCGGGCTCGGCCCCACGCGGGACGACCTGACCCGGGAGGCGCTGGCCGAGTTCCTCGGGGTCCGCCTCGTCTATCACGAAGCGCTCTGGCAGGATATTCGGACGGCCTTCGCCCGCTGGGGGCGGGAGCCGGCCGAGACCAACCGTCGGCAGGCCCACCTGCCCGAGGGGGCGGTGGCCGTTCCCAACCCGAGAGGGACCGCCTGCGGCATTCTGTTCCGGCGCGGCGGAAAGGCGTGGGTGTGCCTCCCCGGCGTCCCGGCCGAGTTCGAGTCCATGCTGGAACCCGCCCTGGCGCCGGTCCTGGCGGAGTTCGACCTGAAGCCCCTGCACAGGAAGACCCTGCGGCTCTCGGGGATCGGGGAGTCGCTGGTGGAGCAGAAGCTCCAGCCCTTCTACGGTCGGTTCGGCTCCGACCATTTCACCATCCTCGCGGGGGCGGGGGAGGTGCGGCTCCACTTTTACCACGCCGACCCGGAGCGCTTCCGGGCCATGGAGGAGGAGATCCGCGGTTGCGTCGGCGAGTGGATCGCCTGCGAGGGGGAGGAGACGCTGGAGGGAAAGGTGATGCGGCTCCTCCTGGTGAAGCGCTGGACGCTGGCCACGGCCGAGTCGTGCACGGGCGGCGGCCTCTCGGCGCGCATCGTCCGTGAGCCGGGGGTATCGACGGTTTTCAGGGGCGGGATCACCGCCTACGCCAACGCCATCAAGTTGGAGCACCTGAGCGTCCCCCCGGAGCTCCTGGAGGCGAAGGGGGCGGTGAGCCCCGAGACCGCCCTGGCCATGGCGCAGGGGGCGGCCCGGGCCTTCAAGACCGACGTGGGGGTGGGGATCACCGGCATTGCGGGGCCCGACGGCGGCACCGCCGAAAAGCCGGTGGGCACGGTGTGCATCGCCGTTGCCACCCCCTGCGTGGAGACCGCGCGGCGGTTCCTCTTCGGCGGGGACCGCCCCCGCGTCCAAGCCCTGGCCGTGGCGTATGCCCTCGACCTGCTCTGGAGGGCTCTCGAGTGAGGCTCTTCTGCGGCCTCCCCGCACCGCCAAAGGTCCAGGCCTGTTGGGCGGAATGCTTGGCGCGCCTCCGGCGCGCCGGGCTTCGCGCCTCGTGGGTGGATCCCGGAAACCTGCACATCACCTTGAAGTTCCTGGGCGAAACCCTCCGGCTGGAGGAAGTTCGGACCGCCTTGAGGGAGGCCGCGGCCGGTTTCTCCCCGGCGACGCTCCCCTTCGAGGGAGTCGGCTATTTCCCCCATGCGCGGAAGCCGCGCGTCCTGATCCTCCGCTACCGCCGGGACCCGGCCCTGGCTGCGCTGTTCGCGGCAGTGGAGGAGCGGCTCGTCCCCTTGGGGTTTCCCAAGGAGCGGCGCTCGTTCGAGGTCCACCTCACCCTGGCCCGCCTGCGCCACCCCTGGCTCCCGGCCGAAACGGAGCGGGTGGCCCGGAACTTGGGGACCGTCCCCTGGCCCGCCTTCCCGGCGGCGGCGATGGTCCTCTACGAAAGCACGCTGACCCCGGGCGGTTCGATCTATACCCCCCTGGGGCGCTTCCCGGAGGCGACATGACCCTTTCCGTCCTGCCGTGGGCCCTCCTCGGCTACCTCTCGGGCTCCATCCCGTTCGGCTATGTCCTCACCCGCCTTTTCGCCGGCCGTGACATCCGCCAGGAGGGGAGCGGCAACATCGGGGCCACCAACGTCTCCCGCACCCTCGGCTGGACGGGCGGCGCGGCCACCATGGCGCTCGACGTCGCCAAGGGGGCGGTCCCGGTGGCGCTGGCCGCTCACTTCCACCCTCACCCTCTGGCCGCCGGGGCGGCGGGGCTGGGCGCGGTGCTGGGTCACTGCTACCCCCTCTTTCTGGGGTTCCGCGGAGGCAAGGCGGTGGCCACCTCCCTCGGCGTGTTCCTCGTCTTGGCCCCCCTCCCCTGCGCGGCCGCGGCCGCGGTGTTTGCGGGGACGATCCTTCTCACCCGGTATGTCTCCCTGGGCTCCATTCTGGCCGCGGTGAGCTTCCCCTTCCTGCTCCTGCTCTTCGGGAAGCCGGAACCGACCGCCGTCATGGCGGCCTGCGTCGCCGGCCTCATCGTGTGGCGGCATCGGGAGAACATCGGCCGACTGATCCGCGGGGAGGAGCGCAAGTTCACGGGAAGGAAAGAGCGGTGAGGGCCGCGGTCGTCGGCGCCGGCTCCTGGGGCACGGCCCTGGCCCACTACTTCCGGCGGACGGGGCACGCGGTGGCCTTGTGGGCCTTCGAGCCCGAGCTGCCGGACCTCATCGTCCGGACCGGGGAGAACCCCTGGTTCCTCCCCGGCTTCCCCCTGCCGCCCGGCATCCGGTGCACCGGCCGCCTGGCCGAGGCGGTGGAGGAGGCCGAGGTGGTCTTCCTCGTCACGCCGGCCCAGCACACCCGGGCGGTCCTCCGGGCCCTCGTCGCCGAGGCGGGGGTGCCGCGCGCCGTCGTCTCCTGCGCGAAAGGGATCGAGCGCGGGACGCTGAAGCTCGTCTCGGAGGTGCTCGCCGAGGAGCTGGGCGCCTCGGAGGGCTCCCGCGCCTGCCTCTCGGGGCCCACCTTCGCCCGCGAAGTGGCCGCGGGCATGCCCACCGCCGCCGTGTTCGCTTCCGAGGACGAACAATTCGCCGTGCGCCTGCAGGAGGCGTTCTCCGGCCCCGAGTTCCGGTTCTACCGGACCACCGACCGGACGGGGGTGGAGGTGGCGGGGGCGCTCAAGAACGTCTACGCCATCGCCTCGGGGATGGTCAAGGGGCTTGGGTACGGCGCCAACCCCTGGGCCGCCCTGCTCACCCGGGCCGTCCACGAGATGACCCGCCTCTGCCTGGCCATGGGGGGGAGAAAGGAGACCCTCGCCGGCCTGGCGGGGCTGGGGGACCTGGTCCTCACCTGTTCCAGCGAGCTCTCCCGCAATTACCGGGTCGGCGTCCGGCTGGGGCAAGGGATGACGCTGGCCCAGGCGACGGAAGGGATGCGGATGATCGCCGAGGGGGTGTTCACCGCCGAAGCCGCCCTGGAGCTGGCGCGGCGGCGCGGGGTGGACCTCCCCATCGCCCAGGGCGTGGCCCGCATCCTCTTCGAGGGGCAATCCCCGCGCGACGCGGTCGCCGCCCTCATGACGCGCGGACTGAAGGAGGAAGCCACCCTGTGATCGACCTGCACTGCCACATCCTGCCGGGCCTCGACGACGGGCCGAAGGACACCGCCGAGGCCCTCGCCATGGCCGATCAGGCCTCGGCGGACGGCACCACCGACCTCGTCTGCACACCTCACGCCTATCCCGGCGTTTATTTCCACGAGGTGGAGCGGGTCCGGGCGGTTTTTGAGGCGTTCAAGGCCGCCCTGGCCTCCACCCGCATCCCCCTGCGGGTCCATCTCGGGCAGGACCTCCACCTGGTCCCGGAGACGCTGGGGTGGCTGAAAGCCGGCCGGGTCCTCACCCTCAACGGGGGGCGGTACTGTCTGGTGGAGCCCCCCGACTTCTTCCATCCCAACGAGATCGAAGAGTCCCTCTTCGCCCTCCGCCGCGAAGGGTTCCGCCCCGTCGTGACCCATCCCGAGCGGTACGGTGTGTTCCTGGACGACCCCGCTCTCCTGGATCGCCTCGCGGAGCAGGGGAACCTCTTCCAGGTGACCGCCGGCGCCGTCCGGGGCCGGTTCGGGCCCCGCGCCCAGGCCTGCGCCCGGAGGATGGCACGGCGCCGGCTGATCCACATCCTCGCCTCCGACGCCCACAGCCCCCGGCGGAGGCATCCCGGTCTGCGCAAGGCCTTCGCGGTCCTGCGGGAGTGGGTCGGCGACGGGGACGCCGAAGTGGTGATGCAGAACGCCGCGGCCTTGTTGGAGGACCGGGACCCCGTCCCCTTCCCGCCCCGGGACGATCGGGGCTGGCTGCGCCGCGTTTCCGACCGCCTCTTCGGGCGGCGGAGGGGGGCAGGACTCGGTTGACAAAACCGGGGGGAAACCCTACAATGAGCATTACGATAAAAGTAGGAGGCCACGCATGAACATCTCCGTTCGCGTCGAGCAAGGGGTCTATGTCCTGGATTGCAAGGGCAAGCTGGTGCTGGGGGAGGGGGATGTCGCCCTCCGCGGCCAGGTCTTGGACTCCCTCAAAGCCGGCGCCAAGCGCATCGTCCTCAATCTCGAGAAAGTCACCGCGATGGACTCGTCGGGCCTGGGCGAGATCATCCGCTCCTACACCACCGCCAAGAAGGACAGCGTGGACCTGGTTCTGCTCAACCCGAACGAGAAGATTTTCGACCTGCTGACGCTCACCAAGCTCGTCACCGTCCTCCCCGTCTTCCGCGACGAAACCCAGGCCCTCGGATAGGCGGCCCCGATGGATCCCAACCTGTTCACGCTCAACGAGGTGGCGGCGTTCCTCCGGTTGACGGAGGAACAGATCATGAATTTGGTCTGGACCAAGCGCATCCCATTCGTGGAATTGGAGGGCAAGCACCTGTTCCCGAAAGACAAAATCGAAACCTGGATCGAGAACAACCTCCTCAGCGCCGCCGATATCGACGAGGGGACCCTCCCCGACACCCTCCTGCAAGTGCCGCTCACCAATTTCATCCCCCGGGGCGGCATCTTCTTCACCCTGGGCAAGAAGCCCAAGGACGCCATCCTGTCGCACCTGGTCACCCTCTCCCAGCGGTTCGGCTGCATCTCGGACCCCGAGGGCTTCCTCGACGCCCTCAAGGAGCGGGAGCAGATGGTCTCCACCGCCATCGAGGGGGGGATCGCGTTCCTCCACACGCGCCGGCGCATCCCCAAGAACATCCTCCGCCCCTTCCTGCTCGTGGGCGTCTCCCACGACGGCCTTCAGTGGGGCGCCCCCGACGGGAAGCCCACCCATGTGCTGGTGCTGATGGGCCTGCGCCACGACACCCTCCACCTCAAGATCCTCTCCCAGCTGGCCCGGATGACCCGCGCCGGGCTGGTGAAAAAGCTCATGGAAGCGGGAGAGGAGGACAAGGCGGTCAAGGTGCTGCTGGCCCTCGAGAAGAAATGCCCGAGGACCTAGCCCGGCGACAGGCATCAGGCCGCAGTCAACAGAGGAAGAAAGACCAGCGCCCCGGTCCGCCGGGGCGCTTTTCATTGTATGCGTGCCGGCCCTGCTTTAGGGGGGGACGGCATCCGCTATCGGATCCAGCCGAGGACCTCCGGGAACCGCTTCCCCATCTCCCGGAGCAGGCAGTAAAACACCGCGGAATTGGCGGTGTGGAGGCGGTCGGCGCGGATGGCGTCCCACGCCCGTTCCGCTCCCGTCCGGTCTCCGGCGCGGACCGCCCGGGCCAGGCGCAGGAGGTCTGGTTCGGCCTCGCAGCGGGCCAGAATCCGGGGCTCTTCGGGCAGGACCCGCTGTGCCAGGCGCTCCGTCAACAGCAGCCCGGCCGCATGCTCCTCCATCCGCGGCCGGTCGAGGTCGCGGGCGAAGCGCCCGAGCGCCTCCTCCGCGCGCCCGGCGAGCAGGACGAGCCACCCCTCCTGGAGGCGGGTGTAGGCGGCGGCGTCGCTCTCCGCCGGCCAGGCGGCCGTCCCCTCGGTGCCCGGGGCGCGTCCGGAGACCACGCGCATCCACGCCTTGAGCTGTTCGATGTCCACGGCGCGCCACCCGCAGGTCTCGTGAGTCAGCCGTTCCCCCAGGGCCAGCGCCCGCTCGGGATCGCCGGCCAGAAGCGCGTCGAGGGTCTTCCACAGGCGCAGGCCCACCTGGAGGGCGGGGTTGGCCGCGATCCCCTCGTCCAGGGTGGCGAGCGCTTCGTCGGTGCGGCCCATCGCCATGGCGGCCTTGCTCCGACACCACGCGAAAAGCGAGACGTGTCCCGCCAGCTTGAGTGCCCGCGCCCGCGCCATCGCCCGCCCCGCCCGCTCCATCGCCCCCTCCCCGTTGCCCATCCCCAGAAGCTGATGGAACACGTTGAGATCCTCTCTGATGAGGGCCACGGAGGCCTCCGCCGCCCCGGGGGGCTGGCCCTCCAGCCCGAAGCCGGGATCGAGGCGGTGCAGCACCTCCCCCCAGGAGGTCTCCAGGGCGAAGCGGTCCCCCCGTGCGGCGCCCCTCGGCATGACGATGTCGGTGTCCCCGATCAGGTGGTATGCCTCCATCCCCATAGTGGTGGAAAAACCGGGGACGCTGCTGATCCCCGACCCTTGGATGCGGCGCGGGTCGGCCACCAGGACTGCCTGGGAGTGGAGCCAGTGGTTGTTCCAGCCGCAGAACACCATCTTCCCGCGCCATATCCCGATGAACTCCAGCGCGCCGCAGTGGGTGATGGCGCACAGCCCGACGGGATTGTATCCCTGGGCTCCCTTCGGCGGGGGGAACAGGGTGACGCAGGGGTAATAGGGGTCGTTCTGCAGCCGGGCGACCCACTCCCGGACGCCGTCCCCGTCCAGGTCGCCCGTCGAAGTCAGCGTGAAGTATTCGGGAGGAAACGGCCTCCACTCTTCCCGCAACGGATGGCGGCCGAGGTTGGCGGGGAGGGGGTAGGCCGCCAGCTCGGCTCCCCGGCCGTCGAAGAGGCGGAGGAAGGGTTCGGAGCGGAGGGCGTCCCACCCCCGGAGGCGCATCCCCGCCATGACCTCCATGTCGCCGTCCCCGTCGAGATCTTCCACCGCCGTCTGGCTGATGGGGGAGGAGAAGGTTTTGGACCACAGGGGGCGGGTGGCCCCGCGGACCGACAGGACCCCGCCCGCGGCCACCGCCTCGACCGGCTGTTCCGCGAAATGCCGGAGCGCGAACGCCCCGGCCGGGACAAGGATCGCCAGGGCCAGGGCCGCGGCCGCCGCGGTGCGCAGGATGGCGCGGCGTCGCAGATGGCGCTCCACCTCGCGGTCCCCCCAGCGGGCTTCCGGTTCTTCCTCCAGCAGGCGGCGGATCAGCCCGCGCAGGGAGCGGGGGAGCCGCTCCCACGCGACGGGGCCCTCCGGCCGCGCCGGGCGCCGATCGACCGGCGTCATCCCCGCTCCCGAATGGTCCCCCGTGAGCGCCTCGCACAGCACCAGCCCCAGGGCGTACCAGTCGGCCTTCCCGGTGACGGGCTTCGACCGGTTCCGTTGCTCCGGCGCCATGTAGCGCGGTGTGCCGGAGATGCGCCCGTGCTCCTGGTCCACGAAGCGCGAGATGCCGAAATCGCCGAGCTTGACGCCCCCGTCCGGCAGGAGGAAGATGTTCGAGGGCTTCAGGTCCTGGTGGACGATCCCGGCGGCGTGGATCTCCCGCAGGACGGCGGCGGCCTGCCGCAGGAAGCGCAGCGCTTCCGCCGGGGTGAAGGGCTTCCGCGCGAGCGCCGATTCGAGGGTCTCCCCCTCCACCCGCTCCATCGTGATGAACAGGCACCCCCGCCCTTCATCCACAAAGAGGTCGAAGTAGCGGACCACCCCCGCGCCGGTGACAGCGTGGGCCGCCTTCAGCTCGCGGCTCAGGTCCGGCAGGTCGGAGATGCTCTTGAACGGGATGGCCTTGAGGGCCTTGGTTTCGCCGGTGAGCGCGTCCTCGACCAGGAACACCGCTCCCATGCCGCCCCGGCCGAGGGGCTCCAGGACGCGAAAGCGGCTGGAGTGCGTCTCCCCCGGGGCGAACTCCAGGGCCTCCACCCTCCCGGCGTCGAGGGTGACGGTCGGATGACCCGCTCCGGCAGGGGGATTGTTCCGATTGACGTTGAAGTCGGGGGGCGTCTGCTCAAGGGCCATATGGAGAGATTGTATCAAATGTCCCGGGCGGTCCTTCGCCCGCCGATATATTGAATTTGGAAGAGGGCGGTTTCCTCTCCCCAGAAGGGGACGCATTCGCCCTGCCGGGTGCGCAGGTCGGCCGGAAAAATCAACCGGGGCGGCCTTGCGGCCGCCCCGGACTGGAACGCGCAATCGGTAACCTGCAAGAGCTCTATTTCCGCCAGTCCGGCAGGTAGAAGGAGACCACTTTGGGCTCGGTCATCTCCTGGAGGGAGAACTTGATGCCTTCCCGGCCGAGGCCGGAGTACTTGACGCCGCCGAAGGGCATGGAGTCGAGGCGGTAGTCGGTGGAGTCGTTGATCATGACCCCGCCACAGTCGAGCTCGTAGGCGGCCTTGAAGGCCTTGTTCACATCGTTGGTAAAGATGGCGGCGTGGAGGCCGTAGTTGACGCTGTTGGCCTTGGCGATGGCTTCCTCGAGGGTGGACACCGGGTAGAGGTTGACCACGGGGCCGAAGACCTCCTGGTGGTGGATGGTGGCCGTCTCGGGGACGTCGGTGAGAACCGTCGGCTGGACCACGGTGCCCCTGCGCTTTCCGCCGCAGGCGATCTTGGCGCCCTTCTGCACGGCCTCCTTGATCCACATCTCGACGCGCTTGGCCTCGCCCTCGTTGATCATGGGACCCATGTCGCAGTCCTCGTCCAGCTTGGGGCCGACCTTGTACTTCTTGGTCAGGGCCACGAACTTGTCAAGGAACTTCTTGTAAATCTTCCGGTCGATGTAGATGCGCTGGACGCCGATGCAGTTTTGGCCGCAGGCCCAGAAGGCGCCCGAGACGCACGACTCGGCGGCCGCGTCGATGTCCACGTCGTCGAGGACGATGACGGGGGAGTTGGAGCCCAGTTCCATCCCGATCTTCTTGATGCCCGCCATCTTCGCGATCCGCTCGCCGGCCTCGGTCCCGCCGGTGAAGGAGATCATCCGCACGCGGGGGTCCTGCACCAGGGCGTCGCCGATGGCGCCGCCGTAGCCGGTGATGACGGAGAGGACCTTCGGCGGAAGGCCCGCCTCGAGGAGGGCCTCGGCCAGCTTCAGGGCCGAAAGCGGAGTCACGGTGGCGGGCTTGCAGACGACGGCGTTGCCCGCGGCAATGGCGGGACCGAGCTTGTGGGCCACCAGGTTGAGGGGGTCGTTGAAGGGGGTGATGGCCAGGACGACGCCGATGGGGAAGCGGTAGTAGTAGCCGACCCGCTTCTCGCCGCCGGGAAAGGAGTCGAAGGGGATGGTCTCTCCCAGGATGCGCTTGGCCTCCTCGGCCGAGCAGATGAGGGTGTTGGTGCAGCGGCGGACCTCCTTGCGGGCCTCCCGGATGGTCTTGGACCCCTCCCGAGCGATGATGCGCGCGAACCCCTCCAGGTCGTCCTGGACGATCCGGGCGGCTTTGAACAGGATCTGCGCCCGGTCGTAGACCGTCATGCGCTTGGCGATTTCAAACCCCTCCACCGCGCCGGCGACGGCGGCGGCGGCGTCGGCCTTCGATGCGGCGGGGACCGTGTCGATGAGGCGGTTGTTCCAGGGGTCGCGGACCTCGATCTTTTTCCGCCGGCTCACCCATTGGCCGTTGATGAGCATTTTCATGGCTATTTCCTCCCCTTCAGGGCGAAGTGGACCAGGAGCAGGTCGTTGAGCATGGCGTATCCGGTTTCCTTGCGGCCGGCGCCCGGGCCGACTACGGTGACGGCGTTGAGGCAGTCGTTGACATAGGTGAGGGCGTTGGTGCTGCCCATGACTCCGGCCAGGGGGTCGGTCAGGGGGAGGGCCTGGGGAGCGACGGAGACGCTCACCCTCTTCCCTTCGCGTTTCACGCAGCCGATGAGCTTGTAGCGCTTCCCCTCGGCCTTGGCCTTCTTGACCATCGCGGCGGAGATCTTGGTGATCCCCTCGCAGGGGAGCTTCTTCGGGTCGGGCTTGATGACGGCCCCGAAAACGGCGTTGGCCAGGATGCACACCTTGGCCAGGGCGTCCCACCCCAGGACGTCGGCGTCCGGGACGGCCTCGGCGTAGCCCAGCTCCTGCGCCTTGCGCAGGGCCTCCTCGTAGGACAGCCCCTCCTCCATCCGGGTCAGGATGTAGTTGGTGGTGCCGTTGAGGATCCCTCGGATCTCGGTGATTTCGGCCCCGGCCAGGCCGTAATCCATGAAGTCAAAGGCGGGGGAGCCGGCCATGACCGTCCCCTCGAACATCAGGAGGGCCTTCTTCGCAAGGGCCAGCTTGCGCAGGGCGGCGTAATGCAGGGCCAGGGGACCCTTGTTGGTGGTGATCACGTGCTTGCCGGCGGAGAGGGCCGCCTTGATGTGGCTGACGGCCGGCTCGGCGGTCTTGATGTCGGTGTAGGTGGCCTCGAAGACGATATCGGCGCAGGACTGCTGGATGGTGGAAAGGGCGTCGCGGCCGCGGACGCCGGCGGGGAAGTCGTTGAGGCTTTTCCCTTGGGCCACCCAGGCCAGGACCTTCTTGAGGTCCAGGCCGCCGGGGTCGAGGACCGAGCCCTTGAGGGTGTCGGCGATGCCGGTCACCTTGGCCTCCAGGCCGTATTTTTTCTTGAGCTCCTTTTCCTTCTTCACCAGGAGTTCGGCGAACCCCTGACCGACGGTGCCGAACCCGATGAGGGCCAACCTGTGCATAGCATCCTCCTTGATAAATTGGGAACCCATACTTTACCATAAAATTTGTGAAAAAGGTTGCAATGGATCGGCGGAACAGACAGGCCACCGGGCAGCAAGGCCGCCTTGATGGTAAGAGAAGCATAGAGGTGATGGTCGTCCGGCGGTCCCGCTCTGCCCGGTGGTAGAATGAACCCGATGGACCCCCGCCTCCCGTTCATCCACCCCTCCTACGCCCACGAACAGCACCTGGCCGAGGACAACCAGCGGCTGGAGTTCCTGGGGGACGCCGTCCTGGGGGCCCTGGTGGCCGAGATGCTCCACGAGGCCTTTCCCCTCGCCCGCGAGGGGACCCTGACGAAGCTGAAGATCGGCCTGGTGCGCCGGGAGACCCTGGCCGCCGCGGCCCGGCGGATGGGGTTCGGCCGGAAGCTGCTGCTTGGCGAGGGGGAGCGTCGGTCGGGAGGGGCGGACCGGGACGGCAACCTGGCCGACGCGTTCGAGGCCTGGCTGGGCTGGGTTTGGCTGGAGGAGGGGCCCAAGGCGGCGCGGGCGCGGGTCCGCGAGTGCTTCGCCGGCGAGGTGGAGGCGCTCCGCGCCGATCCCGCACTGCTGGAGGACCCGAAGTCGCTGCTCCAGGCGTGGTGCCAGGAGCAGGGGCTGGGGCTTCCCGAATACCGGGCCGCCTCCGGGGAGGGGCCCGACCACGCCCCGCGGTTCCGGGTGAGGGTGCTCGTCGGCGGCCGCCCGGCCGGGGAGGGGAGCGGAGCGTCCAAAAAAGCGGCCGAGCAAGCCGCCGCGCGGGAGGCGCTGGAGAACCTCGATCCCCCGCTCTCCCGGTAGATCGAAGGTGCGAAAGGCGGAGAGCGTTTCTCCGCCTCCTAAGGGATGCCGTTGCTGTTTCTTACGAACGGCGGTCGACGAACCCAAAAAAAGGCCCTCCGTCCGGAGGGCCTTTGGAGTTCGGGTTGAAACGCGCTTAGGGGTTGGCCGGGTTGTTGTCGGAGATGAAGCGGCGCTCCCCGAGGATCCGGACATCGCCCCAGTCGTCCACCACCTCGACCACCAGGTCGTGCTCGCCGTCGGTGAACTGGGTGGTGTCGAGGTCGAAGTACCAGCCGGAGTAGAGGCCGATGTTGGACTTCTCGATGGTGTTCCACACGTCCTGGCGCTCCGTGCCGTACACCGCGTAGCCCTGGAAGACGCCGTCCACGTAGATGCGGACATACTCCACGTAGTTGTAGTCGATCGCCCAGCCGGCGGTGCGGATGGTGCCGGAGACATACTCGTAGGCGTCGGGCATGTCGATGTAGCCGAGGGCGGCCAGCCGCTCGTTGGTCAGGTGGCCGTAGACGCACTTGAAATAAACCGGGATCTGGTCGATGGTGGTGACGGTGTCCTCGGTGTCGCCCGCCCGGACGGAGAGGTAGTGGGCGCCCTCGACATAGCCCATGTGGTTGATGAGATAGCCCACGTCGAGCCAGAACTTCCAGCCGGCCTCGGGGGAGTTGGTGTAGCCGGGGTAGACCTCCTGGACATCCCAGCGGGGGAGGCCGTAGCAGTTCACGTAGGATTTGAGGAGGTTGTCGTAGTAGCAGTCGCGGCGGGTGTTGAAGAAGAGGGCGCCGTCCACGAGGAGCTCGACGAACGCCACGCCGCCCTGCTCGCCGCGCGCCCCGGTGTCGAGGGCCCAGCCCTGAATGAAGTTGAGGGGATGCCAGCAGGTGGGGTCGCCCGAGGGGCCCGCGCCGCCGCAGGTGTCGTCGCACTGCCCTTCCATCATCACGTCCCGAAGGGGCCACTCGATGATGCCGAAGGGCGGAAGGTTGACGGGCTGGTTGGAGACCGTCACCCAGCGCTCGCCGATGTCGCGGCTCTGTCCCAGGTTGTCGTAGGCGCGGACGGTGACCAGGTGGGCGCCGTTCTCGAACCGCGTCGAGTCGATGAAGGAGATCAGGCCCGACCGGGCCGCGTAGGGGAACATGGGGAGGGCGTGATAGATGTCCTGCCGGGGGCCGCCGTAGATGGCCTCCTGGACCACCAGCCCGTCCACCATGACCTCGATGCGGTCGATCCCGTTCTCGTCCACGGCCCAGCCGTAGACCGGGAAGGGGCCGTCCACGAAGTCCTGCGGCTCGGGGGTGTCGAGGTAGCCGCGGGGCGCCGGGTTGAGGGTGTTGTCCACCCTCACCGAGCGCTCCCCGATGGTGGTCTGGTGGTCGTTGGCGTCGGTGACCACCAGGTGGAGGTAATGGGTCCCGTTGGTGTAGTCGGCCGCCACGAACCCGAGCGTGAACCCCGGGTGGGCCGTCGGGGTGTCGGCGAACTGAGGGTAGTGCTCGATGACGTCGTCCCGCGGGATGTTGATGTTCGCCGTGGAGACGTAGCCGCCGTCGATGAACAGGTCGATCCGGGAGACCCCCACTTCGGAGAGGACCCACCCCTCGATCACCACGATGCCCGACACCGTGGCCTGGTAGGTCGGGTTGTCGATGCTCCAGATGAGATTGCCGGTGGTCTCATAGCTCAGGGTTTGGGTGGACGCCTGGATGGACGGGGCCGGCCGCGCCTCGACGGCCGCGATGGACAGCCCCGCCGCCATGAGGAACAGGCAGGTAAGGGTAAGGACCTTGCGCATTCTACCCTCCATAAGTGGGATTATGATCGTGCCGCGCGATGCCAAATCGCTCATAGTGCTGGATTTAACTTACCATGATAGAATACCAAAGTCAAGTACTATGAGAAAAATTACCAGTGTTTGCCTTTTCCTGGCGTTGGGGTTGTTCATCTTCTATCTGTTCATCCACAATTCCCACTTGGACAAGGTGGGGGCTTATCTTATGGACGCGAACTGGGGCCTGCTGGTCCTGGGGGCGCTGGCGAACCTCCTTTCCATCCAAGTCCGGGTGTGGCGCTGGAAGGTGCTCCTGCGCCCCGCCAAACCCGATCCGAGCGTCGCCACCCTGACCGTGGCCACCTTCGGGGGGTACTTCATCTCCACCGCCCTTCCGGGACGGCTGGGAGAGGTGATCCGCCCCCTCTACGCCGCCGCGAAGGAGGGCCTCTCCCGCGTCACCTGCCTCACCACCGCCGTGGTGGAGCGCTTCCTGGACATCCTGGCGCTCCTGATCCTCTTCGGACTCTATCTGTTCCTCTACCGCCCCTCCGCCGGGCAGTACTCGCTGGAGATGCTGGTCCGCGTCATGGCCTACGGCATCGCCGGCTGCCTCGCCCTCTTCGGGGGCCTCTTCTGGCTGGTCCGCTCCCGCCGCCCTCTCCCCCTGCCCAAGGCCCTCCGGCCCCACGTGGAGAACTTCCGCCAGGGGCTGGAGTTCCTCCGGGGGGGGCACCTCCTGGGCGCCACGCTGGCCCTGACCGCCCTCATCTGGGGGCTGATCGCCCTCAACACCTGGTGCGTCCTGCTGGCCTTCGGCCTCCGGCTCCCGTGGACCACCCCCTTCATGCTCATGGCCGTCTCGGCCGTGGGGTTTCTCATCCCCACCCCCGGGGGGATCGGGTCGGTCCACAAGGCCTTCCAGGTGGGGCTGGTGGTCTTCCACGGAGTGGACTACGACCTGGCCACCGCCATCGCCATCATCGGCCACGCCCTCGGCATGGGGCCCATCGCCCTGGGGGGGCTGATCGGCTTCTGGTGGGCGGGGGTCCCCGTGCGGGAAATGCTGCGGTTTGCTAAAATGAAGGAATAGCGCGATGCAATGCCCCTACTGCGGATACCTCAACGACCACGTGGTGGACAGCCGCGAGAGCAAGGACCACCAGGTGGTGCGCCGGCGGCGGGAGTGCCTCTCCTGCCACCACCGGTTCACCACCTACGAGTCGCTCGAAAACATTCCCTACTTCGCGGTCAAGCGCAACGGCCAGCGCGAGCTCTTCGACCGGAACAAGGTGATGAGCGGGCTGATGAAGGCCACCCACAAGCGCCGGGTGGCCGCGGGGGAGCTGGATCGCATCGTGGACGAGGTGGAGCGGGTCCTGCACGCCCAGGAGGGGCGCGAGCTCTCCACCGAGGCCATCGGGCAGATCGTCATGGACCAACTCAAGGACCTGGACAAGGTGGCGTACGTGCGGTTCGCATCGGTGTACCGCCACTTCGAGGACATCGACGAGTTCATGGACGAGCTGAAGACGCTCCTCCATCAGAGGTGACCCATGCTGCGACGCACCGTTGAGATCCTGCAGCTCCAGGAAGAGGTCAACCGGATCTTCGCGGAGGTCCTCTCGCACCTCAAGCGGGGCGCCTCCGGCGAGTACACCTACAACCCGTGCCTGGATGTGGTGGAAACGGCCGACCGAATCATGATCATCCTGGAGGCCCCCGGCGTCGCGCCGGAAAACGTCTCCGTCCACCTCACCGGGCGCTGGGTCATCATCGAGGGGGAGAAGCCGGCCCCCCCGGCCGAGGGGAGCCCCCGGTTCCTCTGTTTGGAACGCGCCCACGGCAAGTTCTACAAGGCGGTCCCCCTCCTCGTTCCCTTCAACCGCCAGGAGGGCCGGGCGGTCCTCGAAAACGGATTCCTCAAGGTCGTCTTCCCCAAGGTCCCGGAGCGGCGGAAGCGGACCATCACGTTGAATGTGGAGCGCGCATGAGCGAAAAGCAGGAAGAAAAACTGCGGATTCCCGAAATCCTCCCCGTCCTTCCCATCAAGGACGCCGTCATCTTCCCCGCGGCGATGCTGCCCCTTTTCATCGGCCGGGAGAAGTCCATGCGGGCCGTGGACGAGGCCCTGGCCACCAACCGCATGATCGTCTTTGCGGCCCAGCGCTCCCCGGAAATCGAGGACCCCAAGCCCGAGGAGATCCACTCCATGGGCACGGTGGCCATCATTCTCCGCATGGTCAAGCTGACCGAGGGGCAGATGCGGGTGCTGGTGCAGGGTGTCTCCCGGGCGCGCATCGACCTCATGACCCGCACCGAGCCCTCCCTCCAGGCCAAGATCACCCTCATCGCGGAAAAGGAGGAGAAGGCGGATGCCATCGAGGTGCAGGCCCTCGTCCGCTCGGCCCATGAGAACCTGGAGCGCATCATCGCCCTGGGGAAGCCCTTTTCCGAGGAGCTCAAGGCCCTCGCCCTCTCCATCGACCAGCCCGGCCGCCTCGCCGACTTTCTCGCCGCCAACTTGGAGCTGAAGCTTGTGGAGAGCCAGGAGCTGCTCGATCTGGTGGAGCCCCTGCCCCGCCTCAAAAAGGTCAACGAGCTGCTGGTCCATGAGATCATGCTCCTGTCGGTCCAGCAGAAGATCGCCTCCGACGCTCAGCAACAGATGGACAAGAGCCAGCGGGAGTACATCCTGCGCCAGCAGATGCGCGCCATCCAGAAGGAGCTGGGGGAGTCGGAGGAGATCCGGGACGAGATCGAGGGGTATCGGAAGGCCCTTGAGGAGAAGGAGGTCCCCGAGGAGGCCCGGAAGGAGGTCGAAAAGCAGATCGCGCGTCTGGAGAAAATGTCGTCCGACAGCCCGGAGGCCAACGTCATCCGCACCTACCTCGAGACGATTACGGCCCTGCCGTGGGCCGTCCGGACCCGCGACCGGCTCCACATCCAGCGGGCCCGCAGGATCCTCGACGAGGACCACTACGACCTCGAGAAGATCAAGGCGCGCATCCTGGAGTTCCTGGCCGTCCGGAAGCTGCGCGGGGCCAGGATGAAGGGGCCCATCCTCTGCTTTGTGGGGCCGCCGGGCGTGGGGAAGACCTCCCTCGGCCGCTCCATCGCGCGGTGCCTCGACCGCAAGTTCGTCCGCATCTCCCTGGGCGGCGTCCGGGACGAGGCCGAAATCCGCGGCCACCGGCGCACCTACATCGGCGCCCTCCCGGGGCGCATCATCCAGGGGATCCAGCAGGCCGGGTCGTCCAACCCCGTCTTCATGCTCGACGAGATCGACAAGATCGGAGCCGACTTCCGCGGCGACCCCTCCTCCGCGCTCCTCGAAGTGCTCGACCCCGAGCAGAACTTTTCCTTCCGCGACCATTACCTGGGGGTCCCGTACGATCTCTCGCAGGTGATGTTCATCGCCACCGCCAACGTGCTCGAGACCATCCAGCCCGCTTTCCTCGACCGGATGGAGGTCATCCCCCTGGCCGGTTACATCGAGGAGGAGAAGCTCCACATCGCCCGGCGCCACCTCATCCCCAAGCAGATGAAGGAAAACGGCGTCACGGGCCGGCACCTGCAGTTCACCGACCGGGCGCTCCGCAAGATCATCGCCCAATACACCCGCGAGGCGGGCCTGCGCAACCTGGAGCGCGAGATCGGCTCGGTCTGCCGCAAGGTGGCGGTGGAGGTGGCCGAGGGGAAGTGGGAGCGGCGCGTCACCGTCTCCGAGAAGGCGGTGGAGAAGTATCTCGGCGCGCCCCGCCACCTGCCCGACAATCTCCTCAAGAGGGACCAGGTGGGGGTGGCCACCGGCCTGGCCTGGACCCCGTACGGCGGCGATGTCCTCTTCATCGAGGCGGTCACGATGAAAGGCGAGGGGCACCTCCAGCTCACCGGCCACCTGGGCGAAGTGATGAAGGAATCGGCCATGGCGGCCCTGAGCTATCTCAAGGCCCGCGCCGAGATCTTCGGCATCCCCCTCGACCTGTTCAAGGAGCGCGACCTCCACGTCCATGTCCCCGAGGGGGCCACCCCCAAGGACGGCCCGTCCGCCGGCATCACCATGGCCAGCGCCATCGTCAGCGCCCTCTCCGGCGTCCCGGTGCGGCGCGACGTGGCCATGACCGGGGAGATCACCCTCCGCGGCGAGGTGCTGCCCATCGGCGGGGTGAAGGAGAAGGTCATCGCGGCGAAGGCTGCCCGCATCAAAGAGGTCATCCTCCCGCGGCTGAACCAGAAGGACCTGGGGGAGATCCCCAAGAAGATCCAGCACGGGCTGAAGTTCTCGTTCGTGGACACCGTGGAGGAGGCGCTCAAGATCGCGCTTAAAAAATGAACGAGCAGGAGTTTCTCGACCTACTGGTCCGGGAGGCGCCGCCCGCCCGGGGAGGGGAGATCGGCATCGGGGACGACGCGGCCCTGGCGGCCTGCCCCTCCGCCGCCCTCCTGGTGACGGTGGACGCCTTCGTCGAGGGGGTCCACTTCCCCGCCTGGGCCTCGCCGCCGCAGATTGCGGCCCGCTGCGTCCGCGCCGCCCTCTCCGACATCAACGCCATGGGGGGGACGGGGCGCGACCTGTTTGCCGCCCTCGGAGTGCCCGCCGGTCAAGCGGACCGCCTGTCCGCCTTCCACGAGGCCTTCCGGGACGAATGCCGCCGCTGGGGCCTCCGCCTGGCCGGGGGCGACACGGTGGCCTCCCCGGCGCCCTTTCTGGCCCTTACCGTGACCGGCGATCCGCCCCCGGGCCGCCGCCCCCTCACCCGCGCGGGTGGCCGCCCGGGCGACCGCCTCTACCTCTCCGGACCCCTCGGGCGGATGGCCGCCGCCCTGCGTCTGTTGGAACGGGGCTGGGCCCACCTTGACGGCCGCCCCGTCCCCCCGGCGGGGGACTTGGAGGACCCCGGGGCCGCCGGGGAGGCGCTCGCCGGTTTCTTCGACATCGACCTGCCCTACCCCCTGGGCCGGGCCCTCGCCCTGTCGGGGGCCGTCACCGCGTGCATGGACCTCTCCGACGGCCTCTCCACCGACCTGGCCCGCCTTGCGGCCGCCTCCGGGTGCGGCGCCGAGGTGGAGGGGGAGCGCCTGCCGGAATGGGCGGGGCTGGTCCGGAGCGTACCCGATCCGGCGGAGCGCCTGCGGCTCCTGCTCCACTCCGGGGAGGAGTTCGCCCTCCTGTTCGCCTCGCCCGCCGACCTGCCCTATCCCGCCATCGGCCGGCTGACGGAAGAGAAGGGGCTCCGTCTGCGTTGGAAGGGGGACATGTCCCCCCTCGAGCCCCGCGGCTATGACCATTTCCGAACGTCTTAAGAAGGCCTTCCGGGAGGACCCCCGGCCGCACCGGGTGGCCCTCTCCTTCGCCGTCGGGGCGGCCATCTCCTTCTCGCCGTTCCTCGGCTTCCACCTCCTCATCGCCGTCGGGGCGGCCTTCCTCTTCCGCCTCAACAAGGTGGAGATGATCCTGGGGACCTTCGTCAACAACCCGTGGACCATCCCCTTCGTTTACGGCGGGGCCTATTTCCTGGGGGCCTGGATGCTCGGGACGGACCTGCCCCCCTTCACCCTCGACCTGATGGCCAAGCCGGAGTTCCTCCTCCCCCTGTTCCTCGGCTGCATCGTGTTCATGGCCGTCGGGGGCCTCCTCGCCTATCTGGCGGCCCGGCTCGCCATCCAGCGCCTGCGGCGGCCCGCCGCCCCGGCGGAGGAGCCCCCCGTCCTGCCGCCCCCGTGCTAAACTATGGCCATGCACGCACGCGTGAAATGGACCGACGGATACCAGTTCGTGGGTGAATCCAAAACCGGGCACGCCCTGGTGATGGACTCCCCCGAGGGGGCCGGCACCGCCGCCACGCCGATGGAGCTGGTGCTTCAGGCCCTGTGCGGGTGCACGGGGATGGACATCGTCTCCATTCTGCAGAAGATGAAGAAGGACCTCCGCAAGCTGGAGATCTCGGCCGAGGCCGAGCGGTCGGAGGACTACCCCAAGGTGTTCACCCGCATCCATGTCCGCTACCGGATCGAGGGGAAGGGGATCGACAAGGCATCGGTGGAGAAGGCGATCCGGCTCTCGGAGGACAAATACTGCTCGGTCGCGGCGATGCTGCGCAAGAGCGTGGCGCTGAGCACCGACTACGAGCTGGTCGAGACCGCCTGAGCTTTTCTTCCGAGCGGCAGAGGGGCGCCTTCGGCGCTTCCGCCCGGCGCTCACAAGCCGCGGGCAAAACGATTTATCGTATTTTTCGCGGGTGTTTTTCCCGCGCCTTGATTCGCCCCGTGCGGCCCTTCGGGCCTCTCGCCGCTCTCGACAGCATTCCAATCCGCACTCACCCCCACCCATACCGCGCGGCGCCACCCTCGGGCCATCTGGGTCGTTGCCCGGCGCCCTTCGCGTGCTCACGTACACGAGTACGCTGCGCTGCTCAGGGCTTGGGCGCCTACCATCTGGCCCAATGGAGCGCCGCCGAACCGCTGTCACCAAGCCCGCTTCACCGAGCGGTCCGAAAGGGGGGTGAGGTTCGCATTTGCCAGCCAATGGGAAAAGGCTTAAAATATAACCGTATGAGTCCAACGATTTTCAGGGAGAAGGGCTATCGCTTCTATTTTCTCTCCAACGAGGAGCCCCGCATCCATGTGCATGTGACATGCGAAGCCGGCGAGGCCAAGTTCTGGCTGGAGCCGATCCTGGCTCTGGCTGAATTCCACGCCCTCAATCGGAAGCGGTTGAACGAGATCCAGCGCATTATCGAGGAGCATCACGATGAGATCATCCGGGCCTGGAAAGACCATTTCGGCGAGCGTTGAGGGGATCTCCCCGTTCGGCGTCTGGTTGTTGGCCGGGGGAAAGGAGTATTTCCTCAGCTTCCGGGAATTCCCACACTTCCGGGCCCAGTCCATCCAGGCGGTGATGAATGTCCGTTTGCTCCACGGCTACCATCTCTACTGGCCCGAGCTGGACGTGGATTTGGAACTCGACAACCTGGAGCACCCCGAGCGCTATCCCCTCAAGGCCCGGCCGCGCCGTTCCGCCGCGCAACCAAAGAAAAACTATTGCACCCGCCGCTGACGAACCACTGCCTCGCGATCACATGCAAAAAGCAGGAGCACAGCGTCCCACAAAGATGTCGTCCGTTAGCAGGGTTAATCGGTCGACGCCCCTCACCCAAGCCCCCGCGATGTTCGGTTAAGCGGGAGCCGCGGGTGCGGGTCAAGCGGGATCGCGGCGTTTCATGGGCCACGCCCGTCCGCTTCCTCGCGCCAATGCGGCCAAGACCGTCCCGTGCCCGTGCACGGGGCGGGGGATCGTGATCCGTCACGCGGGGGAGGCACTGGGCCGCCGGCCCTCCTGGACCGGGTGGTGCCCCTGAAGCGGCAGGCTCGGGAGGAGAGCCGGATCGCCACCTCCCCCTGAAGCGGTCGGGTCCGCCCGAGGGCAGGCAGCTGGACCTCTACGATTGCGCCTTCCAGCCCTCCGGGGAGAGGGCCAGGATCGGTGTTCCGGCCACCGGGGAGTTCTTGGCGGTTATCCGGGGGTTGAAATAGCAAGGGACGGAGCCGTGGGCCGGCTCCGTCCCATTGAGTGGCCCGAATCGGTTTACTGCATGACCACCGGAACCGTGGTCGGGTCGTTGGTGGCGTTGTCCACCACGGAGCCGTAAGCCCACACCTTGCCGTCGGCCGTCTTGACCGTCACCTTGGCGTAGGCGGCCTCGCGCTCCCCGGCGCCCGAAGCACCGAAGATATCCCCTTGCTGGATCCACTGCTGCGGCCCCGGCTTGAGGACGATGTCGTTGCCGACCTGCTGGCCCGTCGTGTCGAACAGCTGGATGAGAACGTCGCAGGCCCCTGTGCCGAGGTTGACCACCCCGACATTGGTGCGGAACCGGTCCGTCTTTTTCAGAAGCGGCAGGATCCCGGTTTTGTCGGCCGTCAGGGCGTCGGATGAGGTCAGCGCCGGCAGGTTCTGCCCGAGCGTTTTCGCATCCGTTTCGGTATAACTGCGCGCCATGGATACGACGGCAACATTCGATGTGATCCACACCGCGCCGGCGGAGACCTGGTCGGGAGCGAGGCCGAACAGATTCACCAGCACATCGTCCCACTCGACATACCCTCCCGGTTCGATGCTCGTTTCCTTCGTGATCGGAGCGCCCGTGGAAAGGTAGGTGAGGGTGAGGGAGGCGGCCAAGTCCGAGGGGTTCACCACCCCCACGGTGGTGCGCCACTGCGACCCTTGGGCCCCGGGTCCATGCGCCACGGCGGGGATGACATAGGTTTGGGCCAGCGTTTGTCCGACCAGGGAAAATGAACCGAACCGGCAGACTTCCAGCTGAATGGAGCGGTTGGATCGGCCGACCATGCCGTTCCCGGCAGGGCAATCGGCTCCCGGAGAAGTCCAGCCGGATGGTTTGTTCCACCGAAATACCGCAGCCGTATTCGGAATCACCTCCGGCGGGAGGGGGGACGGGATGTCCAAGGTGACCATGATGCCGTTCGACTGCGCGGTGCCGTCGAGCGGGACCCATTCATCCCCTTGGAGAACGAACGCCATGAGGGTGAAGTTGCGGCCCAAGAAGGCGTATCCCGCCGGAGGGATTTCATGGGCGGGGTCATGATCTTGGCTGAGGATCACGATAGCGTCCGACGGCAGAGCCCCGGCGGGGATCACCGCCTGGATCGTGCTGTCATCGAAGCTGTTTTGGATGGTCACGGGAAAGGAGGCATCCGCCGGGACCCATTCGGCGGTCACGGCCCCGACCATGACGTGGATGGAGGCCGTGGCAGACATTCCGGCCCGGTTGACGGCCGTGAGGGTGATCCGATGTTCCCCGGCGCTGAGGGAATCCAAGGTCAGGAAGTCCCCTTCTCCCAAGAACCCGTCCCGATCGGAGGACCAGGAGAGTGACGGCTCCTCCCCGAGCAGTTCGTCCTGGAGATCGAAGGCCGTCCCCACCAGGACGACTTCGTCCCCGACCTCGAAGTTTTCCCAATCCTCCGGGTAGAAAATGAAGGCTTCCGGCGCCTTCATCGGGACCCTGAACTCCGCGCTTTCGGCCGTTCCCGTGAGGATTCCGTCCGAGGCGGTGACGCGGATGCGGGCCTGGTTCCCGCCCGGGAGCTCGGAGAAGTCCTCGGTCCATGAGGTCTGCGGATGGTCCACCGCGAGGATGAGCCACTCGGAGGCCTCGTTGGAGGGATCGGGGTTGTACTCGACGGTAAAGGTCAGGGCGGTGTCGGGGTCCGCGTCGCTCCCCGTCCAGGTAATCGTGGTGGGGCCGGAGAGCGTCGTGCCGGGGTCGAGGGGCTTGACTGCCGTGACGACGGGAGCGTGAGCGCTGACGACGATCTCCTTCACCACCGCACCCCCCGCCACGATCTGGAATTTTGCGGTTTCCTCCGGGAAACGGATGACGCCGTCGAAGGGGGCGGGGTTGATATGCGTGGGCGGTTCGGGAGCGGTATTGAGGATCCAGAACTCCACGTCGAACGCCTGGGTGGCCAGAACCTGTCCGGAGGCGTCCACGGCCCGGACCTCATAGGTCCCCGTGGTGTCCTCCACGGCGGCCGTGTCTTCGAAGGCGATCCAGGGCTCCAGTTGCACGTCAGAGGCCCCCGCCGCGTGTTCGCGGATGAATCCGGAGAAGGCGATCAGCCGTTGGACCGTTTTCAGCCGCCGGACGGGTGTGGGAGGGGCGAGTTGGTTGAAGAGGTGGTCATAGGTTTCCTGGGAGGTCCAGTATTGGGTGGATGCCCCTCCGGATCCCATGTAGCAGGCCACATCGCCCAGCGGCCCGCGCCCGCCCACCTCGTAGGGATGCTGGCTCTCCGGGACCAGCGTCGCGGAAACCCCCTCCAGGGCCTGCCGCCCCTGCGTGCAGGAGACATCTTGGGAACGATCGTCCCAATCCTTTCCGGTGTAGCCGTCCGGGGCCGGGTTGACGGAGCACCGGAAGGAGCCGCCGTCGTAGGTGTCGCCGATGCCGAACACGTGGGCCATTTCGTGGGCCACGGTGGCCTCCGCGTCCTCGTCTTTGGCCACCACGATGTTGGCGGGGCGGCCGTAGGTGTAGCCCTGCAGCACGCCGTTCGGGAACCCTTTGGGACGGTCCGAGATGAATCCGACGATCAGGTCGTAACAGCCGTCCGCCATCGGATCGGCCTGGCAATAGGGGGGATTGAGCCCGGCCAGGGCCTCCCACAAGGCCAGCTGCCCTTCATCGGTCTCCAGGTTGAACTGCGAGTCCGAAGCGTCCAGCATCCCCCGCAGGGTCCATTTCACCTTCTCCGCGGCCACCGGATAGACCCGCTTCGTGAAAACGTCCATCGTCTTCCATGTCTCCGGGGGCTCGGTGATGGTGCCGTTATAATGGGCCCGCACAGGAAGCGCCAGGATGCGCAGCTCGCGACGCTCCACAAAATCGTAGGCGGTCCCCTCGGTGGACTTGGTTTCGCCGTTGACGGTCACGTCGAAGGCGTAGGCGCCGGCGGCCCAGCCGCCGCACTGCTGGATCGTCTCGCACAAAAAGTCCACCACGGGCGTGGGGCCGTCGTAGGATTTCGGTTCCAGGGTGGCGACTTCGGCGCCGTCCCTGCGCACCACGGCCCGCGTGCTGCCGGGATCCACCGTCACGGGCTCGGTCATGAAGGCCCGCACGACGGTGTCCTTCCCGGCCACGAATTTGTGAGCGTTGTTGAGCTGGACGCCCAGCGCCTGGTTGATCTCGATGGAGCCGATCTGGGCGGATGCGGACGCGGCCAGGAGAAGCGCCGGAAGGATGGCGATCCACGGCTTCGATCGGAGAAGGTCTGCACAAGAACGCGGTTTCTCGTTCATAGGCCCTCGCTGGGCAGTTTGGAATTGGACGGTATTGGTTTTTCCTGACCATGGCTGGCAAGAAGTGATCCGGGCATGAAAAACACATTACCGCAAATTGAGTATCATGTCAAGGACCTTGGGGGGGGCGCCGGCCCCCATACTTCCGTCCCTTTCGCTCTTCGGGGACTGTTTCCTGCGCTATAACTGTCCTCATGGCGCAACGAAAGCGGGCTGTCTTCACTGCACGATCGCCGTCGATGGACCGGCCTCGGGCGGGACGGTCCCCTGTGGATCCCTATTGGTCCGAACTCGTTGAAGCAGTGGGCGAACCCACTGGGACCGGAAACGGTTTCTCCTCCATACCCCGGAACCCGAGCCGGTCCCTATTGACCGCCCTCGTCGCACTCCCTCTTTTCGCACGGGCGGGGGAGCGTTCCCGCATTCCAGCCTTCCCGCTTTCCCGCGTTTAAGGCCGGCGTGCGCCGGCTTAAAATTCCAACTGAAACACCGGCTCGATGTCCACCGGCACGTCCTTCAGCCGTGCGAGGTCGGCCTCGATGTGCTCGGGGACCCGGGTCCAGTCCTCGATGAACTTCTTCGCGGCGTCGTAGTCGCCGCCGGCCTGCAGGGCGAGGATCTTCTCCAGCAGCTCTTCCATCCCCTTGTAGAAGAGGACCGGGTCGAGGGTGTAGAAGCCGTCGTCCGAGCGGTGGATGGCGCCGTTGCGGGTGAGCCAGTTGAACTGCAGGAGCACCCCCTTGCCGTGGGCCTCGTGGAGGCCGAACCGCAGGGAGCGGAACATGGAGGCCAGGTGGGTCACCGCCACCTCGTTCTTGAAGCCCTTCGCGAACTGGCCGCGCTCGGTGAGGACGGCGATCAGATGCACCCCGCCCACGTCGGCCTTGGCCTCCTCCAGGCCGCTGTAGAGGTCCTTCATCTCCTCGCGCACGGTGGTCGGCGTCCCGTCGGCCCGCTCAAGGATGCCGGGGCCGAGGCCGTGGGAGACCTCGTGGAAGAGGACGTGGTTGAAAAAGGCCGCCGGCGAGACGAAGGGGCGCGCCTCCTCGCCGACCAGGACGGCGGCGATGGGCTGGAGGATGGCTTCGTACTTGGCCTCGATGACGTTCTTGAGCATCACCTTCTTGCTCCCCTTGGCCGCCACGACGCGCTCGTCGTTGGGGAGGTTGTAGGCGATGGTCTGCACCCCGGCTTTGGCGTCGCCGGCGTTGAAGACCAGGTTCACCACGCTGATGGGGGCGTCCATTCCCTTCGGCCGGCCCTTGAACCCCTTGGGATAGGGGAGAGAGCGGTCAAGGTCGGGGAGGACCCCGCCGACGAAGGCCAGTTTGGCCGACTCCACCGGGTCCTGCACCCCGATGAAGGCCTCGAAGGCGGCCTTGTAGCCGAAGAGCTCGTCGGTGTAGGTCTCGTAGGGGCCGATGGTGGGGTCAAGCCGGGAGTCGCGGATGTCCATCCAGTCCATGTCGCTCTGGAAATAATCGTTGGAGAGGAAGGCGTCGGCCCGGCTGTTCAGGAACTTCTTCAGCGACTCGTTCGGCACGGCGCCGGCGGCCCGGCGGAGGGCGTCGGCGGCCTTCTGCAGGCGCTCGTGGTGGAACTCGGCGTAGGGGACCGCCTTCAGCGCGCCGCCCTCGCGGACGATGACGGTGAAATAGGAGGTGAAGGCCGCCCGGTCCTCCGGATGGGCCACCAGATGGGCCTCGAACTCCTCCTTGGTCATGTCGGGCGGGTAGAAGCCGCCCCCTTTCGGGCGGGGGAGCGTTCCCCAGAAGGGGGCGTTGCCGTCCAGGGTGTCCCAGGGGCCGAAGTTGATGGCGAAGTAGCGCTTCAGCGCCGGGGTGTCCATCCGGTCGCGCCACTCCAGGTTCTTCGGGTGGACCTGGAGGAGGAAGAGCTCGTCCATGATCTTGGCCGCCTCGATCAGGGCTCCCAGGGCCTGCTTTTCCTCGGCCGAAAGGACCGACGGGTCCCACTTCAGCGCCACGGGGGCGTAGCGGGCCAGCTTGGCGGAAAGGGGGTCCTGGGCCGGCTGGGCCGTTCCGTCGGTGCGGCGGGCGCAGGCGGTGGTCAGCACCACCAGGGTCGTTAAGCAGAGTACGAACTTGGGCATGCAGCGCTCCTTGGACCGTATTGGGTTCGACGGGGCCCCCCGGGCCCCGGGGTTCATTCCACCACGAAGCGGGCCGTCTTGAGGACGCTCCCGTCCGGGGCCACGATCTCCACCGTCCAGTTCCCCTTCCCCCCGTTGAGGTTCTTCCGGCTCCACTGCCGGTACATCGGCGAGGCGAACTTGACGGGCAGGTCGATTTCGAACTTCACCGCACCATCCAGCGACCAGCGGTGCTTGAGGGTGGTCGCGGCCGCGGCCTTGAGGGTGATCAGGCAGGCCAGCGACGGGGTGTCGGTGGCGACCTTCTCCACCGGCTCCTGGCAGGCCCTGGCCTGGACGTCCCTGCAGACGGCGATCCCGGTGATCTCCACCTCCTGGGCGGCCAGTCCGGCGGTCATGGAGAGGATGCAAGCGATGAGGGTCAGGCGCATGGGGAACCTCCGATACCATTGTAGCAAGAAACGGCAGCCGAGAGTCGGCCCCCTTGAGCCAGGGGACCGAAGATACGGGACCGCATGGCGTTGGCGTTTGGAGCTTTCCCGGCTGCGGGCTGCCGGCTGCCGGGGCGGGGGGGGTCAGGGGATGTTGACGATCGGCCCCTCCGGGACCCAGGCCGAGCCCAGGGCGGCGATCTTCGGCCCCAGTTTCCGGAGGGCCGCCGGCCTGTCGGCGGCGGCAACGGCCTCGGCCATGAGCCCCTCCCAGGGGATGGCCAGCTCCCGGGTGATCGCTCGGGCCGCCTTCAGTTCCGCGGCGGCGTCCGCTCCCGGGACCTGCGCCCGCGCCAGGTGGACGTAGGCGGTGCCGCGCCGGTCGCCGGTCCGCTCGAAGAGGTCCTGGGCCCCGTCCAGGCGCTCGGCGGCCTTCGTCGGGTGGTTGAGGAAGAGATAGGTCATCCCCATCGCCCAAAGGGTGTAGGCGTAGGAGACGATGTCGCCGATGGCGCGGTAGCCCGCCTCGGCCCGCTCGAACTCCTCCAGCGCGGCCTTGAACTGCCCCTTCATGCGGCGGACGTTTCCCAGACCGCAGTGGGCGTAGGCGACCGCGAAGGCGTCCATGCGCTTTTCCGCGAGGGCCAGCGCCTCGCCATAGTGCTCGCCGGAGCGGTTGGGGGCGCCCGCCAGGCGGGCCAGGCCGCCGAGGACGCAGTGGCAGTAGGTGAGCCCCTCGGCGTCGCCGTAGTGGCCATAGATGCCCAGCGCCTCCGAGGCGCTCGCCTCCGCCTCGTCGAGGCGCCCCGCCACGCGGATCACGGCGGCGCGGGCCCAGAGGGCGTAGGCCAGGCCGGCGTCGTCGTCGGTGGCCTCATAGAGGGCGGAGGCTTTCTCCACCCGTTCCAGGGCCTCGCCGTGGCGCACCAGGGCCTTCAGGCACAGGGCGGTGCCGCAGAGGGCGTCGGCCCGGACGGTGCGGTCCCTCTCCAGCTGGATGACGCCGTTGTAGGCGGTGAGGGAGCGGTGGAACTCCCCCATCATCCGCAGGGAGTGGGCGAGCCCGAGGGCGGCCTCGCGGACGTAGCCGTCGGCCAGGACCGCCTGGTAGGCCTCGGCCGCGTCGGCGAATCGAGAGTTTTGGCGGAGCCGGTCGGCGCGCTGGAGGGCGTTCATCCACTCATTATACCTTCTGTGGAAAACCCCTCGGCCCTTTGGTATCCTGGGGGCATCCACCCCGAAGGGAGCGTCCGATGATCACGAAGGGTTCGTCTTGGTTCCTCCCGGCCTGCGGGCTCCTCCTTGCCGCGGCGTCCTGGTGCGCCGCGGACGGATCCCGGGAGCCGGTCCTGAAGTTCGAGCTGACCGAGCGGTTCCGGGTGGAGGCGACTGATAACGCCCTGGCCCTCGATGCGGCGGCCGGGAAGGACGTCTCCTACACCCGCATGCGCACCAGCGTGCTGGGGCGGTGGACCCCCAACCGCGCCTGGCGCGCCGACCTCAAGCTCACCAACGAGTTCCGCTACTGGATGTCGCCCCCGGGGCGGGAATTCACGATGAACGAAGTGGTCGTGGATTATCTCAACGTCCGGTGGGAGCGGCCGCGGTTCACCCTGGCCGTCGGGCGGCAGGACCTCTTCCTGGGCGAGGGGTTCGTGATCGCCGACGGCGGGCCGCTGGACGGGTCCCGGACCTACTACTTCAACGCGGCCCGCCTCGACTGGAAAGTCGCTCCGCAGGGGACGCTGACCTTCCTCTACCTCTATCAGCCCCCCACCGACACCCTCCTCCCCGTCATCAACGACCAGGACCAGCCGATGGTGGAGCAGTTGGAGACGGGCTACGGCGTGTATTTTCAGGGGAAGGCGGGGACGGCGGGCATCGAGGCCTACGCCCTCGGGAAGACCCAGGAGGCCAACGAGGCGTTCCCCCACGATTCCGAGTTCGCCACCGTCGGCGCCCGGGCCGTGGCGCCCCTGCTCCCCTCCCTGACCCTGACCGCCGAGGGGGCGGGGCAGTGGGGCACCTTCCAGGACGCCGCCATGGCCGCCTACGGCTGCTACGCCACCCTCGACTGGTCCCCCGGCCTCCGGCTCCCCGCCCCCACCACGGTCACGCTCGGCGGCATCTACCTTTCGGGCGACGACCCCGCCACGGACGACTGGGAGGGGTGGGATCCCGTGTTCTCCCGCTGGCCCAAGTGGAGCGAGTCCTACATCTACACGCAGGCGAAGGAGTTCGGGCGCCCGGCCTACTGGAGCGACCTCGGCTCTCTCTTCGCCGGCGTGAAGTTCCAGTTCGGGGCCCCGTGGGACTTCAAGTTCACCTGGCACCACCTCACCGCCCCCCAACCCTCGCCCGCCTCCGCCGGCTTCGCCGACGGCGGGGGGAACGGCCGCGGCGAGCTCTTCATCAACCGCCTGACCTACAACGACGGCAAGCGCCTCTCCGGCCACTTGATCTGGGAGCTCTTTCTGCCGGGCGGCCACTATTTCGACGGCGCGGACCGCTACGGGTGGTTCCGCGTGGAGCTGGCCTACAAGCTCTGAGCGGAGGGGGGACGGACCCTGGAGGAACTCCTGGAGGAAGCCGACCGCGGAATGGACGGGCAGAACGCCGCGAAGAGGGAGGAGCAGTCGGAACGCTCAGCGCGCGGCCGCGGGGGGCAGGAGGCCGGCCGCGAGGCGGTGTTTCTCCAGCAGCGCGCGGTAGCGCGGCGTGGGGCGGATGAGGTCCATCTCCGGATCCATCATGCTCATGAAGAAGTAATAGTCCCGGTTCTCCAGGGCGCGGTCGAGCCACTCGAGGGCCGTGTCCGCCTCGCCCAGGGCGCAATGGACCAAGACAAGGAAGGTCCAGTACTTGGCCCCTTCCTGCTCCACCGCCCGCTCCAGGTCCGCGGCCGCCGATTCCGCGGCGGTGCGGTCCCCCCGTCGGGCCAACAGGCGGGCCTCCACCATCCGCTTCATCGCCACCCAGTAGGGTGAGTAGTCCTTCTCCAGGCGCAGCTCGGCCAGCGCCTCCTCCCACCGGGCCTGGTTCATGAGCGCGGCGGCCAAACTCAAATGGGTCCCAATGAACGCCGGGTCCATCCGGACCATCTCCCGGTACTCCGCCTCCGCCGCCGTCCAGTCGCGCCGGTCGTAGAAAGTGTCCCCCAGGCAGGAGCGGATGACCAGCGAGAGCGGGTCGAGGTCCCGGGCCAGGCGGGCCTCCCGGAGGGCGTCGTCCATGCGCCCGACCCGGCGCAGATGGATGGCGAACCACTGGTGCGCCGTGGCGTAGCCGGGCTTGATGGCCACCGCCCGCTCGAAGGCGCGCGTGGCCTCGTCCCACCGCCACTCCCAGTCGGAGTAGACCAGTCCCAGCGTGGCGTGCGCCTCGGCGAGCCCGGGGTCCAGGGCGAGCGCCTTCAGGGCGTGCTCCTTGGCGCTGGCGAAGCTCTCGGCGCGCGAGAGGACGCCGATGCTGGGCATGACCGCGTAGGCCTCGGCCAGCCCCAGCTCCCCCAGGGCGAACCGCGGGTCCCGCTCCAGGGCTCGCCCGTAGAGCTCGACGGCGAGGCGGAGGTCCTCGGCCGTCCGCCGGTTCCAGTGCTGGCGCCCCTGGAGGAAGAGCTGGTAGGCCGTCAGGTCCGCCGTGGAGCGCCGGGTCGCGGCCGGCCCTCCGCTCCCCAAACTCCCCTGCAGGTTGCGCACCACCTGGCGGGCGATCGACTCCTGGACGGCGAACGGGTCGGCCGCCTCGGCGACGAAGGAGTCGGACCAGAGGTGGAAGCCGTCGCCGGCGCGGATGAGCTGGGCCGTCACCTTGAACCGGTCCCCCGCCTGCCGGACGCTCCCCTCCAGCACCAGGTTCACCCCCAGGCGCCGCCCGATGGTGCGGACGTCGGTCCCCTTCCCCTTGAAGGCGAAGGCCGAGGTGCGGGCGCACACCTTCAGCCCCTCCAGCCGGGCGAGGGCGTCGATCAGCTCCTCCGAGATGCCGTCGCTGAAGAACTCGTTCGCCGGGTCGGGCGTCATGTTTTCGAAGGGGAGGACGGCGATGGAATCCACCCACGCCGCCTCCGCGGGGCCGGAGGGCGCCGGGGGAGGGGCGGCGGGGCGGCGCGCCCACCAGAGCGCCCCCGCCGCCACCGCCAGGGCGAGCAGGGCGGCCGTCCCCGCCCACCGCCGCGCCGGCCGGGGCGCCCCGGGGGGCGTGGGGAGGGTCCCGGTCGGGCGGTCCAGCCAGGGCAGGGCCACCGCGAACAGCTCCATCGGGGCCTCGATGTTCTTGAGGGCGTGGGTCCCCATCGGGACGAGGGGATGGGACACCGCCTCCCGGACCTGCTCCCGCACGGCACGGGAGACGCAGATCCCCCCCGGCGGGGCCAGGGGCTCGATGCGGGCGGCCACGTTCACCGCGGCCCCGTACACGTCCCCCTCCCGGGCCAGCACGTCGCCCACGTGGAGCCCGATGCGCAGGAGGATGCGCCGCTCCTCCGGGACCGGGCGGTTGCGCTCGTGGAGGGCGGTCTGGAGGGCGATGGCGCACTCCACCGCCTCCACGCTGGAGCCGAACTCCACCAGGAGCCCGTCCCCCATCGAGCGGATTTCGCGGCCGTGGTGCCTGGCGAAGAGGGGGCGGGCCAGGGCCCGCATCTCTTCCACCAGTTCCAGCGCCAGGCGCTCGTCCCGCTCGGCGAGGGCCGAGTATCCCACCACGTCGGTGAACATGATGGCGGCGAGCTTGCGCGAGGTGCAGCCGGCGAGGGTGGGCATAACACCATATTTTAACCCGACCCGCTCCGTCGGGCCGGTCCTGATTTGTGGCATAATTCACACGAACCGCCGTTCTTCCATGCCGTTCGCCGAGGTGAGCCGATGACCCACGCCCGCTCCGCCCTTCTCTCCGCCCTCCTCCTGTCTGCCGCCCTGGGGTGGGCCCAGGCCCCCGCCGCGGACCCCGAGCCGGGCGACGCCAAAACCAAGTCCCACTACAAGTCCCCCCAGGACGGCGCCTTCGACATCAGCGGCTTCCTGGACGAGACCTACGGTTTCCTCCCCCTGGTCACCGTCATCACCGAGCCGGCCGTGGGGTACGGGCTCGGGGCCGCCGTGGCGTTCCTCGACAAGCCCCTGGGCGAGGCCCGCGCGGGGCTGGGCCGCCCCGACATCACCTTCGTGGGGGGGCTGGCCACGGAGAACGGCTCCTGGGCCGGGGTGGCCGGCGACATGCGCAACTGGATGGGGGAGCGGATCCAGACCCTCGCGGGCGTCCTGGCCAGCTCGTTCGACCTCGATTACTACGGCATCGGGGGGGACTCCGTCCTCAACGAGCACCCCCTGCACTACACCCTGGCGCCCAAGGGGGCCCTGGTCCAGGCGAAATACCGGCTCGGCGACACCCGGTGCTGGGTAGGGCTCGGCTACGGCTTCATGACCACCCGGGTCCGCTTCGACGCGCCCGACGAGACGCCCAACCTCCCGGACATCGAGAGCGACTCGGACGTGGCCGGGCTCACCCCCTCCTTCACCTTCGACACGCGGGACAACATGTTCACCCCCGTGCGCGGCACCTACGTCGAGGCCCGGGCGGGCCTCTTCCGCGCGGGGCTCGGCGGCGACGCCGACTTCGAGCGCTCGGGGGTGGTCGCCGAGCAGTTCTCCCCGCTCGCGAAGGACTGGTTCCTGGGCGTGCGGGGCGAGGTCGCCGCCGCGTCCGACGACTCGCCGTTCTACCTGCGGCCCTACGTCGCCATGCGCGGCGTGGCCGCGATGCGCTACCAGGGGGACGAGATGGCCCAGATCGAGGCCGAGCTCCGCTGGCGCTGCTGGAAGCGGTGGAGCGTGGTGGCCTTCGGCGGCTACGGCTCCGCCTGGATCGAGACCGACCGGTTCGAGAAGACGCGGTCCGTGGCCGCCGGCGGCGTGGGGTTCCGCTACGAGCTGGCGCGCGCCTACGGCATCCTCGCCGGGCTGGACTTCGGCATGAGGGAGGAGGACTCCGCCGTCTACATCGTCGTCGGGAGCGCCTGGCAGAAGTAGGGCGTTCCCCGGCCGCCCCATGGCTGCCCCGCCGTGATAAATTATTAGGGTGATCCCCCCGCCCGGCACCGCCATCGGGCACTACCGCATCGACGGGCCGCTCGCCAGAGGCGGCATGGGGCAGGTGTACGCCGGCTGGGACGAGACCCTGGACCGGCCGGTGGCCCTCAAGAGCATCCGGCCCGACCACCGCCTGAGCGCCGAGGCCTGGGCCCGGCTCCTGGGCGAGGCGCGGGTCCTCTCCCAGCTCGCCCACCCCAACATCTGCCGCATCTACGACTGCGTCGAGGGGCAGGAGGCCGACTACCTCGTCCTCGAACTCGTCGCGGGGGAGAAGCTCGGCGACGCGGTCAAGCGGGGGATGGGCTTCCGGCAGAAGCTGCGCATCGCGGAGGAGATCGCCGCGGTGCTCGTGGCGGCCCACGGGAAGGGGATCGCCCACCGCGACCTCAAGCCCGACAACATCATGCTGGACGAGGAGGGGCGGGTGAAGGTCCTCGACTTCGGGCTGTCCGGCCTGGGCCCCGGCCCGGACGGCGGGGTCGTTCCGCTCACCCCGGCCCCGGCGGAGGGCGGGGGCCACGGCCCGCACGAGACGGCCGCCCTGGAGGAGGGGCCGCCCCCCTCGGGCGGCTCCGGGGCGCGCGCCGGCGCCGTGCTCGGGACCCTCGGCCACATGAGCCCGGAGCAGGCCCGCGGCGAGCCCACCACCACGGCCAGCGACCTCTATTCCTTCGGCCTCCTCCTGCAGGAGCTGTTCACCGGCCGGAAGCATTACGACCCCTCCCTCGACCGGGCCGCGCGGCTGGAGCGCGCCCGGGCGGGCGTGACTCTGCCCGCGGAGGGCATCGATCCCGACCTCGCCGCGCTCATCGAGCGGCTCAAGTCGCCCGTCCCGGCGGCCCGCCCCACCGCCGTGGACACGGCCGAGCGGCTGGCGTGGATCCGGACGAAGCCCGCCCGCCGCCGGAGGAGGGCCCTGGCGGCCGGGGGGGTGGCGGCGCTGGCGCTCTTCGGCGCGGCGATGGCCCTCCTGGCCGCCCGCGCCCAGCGGGCCGAGCGGAAGGCCGAGTCGGAGGCCGCCGCCGCGGAGCGGGTCTCGGCGTTCCTCACCGACCTGTTCGCGGTGTCCGACCCCTCCGAATCGAGGGGCAACTCCATCACCGCGAGGGAGATCCTCGACCGCGGCGCCCATAGGGTCCGGTCGGAGCTGGCCGGCCAGCCCCTCGTCCAGGCGCGGATGATGAACACGATGGGGGGGGTGTACCTCAACCTGGGGCTCTTCGGCCAGGCGGAGCAACTGCTCACCGAGGCCCGGCGGGCCCGCGAGCGCCTCCTCCCGTCCGACCACCCCGACCTCGCCCGCACGCTCAACGACCTCTCCCAGCTCTACTACGTCCAGGCCCGCTACGCCGAGGCCGTGCCCCTCTGTGAGCGCGCCCTGGCCATCCGGGAGGGGGCGCTGGGGCCGGACCACCCCGACACGGCGGAATCGCTCTCCAACCTGGCCACCCTGCGCCGCGTCCAGGGGCGGACCGCGGAGGCGGAGCAGCTTCACCGCCGCGCCCTGGCTGTCTGGGAGCGGGCTCTCGGCCCCGGCGACCCCGCCGTGGCCCAGGCGCTCAACAACTTCGGCTTCCTCTACTGGCAGGATGGGCGCCGCACCAAAGCCGCCCCTCTCTTCGAGCGGGCCCTCGCCATCCGCGAGAAGGCCCTCCCCTTCGACCACCTCGACCTCGCCGAGTCGCTCAACAACATGGCGGCCGTGCGCCTCGAGCAGGGGCGGGTGGAGGAGGCGGAGAAGCTCCAGCGCCGGGCGCTGGCCGTGATGGAAAAAGCGCTGGGGCCCGACCACCCTGACGTGGCCACCCCGCTCCTCAACCTGGCCTCCTTCGTCCGCCGGGAGGGGGGCTGGGCCGAGGCCGAGGCGCTCCTCGGACGCGCCCTCGCCATTCAGGAGCGGGCGCTGGGGCCGGAGCATCCGCGGATGGCCTACACCCTGCACGAGCTGGCCCTCCTGCGCCAGGCGGAGGGCCGGGACGCGGAGGCCCTGGACCTATGCCGCAAAGCGCTGGCCATCCACGACCGCACGCCGGATGCCGACCCCCTGGCCACCGCCGACGCCCTCGACACCTGCGCCTCCCTCCTGCGCCGGGCCGGCCGGTCCGCGGAGGCCGCGCCGCTCGAAGTGCGGGCCAAGGCGCTGAAGACGGGGTCCTGATCGGCCCCTCCGGGCCGCCCCTTTCTCCTTATTCCGAGCGCAGCGACGCCATGTCGATGGAGAAACGGTACTTCACGTCGGACCTCAGCATCCGCTCGTAGGCTTCGTTCACCTTCTGGATCGGGATCACCTCCACGTCGGCGGTGATGCCGTGCTGGCCGCAGAAGTCCAGCATCTCCTGGGTCTCGGCGAGGCCGCCGATGAGCGAGCCGGCCACTCTCTTGCGACCGAAGATGAGGCCGAAGCCCCCGAGGGCGAACGGCGCCGGCGGCGCGCCGACGAGGGTGAGGGTGCCGTCGAGGGTGAGCAGGTGGACGTAGGCGTTGAGGTCGTGCTCCGCGGAGACGGTGTCGAGGATGAAGTCGAAGCTGAAGGCGTGCTTCTTCATCTCGTCGGGGTTGCGGGTGACCACCACCTCGTGGGCGCCGAGGCGGAGCGCGTCCTCCCTCTTCCCCTCCGAGGTGGTGAACACCACCACCTGGGCGCCGAACGCGCGGGCGAACTTCACCCCCATGTGGCCCAGGCCGCCCAGGCCCACCACGCCCACCTTCTTCCCCGGGCCGGCCTTCCAGTGGCGCAGGGGGGAGTAGGTGGTGATCCCCGCGCAGTTGAGCGGGGCGACGCCGGCCAGGGGGAGGTGGGCGGGGACGCGCAGGGTGAAGAACTCGTCCACCACGATGTGGTCGGAGTAGCCGCCGTAGGTGACGCCCCCCAGGTGCCGGTCGGTGCCGTTGTAGGTGTAGACCGCCCCGGGGCAGAACTGCTCCAGGCCCGCCTTGCAGGCGGAGCAGGTGTGGTCGGAGTCCACCAGGCACCCCACGCTCGCCAGGTCGCCCGGCTTGAATTTCGTCACGGCCGCGCCCACCTTCACTACGCGGCCCGCGATCTCGTGGCCGGGGACGCAGGGGTAGGTGGTGGGCATCACGGCGGCCCACTCGTTGCGCACCGTGTGCAGGTCGGAGTGGCAGATCCCGCAGTAGAGGATCTCGATGTGGACGTCGCGCTCGCCCGGGTCGCGGCGTGGGATGGCGTGCGGGGCCAGGGGCGCGGTGGCGCTCGCGGCGGCGTAGGCCTTGGCGTTGAACATGGAAGGAACCCTCCTCGTTTGTTTTCCGATGTGCGTTCACCTGATAACCCCGGGAGGGGGGCCCGTTTAATCCCGAAAGGCGTGGCGGGCCCCCCCGCCCCGGCCGCCTGTGGCATAATCGGGCCATGAGCGAACCGCGGATCGAGATCGGGATCGTCCTCGAAAAACCGGAAGCGACCTTCACGGGGGGCGAGGCCGTCGCGGGGGAGGTGACCCTCAAGGTCCTCGACGGGATGCCGGACGCCGCCGTGGAGGTCGTCCTCCTCGCCCGGGGGGCGGCCGAGACCCGGGAGGGGGGGGCGCTTCACCTACGCTCTTGAACAGGAGATGGCGCGGCCGGCGCGTGGCAATGGGCCGGGCGGGACGCCTTCCCCTTCGCCGTCTTTGCCGCCCTCGGGGGCCTGGCCGGCCTGGCCCTCTGCGTCTATCAGGCGATGGTCAACCGCCGGATCGCCTCGGCCGAGACCCGGTTGGGAGCGCGGTCCGCGCCCCCCGGCGGGCGTCCCCCTTTGGGCGAGGGGCGAGGTCGAGGTGCCCGCCGGCGGCCCGAGCACCCTGGCCCTGCTGGACGGCCTCCAGCGGGGCGTGCGGGTGGCCTGGAAGGTGGAGTTCCGCATCGAGATGGAGCGGTGGCCCGACTGGTTCCATACGGAGGACCTCGAGGTTCGGCCGTAACGGCCGGCCCGTCCCCTCGGCGGCGCTCCTGTGGTACGATGGGCCCATGATTGTCCACAGCGGCCTGGCCCCGGAGCACGAGGCGGTGTTGGCGGTGGACGAGCGGCATCGCATCCGGGCCGGCTTCGGCCTCGCGCTCCGGACCCTCGCCCACAAGCTGGGCGGGCGCTCCGACGACGAGACGCGGCGCACCCTCGACCGGATGGTCCGGCCGGGTCTTCTCCAGGTTCTCCCCGAGGTGGGCGACGACTACCTCCTCACCCACGACGGGGAGACCCTCTTCAACCCTCTGGCCTGACCCGGAGACGATCGGAGCGCCCGTGGGCCGGTTCACCTTCAAGCTGTTGTGCTCCACCGCGTCGTCGGAGGAGGTGGTGAAGATGGGGGAGATCGACAAGGAGGGGGCCCTCCACTTTGTCAAGGCCTTCCCGTTCAAGCGGGAGCTCCGCAAACGGGAGCAGGACCCCACCCTGGTGGTCCCGACCCTCACCTTCCACGACAACGCCGCGCACCGGTACCTCCATGTCTCGAGCGACACCCCGGGCCGCTATACCGTCTGGAAGCCCGACGCGGAGGTCCGGGCGGATGGCGTGAGGTCGATGCTGAAGGTCCTGGCCTGCCTCTCGCTCTTTTTCGACGGGAAGGACCGGGAGCTCAACGAGTTCATCGCGCACCTTTCCGGGGACCGCACCCGGCCCGGGTTGTGACCGCCGCCGGCCGCTTCTCAGCGCCTCCCGCGCCTGCGACGATTATGACAACAAAACCTGCGCCCTTCCGGCCGGCCCGTCGGGCAGAACCTCCGAATGGGCAGGGTCTTCAAGCGCCTCTCGTGCCGCCGCTCCACCCAAGCGGGGAAGGAACTCCAGGACCGGCAGGGCCGACGCTTGCGCGGCCGCCGGCGAAAATACATAATGTGAACATGAACGCGGGTCGGTATTATCTCAACTCAACCGGCGTCCATGCCGGGGACAAGGAGGGAAGGATGCGCGCCATGACCGTTCTGATCGCCGCGACGCTCATCGCGCCGCTGTCGGCGCCCGCCCAGGAGATCGACGCCCAATTCTTGGCGAAAGTGTACAGCGACCGCTACTGCAACCGCGTGACGGGGAACGCCACGAACCGCGCGGTCAACTCGACCAACTTCGGTGCCTTTTGGGAAAAGGAGCTGGCCAAGTCCTTGTACAAGCAGGTCCTCGTCGTTCCTCCCGGAGGCGTGGAGGAGGGAAAGGCGAAGAAGTTCTCCAAGGCCTGCAAGTCGCCCTGGTATTACGTGGATCCGGCCCGCTCGAGGCAGATGACCTACGAGCCGGACGCGATCGACGAGGACTTGCAGGGGCAATGCCTGAAGGGGCCGGTGTTCGCCTACTTCGAGGCCGTCGAGCCCATCGGCATCTGCGGAGGAGCGGCGGACAACTTTCAGCGGAAGGCCTTCACCCTGCACTACCAGTTCTCCGTCAGCGCCCCCGATCGGCAGGGCCTGGACGCCGCGAGGGACGGCAAAACCCCGTTTCGGATGACCATCGTGCACCTCAAGGAGATGCGCCTTTCCGACAAGGACATTTACATCCACCTGACGGGGGTGTGGGCGCCGGACGGGGCGGAGCCGGCGCCGCAACCTTAGAGCCGTTCAACCCGTCCCGGCGGACGGCCCGCCTGAACAACCGGGCGCGTGGATCCTCCTCGACATGGGGGCGTTCCTCCGGGGGATCGATCGTGTCGCTCGCTCCTTGCATCGGGCGGCGATGGGGCGCCACAGGATCGATCGTCTCCCGATGTCCCGGTAGGAACGTGGTTGCAAGGCGGGATGGCCGGCCAGCCGGGCCCGGGCCTGATAGAATAAGACGGCCCATGCAGAGGGACTTCCACTTCGACGCGCTCTACTGCCTCTGCCGCTGCGCGGGGTTCTCGCCGGGGGAAAGCCGAACAGTGGCGGCGGCGTCGCAGTTCACGGACGACTGTTCCGCGGTGGAGATCGTCCGGCGCCCCGGCGGGGCGCCGGAGCCGTCGGTCCAGACCTATCCCGGCGGCCTCTCGGTCCTCGACGCTGCCGTGCAGGGGTCGGTCCTCCGCCCCTTCCACTTTCCCGCCGCGGAGGGGGACGGCGGGGTGGTCCTGCCCGGCAACCCCGCGGCGGCGGGCCGGGCGGAGAGGGCGGCGGCCCTGGCCTCCACGGCCGCCCCCTACGGCCTCCACGCCCTCGGCATCGCCCTGCACGCCCTCGTGGACACCTTCGCCCACCAGGGCTTTTCGGCCTCCTGGAGCCCCCTGAACGCCACGGCCGACCTGGAGCTGGTCCCTCGGGACCCGGTCCTGCTGGACCGCGTCCGCGGGTTCTTCCTCTCCCGGTTCCCCGACTTCCCCGTGCGCCTCGGCCACGCCCAGGCGGGCTATTGCCCGGACGTCCCGTTCCTGAAGTGGTCCTACCGGTTCCCCGGCGAGAGCGCCTGGACCCGGGCGCGCTGGGCGGGGGTGCGGTTTCGGCGGGGCCGGGTGTTCCGCGACAACGCCGCCATCGCCGCCGCGGCCGCCTCGGGGGTCGCGGCGCTTCTGGGGCGGGTGAAGGGGCGGAGGGCGGCCCGAGATGCGGAGGAGCAGGCGGCGTTCTTCACGGCCGAGCGCTTCCGGTCGATGGATTCCCTCAACCGGCGGTCCGAGCAGTGGCGGGCCCTCTTCTTCAGCGACCCATTCTTCGGCTTCCGGGAACCGGAGGACCTGCGGTGCTTCGCCTACGAGGGGAAGGAGTGGCTGGGTCGGGCCATCCGACCATCCCCCCGCTCCTCCGGCGCGGCCGTCCGGGTCCTGCGCCGGGGCTTTACGAAGACCGACTGGTGGCGCTTCCAGCAGGCGGCGCGGTGGTACCGCGCCCTGCCCGCGGAGGCCGGGGCGAAGCGGGCCTCCCGATGAGCGGTCGGCCTTAGGGGCCCTGGGGTGGTTGTCACCCATATGGGGTATATGATACGATGGGGTCATGGCCCCGCCGGGATGCCTTTCAGAGGACGAAGCGCTGGTCCTGGCGGTCTTCCGGAGGCGCCGGGTCGGCCACGGGTTCGGCCTCACCGCCACCACCTTCTCGTATGAATTGCACGGCCGGACCGGCGCCGACATCCGTCGGGTCCTGGACGGGCTGGTCCAGCGGGGACTCCTCGCGGTCCGCCCCGAGGTGAAGGACTTCTATATCCTCACCCGATCCGGCGAGCTGCTCTCGAGAGATGCCGGGATCCAGGCCTAGGGTTTCGGGAGGAGGGAGAGGCCCCGTGAACAGGCGCTGCCCATGCCAGTCGGCGGGGACTGCGTCGAGCCCCTACTCGACCCGCGCGAGGCCTTTGGGACCGCCGGCCGCGTCCCCGTCCGCGCCGCCTTCGACGGGGATCCCCGCCTGGGCCGCCTCGCGCCGGGACGGCCCGGTGTGGTATCGTGGGAGCGACAAGGAGGTCCCCCATGAGCGAAACCAAGCCCGTCATCGCCCGAAAGGGCCCCTACGAGGTGGAGGTCGAGAAGGGAAAGGTCTACTGGTGGTGCGCCTGCGGGAAGAGCGCCGCCCAGCCCTTCTGCGACGGCGCCCACAAGGGGAGCGCTTTCTCGCCGGTGAAATGGACCGCCCCGGAGAGCGGCACGGTCTGGTTCTGCGGCTGCAAGCACAGCGCCGCCGGCCCCCTGTGCGACGGGAGCCACAAGAAGCTGTAACGGGCCGAAGCCGGGGTGGGGGGAACGGGGGCCTTTGAGCCGGGAACCGCTCCTCAGGCCGGGAACCGCTTCAGTAGCTGCCGGAAGATGACCATCTTCTGGATCTCGCTGGTCCCCTCGCCGATGGTGCAGAGCTTGACGTCGCGGTAGTACTTCTCGACGGGGTACTCCTTGATGAACCCGTACCCCCCGAGGATCTGGACGGCCCGCTCGGCGACCCAGGTGGCCACCTCGCCGGCGTAGTACTTGGCCATCGAGGACTCCAGCGTCACCTTCTTGCCGGAATCTTTCAGGAAGGCCGCCTTCTGGACGAGGAGGGCCGCCGCCTCGATGCGGGTGGCCATGTCGGCGAAGTAGAACTGCATCCCCTCGAACTCGGCGATGGGCTGGCCGAACTGCTTCCGCTGCTGGGCGTATTTGATGGCGTGCTCGAAGGTCCCCCGGGCGAGGCCCAGGGAGAGGGAGGCGATGGAGATGCGGCCGCCGTCCAGGACCTCCATGGCCTGCTGGAATCCCCGCCCCTCCTGCCCCAGGAGGTTCTCGGCGGGGACGAAGACCTCGTCGAAGGCCAGCGGGCCGGTGTCGGAGGAGCGCATCCCCATTTTGTCCTCCTTCCGGCCGCGCCCCACCCCCGGGGCGTCGAGCTCGACGATGAAGGCGGAGATGCCGTGCTTCTTGTCGTGGGGATCGGTGACGGCCATGACCACGGCGGTGGCGCCGACGTTGGCGTGGGTGATGAAGGCCTTGGAGCCGTTGAGGACCCAGCCGCCGTCCACTTTCTTGGCGGTGGTACGCATGCCGCCGGCGTCGGATCCGCTGCCGGGCTCGGTGAGGGCCCAGGCGCCCAGGACCTCGCCGGAGGCCAGCGGCTTGAGGTATTTCTCGCGTTGGGCGTCGGTGCCGAACAGGTAAATATGGTTGGCGCAGAGGGAGTTGTGAGCGGCCACGGTAAGGGAAACCGAGGGGTCGGCCTGGGCCAGCTCGTCGAGGATGATGGAGTATTCGATGTAGCCCATCCCCGCTCCTCCATAGTGCTCCGGGAAGAGGATACCGAGAAACCCCATCTCGCGCAGGCCGGGGAGGACGGCGTGGTGGAAGGCGCCGGACTCGTCCCATTCCCGGGCGCGGGGGCGGATGGCGCGGTCGGCGAACTCGCGGACGGACTGCCTCAACATCTCCTGCTCTTCCGTGTACCGGAACTCCATAGGGCTCCTCCCCAAGGGATGCTGTTCGGCTTAGTGTAGCATGTCCGGCGGGGAAATTGTATTTTTCGGCCGTCCTGCTATAATGGGAGCACTTCACGCCAGGAGGCCCTATGATCGGGATCATCGGCTACGGCGCCTACATTCCGCGCTACCGGATTAAGGTGGAGGAGATCGCCAAGGTCTGGGGCGCCAACGCGGAGAACTACAAGCAAGGCCTGGGCCTCACCGAGAAATCGGTCCCCGCCCCGGACCAGGATGTCATCACCCTCTCGGTCGAGGCGGCCCAAAACGCCCTCAAGCGGGCGGGCATCCCGCCCCAATCCCTCGGCTGTCTTTACATCGGCTCCGAATCCCACCCCTACGCCGTCAAGCCCTCGGGCACCGTGGTCGCCGACGCCATCGGGGCCGCCGGCCACCTTCACGTGGCCTCCCTCGAGTTCGCCTGCAAGGCCGGCTCCGAGGGGATGTACATGGCCTACTCGCAGGTGAAGGCGGGGCTCGTCCAGTACGGCATGGCCATCGGGGCCGACACCTCCCAGGGGGCCCCCGGGGACGCCCTGGAGTACTCGGCCTCCGCCGGCGCCGCCGCCTACATCATGGGGCAGGGCCCCAGAGTGGTGGCCACGGTGGACTGGACCCACTCCTACGCCACCGACACCCCCGACTTCTGGCGCCGGGAGTATCAGCACTACCCGCGGCACGGCTCCCGGTTCACCGGCGAGCCCGCCTACTTCCACCACATCACCTCGTGCGCCGAGGCCCTACTGAAGAAGTCCGGGAGCAAGCCGAAGGACTTCCGATACGCCGTCTTCCACCAGCCCAACGGCAAGTTCCCGATGGCCGTGGGCGCCAAACTCGGCTTCTCGCGCGAGCAGATGGTCACCGGCTGGCTGGTCCCCACTTTGGGGAACACCTACTCCGGCGCCTCGCCCATCGGCCTCACCGCCATCCTCGACGTCGCCAAGCCCGGGGACCGCATCTTCATGTGCTCCTTCGGCTCGGGCGCGGGGAGCGACGGCTTCATCTACACCGTCACCAAGGCCATCACCAAGGTCCAGGGCCTGGCCCCCAAGACGCGGGACTACCTGGACAAGGACAAGATCTACCTGGACTACGGCACCTACGCCAAGTTCCGGAAGAAGATCCTGAAGAACCTGGAAGACTGAGGAGGGCGTATGCTGTCAATAACCGATGTTCACGCTCCAGCGTGTCATTTATTGTTCAGGAACAGCATCAAGGCGAGCGCGGATACGCGCCGCCTTGGGATGAGGGTGGATCCAGGCGGATCCACTCCGCCTGGCGGGAGAGGGGAATCCCTCTCCCGCTTTGAATGGGTTGCGGCGGGAGGTGCGGAATGAGACCGGTCGCCATTTTAGGCACGGGAATCACCAAGTTCGGGGAGCTGTGGGAGCAGTCGCTGCGGCAGCTGATCGCCGAGGCCGCGGTCCGGGCGGTGGAGCACTCCAAGGCCCCCCGCATCGACGCCCTCTACGTGGGCTGCATGACCCCCGGCCTGTTCAACGGACAGGAGCACCTGGGGGCCCTGGCGGCCGATTATTTGGGCATGGGCCCCATTCCGGGGACGCGGGTGGAATCGGCCTGCGCCTCGGGCGGCGTCGCCCTCCTCCAGGCGGTCCTGGCCGTCGGCAGCGGCGTCCACGACTTCGTCCTCGCCGCCGGCGTGGAGAAGATGAACGACGTCTCCGGCGGCGCGGCCACCGAGGCGCTCGGCACCGCCTCGGACGGGGACTACGAGCTCTTCTTCGGCGCCACCTTCCCCTCGCTCTACGCCCTTATGGCCACCGCCCACATGGCCCGCTACGGAACCACGCGGGAGATGCTCTCGGCCGTCGCCGTGAAAAACCATTTCCACGGAGCGAGGAACCCCAACGCCCAATTCCCCTTCGAACTCAAGCCCGAGGCGGTGACCGAGTCGCCGCTCGTGGCCGAGCCGCTCCACCTGCTGGACTGCTCGCCCATCACCGACGGCGCCGCCGCGGTGGTGGTGGCCCCCCTCGACCTGGCGAAGAAGCTGGTCAAGAAGCCCGTCGTCGTGAAGGGCTTCGGTCACGCCACCGACACCCTGGCCCTGCATCACCGCGAGGACGTCACCGAGCTCAGGGCCGTCGCCCTGGCGGCGGGCAAGGCCTACGACATGGCCGGCCTCTCCCCCAAGGACATCCACTGCGCCGAGGTGCACGACTGCTTCACCATCGCCGAAATCATGGCCTGCGAGGCCCTGGGCTTCGCCAAGCCCGGCGAGGGGGGGAAGATCGCCCTCAAGGGCGAGACCCGCCTCGGCGGCCGCATCCCCGTCAACACTAGCGGCGGCCTCAAGGCCAAGGGGCACCCCGTCGGCGCCACCGGCATCGCCCAGATCGTCGAGCTGGCCGCCCAGCTCCGCGGCGAGGCCGGCGAGCGGCAGGTGAAGGGCGCGAAGGTCGGCCTGGCCCAGAACATGGGCGGGACCGGCGCCAGCGCCACCGTGACCATCCTGGAGGTGACGAAATGACCACGAGCGCGCGCGTCTGGAGGGAGAAGCCCCATCGCTACCGCCTCGAAGGGACCCGCTGCAAGAAGTGCGGCCGCACCTGGGTCCCGGCCCGGACCGTCTGCCCCTGCGGGGCGCGCGGGCTCTCCCCCGTGACCCTCCCCGAGGAGGGGAAGATCGTCACCTGGACCGTGGTCCACACCGGCCATCCCGCGTTCGGCGACCAGACCCCCTACGCCCTGGTCGTGGTGGAGTTCGGCAAGGGGGCCCGCCTCCTGATGCAGCTGGCCGACTTCCGCCGCGAGGACCTCAAGATCGGGCGGAAGGTGAAGGTGGAGTTCCGCAAAGTCCAGGCCGCGGGCGAATCGGGCGTCCTCTGCTACGGGTACAAGGCGGTGGTGTGTTCCGAATAGAGTCGAAGGTCGACCCCGCCTCCGACGGGTTCCGGGAGAACCGGGAGCAGTATCGGAAGAAGATCGAGGAGTACCTCGCCGTCCTGAATGAAACGAAGAAGGGCGGCCCGGAAGAGGCGCGGCTCAAGCACACCGCCCGCGGCAAGCTCCTGGTGCGCGACCGGATCGAGGCCCTCCTCGACCCCGGCACCCCCTTCCTGGAGCTCAACCCCTTAGCCGCCCACGGCATGTACGACGGGCAGGCCCCCCAGGCGGGGCTGGTCACCGGCATCGGCCGGGTGGCCGGCCACGAGGTGATGATCGTCGCCAACGACGCCACCGTCAAGGGGGGCACCTACTTCCCCATCACCATCAAGAAGCACCTCCGCGCCCAGGAGATCGCCTTGGAAAATCGCTTGCCGTGCGTTTACCTGGTGGATTCCGGAGGCATCTTTCTCCCCCTTCAGGAGGGGACCTTCCCCGACAAAGAGCACTTCGGGCGCATTTTTTACAATCAGGCGGTGATGTCGTCGCTGGGCATCCTCCAGCTCTCGGCCGTCATGGGCTCCTGCACGGCCGGCGGGGCCTACCAGCCCGCCATGTCGGACGAGACGGTGCAGGTGAAGGGGGAGGGGACCATCTTCATCGGCGGCCCGCCGCTGGTGAAGGCCGCCACGGGGGTGGAGGTCACCCCCGAGGAGCTGGGCGGCGCCGACGTCCACTGCAAGATCTCCGGCGTCTCCGATCATTACGCGTTGAGCGACGAGCACGCCGTGGCCATCCTCCGCTCCATCCTGGAGGGGCACCCGCATGCGGCGAAGTTTCCCCTCGACCGCGCCGCCCCCGAGGACCCTCACTACGACCCGGAGGAGCTCCTCGGCATCGTCCCGCGCGACCTGCGCAAGCCCTTCGATGTCCGCGAGGTGATCGCCCGGATCGTGGACGGTTCCCGGTTCCAGGAGTTCAAGGCCGCCTACGGCGCCACCCTCGTCACCGGCTACGCCCGCATCCACGGCTTCCTCGTGGGCATCGTCGCCAACAACGGCGTCCTGTTCGCCGAAAGCAGCCAGAAGGGGGCCCACTTCGTCTCCCTCTGCGCGGTCAAGAAGATCCCGCTGGTCTTCCTGCAGAACATCACCGGGTTTATCGTGGGGAAGCAGTACGAGCACGGCGGCATCGCCAAGGACGGCGCCAAGATGGTCCACGCCGTCGCCACGGCGCAGGTCCCCAAGTTCACGGTCATCGTCGGGGCCTCGCACGGCGCCGGCAACTACGCCATGTGCGGCCGGGGCTACGGCCCGCGGTTCCTGTGGATGTGGCCGGGCGCCAAGATCTCCGTCATGGGGGGGGAGCAGGCCGCCGACGTGCTGGCCCAGGTCAAACAGGAACAGATGCGGGCCAAGGGGGTCGAATTGTCTCCGGAGGAGATCGAGAAGATCCGCCGGCCGGTCCTGGAGAAGTACGAGCACGAGTCGAGCATCTACTACTCCACCGCCCGCCTCTGGGACGACGGCATCATCCTGCCGCAGGAGACCCGCGCCGTTCTCGGGCTGGCGATCGAGGCCTCCCTCAACGCCCCGATTCCGGACCACCGGTTCGGGGTCTTCCGGATGTAGGATGGGCTACGGGCAGATCACCCTTCGCGCCGACGGCCCCGTCGTCGTCCTCCGGCTCAACCGCCCCCAGGCCAAGAACGCCCTCACCCCGGAGATGCTCGCGGAACTCCGCGCGGCCTGCGCCTCGCTGGCCCACGACCTCTCCATCCGCGTCCTCGTCCTGCGGGGTGCGGGGGACCACTTCTGCTCCGGGGCCGACCTGGGGTGGATGAAGGCCTCCGCCAACCTCTCGAGAGAGGAGAACCTGCGGGAGGCGCGGGCATTGTTCGACACCTTCTTCGCTCTCCACGCCCTCCCCTTCCCCACCGTGGCGGTGGCCCACGGCCCCGCTTACGGCGGCGGGTTGGGGCTCCTGGCGGCGTGCGACCTGGCCCTGGCCGCCGAGGAGGCCGCCTTCGCCTTCACCGAGGTGCGGCTGGGGCTCGCCCCCGCCGTCATCGCCCCCTTCATCCTCCAGCGGTCGCCCGCCGCGTGGGTGCGCGATGTCATGCTCAGCGGCCGCCGGTTCACCGCGCGGGAAGGAGAACGGCACGAGTTCTTCCAGGGGGTCATCCCCGCGATCGGCCTGGAGGAGACGGTGCAGGTGACGGTCGAGAACCTCCTCAAGGGCTCGCCCGCCGCCCAACGCAAGATCAAGGAACTGCTCGACGCCGCCGCCGGATTTGCGCCGGAGCGGATTCGGGAGCAGCTGGCCGAAGGGATCGCCGGCCTCCGCGCCTCGGAGGAGGGGCAGGAGGGGCTGGCGGCCTTCTTCGAGAAGCGGAGCCCCGCATGGCACCCAAAGTCCTCGTAGCCAACCGCGGCGAGATCGCCGTCCGCGTCATGCGCACCCTGCGGGAGATGGGCTGGGGGAGCGTGGCCGTCCACTCCGACCCCGACGCCGCGGCTCCGCATGTCCGAGCCGCGGACGCCGCCGTCGCCCTGGGGGGCGCCAAGGCCCTGGAGAGCTACCTCGACCAGGACAAGATCATCGCCGCGGCCCAAAAAAGCGGCGCCGACGGCATCCACCCCGGCTACGGCTTCCTGGCCGAGAACGCGGCCTTCGCGAAGCGGGTGGAGGCGGAGGGGCTGGTCTTCGTGGGCCCCACGCCGGAGAACATCGCGCTGATGGGCGACAAGCTGGAGGCCCGCAAGCGGGTGGCCGAGCGGGGCGTCCCGCTCACCCCCGGGTCGAATGAACCGGTGGAGGCGGCCGAGGCCGCCGGCATCGCGGCGTCCATCGGCTTCCCCGTCCTCATCAAGGCCGCGGCGGGGGGCGGCGGGAAGGGGATGCGGGTGGTGCGCGACCCCGCCGCCCTGGCCGAGGCGATCGAGGGGGCCGCCCGCGAGGCCGCCAACGCCTTCTCCGACCCCCGCGTCTACATCGAAAAATATGTCGAGAACCCCCGGCACATCGAGTTCCAGGTCCTGGCGGACGGCATGGGCAAGACCCTCCACCTCTACGAGCGCGAGTGCTCCGTCCAGCGGCGGTATCAGAAGATCATCGAGGAGAGCCCCTCGGCGGCGCTGACGCCCGAATTACGGGAGAAGATGGCGCAGGCCGCCGTAGCCGCGGCGAAGGCCGTGGGGTACCGCAACGCCGGGACGGTGGAGTTCCTCTTCTCCAACGGCGCCTTCTATTTCATGGAAATGAACACCCGCATCCAGGTGGAGCATCCCGTCACCGAGATGACCACGGGGCTCGACTTGGTCCGCCTCCAGCTCGAGATCGCCTTCGGCGGGAAGCTGGCCTTGAACCAGGAGGACATCCGCCCGCGCGGCCACGCCATCGAGTGCCGCGTCTACGCCGAGGACCCCCTGAAGAACTTCCTCCCCTCGCCGGGGACCGTCCATGTCGTGCGGGAGCCGAAAAGCCCATGGGTGCGCATCGACTCCGGCATCGCCGACGGCACTTTGGTCCCGCCGCTCTACGACCCCATCCTATCCAAGGTCATCGCCTGGGGCGCCGACCGGGAGGAGGCGCGGGGGCGGATGGTGCGCGCCCTCGGGGAATATGTCGTCCTGGGGGTGGCGACCCCCATCCCGTTCCTCCTCGACCTGCTGGAGCACCCCGCCTTCGTCGAGGGCGACTACGACACGCACCTCATCGCCGACCATTTCGCCGCTTGGAAACCCCACGCCTCGGACGACGAGCGGGCCTTGGCCCTCGCCGCCGCCGCGGCCCTCTTCGCCGCGGCCCCCGGCGGGGTCCGCCGGGACACGGCCGCGGCGGGGCCCGGCCCGGTTCCGGTCTGGGAGAGCGTCGGGGCGTTCCGCCACGGGGAGGGGAGCCGATGAAGGTCCGATTTCAGTTTCTGGGCGCCCCGGTCGAGGCCGACGTTGTTCGCGAGGAGGACCGCCTTCTCGTTGGAGTGGCCGGGGGGCGGGGCTTCGCGTTCCGTATCGAGAGCGGCGCGTTGGTCGTTGAGCGCGGCGGCGCCGTCCGCCGCCTCCCGTTCGCCCGCGTCAAGGACCGCCTCTACCTCCACCTCGACGGCAAGGTGTGGGAGTTTGCGCAGGCCGAGCCGGGGTTTGCGGCCAAGGCGGGGACCGAGAAATTCGACGGGAAGGTCTGTCCTCCCATGCCCGGCAATGTGGTGAAGGTGATGGTGGCGGCCGGCGACACGGTGGAAAAAGGTGCCCCCCTCGTCATCATCGAGTCCATGAAGATGGAGCACACCGTCGAGGCCCCCGAGGCCGGGAAGGTGCTGGAGGTGCGCGCCACCGCCGCCGACCTGACCGCGCCCATGATTGTTATGGAGATCGCCCCGGCAGGGGAGGGGGCGAAGTGATAGGAAACAAGGGAAATAGGTGACTGTCCCTATTTTCGTTCATATTTTCCACGGGGCCGGAAGATCCGCGCCACCGAAGCCCTCTACCGCGCGACATTCTATCGCTATTGGCCGAGCGGCAGGCTGAAGGAAGTGGAGGAGGCCAACGGGGCCATCACGAGCTTTGCCTAGAGGCTATCCCAAAACTGGAAAATGGCACCAAGCTAATGAAGATCCTGGTCGTACAGAATGCCAGAAACAGCCATTTCCAGAGAGAAAACGCAATTGGGACATCTATGCACCTCGATCATTTGCCTATCTAAAGGTCTCGATATTAGGTTTTGGGATAGCTTCTACGACGACGCTGGCAACAAGACAACCATGACCAACCCCCTGGGCAAAGTATGGAGCTACGATTACGATGCCAACAACCAGCTCATCACGGAGACCGATCCCCTGGGGATAATAGGGACGGTCCCTATTTTACAGAAGCGGAGAAAGGCCCGGCGCCCGCGCGACGGCCGGGCTGAAGGCGGCGGAACGGGATCCCCTTGACAAATATAGTTAAGATGACAACAATATAGATGTGAAAGGATATCCGCCATGGGACTGAAAGAGGAGCTGGGGTTCCCGAAACCGATCTCGACCCGGGCCCACGAGGCCCTGCTGAACATCTTCGTCACCGCGGACCTCCTCGGCAAGGAAGCCGACCGCGTCGTCCAGCCCTTCGGCCTCACCCGCGCCCAGTTCGACATCCTCAAGATTCTCGAACACCAGACCGCCGACGGCAGCGCCGACCAGACCGCCCTCGGCCGGATGCTCGTGGTCAACCGCTCCAATATCACCGGCATCGTGGACCGGATGGAACGGGACGGTTTGGTGGTCCGCGCCGGCGACCCCGCGGACCGGCGGATCAAGCGCATCCGGGTGACCCCCAAAGGGCGCCGCCTCTTCAGATCGGCTGACGCCGCCTACGTCCGCCGGACGGCCGAGGTGGTCGCGGGCCTCACTCCCTCCGATTTCGCCGCCCTCTGCCGCCTGATGGAGTCCATCCGCGCCGCCCTGCGCAGGGCCTCGAGCAAGAAGGCTTGAATGAACGCCCCACGGTCCAACGCCGGTCGCGACATGCCCATTAGTTATATATTTACTCACGAGGAGGGGCCCATGCACTCGCCTTCGTCCCGCTCCATTCCGTTCGTCGGGGCGGTCCGCTGGACCGCCCTGGCCTTCTCCGTCCTTGCGGTCCGGCATGTGCTCATCGCGGTCGGCGAGAGCGGGAACGCGCCCATCCCGGTTAGCGGCGTTGGGGTTCGCCCTGTTGGGCCTCCTGGCGACCTGGCGGTGGGAGCGGGCCGGGGCCCTGGCCAACATCACCGTGACCACGCCCTTCACCCTCGGCCTGATCGCCAAGAAGGGCCTCCACTTCCCATTCTTCCGGATCGAGGGGGCCCTGGCGGCGTTCGGGCTGATGTTCCTATCCTGCTGGTGGAGCGACCGGCGGCGGTCCGCCGCGCTTTCCCATCCCTAAGGAGGTCCCCATGTTCCTGCAACTCCTGCTCGTCAACTTCCTGCTGGCCGCGGCCGTGGCCGCCCTGGTGGTCCTCGTGTTCCGCAAGCCCGTCCGGGCGGTCCTCCACCGCATCATCGGCGAGGAGATCCAGTCCGCCTGGACCCGTTATGTGATGTTCGCCATCTTCGTGGTGGGCGTCTCCGGCGGGGTCCGGCTCTGGGAGCTGGGGCGCTACATCACCCCGGACAAGGAGACCGGGAAGGTGCTGGAGTTGACCCACGACCGGTGGGTGCTGGAGATCTACAGCACGGTCGTGGGGGCCCTCCAGGCCGACACCTGGATGCTCCTGGTCTTCTTCCTCTTCGCCCTCCTGGCGTTCGTCGTCGTCCGGGGGTTCGAGATGAAGCGCCACTCCGGGTAGCCGGGGCCCCCCGCCCCGCTCGTGCCGGCGAGCAGGGGCACCCCGAGGCGCCCGAGAAGGACCCGTTGCGCGGAGGAGGGGACCTGCGATAAGATGGGGGCATTGGAGGGCCGTTCGCGGCACGCTGGTTCCATGTGCTGAAAAGGCGATCCGGAGGGCTGATCCCATGGGCATGTTGGCGTGGCTTAAAAGAGGGTATGCGACCCGCCGGGAGATTCGCAAGCTGGCCAGGGACTTGGGCCTGAGACGGCGGACCTGGGAAAGCCGCACCGAGCCGTCTCCTCCCTGCGCGGATTGTAATGACATCCCCAAGGGATGGTGGGAAGGGAGGATCCGGGGGCATGCCATCACGTTCTCGCCGCGATTTAAGCGAGGAAGGTTCTCCGGAGAAATGGTGGTGGGGATCTTCAAATTCTGGTGGAATTACACTGCTTACTGGAAGAATAAGCCCCAGTCCAGCGACATCATCGACATCTTAGGCAATTGGCTGAAGAAACATGTTTTCAGGAAGAAGGAAACCCCTCCGGAATTCTATATGGAAACGCCTAAGGGGCATCCCGAAGCGCGCCTTCCATCGGTGATCAAGATGATTGAATTGATGAGGGAGCATCCCGAAGTGGAGCGCCTGGTGATCTGCTTTAAAGGAATCAATGTTCTATTTAGAAAGGCATCCATCCCGATCGTCCGCGAGACGGCGGAGGTGGGCGCCGGCATCGTGGATGAGCTGTTGAAGCGGGGAAAGCCCCCCCTTCTTCTGGCCGTGGAGGCGGGGGACTTGGTGCTAGCCAGGAAGCTGCTGGACGAGGGGGCCGATCCCGAAGAATACGGGCCCGAAATGTTCAATTTCTTTGCGGAGGGATATGGCGAGAATCGCAAAACGCCCCTCTTGACGGCCGTCTTTCAGAATGATCCGGCCATGGTCGAACTCCTCCTCTCCCGGGGGGTCGATATCCAGACGACGGCCAGCTTCATCGCGCGGACCGCCCTTGAAAATGGATGCCGCCAGGCCCTGGCCGCTCTCCTCAAGGGGGGATTCAAAGCGCCGCCGTGGGGAGTGGGACCGCCGTACGGCATGCCCCTTCAATTCGCCGCGTCCAGAGGCGATGTGGAGGCCGTCCGGATCCTCCTGGAAGCGGGAGAAGATCCGCTCAAAAGGGGGGAGGAACAGCCCCGGCCCGCCCGGAAGCTGGCCTCGGGCCCCCACAAGGAGGAGATCATCCGGCTGTTGGATGAGGCGGTGCAGGCGCGGCAGGCGGCGAACGGCCAGCTCTCCATCACGGAAACGGCGGAGGATGGACAGTTGAGCCGGTCTCCCAAGGAATAATCAGGCGCCGCCGCCGGACGGCTGGTGTCTGGGCGCGGCCTGACCGCACGCGGGACGCGCTGATTCCACGCCTCCGGTCTCCGGCCCGCGCGGCCTCCGGCGTATAATACCCGGGCATGAACGACCTCGGCTGGCCCTTCCTCTCCGCCGCGGACAAGGAGGCCATCCTCTTGGGCGTGGAGAGCGGGGGGTGCTGCGGCGGCCCCTATCACGTGGAACTCCACCCCACCGACCGCTGCACCACCCGGTGCTTCTTCTGCTCGACCCGGTGGCGGCGGGAAAAGGCGGAGCTTTCCCTGGAGGCCGTGCGCGCGCTCGGGCGGGAGATGCAGGAGGCGGGGACGCGCTCCGTCCTCCTCTCCGGAGGGGGGGAGCCGCTGGCCCACCGGCAGACCGAGGCGATGCTCGAGGCCCTGGCCTCCACGGGCATTCCGCTCGCCGGGGTCACCACCAACGGCGTGGGGCTGACCGGTCCCGTCCGGGCCCTCCTGCGCGAGACGCAGTGCGGCCAGGTGATCGTCTCGCTCAACTGCGCAGACGAGCCCGAGTACATCGAGATGATGAAGGTGGGGCCGCGGGTGTTCCACCGCGTCCTGGGCCACGCCCGGGCCCTCGTGGAGGAGCGGGCCAGGGGAGGGGCGCCCAAGCTCATTCTGCAGTATCTCGTTTACAAGAAGAACTTCCGCACCATTCCGGCCATGTACGCCCGGGCGCTGGAGCTCGGGGCCGACGGCATCATGTTCAACGGCCTGGCCTATCTCCCGGCGGAGCTGCGGATGACGCGGGAGGAGACGCGGACGATGCTGGGCCTCTTCGAGGAGGTCCTGCGCGCAGACGAGTACCGCCGCATCCTGGGGATCCACTCGTTCGAGCAGGACTTCGCCGAGGGGATCCAGGCCATCGAGCGGCGCATCGGACACGAGCGCGCCGCCCGCGGGGCCGTCCGGCGGGCGGCCGGCTTCCTCCTGCGCCGCGGGCAGACCCTGGTGGAGAAGCTGGAGCACCGCCGGAAGATGAGGCGCCGCGCCGCCGTGCAGGCCTTCCTGGGAACGCGGCGCGACCCCTGCATCCGCCCCTGGTACGGCGTCACGGTGCGCTCCGACGGGACGGTGCCGGTGTGCTGTGTCCGCCAGCATGTCCCGATGGGGAGCGTGCACCGGCAGACCCTGGGGGAGATCTGGCGGGGGGAGGCCTTCACCCGGTACCGCGAGCAGATGCGCAAGCTCATCCTGGCCGGCGACGGCTACCGGAACGATCCGGCCGACGACCTCCTCTCCGCCGCATGCCAGTTCACCAGCACGGGCATCCGCCGCTGCCCCTTCCGCAGTTTCTACTACCGGGAGGACCTGGAGTTCCTGGCCCGCCTGGAGAAGCTCGTCGGACCGACGCAAGGCAACATGCAACAGGCTGGAGGCGAGAGGGAGAGTGAATGAAGCGGCGCGAGGCGGAAAGGGTACTGCGAAGTGGCGAAAAGGCGTAATGGCTTAATCACTTAGAAGCGCAAAGGCGCAGCGGCGAAGAGGCGCGTGGCGCCGTGCCCCGCGCCACTACGCATTTGCGCCTTTGCGCAGTTGCGCATTCTCGGCTTTATGGTAAAGTTTCATGGACCCCATTCCCTCCCAAGGAGCCCCCATGCGTCGTTGGTGCATTCTTCTTCTCTTCGCCGCGGCCGGCCTTTTCGCCCAGAATGAGGCGGCCCTGCTCGATTCCCTCAAGGCGGACGCCTACCCGGGCCGGCCCGCCGTCTTCGCTTACGACCGGACCGAAGTCGTGGTGGAGCCCAGCGGCCTCTCCCATGTGGTCCACAAGGTGCTGGTCAAGGTCCTCGACGCCGAGGGGTGCAAGCGGTTCTCCTACTTGCGGTTCGACTACGATCCCGCTTCGTCGCTGGTGGAGATCCGCAAGGTGTCGGTCTGGCACGAGGGTAAGGAAACCGCCCTGGATCTTGGCCGGTTGAAGGACCTCCCCCAGCCGCAGTTCATGATCTACTGGGGGGCGCGGATGAAAACGCTCGACCTGCCGCGCCTGGAGCCGGGCGACGGCATTTATTATGAGACCTATATGAAGGGCTTCCAGATCGCCTACCTTCATGCCGGGGAGGACGACGAGAAATACACGCCGCCCATGCGGGGCCACTTCTACGATACCGTGATCTTCGGCGCCGACCTGCCGATCAAGGAAAAGACCTACACGCTCAAATTGCCCAAGGACAAGCCGATCCACTCGGAGGTGTACCACGGAGAGGTGGGCGCCAAAACCGCCTTCGACGACACCCACGCCATCCACACCTGGTGGAAGCGCGAAATTCCGGCGTGGGAGGAGGAGCCTCGGATGGTGGAGTGGAGCGACGCCGCCACCAAGCTGGTGCTGGCCACGGTCCAGGACTGGCCGGAGAAATCGCGCTGGTTCTACCAGGTCAATGAAAAACAGTTCGAATACACCCAGGAAATGACGGAGCTGGTAAAGGAGGTGACGCGCCACTGCGCGGACGACGACTGCCGCGCCGATGCCCTCCTCCACTGGACGGCCAACAACATCCGCTACAGCGGCGTGTCCATGGGCAAGGGGGAGGGGTACACCCTTCACCCCGGCGTCATGGACTTCCACGACCGGTGCGGCGTGTGCAAGGACATCGCCGGGATGCTGGTGACCCTCCTGCGGGCCGCCGGCTTCACGGCCTACCCCGCCATGACCATGGCCGGGGCGCGCGTGGAAACGGTCCCCGCCGACCAGTTCAACCATTGCGTCGTGGCGTGGAAGAAGCCCGACGGCACCTTCAAGATGCTCGATCCCACCTGGTGCCCCTTCTCGATGGAGACCTGGTCCTCCGCCGAGCAGAACCAGAACTACGTCATCGGCTCCCCCGAAGGGGAACCGTTGATGGAGATCCCCACCTTCCCGCCGGAGAACAACCGGGTCTCCGTCAAGCTGGACGGGACGCTGCTCGCCGACGGGACGCTCAAAGGGACGATTGTGGCCCAGGGGCGCGGCTACTCCGACGCCGGCCTGCGGTGGTCGTTCGCCAACGGCTTCAAGGCCGACTGGGAGCCGTTCGTCCGGCGCTGGGCGACGGCCATCTCCCCGGAGGCCAAGGTGACGGAGTGGACGGTCACCGACCCCTTCGACCTGACCAAACCGGTGGTCCTCACCGTCCAGTTCGAGGCCCCGCGCTACGCCTGGGTGACCGCCGACGGCCTGGCCTTCACCCCCGGCGCCCTGAAGTTCCTCCTCGACCACCGGCGGTGGGCCGAGTTCCCCACCGCCGTGAAATCCGAGGAGCGGAAATACCCGATCTGGCTGAGGTGCAACCGCGACATCCGGCTGGAGGAGGCCTATACCCTGCCCGTCGGCTATACCGCCGGGAAGCTGCCCGAAAAGCAGGAGATCAAGGAGAAGGCGGGGAGCTTTGTCTTCTCCGCCCAAGCCGTTCCCGCGGGAAAGAAGACGCCGGCCAGGGTATCGTTTTCTCACCAGTTCATCATCGAGCGGCGCACGGTGGAAGTGGAGGAGTACCCCGGGTTCCGCAAGGCCGCCACGGCGTTCCTCGATTTCGACAAGGTCCTGATCGCTGCGACGAAGGGGGGGAAGTAAGATGAATAGGAAACGCAGCTCGCAGCTGGCAGCTGGCGGCTGGCGGAATGCTTGGGGCAGGGCTTTAATTGTTCTATGGGTGTCTGCGCTGGCCCCTGTGCTATTGGCGGACGACGACGGCGAGATCCTGGACGCCTCCATCGTTCTCACGGTTTCGCCCGACTTCAAAGTGAAGGAGGAGGTCTCCATCACGAAGCGTCTCCTCTCCTACCAGGCCCTCGATACCGACGGCGACCCGCGGACCCCCTACTGCGGCGACCTGCAGACCCTGACCGTCACCAAGGCGCGCGTCACCACCCCTTCGGGCAAGGTGGTGGACAGCACCCCCAACGCCCTCAACCTCTCCACCCCCGATACTCTCGTGGCCCACCCCTCCCTGAGCGGCTGGCAGGAGATGGTGGTCACCTTCCTCGGCCTGGAGCCGGGGGCCCAGACCGAGCTGAGCTACATCCGCGAAGATAAAACCGCGTTCCGCACGACCTTCGAGAAGAAGCAGGTCCTGGCCTGGCACTTCCCCCTCCGGAAGGGGACGGTGACCGTGCGGCTGCCGAAGGGGATGCCGTTGACCTACCAGATGATGAATGTCAAGGGCGAGGCCGCGTTTAACGCCGGATCCGATCTCACGGAATACGTCTTCACCTTCCGGGACCTCCCGGCCTTCAGCGACCGCGACATGCACAACGGCGAGGCCCACCTGCCGACTCTCTATCTCACCACGACTCCCTCGTGGCAGGCGGTCGGGAAGCGCCTGCAGGCCATCGCGGAGCAGTATGGCGCCCCCGATGAGGCCATCACCAAGAAGGCCCGGGAACTGACCAAGGATGCGATGACGGATTTAGACAAGGCCGTCGCCATCCACCATTTCGTCAAGGAGCGGTTCCGGGAGGTCGAGTGGCCCCTGCAGGATTCGCTTCTCCTCTTCAACGACGCCGGCAAGACCTTTGCCGCCGGTCAGGGGACGAACCTGGAATTGGCTCTGTTGCTCCGAGCGCTGCTGAGAGCGGCCCAGGTGAGCGCGGAAATGGCGTTATCCGCGCCCCGTCCGTTCCCCGACCAAGCCCCCGGATTGTCCAGCTTCGACCGAGCGCTGGTCGGGGGGCAAGGAGACCTGAATATCTTCATGGATCCGACGGGTGATCCCGGGCCCGAGCCGGCCGGCCGCTCCTGTCTGGGGGCTGGAGCGGACACTCCCCTGCACTATCCCTTGGAAGGCAAGGCCATGATCACGGGAACGATCCATCTTCAGGAAGGCAAACTTTCCGGCTCGGCCCGTCTTGCGCTCATCGGGTCCTTCAACCCGTATTGGGAGAACCTGGAAGGGACCGATGTCCTGAAGTCCGCGGTGAAGCCCTGGCTGCCGTTTCCTAAGCTCAAGATCAATTCCCTGGAACCCCGAAGGGTGGATGCGGCCGCGACCCGGTTGGAGGTCGGGTTCGAGGCCGAGTGGGAGAAGGACCAACGCTCGATCCGCCTCCTCCCCGAGGCCAAGGTCCTGGTCCCGCACGTGGACCCGAGAGGCCCGGCATCGGCACTGCCGTTCCATGTTCCCGGCGTCGAGGCATCGATTACCTGGAACCTTGAGGGGGCCACGGGGCCGTTCCCCGCCGAATGGAGCGCCAACGGAGGCGGCGGTCTTCAAACGGTGACCTGGGAAGCCCAAGGGGAAGCGACGATGAAAGCAAAGTTCATAGTGCATGAAGAGGAGCTCCCCTCCGACCGTTACCCCTCTCTCCAAGCAGCCCTGGCCGCATGGCAAAACCCTGTGGTTGCGGGGGTTAGGGTCCCCGGACCCTGAAATGCGGCGGGGCGGGGCGGCGTTATAGGATATAATGAAGTGTTGCATCTAATCTCTTGAGGACGCAGCCCGTCCCGCACCCCGGCCGCACCTGCCGGAGAGGGAGGTGATCAGCCATGAGTCGGCTCCGACTGCTGTATGTGATGTTCCTGGTCCTGGTCCTCGTGACCGTCGTCCCCAGCGTGGTCTCCAACCTCCTGGTGACGGGGATGCTGCGCGACAATCTGGAGACCCAGGAACGGAAATATCAGACCCGCACCGTAGTGTCCCTCTCCCAGGAGGTCAAGGACTACGTGGGACGCTATCGGGCCCAGCTCGACCGCATCGCCGACGCCGTCGGGCTGGTCACCGAGATGGCTCCCGGCCGGGACGTCTTCGCCGCGCTGGGGCCCCGGCTGGGGCAGTACATCGAGCAGGACCCCCGTTACCGCACCCTCCTCGTCCTCAATCCGCAGGGCCAGGGAGCGGGGGCGCAGCCGCCGGGGCTTCCCCAGGAGGTCATCGACGGCCTCCGGGATACGCTGGCGAGGACCCTGCAGGGCCAGAAGGTCGTCGGGGACGTCTATTACCTCGACAGCTTGAACGAGACCGTCATCCTCCTGACCGCCCCCATTGTGGTGGGGGGGCAGACCCAGGGCGCCGTGGAGGCCCTCGTCTCCCTCCAGCCCATCTACGACTCCCTCAAGGAGCGGGGGGGCGACGCCGAGATGGCCTACATCGTGGACAGGAAGGGTCGGGTGGTGCTCCACTCGTCCGCCTCCGCCACGATCAGCCGGCCCGACTATGGACGCGTTCCCATCGTCAACCGGTTCATTGACAGGCCCATCCGCCTCACCACCTCCTACGATTTCGCCGAGGTGGGGGGGAGCACCCGCGTCCTGGGGACCGTGGCCCCCATCGAGGAGCCCGACTGGGGCGTGGTGGTCCAGAAGGAGGAGGCCGCGGCCTTTCGCAGCGTCAACGCCGTGGTCAACCGCACGCTCCTCATCGGGGCCGGGGCCCTGCTGGCGGCCGTCGTCATCGGCTATCTCCTCTCACACGCCATCTCGGGCCCTATCACCAAGCTGGCCGAGACCTCGATGGAGCTGGCCAAGGGGAACTTCAAGGTGCGCGCCGAGGAAGAGGGGAGCAAGGAGATCGCGGCCCTGGGCGGCTCGTTCAACCACATGGCGGCCCAGATCGAGGCCTACATCGAGCGCCTCGTCCAGGCGGCCCAGGAGAACCGCGAGCTGTTCGTCTCCTCCATCCGCATGATCGCCACGGCCATCGACGCCAAGGACCCCTACACCCGCGGCCACTCCGATCGGGTGTGCGCCTACTCCATGGCCGTGGCCCGCGAGATGGGGCTGAAGGGGGTGGAGCTGGAGGAAGTGCGCGTCTCGGCCATGCTCCACGACGTGGGGAAGATCGGCATCGACGACCGCGTTTTGCGCAAACCCAGCGCCCTCAACGACGAGGAGTTCGCCATGATCAAATCCCACCCCTTCACCGGGTCGCAGATCATGGAGCCGGTCCCCCAGCTCAAGAACATCATTCCAGGCATCAAGTACCACCACGAGAACTGGGGGGGGGGCGGCTATCCCGAGGGGCTCAAGGGAGAGGAGATCCCCCGCATCGCCCGCATCATCGCCGTGGGCGACACCTTCGACGCCATGACCACCGACCGCCCGTACCAGAAGGCGATGAGCGCCCGGTATGCCGTCGAGAAGATCCGCTCGCTCGTCGGCAAGCGCTTCGAACCCGCCGTGGTGGAGGCCTTCCTCCGCGCCTTCGAGAAAGGAGACATCCGCCTTGAAACCGACAAATCCCATGCGGCGTGACGCCGCCCGCCTCCTCGTCCTCGGCCTGACCCTCCTGGCCGCCTGCGCCTCGTCCCCGAAGGTCCCCGCCAGCCAGAAGGACCCCTTCTATCTCTACCAGATGGGGATCAACCACTTCCAGCAGGGGCACCTGGCCGAGGCGGAGCGCTACTTTCAGGACAGCCTCCGCCTGGACCCCAAGAACTTCGCGGCGGTGAACAACCTCGGGCTGGCGTGCCTCCTGCAGGGGAAGCTGGCGGAGGCCGAGGGGCACTTCAAACGGGCCATCGCCATCAACTCCAGTTTCGCGGAGGCCCACCACAACCTAGGGGTCACCTACCTCAACATGGGCGAACTCGCCCGGGCCCGGCAGGAGCTGGACATCGCCCGCCAGGACACCGTGTACAGCCAGAACCCCTCCGTGTGGCTCAACCTGGGGCTGGTGGAGATGCGCAAGGGGGACCCCGGCGAGGCCGTGAGCTTCTTCAACGAGGCGCTCAACCGGGACAAGGAGTATGTGGTGGCCCGGTTCCACCGGGCCCAGGCCTACGAGAAGATGGGGGAGTTCACGCTGGCGCTCGAGGACTACCGGGCCTACGCCACGGCCCGTCCGGACGACCCCGAGGCGCTGTTCTTCCTCGGGCGTTTCCTCGCCGGGCAGAAGCGGTACGACGAGGCCCGGCCCGTCCTGGAGCGGGTCAAGCTCCTCACCCCCTCCGGCCAATACGGCCAGGAGGCGTCCCGGCTCCTCGCGGCGCTGCCCTGACCGCATGCCGCTGAGCTACATCCTGGGCAACCTGCTGGCCGACGTCCCCAGCGCCGAGGCGGTGGTCCTCCTGGACCACGAGGGGGAAACCATCGAGATCTTCACCTCCCGCCTCCAGCCCTACGACGTCAAGGTGCAGGGGGCCTACCAGGTGATCCATTTCCAGCAGTGGGAGAAGCGGTTCCCCGGGCTCGAGCGGTTCTATTACACGGGGGAGCATTACAGTCTGTTCACCCGGCGGGTGGGCGACGGCTATTACCTCACCGTCATCGTCGGGGGCCCCGCCCCCCCCTCCTGCGTCCTGCCCCGCATGGAGCGGGCCAAGCGCGACCTCGAGGAAAAGGTGCTGTGAGCTGGTTCGAGACCATCAAGCGCGGCCTCCTGCTGACCCACGACGAGGTGCTCCTCAAGGTCAAGCGGGCCTTCGCCGCCCCGAAGGGCTCCGACATCCGGGCGGGCCTGGAGGAGGCCCTCCTGGCCGCCGACCTCGGACCCGACCTGGTGGACGAGTGTCTGAAGCGGGCGGGCGGGGCGAGGACCTGGGACGAGGCGCGCGGCGTCCTGGAGGCGGAGTTGATCGGGGTTTTCCGGGCCCTGCCCACCGCCCCCGTCGCCGACACCTTCCCGCGCGTCGTCCTCCTCGTGGGGGTCAACGGCAGCGGCAAGACCACCTTCGCGGCCAAGTACGCCTACCACCTGCGGCAGGAGGGCTTCGCGCCGCTCCTGGTGGCCGCCGACACCTTCCGTGCCGCCGCCATCGAGCAGCTGCAGGTCTGGGGGGACCGGGCCGGCCTTCCCGTGCACGCCCGGGCCCAGGGGGCCGACCCCGCGGCGGTGGTCTTCGACGCCGTCCAGCGCGTCAAGGGGGAACCGAAGGGGGTGCTCGTGGTGGACACCGCCGGCCGCCTCCATACCAAGGTCAACCTGATGAAGGAGATGGAAAAGGTGGGGCGCATCCTGGCGAGAGAAGTCCCCGGGGTGCCCCACGAGACGCTCCTCGTTCTGGACGCCACCACCGGGCAGAATGGATTTCTGCAGGCCCGGGCCTTTCTGGAGGCGGTCCCCGTCAACGGGCTGGTCCTGACCAAGCTCGACGGCACCGCAAAGGGCGGAATCGTCGTCCGCATCGCCCGCGAGGCCCGCCTTCCGGTCCGTTTCGTGGGAGTGGGGGAGGGGCTGGAGGACATCGCCCCGTTTGACCCTGAGAGTTTCGTCCGCGCCCTGTTCGAGTAGCCCGTGACCCGTTGTTCATTCACCCGCAACCGTTCATAAGGAGGTTTCCATGACCGAGATCCTGAACCTGATCCGCCACGCCATGCAGGCCGAACGCGACGGCTACTACCACTACCACACGGCCGCTCAGCGGACGGACGACGCCCAGGCCCGCGAGGTCTTCCAAAAGCTGGCCTCGGACGAGCTGGCCCACCACAAGATGCTGGAGGAGACCCACGCCGCCTACGAGAAGATGGGCCGCGACGCCGTCCTCCCCGCCATCGCCGGCGGCCCCACGGTGGACCTCTCCGCGCCGAGCCCTATCTTCTCCCCCGAGTTCAAGGAGAGGATCAAGGACAAGCACTTCGAGATGTCCGCCCTCTCGATCGGGATGACGCTCGAGCAGAACGGGATCCACTTCTACCGCGACTTAGCCGCCAAGGCCGCCCACCCGGAGCTGAAGAAGCTGCTCGAGTTTCTGGCGCAGTGGGAAGAATCCCACCTGGAGGCCCTGTCGAAGCAGATCAAATATCTCCAGGAGGACTACTGGGCCGAGGCGCGGTTCTCGCCGTTCTGATAGGGCGCGTCCGCCGCCTCCGCGCCCGGTGGGCGGGTGCCCTGGCGGCCGGTCTGATGGTCCTGGCCGCCGGCGCCTGCCGGCCGGCGAAGGGGCCTGCGCCCCCGCCGCGCCCCCCGGACCTCTTCCTCATCTCCCTCGACGCCTGCCGGGCCGACCACCTCTCCTGCTACGGCTACGACCGGCCCACCTCCCCCTTTCTGGACGGCCTCGCCGCCCGGGGGACCCGGTTCGCCCTCGCCTTTGCCAACACCCAGGGGACCGTCCCGTCGCACACCACCCTCCTGACCTCGCTCTACCAGGAGACCCACCGGATGTTCCACTTCCGCACCGAGGCGGAGAAACGGTGGCAGAAGGTCCCTGCCGACGCCGTGATGCTCCAGGAACTCCTCCGCGCCCGGGGCTACCGCACCCTCGCCGTGACCGACGGGGGGCACATGGCGCGGACCTTCGGGTTCGACCGGGGGTTCGACGAGTTCCGCGACGGCGCCACTGGGGTCGAAAGCGGGACGCGGAAACTGCTCGGCCTCCTCGGAACCCGGCCCGACCCCGGCCGCCCCGTGTTCGCCTTTCTCCACACCTACCAGATCCACTCCCCGTACGATCCTCCCGAGCCCGAGCGGACCCTCTTCGGGCCGTGGCCGGGGCGCATCGGGACCGACAGCGGCACCCTGCTGGAGCTCAACCGTCGGGGGCCGGCCGGCCTCCAGCCGGGGGACCTCGAGTTTCTCCGCGGGCAGTATGACGGCGGCATCCGCTACACGGACCGGGTGCTGGAGGGGTTCTTCCGGGATCTGGAGGCGGCGGGGTTTCTGCGCAACGCGGTGGTGGCGGTGACGGCCGACCACGGGGAGGAGTTCGGTGAGCACGGCGGCCTCCTGCATCGGGGCATGCTCTACGACGAGTCCATCCGCGTCCCCCTCATCCTGGCGGGGGTGCGGGTCCCGGCGGGGCGCGTGGACGGGCGGATGGTTTCGCTCGTGGATGTGGCCCCCACCCTGCTTGCTCTGGCGGGGGCCCCCGCGGCGCCGGGGATGGCGGGGCGCGACCTCCTAGCCGCGGGGGGGCCGGAGGGGGAGGAGGAGGTGTTCACCCAGTACGGGCCCCTGCGGTACGCCGTCCGCACGCGGGAGTGGAAACTCATCCGGAACACCGCGCCCCCCTCGCTGGAGCTCTACGATCTCCGCCGCGACTCCGGGGAGCGGGAAAACCTGGCAGGGGTCCGCTCCGGCGAGGTGCGGCGGCTCGAGCGCCTCCTGTGGGCCTGGCGGGAGGCCCTGCCGGCCCTTGCCGAGGGGCCCGGCCCGGCACCGGGCCCGACGGAGGAGGATCGGGCGCGACTCCGGGGGCTGGGGTATCTGGGGGGGCAGTGAAGGGCGGAGCGGCGCGAAACCGAAACGCCGCCGGGAAGCCAAGCGATGGACAAAACGGAGCGCACCATTGCGTTGCACCGCCGGCCGATCCAACGGCTGCTCGGCCGGCATCTCAGGGGGCAGCCCCCGCGCTTTTGCGCGCTTGCGCCCTCGCACATGGGCGCCAGAGCGTATTACTGATACAAATACCGCTTGATCTTCTCGGTGGGGGTTTTCTCGAACTCCTTGTTCTGGATCTCGAAGCCGTGCACCTGGGAGAAATCGGGCAGGTGGCGGTTGGTGTCGTCCAGTAGGCGCTGGAATGCGCCCCGGATCCGGGCCTGGATCTCGGCGTCGGTCAGGCCCGCGAGGTGGAGTCCCCGCATCAGCCCCTCTTCGTCGGGGACCAGGATCGCCAGGAGGCGATTGTTCCGCTGGACCACCAGCGACTCCAGCACGTAGGCGGACTCGTTGAGCAGGTTCTCGATCTCCTCCGGGTAGATGTTCTCCCCCGAGGGGCCCAAGATGACGTTCTTGGAGCGCCCTTTGAGGTACAGGTAGCCGTCGGCGTCGAGATAGCCCAGGTCGCCGGTTTTCAGCCACCCCTCCTTGTCGAACAAGGCGGCGGTGGCCTCCTCGTTCTTGTAATAGCCGCGCGTGACATTGGGCCCCTTGACCCACACCTCGCCCACGCCGGAATTGGGCTGGGGGTCGTGAATGCGCAGGGTCACCCCCTCGATCGCCCGGCCGCAGGACTGGAAACGGTGCTGCCCGATCCCATAAGCGGTGATCAAGGGGGAACATTCCGTCATTCCGTATCCCATGACGAAGGGGAACTGCCCCTCGCACAGAAAGGCCTCGACATCGGGGTTGAGAGGGGCCCCGCCGAAGACCATCGCGCGCAGCTGCCCCCCGAAGGCCCGGTGCAGCTTCCAGGCGGCCCACCGGTGGACGCGTCTCCGGATGGCGGGGAACCGCGTCAGGTGCCGCAGGATGAAGCTGTTGTCGATCTTGGGGCGCACCATCCGGAAGTAGAGCTTCTCCATGATCAGGGGGACGGCGGCGATGAGGGTGGGGCGGACCTTCTCCAGGGCCTCCAGCAGGAGTTTGGGGCTGGGCTTGCCGGGAAGGTAGGTAATGCTGGCCCCGCCCTGCAGGACAGCCAGGAATCCGCAGGTGCACTCGTAGGTGTGGGCCAGAGGCAAGAGCGAGAGGAGCCGGTCCCCCGGCAGAATGGGCATGATGCCGGGAATCGCCTGGGCGTTGGAGAGGAGATTCGCCTGGGTCAGCATCACCCCCTTGGACTGCCCCGTGGTCCCCGACGTGTAGACGATGGCCGCCAGGTCCCCGGGGAGGGGGGGGTGCCCGTGGAGGCGCTCGCGGCGGGCCCTGGAGGAGAAGACCAAGTGGGCCCGCTCACGGAACTGCTCCATCTTCCGCTGGAGCTTCTTGAACAGCTTCGGGACCTGGTGAAGGTCGATGGCGCGGAAATCCTCCAGCAGGAAGATCTTCTCCGGGTGCGGGTAGGCCACGTCCCCCAGCTTGTCCAGCAGGGAGGCCTGGACGAAGATGGCGCGCGCGTCCGACATGTTGATGATATTGTGGACGGCCGAGGCCGTGAAGTTGGTGAGGATGGGGACGGCCACGGCCCCGTAGGTGACGCAGGCGAGGTAGACGAGGCCCCAGTGGATGGAGTTGTTGCCCAGCAGGGCCACCCGGTCGCCGGGCTTGATCCCGGCGGATCGGAACAGGTGGTGCAGGCCGGCGATCTCGTCCCGGGCCTGGCTGTAGGTGACGGAGCGGCCGTCCAGCTCGGCGAGGAAGGGGTGGGCCCCATGGTCCCGCAGGGCGAGGTCGACATATTCGGCGAGGGTCCGGGTTCCGGAATAGGACATGCAGGCACTATTATACCTTCTACCAAGCGGGCCACAGGCGATTGGTGGAAGGCCAAGGGCGTAAGGAATAGCGATCGGCGGCGCAGGAAAACAGAGGCGCAGCCGGCCAGGCGGTCAGATAAACCGGACGGAGCACCGCGGCCGTGCTACCATAACCGGGTTGCATACCGATCCCCGGAGGTCCCCATGACCGCACCGTTCGACGCCCTCCTCGCCCGCATCGAGGCCCTGGCCGCCTCGGGACGCCCCCGCGATCATGTCCTGCTGGAGGTCTGCCGGCTCCTCAAGGCGGAAGTGCCCCACTATGACTGGGTGGGGTTCTATATCACCGACCCGGACGCGCCGCGCGAGTTGGTCCTGGGCCCCTTCGACGGCGCCCCCACGGAGCATGTCCGCATCCCCTTCGGGATGGGGATCTGCGGCCAGGCGGCCGAGCGCGAGGCAACCTTCGTCGTTCAGGACGTCCGGAGGGAGGCCAACTACCTCTCGTGCAGTCCCGCCGTGCGGTCGGAGATCGTCGTGCCGCTGCTGAAGGACGGGCGGGTGCTCGGGGAGCTGGACATCGACTCCCACGCCGTGGCGCCGTTCACGCTGGAGGACCGGAAGTTCCTGGAGAAGGTGTGCGAGGTGCTGGCGCCGCTTATTAAATAGTTTGGGGACTGGCTGGTGGGGTGGTTGGGAGGGCTGCCTGTCCCCCGGCCCGGCGAAGCCGGCCAAGAGTTTGGGGAGGGGCTGGCGGGGTGGGTGGGAGGGTGGCCTGTCCCCCGGCCCCCGGCGCAATCACGGAATCAGAATCTGATCCACCAGTAGATCGCCGCGAACGCCAGCGTCAGGAGCGTCACCGGCGCTCCGACGCGCATGTAGGTCCCGAACCCGATTGCCGCCGAGCCGCGCGCCTTCTCCACGACGATGAGGTTGGCGATGGATCCGAGAAGGGTAAGGTTGCCCGCCAGGGTGCTGACGAGGGCCACCAGCAGCCAGGAAGTTTTCGGGTCCGGCAGTTGCGGGACGACCTGCCCCAGGAAGAAGACGGCGGGGACGTTGCTGACGATGTTGGAGAGGACCAGCGTGATGCCGCCCAGCGAGGCGGGGAGCTCGGGGCGCAGGGGAGCCAGCCAGGCGTAGATCTCCGGGATGATATCCGCACGGCGGGCCGCCGCCGTGACGATGAAGAGGGAGACGAACAAGACGAGGAGGTCCCAGTCCACGAGGGCGAACAGTTTCCGGCGGTCCACGCGCCGAGACAGCAGGAGGACCGCCGCCCCCGCCGCGGCCACCTGGGCCATGGGCAGGCCTCCCCAGAAACAGACGAAGACCGCCGCCAGAACCAGGAGCGTGCGAACCAGCACATACCGCTTCAGTTCCTTCGGGCCTTCCGCATCGGGCGGAAGAGCGACGGGCGCCGGCGCAACGAGGCGGCCCCAATAGGCCCAATGGAGATATCCGCCAAGGATGAGAAGCCCGGCGATGGAGACCGGGGCCAGGGCGAGGGTGAATTCGGCGTAGGGGATGCCGGAGGCGGAGGCGATGAAAATGTTCTGCGGGTTTCCCACCGGCGTGCAGGCGCTCCCTATGTTGGAGGCCATCGCCACGCCAAGCAGGTAGGGGACGGGGTCCAGGTGTCGCCGGGCCGCCACGGTCAGGACCATGGGGGTGAGGACCAGACACACCACATCGTTGATGAAGAGGGCCGAGGCCGCGCCGGCGGCGAGGACCACCCCCCACACCAGTCCCTCCGGCGACGGCACCTTTTCCAGCAGGCGGTCCTGAACGCGGGCGAGGATGCCCGACTGCACCAGGAAGGCGACGATGAGCATCATGGAGAAGAGGAGCCCCAGCGTGGCGTAGTCCTGGGAGAGGAACGCCTCGCGGCCGGTGAGAATGCCCAGGAACACCATGGCGACTGCGCCCACGAAGGCGGCGCCGGTGCGGTCGAGGCGGAAGAAGGGGATTTGCCCGACGGCTAAGGCGAGATAGACGACGAGGAAGACGATCCAGGCGCCGGTGGCCTGCCAGGGTTCGAGGGGGGTCACTTCAGCTCATCCAGGTTGACCGTGAATCGGCCCTGGGGGGGCGTCCCCTGCGTTTCGTCGTCTTGTGATTGAGCGTCGGCCATTCGATGCAATAGAGCGCAGGCCTGAGGATCCAGCGGAGCGCGGCCGTCCAGAATGGTCTGGAGATCCTTCTTTTGGAAGTCGGGGGTGCTTTTCATGGGGATCCGCGCCAGATCGGCCGCGAACCCCTCACGGAACCACGGCGGTCCCATCGCTTCCTCGGAGCCGGCCGCTCGGCGATGCAGCGGTCTGGCCATCGCCAGGGTCAGGAGTTTTTCCCAGCCGAGCTCGCCGCCGAACGCGGGGTGCAGCGCTGCGGCGGCTTCGGGGGAGAGCGCCAGGAGGGCGCGGTGCTCGACCGATGCGGCCAGGAACGGATCCACCGGTTCGGTCGAAGGCACCTCCCGGAGCTGGTTGACCACGCGATCCAGCTCGGCCTTCGATTCGAAAACAGCCACCCGATCGAGCAAGCCCTCTTTGCAGTGGGTCTCCCAGCCCACATCTTTGGCCTGCCGGAGGAGCCGCCGTTGGGCGGCCAAGACCGCGCCTTCCAACGCCGCGCGCCTCGGCTCCAGCGCCGCCGGCAGCTTGAGCGGCACGGCGGCCGTGCCGTCGCCCTTGGACCACAGCCGCCGGTTGAGGTCTTCCAGGACCGGCCAGCCGCGCAGGCGCCCCTCCTCCATCCGCGGCGCCTTCCCCTGCGCCTCCATCCACTGCGTTCCGGTCTGCTGGTACATGCGCCAGGCCTCGGCGGAGCCCCGCTCCCAGGCGCGGGCGGCCAGGCGCACCGCCAGCTCCAGGTGGTCGGAACAGGTGCCGTGGGCGAAGATGGCGGCGGCGTGGAACAGGTCGGCGGAGGAGGTGAGCTTCCCCGCCTGCAGGTAGCTCAGCGTCTCGACGCGGCGGGCCTCGTCGTTGGCCTTGAGCACCGCCAGGGTGATGGCGGGGGTGGAACGGTCGGCCCCATCGGCCTCGTAGAGGGCCTTCATCTGCCGGCTGACGGCGGGGTCCGCCGTTCCCTCCCACACCACCCCTTCCACGGGCGGCCGGCACGGATCGGGCGCGGGGCCGCCGCCGGAGCAGGCCCACAGGAGGAGCGCCGATCCCCAGACGGCCGCGGACCGCTTCACCGGTTCATCCCTTCGGGGGCGGCACGACGTCCGCCAGGTCCAGGACCACCCGCCAGTCGCCGCCGGAGGGCCGCTGCCAGAGGCGGAGGAACACCCCCTCCGCGGGCTCCCCCTTCGCGGGGACGGAACGCCAGGCGCCGTAGGCGTAGCCCAGGTCGCCGGCGGCGGAGACGCGGGCGTCTTGGACGGTCCAGGTCCACTGCTCGCCGGCGGCCGCCGCGGCCACGGCGGCCGCCGCGTTCCCCCGCGCGAGGGTGCCGGGCCGGTGGAGCCGGATCCGCGGGGAGGCCAGCGCCTTGTAAGCCAGGGCCGGGCCTCCCACCCGGGCGGTGGACGCCAGGGTCGTCTCCGCTTCCGCCAGGGAGGTCTCGGCCTTCTCCAGGGCTAAACCGGCGAGCGGGCGGTACCGGTGGGGCATGGGAAAGGCCGGCGGGGACCAAAGGGGCTCGGCCGGGGGTCTGGCGTCCGCCTCGATGCCGATGTCCACCGCCACCTTCCACAGGCCGTTCGGCCCGCGCCTCCACACGGAGACGAAGTAGCCGATCCAGTCGGCCTTCGGCGCCGAGGGGTCGGCCCGGAAGCTCGAGGGGCCGGTGGTGTAGCCCAGGTCGCCGGCCTCGGAAACCTCCACCAGCGAGGGGTACCACTGGAGGAGGCCCGGCCGCTCGGGGCGCGCCTCGAACCATGCCCGGCCGTTCACCGGCCCGGGGCGGAAGATGACGCTGTCGGGGGCCAGGAACTCCAGGAAGGCCGTCCGGATCCCCCGCTCGCCGGCCAGGCGGGCGAAGGCCAACTCCGATTCGGCCAGCGAGACCAGGTCCTCGCGCAGGTCGCGCTCCGGAACCGAGGAGCAGGCGACGAGCAGGAGGGGGACGAGGAGAGGCAGGACCGCCCTACCCGTGCTCATGGGGCCTCCGGCGGGGCTGGAGCAGGGCCGACAGGACGACGGAGACGACGCTCACCACCAGGCCGCCCAGAAAAGCGTCCCAGAACCCCCGGACCTGGAACCCGATGCCGAACCCCTGGGCGATCCGGGCCGAGATCCAGAGGGTGATCCCGTTGATGACGAGGAGGAACAGCCCCATCGTCAGGAGGATGAGGGGGCAGGTGAGGACCTTCAGCACGGGGCGCAGCACGGCGTTGACGAGCGCCAGGATGGCCGCCATGGCGCCGTAGGCCAGCCAGGCGTTGCCGTAGACGGCGATGCCGGGGAGGGCCCACGCCGCCACGACGAGGGACAGGGCCACGATGATCCAGTGGATGAACAGGCGCATGGGACACCTCCTTCCAATTTGATAACACGAACGGGGCGATTAGGCAAGGGCCGGCATGGGAGGCCGCCCTGCTCCCGCTGGCTTCGCACGGAGCGAAGGGCAGGCCGGTTGCCCTACCCGCTTCTCCCCCCTGGCTCTTCGAACAGCGCGTCCAGCGGGCTCCGGGGGCCGCGGCCAGGCTCCTGTCAATGGTCATATAAAAGTGTACCAGTTTTGGTCATCCAAAAGTGTACCAC
>CAZRVT010000003.1:0-103316 GCA_964603505.1 uncultured Holophagales bacterium | reverse complement strand
TGGTACACTTTTGGATGACCAAAACTGGTACACTTTTATATGACCATTGACAACGGTACGGCCTGACATCGCAAGTCAGATGCGCTGCCTCTTCGATCGGCATGAACCTCTCCGAAGGCTCGGCAAGGCGCACTGGCAAAGCTTTAAGGCATTTTATTATCATGGCGATGGGATCGTGTCGGGAACTGCAATGCTAATTGCTGCTTGCACGAGATTTAGGTTGCCTCAACATTCAGGATCACGAAGCATTGAACAAGAGCAGTGACCGCATCGAGAAGAAGCTCTATAAGTTCCATGCCTCCATCAAAGATTGACCGGTCTTTACGCTGAACGCAGTACGCTGAACGCGGAACGGCCCATCCCCCCCATGCCATAATTCCTGAAAATCCGCAGGAGGTCGCATGAAGAACCTGCTTTGGCTCTTCGGCCTTTGGGCGTTCCGGCCTCTGGGGCGGGGCGGTGCCGGCCTTTACCGCTCAATCCCGGGTCATCTCCCCGCAGGGCCACGGGCGCAGAGCGATGGGCTTCTGGATGCTGGCCGTGCCCCAAAGCTGCTCTCCGGCGGCAAGTAGCGGGTTCCAGGACCCTTTTAACCTGGCCGGTCTTCCCTCCGACCGGAGCCCCTGAATGGTTTCGGTTGTTTGGACTGCCCGGACGCCTCCAAAAGAATGGTCTTGACAGGTATGGCATATTTGCACATAATAAATATGTCAGAGCATACAGGAGGTGATCCATGCGCACCACGCTCATCCTTCCGGATTCCATTCACAGGCGCGCCAAGGCGGCCGCCCGGCGTCTGAATCGGACCCTATCGGAACTCACAGCCGAAGCCCTCGAGCTTCAGCTATTGGCAATGGAGAGGAGAGTCCGGCCGGAGGGGGGGGGCTTCAAGCTGAAAACCTACGAGATGGGGGAGGAGCGCGTGGATCTGAGCGATCGTGAAGCCCTCTATTCGGTCATGGAGGAGCAAGGGTGATCGTTCTGGACACCAACATTCTGCTCTATGCGGTGAACCGGGCCTCAACCCATCACGAGAAAGCCAAGGATGCTCTGGAGGAGCTGGCCCGCCGCGGGGAGCCGGTGGCCCTGACCTGGCCCATCGCCTACGAGTTCCTGCGCGTCGCCACGCATCCCCGCGTATTTCCCAGGCCGCTGTCGCTCGACCGGGCCCTGGAGTGCTTAATCGGGTACCTGGAGTGGCCGGAGGCAAAGGTCCTGGCCGAGACCGGGGAGCATCTGGCCCTGATGGCCTCGTGCCGGGCCGAGGTCCCCCGGTTGCGGGGCAACCTTCTGCACGACTTTCACACGGCCGTCCTGATGCGGGAGCACGGGGTCAAGGAGATCCTGACCTTGGACCAGGATTTCAAGGCGTTCTTGTGGGTCCGGATACGGGCCTTGAGTGGGCCATGATGACGGTATGACGGGGTGAGCTGTTGTTGACGGAAAGGAGAGACCGATGAACGCATGGAAGGAACTCGAACTGGCGGCGCCCTGGCCGCGGCTGGCCCTGGGGCTCTACTTCCTCGTCCTGGGGGGCCTGAAATTCGCGGCCGGCCTGGGCGCGCAGGCGGCCCTGGCCGCGGAGCGGTTCGCCTGGACCGTCATTCCCGGCGGGGCGGTGAAGGCGTTCGCCCTCGTCCTGGCCCCGCTGGAGGTCCTGCTGGGGCTGGTGCTCCTCGTCGGGGTCTGCCGGAAGTGGAGCCTGCTGACTTCGGCCGCCCTCCTGCTGGTCCTGCTCTTGGGGAAGCTGATCTTCGCCGACTACCCCATGATCGCCTTTTACGCCGTCCTCCTCCTCCTCAACACCGTCGCCCTGGCGGTCCTTCCCTTCGACCCCTGCGGTCTGGAGCCGATGATGAAGAAGAAGGGGACGGTGTAGGGGAGCGGCATGGACACCCTCTTCCTCTCCCGACTGCAGTTCGGCCTCACGGCCGCCTTCCACTACATTTTTCCCCCCATCAGCATCGGCCTGGGCCTTCTTCTGGTCGTCATGGAGGGGCTGTATCTCAAGACCCGCGACCCGCTCTACCACCAGATGACCCGGTTCTGGGTCCGGGTCTTCGGCCTCGTCTTCTCCCTCGGCGTGGCCACCGGCATCGTGATGGAGTTCCAGTTCGGCACCAACTGGTCGGGGTATTCCCGCTTCGTGGGCGACGTCTTCGGCTCGGCCCTCGCGGCGGAGGGGATCTTCGCCTTCTTCCTCGAGTCGGGCTTTCTGGCGGTGCTCCTGTTCGGCTGGGACAAGGTGAGCCCGGCGATGCACTTTTTCTCCACCCTGATGGTGTGCCTGGGGGCCCACTTCTCCGCCGTGTGGATCGTGGTGGCCAACTCCTGGCAACAGACCCCCGCCGGGTTCCACGTGGTGGCCCGCGACGGCTCGGCCCGGGCGGAGATCACCGACTTTGGAGCCCTCGTCTTCAACCCCTCCTCGGTGGACCGCCTGTGGCACGTCCTGATGGGAGCATGGCAGGCCGGGGCCTTTTTCGTCCTCTCGGTCTCGGCGTGGTATCTCCTCAAGAAGCGGCACGAGGCGTTCGCCCGCGCCTCCTTCAAGATCGCCGTCGCGGTGGCGACGGGGGCCTCCCTGCTCCAGCTGGCGAGCGGCCACAGCAGCGCGGCAGGGGTGGCGAAGAACCAGCCGGCCAAGCTGGCCGCGTTCGAGGGGCACTACGCGACGGGCCCCGCGGACCTGACCCTGTTCGGCTGGATTGACGAGAAAAGCGAGCGGGCGGTGGGGCCGGCCTTGCCGGGGATGCTGAGCGTCCTGGTCCACGGCGACGCCTCGGCGCCCGTGACGGGGCTGAGGGCGTTTCCCCCGGAGGACCGCCCGCCGGTCCAGCCGGTCTTCCAGGCCTACCACCTGATGGTGGGGATCGGGATGGGGCTCATCGCCCTCGCCGCGCTGGGGCTCTTCTTCCAGTGGCGGGGGACGCTGGCCTCCAAGCGATGGCTGCTGTGGGCCTTTGTCCTCTCGGTGTTGGGGCCCCAGGCGGCCAACCAGCTGGGCTGGTTCGCGGCCGAGGTGGGGCGCCAGCCCTGGATCGTCCAGGGGCTCCTGCGCACTGCGGACGCGTGGTCGCCCGTGGTGGGGGCGGGGGAGGTCCTCTTCTCCATCGTCCTCTTCGGGGCCGTCTACCTCCTCCTCTTCGCCCTGTTCCTCTACCTCCTCAACCACAAGATCCAGCACGGCCCCGCCGAGGAGGACCTCACGACCGGGAGGCACCGCGCATGAGCGGCCTGTTCGACCTCAACAGCGTCTGGTTCGCCCTCGTGGGCGTCCTGTTCGTCGGCTATGCCATCCTCGACGGCTTCGACCTGGGGGTGGGGATCCTCCACCTCTTCGTGAAGCGGGACGGGGAACGGCGCCTCTTCCTCAACGCCATCGGGCCCGTCTGGGACGGCAACGAGGTGTGGCTGGTGACCGGGGGCGGGGCGCTCTTCGCCGCCTTCCCGGAGGTGTACGCCACCGTCTTCTCGGGGTTCTACCCCGCCTTCATGCTCCTGCTGTTCGGCCTGATCTTCCGGGCCGTGGCCATCGAGTTCCGATCCAAACAGCCCCATCCCGGCTGGCGCGCCTTCTGGGACGGCTCCTTCGCCGTGGCCAGCGGGGCGGCGGCCCTCCTCGTGGGGGTGGCCCTGGGGAACATCGCGTGGGGGATCCCGCTGGGGGCCGGCTTCGAGTACCAGGGCGGGTTTTGGGACCTGTTGCGGCCCTATCCGCTCCTCGTGGGGGCCACCACGGCGGCCCTCTTCGCCATGCACGGCTCCATCTACCTGGTGCTGAAGCTGGAGGGGGAACTCCAGGCCCGCGTGCGGGGGTGGGTGCAGAACACGATCATCCTGTTCATCCTTTGCTACGTGCTCACCACCATGGTGACGCTGGTCTATGTCCCCCACATGACGGCCTACTTCAAGGAGCATCCGGTCCTCTTCCTGGTGCCCCTGCTGACGATGCTGGCCATCGCCAACATCCCACGGGAGATCCACCGGGGGCGCGACCTCCACGCCTTCCTCTCCTCGTGCGCCGCCGTGGCGGCGCTGCTGGCTCTCTTCGGCCTGGGGATGTACCCCAACCTGGTCTACTCCAGCCCCCTGGCCGAGCACTCCCTGACCATCTACAACGCCGCCTCCTCCGCCAAGACCCTCAAGATCATGCTGGTCATCGCCGCCCTGGGGGTGCCGCTGGTCCTGGCCTACACGGCCAGCATCTATTGGATCTTCCGGGGGAAGGTGAAGCTGGACGCGTCATCCTATTGATCGGGCGCACCGCCCGACCGAGCGGTAGGGGCGCATCGCGATGCGCCCAGGGCGGTCCGCAAGCAGCCCATACAATAGAAACGGGCGGCCTGGGGCCGCCCGTTTCCGTTGCCTGATGCCGCCTGTTGCCTGTGGCCTGTCTTTTATGCCGGCACGGTCCCGGCCGGATCGGGGATGGCGTACTCGAAATCGGCCGGCGGGTCGAGGATGCCCCGCTCCATGGCGAAGAGCTTGAGAGCGGCCGTGTGGTCCTTGCACCCCTTGTGGAGCCGGGACACGAAGGCCCCCAGCCCATCGAGGGACTGGAGGAAGGCCTCGTCGTGGTAGAGCCGCTCGGCGGCCGTTTCGAAGAGCAGGGCCACCTGGACCGACTCGACGAGGTCCGGGGCGGCGGCCTTGTTCCGGAACCGGTCGATGGTCTCCATCACCGCCTTCATGTGGGCCGGGTCCAGCGAAACGCCCCCCCGGAACGTGCGGGGGTTCTTCAGGATGATCCGGCTCTGGTACTGCAGGACGCTCCGGTGGGAGTTCTCCTCCATGTGGAGGCGGATGAAGAGCCTGGACGCCTGGTCATCGTGCTCGAATACGCTGCTGAGCCACTCGTAGAGCTCGGCCATCTTGGCCTCGATCTCCTCCATGGTCTTCAGTGCCTTCAGGATATCGATCATAGGTCTCCTATGCTAAGGGGTTCGGCGGGCGATTTATTCCATCCGGAACCGCGGGGTGGGCCGGCCGTATAATAAGGGAACCTCCAAGGAGGCCCCATGACCCGGACCCTGCTGCCCTACGCGGCCCTGACCCTCGTTCTGCTGTGGGGGTGCGCCTCGGCGCCCGCCCCCCGCCCCCCCCAGGCCCCGAAGAAGGCCGACCGATACGTCCTCCACGGGACCCCCGTCGAGGACCCCTACCTGTGGCTGGAGAAGGGGGACGACCCCGCCGTGAAGGCCTGGACCGCCGGTCAGGAGCAGGCCGCCCGGGCCTTCCTGGACCCTCTGCCCCAGCGCGAATGGCTGAAAAAGCGGTTCGCCAAGCTCTGGCGCTACGACGACACCCGCCCCCCCGTCCCCGTCCTCAAGGGGGACCGGGTCTTCTTCTGGACCAAGAAGGCCTCCGACGAGCACTGGGTCTACTGGACGCGGGAGCGGGAGGGGGCGGAGGCGGTGATGCTCATCGACCCCAACGCCTGGGGGCCCCACGACACCCTGGACCTGACCGAGGAGTCCCCGGACGGCTCCCTGGTGGCGTTCGGGCGCGCCCAGAAGGGGGACGAGAACCCGATCATCCGGGTGATGGAGACGGCCACCAAGCGCGTCCTTCCCGACACCCTGCGGGGGTGGCGGCAGGGGGGCGTCTCCTGGCTCCACGACAACTCCGGCTTCTACTACGCCTGCCAGCCCCTCAAGGGCGAGGTTCCCGAGGGGGAGGAGAACTACTGGTACTCGGTCTGGTTCCACAAACTGGGCACCCCGGTGTCCGCCGACGTCAAGGTGTTCGCCGACGACAAGGTGAAGGAATACTGGCACGCCGCCGGGGTGGCGGAGGACGGGCGGCACGTCCTTTTCTACAAGGGGATGTACTACAAGAACGACCTCTATCTCTCCAAAGTCGGCAGCCCGGAGCCCCCGAAGCCCATCGTCACCGGGATGGAGGCGCAGTACCATGCCGACATCGCCGGGGACCGGCTGTTCATCTGGACGGATCGTGACGCCCCGCTCGGAATGGTCTGGACGGCCCCCTTGGAGGCCCCGGCCCGGGAGAACTGGAAGGTCCTCATCCCCGAGACGGGGGACAAGCTCGAGGGTTTCCGGCTCATCGGCGGGCGCCTATACGCCCGCTATCTCCACCATGCCAGCACCCTCATCCGCGTCTTCGACCTGGACGGGAACTTCCTCCGGGATCTCCCCCTCCCGGGGATCGGAAGCGCCTCGGTGGATGGCTATTTCTCCAAGCCGGAGGTGCGTCTCGGGTTCTCTTCGTTCACCACTCCGTCCCACACCTACCGCTATGACTTCGACCGCGACACCCTCACCCTGATCCACAAGTCGCCCATCGACCTCGACACCTCGGGGAACACGGTCGAGCAGGTCTGGTACGACTCCAGGGACGGGACGAGGGTCTCCATGTTTCTCGTCCGCCGGAAAGACCTCGCCCGGGACGGCGGCGTCCCCGTCCTCCTGACCGGCTACGGGGGCTTCGATGTTTCGCTGACGCCCTCCTTTTCAACCGCGTACGCGGTGTGGCTGGAGGCGGGCGGGATGGTGGCCATCCCCAACCTGCGCGGGGGCGGGGAGTACGGAAAGGCGTGGCACGAAGCGGGGATGCTGGGGAGGAAGCAGAACGTCTTCGACGACTTCATCGCCGCGGCCGAATGGCTGATCGCGAACGGCTACACTATTCCGAAGCGGCTGGCGATCTCGGGGGGCAGCAACGGCGGCCTCCTGGTGGGGGCGGCCCTCGTCCAGCGGCCGGACCTCTTCCGGGCGGTTGCCTGCGGCGTGCCGCTCCTGGACATGCTCCGCTACCACAAGTACGGCTACGCCAATGTCTGGGCCGAGGAGTACGGCAGCGCGGACGACCCGAAGGCCTTCGAATGGCTCCGGGCCTACTCCCCCTACCATAACGTCAAGGACGGGGTGAAATACCCCGCGACCCTCATCGTGGGCAGCGAGGACGACGCCCGGGTGGACCCGCTCCACGCCCGCAAGATGGCGGCCCGCCTGCAGGAGGCCGACGCCGGGGGCGGGCCCATCCTCCTGTCGGTGCGGAGCGCCTCCGGCCACGGCGGCGGGACCACCATCACCACGCAGATCGAGCAGGAGTCGGACGAGTGGGCGTTTTTGATGAATGCGCTGGGGATGAGCGCGCCGCGGTAGCGGCGCGCCAGGCTGCAGGCCCCAGGCCGCAGGCAACAGGCCCCAGGTGGCAGGCTCCAGGCCGCAGGAGAAAGGCTGCAGGATAGGAGTTAACTCTTAGAGCGTCGAAGACCCCATAGCACCCGCGCTAATTCTTCGCAATCCTCGTGAAGATCGCGTGCAACTTCCGCGGATAAATAGCCGATATCTGAGGCAAATTCCACAAGATAAGTCGCTTCGGCGTTGGAACCGAGTGCAATATCCAGAAAATGCTTGAATTCCTTCTGGCTGGTCCTGCTATATCCTTCGACTATGTTCGTCGGAACAGAAAGAGCTGCGCTTCTAAGTTGGGAAGTAAGACCATATATTTCTCTGGATGGGAAACCGTCTGAGATCTTGTAGATCCTCAGAGCCAAGGCATGCGCCTTTTGCCATGCGACCAATTTCCTGTAATTCGCCATGCCAGTTCCTTTCTGTTTCCTGCCGCCTGTAACCTTCGCCTCTGGCCTATAGCCTGTTGCCTTTGGCCTGCAGCCCGTCGTCTGCGGTCTGTTGCCTGTGGCCTGCAGCCTGTTGCCTCCGACCTGCATCCTGTTGCCTTCGGCCTGTTGCCTGAGGCCTATTGCCTGTGGCCTGAAGCCTGTGGCCTGAAGCCTGTCGCCTAAGGCTCCTCCACCGGCGGCGTCGAGAGCGGCTCGAGCTGCTCCTTGGTGTCGTAGATGAACTGGATGGCTTTCTGCACGCGTCCCGTCATGTAGACGATCAGGTCGCCCGGGCGGGCCCCGTTGAGGGCCGAGGCGATGGCCTCGAATTCGTCCAGCACCGTGGTCCGGCGGTCGCGCGGGAAGCCGGCGGCGTCGAACCCCCGGTCCAGCAGGGCGGCGATTTCGCCCGGCTGTCGGCCCCGCAGGTCCTTGTCCTCGTAGATGACCACCTGATCGGCCACCTTCGAGGCGATTTGGGAAAGCTCGGTGATGTCCTCGTCCCGGCGGTCGCCCACCGCGTCCAGGACCAGCACGCGCCGCTTGTAGTCCAGCTTGGCGATGAGATCGCAGATCTGGTGGTAGGCCCGCGGGTTGTGGGCGTAATCGATCATCACGTCGAACCCCTTGAGGGGGATGATGTTCATCCGGCCCGGGGTCTGCGCCGGAGAGGGGAAGAACGAGGCCAGGCCGGCTTTGATCTCCTCCATCTTCAGCTTCAGGGCGTGGCAGGCCGCCACGGCCGCCATGGCGTTCTGGATGTTGAAGTAGGCCTTCCCCTCGAGGGTAATGGGGATCTCGTAGGCGCGGGCCACCGGGATGACGGCGTCGCCGTCGAGGATGGTGATGTAGCCGTTCTGGTACACCACGGCCGTCCCGCCGTTCTCCACATGGGCCTGGACGGTGGGGTTCTGGGGGTTGAGGGAGAACCACACCACCCGTTCCGTGCAACGCGCGGCCATCTCGCGGCACCACTTGTCCTCGGCGTTGAGGACGGAGGTCCCTCCCCGGCGCACCGTCTCCACGACGATGGACTTGAGGCGGGCCAACTCCTCGACCGTCTCGATGAACCCCAGGCCCAGGTGGTCCGCGGTGACGTTCATGCAGATCCCCACGTCGGCCGTGCCGTAGCCGAGGCCCGCGCGGAGGAGGCCGCCGCGCGCCGTTTCGAAGACCGCGCAGTCCACCGTGGGGTCCTGCAGAATGAGACGGGCGGATCGGGGGCCCGAGGTGTCGCCCTCCAGCACCACCTTGTCGCGGATGTAGATGCCGTCGGTGGTGGTCATCCCGACGGTGTATCCCACCCCCTTGAGGATGTGGTTGATCAGCCGCACCGTGGTGGTCTTGCCGTTGGTGCCGGTGACCGAGACGATGGGGATGTCGTGCTTCGAGCCCGGCGGGAAGAGCATGTCGAGGATCGGGGCCCCCACATTGCGGGGCTTGCCCTCGGAGGGATTGAGGTGCATCCGCAGGCCGGGCGCGGCGTTGACCTCGATGATCACGCCGCCGTTCTTCGTCAGCGGCGTCTCGAGGGTGGGGGCGAGGACGTCGAGCCCCGCGATGTCGAGGCCGATGATGCGCGCCACCCGCTCGAACATGAAGCGGTTGGCCGGGTGGACCTTGGCGGTGACGTCGAAGGCCATGCCGCCGGTGGAGAGGTTGGCCGTCCGCTCGAGGTAGAAGCGCTCGTCGGCGGCGAGGACCGTGTCGAGGGTGTAGCCCTTCTCGGCCAGGATGGATTCGGTGACGGGGGTGACGCCGAGGAGGGTCATGAAGTTCTCGTGCCCCCGCCCGCGCTTGGGGTTGCGGTTCTCGATCTCGATGAGCTCCCGGATGGTGTGGACCCCGTCCCCCACGACGCGGGCGGGGATGCGGTGGGCGGCGGCGATGAAGCGGCCGTCCACCAGGAGGATGCGGTAGTCGTTGCCCACCATCATCTTCTCCACCACCACCTTCGCCGACATCGCGATGGCGCGCTCGAAGGCGGCCTGCAATTCCTCGTCGGATCGGATGCCGATGGTGATCCCCTTGCCGTGGTGGCCGTCGAAGGGCTTGACCACCACGGGGTAGCCGAGGCGGTGCGCGTCCTCCAGGGCGTGCTCGAGCTTCTTCGCGATGGTCCCCGGCGGGACGGGAATGCCGTTGTCCTCCAGCATCATCTTGGTGAGCTTCTTGTTGGACGCGATCTCGGCCGCGATGAGGGAGGTGCCCGAGGTGAGGGAGGCCTGGATGCGCTTCTGATGCTTCCCCTCGCCGAGCTGGACGAGGTTGTAGTCGTCCAGGCGGATGACGGTGATGTCGCGCCGCCGCGCCTCGTCCACGATGGCCATGGTGGAGGGGCCGAGGTAGTGGTCGTCGCGCAGCCCCTTGATCTCGCGGATGACGCCGTCGATGTCCAGGTCGTCGTCGGGGGCGCCGTCCACGATGCCCTGGACGATGCGCACGCACTCCTCGCCCACGAAGATGCCCGCGTCCTCCACCCAGTACTCGAACACGATCTGGTAGAGCCCCGGCTTCTTGGTGGGGAAGGTCTTGCAGAAGGTGGTGTCCATGTAGGCCAGGTACTGGAGCTCGATGGCGATGTGCTCCATCACGTGGTAGAGGGGGGTGCCCTCGTTCATGATCTTGACGAGGCCGCCCGCCTCCTTCTCCGAGCACCGGTGCTCCTTGAGGGAGGGGATGAGCTGGACGAGGCGGTCCGTGAAGCCCGGGACCTGGTTGGTGAGGACGCCGTCCAGGTTCTCCATGTCGAGGAGCATCCGGACGACCGGTTTCTTGCTCCAGAAATTGGCCCCCTGCAGGGCGCGGATCTCTACGATCTTCATTCGGTCCTCCCTGGGATCCCCACCGGGGGTCCGGGAATATGATACCGACCGCCGGAACCCTTGTCAATTGAAGGGTTTGGAGCGGGATCGGCATTGCCAGGAAGCGTGCCGCTATGGTAAAATAGCGTGGCCCATACGGGCCGTTAGCTCAGGTGGTAGAGCAACTGCCTTTTAAGCAGTGGGTCGCAGGTTCGAATCCTGCACGGCTCAAGAAGCACCGGTCGCCATCGTCTAGCCTGGTCTAGGACACTGGCCTTTCACGCCGGCAACAGGGGTTCAAATCCCCTTGGCGACGTTCTTTTTTTCGGCCTGTCGGCGCCCCGACTCCGGCGGGGCGCTTTTTCGTGGGCGTCGGGTCTGTCCGATCAAGCCGGGATCGGCGTTGTCGTCCATCCCCTCCGGCCGCGAAACCGCCCTGCGGGCGGCGACCGGCCGAAGAGTTTACGCCATGGGCGCTTGAACGGGGAAGGGGGGTTGCGACACCGAGGGAACGCGATGAGGGGGTCGCGTCGCCTTCGGCGTTCCAATCCCCTGGGGGACAGTCCATCGGCCCCCTCCGCCAGAGGCCCCGCGACCGATGAACCCTGATAAAGCGTCTGCCGCGGTCTCAGCTTGTTGAGGCCGGCCCTGGCCTGGCTGGCCAGCGGCCGACTGCCGGTCTGCCTGAAGTCGGGCTGCTGCCGGAACCGAACGGCATTCGATCGGGCCTTCTCTCATCTGCTGTGGAACGCCAAACGCAAAGCGGCCTCGCCGCGACAACGGACGGCCCTTCGCCGTTCGTATCAAGGAGTGCATGGACACGCACGCCTGGGACACGCTGGACGCCGCCGACAAGCAGAAGATCCTGAAGGGGATCGCCCGGGGGAAGGCCCTGGCCCCGCCGAGGGTGGTGGACCTGGAGTGGAGCCGGCGGGAGTGGCTGCCCGATGCGACGCGCGACCGGCGGCCCGGGCTTCCCCCCGACGAGATGGACCTTTACACCCTGGAGATGCTCTTCGAGGAGATGGAAAACGCCGGCGTCAAGGCGCTCGTCCTCGGGGGCGAGGGGGAGCCGCTGGCGCACCGCTCCATCGAATCCCTCCTGAAGCGGATTTCGCGCGCCCCGTTCCGGCTCTGTTCCCTTGCGACCGGCGGGGGGCGGCTGTGCGGTCGGACGGCCGAACTCCTTGCCGCCGCCCGCCCGCGGCGGCTCGATGTGCGCCTGGAGGCGCTCGGGGAGGCCGCCTACGCGCTGCGCCTCGGGGCGCCCGGTTCGCAATTCCGGCAGGTCGCGGCGAACCTCCGGGCGTTCCGTGCCCTCCTCCCGGCCCAAAGCGACTGCCGGATCGTGGCGCGGCTGGTCTTGTTCCCCGGCGACAACGCCGGCCTTCAGAGGATCGTTCGGGCCGCCGTCGAGGCCGGGGCGGACGCGGTGGCCGTTGCCGCGCCGCGGCAGCCGGGGATCGCCCTGGACAACGCCGAGCGGCGGGCGGCCTTTCTCGACGAGGTGCGGACGGCCCTGGCCGCCGACCGGGAGGGGCGCATCGAGTCGCTGGAGGCGCCTCACCCGGCAATGGAGGCCGATCTCCGGTCCTTGCGCGCGGACCTGTCCGCGGGTGGCGCTCCGGGAACGGCATCGGAGGGGGCCGTGGGGGCCCTTTTCCGCACCGCCTGCATCCACCCTTGGCTGGGTTTGGCCCTGGCTCCGAACGGCGCCGTTCACCCGTGTCGCCGGGCCCTCCAGCGGGGGGGCGATCCGACGGGCTCCATTCACAGCCGCCCGTTGGAGCGGCTCTGGCACGATCGTCCCCTGCGCGTGATGCGGTGGGCCTCCCGACGGTCGTGCTGGGATGGAAGGGCCTGCTCCATCTGCCGGGCAGGCGAGGCCCCGTCCCGGCCCTACGCCCTCGATTGGGGCTTCTGTCAGGAGCTGGACAGCCTGCTCCGGGGCGGCGTCGAACGGGCGGTGCGCTTCCCGGAGCGGTTGCGCGACCGGGAGTGGGGGACGGTGCTGCTGCCCCTGCGACACCTGTGGCCCCGTCGTTGGGGCGGCACGCCGCAGCTGAGGGTGGACGGTGTGCCCGTGGGGGCGGCGGTTGGGGGCGGAGGCGGCATCGCCATCCGCTTCCTCCCCGACGGCCTGCGGCCGGGGTTCCACCTCGTCGAGGTGGTGGACCGGTCGGGTCGCCTCCTCAAAGCCCGGCTGGTGGAGAAGGTCCAGTAGGTCCCCCGGGGAGGCTGAAAAAAACGGGCGCCGAAAGGCGCCCGTTCGTTGTCGCCGGAGCGGGGTCCCTATTGCGGCGGGGCGCCGCGCCCAATCTGCACGAAGAACCGGCCTCCGGACATGGCCGGGTCGTCCGGGTAGCCGAGGGCCTTGAAATCAATCCGCTGCGCGACGCGCGGATAGACCTTGCGCGTGTGTTCGGGGCGGTCCATCCCTGCGGCGCCACGGTGACAACGGACGCAATTGACGGCTTCGGTGCCGTGGCAGTCGGCACAGCCCAGGGCGGCCTTGGCGGGGACCACGCCGTGGTGAATGCCGGTGTACAGCACGGTTTCCGCCCAGGAGTAGCTGCCGGAGTATTCCAGCCCCGCGCCCTTCATCCCGGCCGTGATGGCCTTGTTCCAGTCGAAGTCCACCCAGTAATGGCCCGCGAGACTGGGGATCGCTAAGGTACGGTTTTGGGGGTCGAAGGGCTGGACGGCGGTATGGGCCTTGAACGGGAAGATCTTGGCCCGCGGATTGCGCTTTTCCCCGGAGGGAGCGTTGAGCGGAACCAAGCCCGTGCCGTCGATCCGGTCGCCCAGCAGCGTGGCGTGGCGGGTGCCGTCGAACCACCGGTAAACGGGGACCAGGTCCTTCTCCCACGTGAGGTTCCCGAAGCGCTTGCTGTAGGTCGGCATGCCCAGGGCGTCCAACTTCTTCGGGCGGTCCTGTCCGGCGGTGGAGTAGTCGCGTCGGACCAGCGTCGGTGTGGAGCGGGCGAAGGAGGGGATATGGCAGGTTTCGCAGGCGATGGTGCGGCCATGGTCGTCCAGGTGCTGGCCCGACATCCCCGCGACCGCGTGGGGCGTGGGACTGTGGCAGTTTTCGCACCGCACGCGCCCCTCCACGGCGGGCGAAGTCATGGACATGCCCGCGATGCGGTGCCGCTGGGTGGCGTGGCAGTTCTGGCAGCGCATCTGGAGGGCCCCCATGTGCATGTCGAGCGAGGCCGGCGGGTCCGCGAGCGCGGGTTCCAGATCGCCGTGCTTGGCGTTGGGGGCGCCGCCGCTCATAAAGTGGCAGGAGCCGCAGGCGGCGCGCGAAGGGCGCCCCACCTTCCGTGACACGGCGACCAGGTCCACGTCCGCCATGGGCATGCCCGCCTTCAGGGGGTCCTTGCGGTAGGTGCCCGTCGTGTCGTGGCAGACCAGGCAGTCGATCAGGGTCGGATCCGCGAGGTCGAACCCTTCGTTCATCCATCCATAACCAATATGGCAGGTGGCGCAGGCCTTGGGGTCGGTGCCCGTAATGGAGATGCAATAGTTGTTGACCATCAGGTGCTTGCTGATGTCGGTTCGGTGTTCGTAGCCGATCAAGGTCGGGGACTGTCCCTTCCAGTTCCAGTGGGCCGTTCCCAGGAGGTCGGTCCCCACCCGATCGTGGCAATCGAGGCAGGCGCGCGTCACTGCCTGCGGCGACGGCTTCCCCGCCAGCTTGACCAACGGCGTGTGGTCGGGGGTCCAGGGATGATGGCAGGCGTTGCACGCGGTGGGGGTGGGGGCGGGCTGGATCGTCCGCTCGTGGCAGCCGATGCACTGCCGGTGGTAGGCGCCCTTCAGGCCGAGCCGGGCGGGGTCGTCCGACTCGTTGGGGAGGGCGTGGCAGCGGCTGCACGCCTGGGGGGGGTTGGAGGCCATGTCGTCGTGGCAGGCGGCGCAGGGACCGCCGAGCTGGGTGTCGAACATCGCGTGGAGGGCCTGGAGGTCCTCGCCGACCCGGTCGTCCTCCATCATGGCATAGCGATGGTGGCAAACGCCGCAGTCGCCCCCCGTCAGCTCGTCGTGGATGCGGTGGGCGAACGGGACCGGCTCGTAGTCGTCCGAGCGGGCGTTGAGGAAGTCGCTGTTCAGCAGGTAGTAGTTCTTGTACGCTTCCGGGCGCTGGGGGTAGGCCGCCGTCGCGGGGGGCTCGTGGCGCGCCGCGGCGGCCTTGACGCGCTTGACCTCCTCGACGGTCTTAACTGTGGCTTGGACCGCCTCCTCGTGGACGAAGACATAGAACCCGATAAAGGCGGCGAGGCATGCGATGGCCGCCCCCCGGATGGTCCAGGTCCAGAAGGGGGGGACCGTGCGGGCCCGCTCCTCCCGCCAGAACATCTCCTGCTCTTTCGACATGGGCACGTAGCCGGGCAGGATGGGGAAGAAGGTGACCAGCAGGCGGTAGCAGAACAGGATGCTGGAGACGATGGCGACGGTCATCGCGATCTCGCCGATGGAGGGAAAATAGGAGTGGGCGTTGAAGGGGGGGTGGTAGCCCACAAGAAAAACGTTGAGGCGGTTGAGGACGACCCCGAAGATGACCAGGGCCACGGCGAAGAAGAGCCACCCCATGGAGCGCCGCACCGCCTGGTTCTGCAGGAGGATGAACGGGGCGATGACGCCCACGGCGATCTCCACCAGCAGGGAAATGGTACAGGTTGGGTCCCCCAGGAAGTCGAGCTGGTTCCAGCGCACGGCGAGGTTCCCCAACTTCAGGACCGCGTATGCCCCGATGAACCAGGGGATGATCTTCGCCAGCGGGGTCAGCAGCTCCATCTCCGCCTTGCGCCCGAAGGAGATGTTGGCGTAGATGGACTCCAGGATGACCATGGGGAAGCCGACCATGATGGCCGACAGGAGGAAGAGGAGCGGGAGAAGGGCGGTGTTCCACAGGGGGCTGGTTTTGGTCGGGGCGATGACCATCAGCGTCCCGAGGGAGGATTGGTGCATGAAGGAGAGGACCACCCCCGCGCAGATGAAGATGGGGAGAACGATCTTGACCAGGCGGTAGGCCGTCAGGATGGGCTGCTCGATTTTCCGGAGGAGGGCCGCGCCCCGCTCGTTGTCATCGATCCGCTGTTTTAATCCTTCCAGAATGGAGGGGCTCATCTCGATGCTGAGAACGGTGAGGTAGGCCATGACGCACATGCCCACCTCGAATAGAACCGAGTTGCCCTGCCAGTTGAACATCGGCCTCCAGATGTTCCAGTAGCGGCCAAGGTCGAACATGAGGGCGATCCCCACCCAGAGGTAGCCCAGGAACGCCGTCAGGAGGGCCGGGCGGAGGAGGGGCTTGTACTTCCTGCGCCCGAAGATGTCCACCAGGGCGGCGGTGGTGAAGCCGCCGGCGGCGAGGGCCACGCCGCAGGCGACGTCGAAGGCGATCCAGATGCCCCAGGGGTTGTGGTCGTCCAGGTTGGTCACCGCCCCCAGGCCCAGGAACATTCGGGTCAGGCCGAAGGCGAAGCCCACCCCCATGAACAGCAGGAGGGTGAGGGTCCAGAAGGTGAAGAAGGGCTTCGTTACGCGGTGGGGGGCGTCGTTGTGGCTCATCGCTCCTCCTCCCTCTTCGGCCCGTGCTCCGGCGTGGGAGGGGCATCCTCGGCGGCGGTGTCGGTCCCCTCGCGGCGGCGGTTGTACCACATGATCCCCGCCAGGGTGCCGTAGAAGGCCACGGGGAGGATGCCGTACTTGAAGATGCCGTGCTGGATGGCTTCGGTTCGGAGGGCGGGGGCGCGCCCCGGGAGGTTGAGCAGGCCGATCTCGTTCACGGGGCGGCCGGTGAGGTAAAGCCATCCCGTCCCGCCCACCTCCGTCTCTCCATAGACATGCTGAACATAGCGGTCCGGCCGCTCCTCCAGCCGCTTGTGGGCGATGGCCAGAAGGTCCGCCCGCTTGCCGAAGACGAGGGTCTCGGTCGGACAGGCGGCCGCGCAGGCGGGATTGGCGCCGGTCCCCTTGGCGCGGTCGGTGCAGAACTCGCACTTGCGCACCCGGGGGGTCAGCGGCGTGTGGTATTCGTAGGCGGGGACCTCGAAGGGGCACGCCACCATGCAATAGCGGCAGCCCATGCAGATGGTGGGGTTGTACACCACGGCGCCGTCGGGCGCCTTGGTCAGCGCTCCGACGATGCAGGCCGAGACGCAGGAGGGGATGAGGCAGTGCATGCACTGGATCTTGGCGAACGTGGCGGGCAGTTCCCCCTGGTCGGGCGAGGGGCTTCCGGGGAATTGGTTCACCACCGTGAAGGCCTCCGCGGAGGGGCGGCGGAACCGGCGGAGCACCTCCCGATCGGCGAACGATTCCGGCGTCCGGGGGAGGTGGTTGCTTCGGTTGCAGGCCTCCTCGCATTTGCGGCATCCGATGCAGAGGGTGGTGTCCACCAGGACCCCCACGTAATCGGGGGAGATGGGGTGGTTGTCCTCCACCCCCGAAGCATGAAGCGGCGGCGCCGCGCTCCCGGCCGCCGCGGTCGGCCCAGCTTGAGAAATGCACGGCGATCAAACCGTTTCAAATTTCACCCCCTGGCAATAAGAATAAGGAATCCTATATAGTGAATAATTTCACAAGCAGGAATAGTATAGCATGTTTCAAGTCGAACATAGGAATCCTTCCACTCCGGACTCCTAAGGCTGGATTCCCGCCCTGACGGCATCGGGCAGGGCGGTCAGCATGGCGGCGCACGGCAGGCGGACGGCGGTGCGCTACCCTAAAAAAAGCCCCGGGCCGCGGGCCCGGGGGTCAAGGAGGGTGTTGCAGGATGACACTATTCCCTTAAGGAGGTGAACTCTCACGGTGGATGACCGTCAGGGTCTCCCCCGGTTTGGCATACAGGAAGTGGCGCCGAGCGTGCTCCTCCACCCGTCGCGGGTCGGTGCGGATCGCCTCCACCTCGCGCCGCAGGCGGCCGATCTCGTCGGTGAGCGCCACCGTGGAGGCCTGCAGGGCCGTCGCCTTGGCCTGGAAGCGGGCGAGCTGCCCCCACGCCTGGTTGAGGGCCATGAAGAGCACCATCACCAGGCACGCGACCGCCGCGATGACGACGGTCCACGAGGAGGGGAGCCGCTTCCGAACGGCCAAGAGCTACTCCAGCGTCCCCGCGTAGAGGGCGGATTCGCCCAGCTCGGCCTCGATGCGGAGGAGCTGGTTGTATTTGGCCAGCCGGTCGGACCGGGAGAGGGAGCCGGTCTTGATCTGCCCAACCCCCGAGGCCACGGCCAGGTCGGCGATGAAGGGGTCCTCGGTCTCCCCGCTGCGGTGGGAGATGACGGCCCCGTAGCCGTGCCGGCGGGCCAGATGGAGGGTGTCGAAGGTCTCGGTGACGCTCCCGATTTGGTTCAGCTTCACCAGGACGGCATTGGCGATCCCTTGCTCGATCCCTTCGGCCAGGATCCGGGCGTTGGTGACGAAGATGTCGTCGCCCACGAGCTGGATCTTGTCCCCCAGGGTCCTGGTCAGCACTTTCCAGCCGTCCCAGTCCTCCTCGGCCAGACCGTCCTCGATGGTGGTGATGGGGTATTCCTGGACCAGCTTGGCGTAGAGTTCCACCATGGCTTGGGCGGTAAAGGTCCCGTTGACGTCGCCCTTGAGGTTGTAGGCCCCATTCTTGTAGAACGTGGAGGCGGCCACATCCATGGCGAGGGCGATGTCCTCCCCGGGCTTGTAGCCGGCGCCCTCGATGGCCTGGACGAGGGTGTCGAGGGCCTGCCGCGTTCCGGTGAACTGCGGGGCGAACCCGCCCTCGTCCCCCACGGCGGTGCGGTGGCCCGCTTTTTTGAGGATGTCCTTGAGGGTGTGGAACACCTCCGCTCCCGCCTGCAGGGCGTTGGCGAAAGAGGGGAAGCCCTTGGGGACGATCATGAACTCCTGGAAGTCGAGGCCGCTGTCGGCGTGCTGGCCCCCGTTGATCACGTTCATCATCGGGACGGGGAGGACCCGGGCGCCGGCGCCGCCGAGGTATTGATAGAGGGGCAGGTCGCAAGCGGTCGCGGCGGCGCGGGCGACGGCCATGGAGACGGCCAGGATGGCGTTGGCCCCCAGCTTGGACTTATTGTCGGTGCCGTCCAGCTCCAGCAGGATCTGGTCCACGTAGGCCTGGTCCCGGCAGTCCAGCCCCTTGAGTTCGTCGGCGATCATCGTCTCCACGTGCTCGACGGCCTTCTGCACCCCCTTCCCTTTGTATCGGGTGCCGCCGTCGCGAAGTTCCAGGGCCTCGCGCGAGCCGGTCGAGGCCCCCGAAGGGACGGCCGCGCGGCCGCGAATGCCGCTGTCGAGGACCACCTCGGCCTCGACGGTGGGGTAGCCCCTGGAGTCCAGGATCTCGATTGCGTACACTTCCTTGATGTCGAACATGTCTTTTCTCCTTTATCGTTGAGTGAATTGCTGTTGGGCGGCCCCAATGAGGGCCTGCAGGGCGGTGGGGGTGGCGGCCTCGGCGTAGATGCGGACCACCGGTTCGGTCCCGGAGAGGCGGAAGAGCACCCACGAGCCGTCCTCCAAAACACACTTGAGGCCGTCCAGGCGGATGATCCGCTTCACCTTCAGCCGGCCGATGGTCCCGGGGTCCCGCTGGAGGCGTTCGGGGGCCTTGGCGTAAGCGGCGGCGGAAAGGTGCCGGTCCACCCGCGTGGAGTGGTAAGGGCCGAATTTCTTGAACATCTTCTCCACCAGGACGGAGAGGGGGGCGTCCCACGCGGCGCGCATCTCGCAGACCAGGAGGCAGGCCAGAATGCCGTCCTTCTCGGGGACGTGGCCGCCGATGGAGAGGCCCGCCGATTCCTCCCCGCCGAAGTGGATTTTCCCTTTGATGAACAGCTCTCCCAGGTATTTGAACCCCACGGGGGTCTCGTGGCAGGGCATCTTGTAGTGCTTCGCGATCTTCTGCAGGAGGTGGGTGGTGGCCACGGTGGTCCCGAGTCCCGTCCGGAGCCCCTTCTCTTCGGCCAGATACCACGCCAGGAGGCCCAGGACCAGGTTGGGTCGCAGGTAGGCCCCCGTCTCGTCCACGATGCCGAAGCGGTCGGCGTCGCCGTCGGTGGAGAGCCCCAGGTCCAGCCCCTTTTCTCTGACCAGGGCCGACAGCTCCTTCAGATTGCCCTCCGAGCAGTCGGGGGTGGAGCCGCCGAAGTAGGGGTCCAAGTAGTTGTGCAGGAGCAGCGGCGCTGAACGGCCCTTAGGGAGCAAGGCGTCGAGGTAGCCCCGTGAGGTGCCGTAGAGGAAGTCCACCCCCAGCTTCAGGGGGCGCTTGGCCAGAAGGTTCAGGTCCACCAGCTCGCGCACCCGCTTGAGATAGGCGGGCCGGCAGTCCGTTTCGGTCAGGCCGTCCGACGGGAGGGCGGGGATGTCGAGGTCGCGGTGGCGCTGAAGGGCTTGGATCTCCCTCTCGATGGCTGTGGTCACCTCCGGGGGGGCGGGCGCCCCGTCGGCGGTGGAGAACTTGAGGCCGTTGTACTCGGGCGGGTTGTGGCTCGCGGTGAAGTTGATCCCGCCGTCCAACTTCTTTTTGAGAATCGTATAGGCCACCACCGGGGTGGGGACGTCTCGGTCCGATCGCAGGGCCGACAGGCCCTGGGCCGCGAGCACGCCCGCCGCCTCGTGGGAGAAGCGGTCCGACAGGAAGCGGGTGTCGTACCCGACCACCACCTTGCGTTTGGCCGTTTTCCGCGCCTGCAGGTGCCGGGCGATGGCCAAAGTCACCAGGCGGACATTCTTGAACGTGAATTCCTCGCCGATGATGGCGCGCCACCCCGAAGTGCCGAACTTGATCATAACCGTTCCTCCGTCTCCGGCGGTCCCCCCGTTGGGGCCGGGGGCTCCTTAACCGCCTGTTTCAGCCGGGCCATCATCCGCCCGGGCTCCCGCTGCTCCGCCGCCTCGCGCTCGAACCGCACGGCCATCTGCGAGACGGCGGCGTAATCCATTCCCATGATCGCTCCGACCTGCTTCAGGCTCAGATCGGTATATTTCTTGAGGGCATAGACCATCAACTTGCGCCAGGGGTTCCCACGGCGCCGCTGGTATAGCGCCTCCCGCGGAACGCCGAAAGCGGCCGTGATCCGGTGAGCCAGCGTCTCTGGGTCCAGGGCCTCCAGGCGCCGCAGGTCCGGCAGTTCCCGCGCCTCGCGGCCGTCCAGCGCCTTGCGGGCCCGCTCCACGGCGGCGCGCTGAAACTCCCGGCCGCCGAGGATCCCGCCGGGGCCCTGGAGGGCCGCGCGGTGCTCGGGGCGCCAGTCGCGGGCGAACTGCCGGACGAACTTCAGGTATCCAGCCCGCCCCCCCGGATAGAGCGCGTCCAGGTCCGCCGTCCAGAGCCAGGCCGGGGTGGGGGATTTGCCGGCGTAGGCGGCGAAAGAGCCCCACCCGTGCGCATCGGGGCGCTCGACGCCCGCCCGCGCGGGATTGAGGTGGATGAAGGCGGAAAGGGGACCCAGCCAGGGCCCCTTCTCCACCAACACGGCCTTGAAGCGGCCGGCGAAGACCCTGCCGCGGAGGGTGTGACGGGCCTTAAACCAGTTGGAGTAGGCGGTGTTGAAATAGTGCATTGCCGCGCTGAGGTTGCCGAGCGGAGTTTCCAGAAGGAGATGGAAGTGGTCGTCGAGGAGGATCCAAGCGTGGAGCTTCAGGCCATACTTTCCAACGGTCTCCTCCAGCAGTTCTACGAAGCGGGCCCGGTCCATGTCCGTGCGGACGATGGGGTCGCCCCGGTCGCCGAAGGAGGTGACATGGTAAAGCGCGCCGGGATACTCGATGCGCAGGGCGCGGGCCATGGGTGCATCCTATCAATAAAAAGTAACTTTGTCAAGTGTTGAGATGCGCCCCTTTCATTCCAACATTGAGACCTGACCCTTCAACGCCCGTCCGGCCGGAGAAGGGGCAATTGAAATGATCCCCGCTGGTCGGTCCTCCAGAGGAAAATCCGAAGGGCTTCGGCGTTCCCGAGGACGTCCCGGTGGGGGTGCCCGTAGGGGTTGTCCGCCCCGACGGAGATCACAATGCTCCGGGGCCGCAGGCATTGGAGCAGGAGCGGCGAGGTGCCGCTCCGACTCCCGTGGTGGGCTGCTTCCAGCGCATCGAGTTGGGGGGGGATGTGGCGCAACAGGTCCCGATCGCCCGCCCGCTCGGCGTCGCCGAGGAGGAGGATGGTCCGACCCTCCCCCTCCGCCAGCAGGACGAGGGAACAGGCATTATCGGTCCCACAGGGCTCCCGCCGGGGATGGAGGGCGGTGAAGCGCCAACTTCCAGCATGGAATCTCATGCCCTCTTCGAGGCCGACCACGATCACGCCGCGCGCTTCGGCCGCGGCCGTAAGGTCCCGATAGCGGTCGGCGAACACCGCCGGAAACAGGAGCGATCCAGGGGGGGCATCCCTCACGATCCGCTCCGCCCACCGGTCGTGGTCGCCGTCGGGATGGGAGAGAACGAGCGCGTCGAGCGGGAGGGCCGCCGAGCGGAGAAGGGGCGGCAGGAGGCGCTGACCGAAGGCGCGCTTTCCGGTGTCCACCAGGAGGCTGTGGTCCCCGTCCTGGAACAGCGTGGCGGCCCCCTGGCCGACATCGAGGAACACCACCCGCCGCCCGGGGACCGGAAGGGTGAGGCCCCACGCGAAGGCGAACGACAAAGACGCGACGGCGAGGGACCGGAGCGGCCGGGCGTTCCTCATCCCTCCGTTCGCGACCGCCAGGACCACGGCCCCATAGTACAAGGCGACGAGCCAGGGGGAGGGGTAGGGGAGGTACGCGCCCCACCAGGCCCCCTTGCCGAATCCCTCGACGAGTGCCATCGTCCAGCGCGAGAGGGCGTCCGCGGTGTCCAGATAGAGGGGGGCCGGGGCGAGGACCGCCACCGGGAGCACGAGCAGGAGAAGCGAGCAGAGAGGAATGAGCACGGGATTGAGGAGCACGGCCCCCCAACTGAAGGAGCCGAAGGCCAAGAGGAGGAAAGGGGAGAGGAAGATTTGGACCGGCACCCCCGTCCAGAGGAGCGATTTCCAGTATCCCGCGCTCGCGGGCAGGAACACCATCACGGCATAGGCGGCAAGGTAGGAGAGCCAAAACCCGGCGGTGAAGGCGGAGTGGGGCATCAGGAGGGCGTTGAGGGGGAGCGAGGTCCAGAGGGTTTCTAGCGGGGCCTGGGGCCGTCGGAGGAGGATGCCGAGGTAGTGGAGCCCTCCCATGAGCGCCGCCCGCAGGACCGGGGCGCGCCAACCGCAGAAACCGGCGTAAAGGAGGAGGAACAGGACGGCCGCTGCGGCGATGGCCCACGGCGGTGCCCGAAGGAGGCGCAGAAGGAGCAGGAGATAGAGGAGGAACACCCCCACGTGCAGGCCCGAGATGGCCAGCAAGTGGAGTACGCCCCCGCGGCGGAAGGCGTCGAAGAAGGCCTCGTCGGAGGCATCGTAGCGGCCGAAGACAAGGGTCTTGACCAGCGAGTGGAGGGCCGGCCGCGGTTCGAGGCGGGGCTCCACTCTTCGGTAGAGGGTTTCGTTGAACCGCAAGGGGGCGTAGAGAAGCCTCCTCCACCACGAAGGGGCCGTCCGCCTGAGCTGTCGGGCCGATTTCAGCTGATACCCGAACCCCGGCCCCTCGGCCGGCCCCGCCTCCGGAGGCTCGAAGAGGATCCGCTTCCCCCTAAACGAGACGGTATCGCCCGGAGCAGGGAGGGCGGGGGCGGGATCGCCGACGAACAGGGGCACGGTCCCCCGAACGGTCGCCAGCAGGGTGCGGTGGGCGAACTCCGAACGGGACCAAGGGGCCGCGATCGTTCCGCTTACCTGCTGGATTTCGGGGCCTGGCGCCAGGGCCAGCTTTCCACTCCGGAGAGCGATGCCGAGCAGGACGGCCAGGAGGACTCGGGGGAGGGCCCTGCCCCGGAGGAACAGGGGAAGAATGAAAATGGGCCAGGCCCAGGCGGGGAGGGGACGAGCGAGGGGAAAGAAATAATAGGCGGCGGTGAACGCAAGCGCGCCCGGCATCTTCAAGTCAGAGTGAACGCGGCTTTGACCCCCGCGGGGCCCCGCTTGGACGCAGTGGATTCATTGGAAGCGGGAGCGGCCGGCCCCCTCTTCCGACCCGCGGAGTGAATCCACGTGGAACCACCCTCTCCCTTTGAGGAAAACGGCCCATCTCGGCCCGATAATTGACGTCCATACGGGAGCTTGATGGGGGGGTCACAAGAGGGTGAGCGTGGGGATGCCGAATCGCTCGCGGACCCGGTCGAGCAGAAGGGTCTTCACCAGGAGACGGGCGGCTGGGGTGGGAAGGGGGGCCAGCTCCTTTTCCAGGGTCGCGCGGATGGCCGCCTCCATCGCCTCCCGCTCCCCTTCTGGCAGGGAGCGGAGGGCGGCCAGGGTGAGGGCGTCTTGCGCCTTCTTCAGCCCTTCCTCCACGGCCCCGGGGTCCGGATCCCCCTTCCCCAGTTTCTCCAACCGCGCCGAGAGCCGGCTCGCCAGCTTGCCCCCCGGGTCGGGGAACGGCGCGGCTGCGAAGAAGGCGCGAAGGCGCGCCCGGTTGGCTTCCAGGAGCTCCGCGAGGGGGAGGGGCTCGCCCTCGCGCTGCCACGAGCCGGCGCGCCGGCGGCCCCGGTCGGCCCATGCCTCCTCCACGCGGTAGGCACAGTAGCCCAGTCCGCCGATCCGGCGCGCGGGGTTCTTGTACCGCTCCCGTTCGAACACCTCTCGGACGGCCTCCTCCACCAGCTCCGCGGGGAGCCCCCTCCCGTGCCACGACCGGACGAGCTGGACATCCGCCGGGGAGAGGACGAACGGGGTCCCCCGCAGGGCGATGAAGACCTCTTCGATGCGGGCCAGATAGTCCTTGAAATCAGGCATTCTTGCGGAAGATGTGGTAGAGCCCCCACAGCGTGAGATCACCGTTGGTGTGGGTGATGGCCGGGATGTGGGGCGCCAGGAGCCCGGCCAGACCGCCGGTGGCCACCACATAGGGGAAGGGGCCGTGCTGGGCCAGGAGGCGGCCCAGGATGCCCTCGGTGAGGCCGATATATCCGTAGAAGAGGCCCGCCTGCATGCTGTGGACGGTGTTCTTGCCGACGATCCCGGGGGGCTGCTTGATCTCCACGAGGGGAAGGCGAGCCGTCTTGTGGAAGAGCGACTCTGCGCCCATCTGGATGCCCGGTGCGATGAGGCCGCCCAGGTACTCCCCCTTCCCGGAGACGATGTCGAAGGTGGTGGCGGTGCCGAAGTCCACGACGATCCCCGGCAGGCCGTAGAGCTCCTTCAGCGCCGCGGCATTGACCACGCGGTCCACCCCCACCTCGTGGGGATGGTCGTAGAGGACCGAGATGCCGGTCCGGGTGCCGGGCTGGACCGTCACCACCGGGGAGAAGCCGAGGATCCCGAGGGCCTCGCGCAGGAGCCCCTCGGCAGGGGGGACCACGCTTCCGATGCACGCGGTGCGCTCCTCCTTCTCCGGCCCCGCGATCCTCTCCAGGACGAGGGCCCACTCGTCCGCGGTTCGATAGTGGCCGGTGGAGAAGCGCCAGATGCGCTGGAGGTCCCCCTCGCGGAAGACCCCGAGGACGGTGTTGGTGTTGCCGATGTCGATGGCGATCAGCATGCCCCATTATACCGCCGGCCGCCCTCCGCTCCGCTGCCCGCGGTTCGCCGTGGTAGAATGAAACCGGAGGTGCCCATGGACAAAGACCTGGAGCGGATCAAGAGGAACTTCCAAGAGATGTCCGACGCCGTCCTGCAGGAGGAATACCTGGAGCGGTCGGGCGAGTACGAGCCGGATGCCCTGGCCCTCCTGAAGTCGGAGCTGGAGCGGCGGGGGATGGATCCGGGCCAGCTGGACGAGCTGGCCGCCGGGGGCGGCCGCCCCGGCGCCGAGCCGCAGGAGCCGGCCGTCGTCGTGGCCACCTTCGCCAGCCTCACCTTCGCCCAGGAGGCGCAGGCCCTTCTCGAGGAGCACGGCATTGACGCCTACCTCCAGGGGGCCGAGAGCGAGGTGTGGGGGCATGAGTCCCTGGCGGAAGTCCCCGAGGCGGTCCGTCTGTGGGTCCTCGAGGAGGATGCCGAGGATGCCCGGGAGATCCTCGCGGAATTCCCGCCCGCCCAGGGGGAGGAAGCGGCGGAGGAGGGGGCGGGAGACGAGGAAGAGCCCTAGCGTGCCCGATCCCGGCAACCCGGAGTGCCGCATTCCGTATCCCCGGAGCCGACCATCCCCCTCGCCAAGGAAGAAGACCATGTCCAGATATTCCCTTCGACACCCGCCCGCGCTCCACGCCGTCCTCCTGGTGGCCCTCCTGGCGGGGGCCCTTCCAGGTTTCCTCCATGCCCAAGACGATCTGGAGAGAAAGGGCGGGCTGCACAAGCGCGACGACGGGGAGCAGGACCTCCTCGAACGGCGCCGGCAGTGGTTCTTCGCCTCGCGCCGGGCCGGGGCGGACCGGAAAATGGCCGACCTGCGGCAGGAGGCCATCGCTGATACCCGCCGAGCGATCGACTTCCAGCGCAACGCCGGTCCCGACCCGGCGGCCGGGGGCGGCTGGACCTGCCGGGGCCCCGCCTCCTCCACCTTCGGCGGGTGGAAGTTCGGGAACGTCTCGGGGCGCATCATCGCCCTGGCGGCCGACTGGGCCAACGGCATCCTCTACGCCGGCGGCGCCTCGGGGGGGCTGTGGCGCTCCCTCGATGACGGGAGGACCTGGGAGTCGCTGTTTGACCGGGTGGGGACCACCACCGTGGGCGTCATCACCCTGGATCCGAGCAATCCCCGGGTGATCTGGGTGGGGACCGGGGAGAACAGCATGTGGTGCGAGGAGTACTTCGGCGTGGGGCTCCTGCGCTCGGCGGACGGCGGCCGCACATGGGAGCCGCGCAACGGCACCGGCAGCGCGACGCTGGAGAACCTCTCCGCCTTCGCCTCCGTGGTAGTGGACCCCCGCGACCCGAACCATCTCGTCGTGGGGGGACGCTACGCCGACTGCGTCAACGGCAATTATTTCTGGGGCGGCCTCTTCACCACGAATGACGCCGGGCTGACCTGGACCCGCCGCCTCTCGGGCGTGGGGGTGACCGAGATCGTCCAGGACCCCCTCCGCCGGGACATCTGGTGGGCCGGCGCCCAGAATGGGGGCCTCTACAAGTCGATGGATAACGGCGCCACCTGGACCGTCCAGACCGCCTCCGGCCTCCCCTCGGGCCCCGTGGGGCGTGTGGAGGTGGCCCTCTCCCCGGCCGATCCCGACACTGTCTACGCCCTCTTCGACGACGCCGACGGAACGCCGCAGTTCTGGCGCTCCAAGGATGGGGGCGCCACCTGGACCCGGATGGCCCAAGGGGGCGCGGCCTGTGACGGGCAGTGCTCGTACAACATGGTCCTCCGCGGTCATCTCACCGAGCCCGACACGGTCCTCCGCGGCACCGTCCACATCTTCAAGTCGGTCAACGGGGGGGCGGCCTGGTCGGATCTCTCCGGAGAGTGGGGATGGAACCAGAAAATCCACCAGGACACCCACGACTTCCTGATGCACCCCGCCGACCCCAACACCTTCTATGTGGGGTGCGACGGCGGCATCTGGAAGACCGCCGACGGCGGCAAGACCTTTGCGAACCTGAACGGCAACCTCGTCATGACGCAGTTCTACGGGATCGGGGTCCACCCCACGGACGACGACATCCTCGTCGGCGGCTCGCAGGACAACTCCTCCCTCGCCCGGACCGGTTCCGACACCTGGGACCTGATGGAGGTGACGGGCGACGGGTTCCTCTCCCTCATCAACCCGGCCAACCCGAACATCGTCTACACCGCGAGTTATCCCTGGGACACCCCGGCCATCTACCGCTCCTCCAGCGGCGTCCTCGGCCCCTTCCGCGTCATCACCTCTTCCCGCAACGGATTCGCTTCCGGCGACCGCATCAACTGGGTGACGCCCTACACGATGGACCCGTCGGAACCCTCGGTCCTCTACTGCGGGACCCACCGGATCTACCGCTCGGCCAACGGGGGCACCGCATGGACGAGGATCGGCCCCCCCGACCTGACTCTCGGCGGGGTGTGGGACAGCATCTCCGTCGTGGAGGTCCACCCCTCCGACGGGAAACGGGTCTGGGCCGGGACCACCGACGGAAAGGTCTGGACCACCGCCGACGGGGGCGAAGCATGGACCGACCTCACGCCGGGGCTTCCCCAGCGCGCGATCAACGACGTGGCGCCCGATCCCTCCGATCCCTCGCGGGCCCTCGTGGTCGTGGGCGGGTTCGGCACCGCGCACCTGTGGGGCTGGAACGGGAACGCCTGGGAGCCGCGCGGGGCCGGCCTGCCCGATGTCCCCGCCAACGCGGTGCTGATGCTCTCCGGGACCGAGGTCCTCGTCGGAAACGATGTCGGGGTGTTCTACAGCCGGGACGGGGGGGAGCATTTCACCCCTTGGATGAGCGGTCTGCCGCTGGGGGTGGTGGTGACCGACCTGAAGTTCAACCCGAATACCGGGACCGTCACCGCCGGCACCTACGGGCGTGGCGCGTGGCAGGCCCCCCGCCCCTCCAATCACCAGCGGCCGGCGGGGCCGCCTCTATAGAACAGGCGACCGGCAGCGGGGGACCGATTACCCCCTCGCTCGGTCGGAGCGGGCCCTTGTGCCGTTGCATGATTAACCCTGGGGGACGAAGGAGCGGATACCGCTGGGTTCAGATGGCTGCGATCCCGGCCTGGCGGCCCCCTGCGGGCGGCCGGCCGCGTGGCTACTGGTTGTACGCCTTGATGCTCTCCACCGTATACGCCTGACCCATCACCACCACCCGGTCGCCGGGCTCGTGCTCCAGCAGGGCGGCGCCGGCCTCCGACTCATAGGAGTAGATGTTCGCGCTGGGGTCGCTCTCCCACGGACCGAGGATGGTCAGCACCAGCCGATTGCCCAGGGGGTCCACCAGCGACACCGTGGATCCGACATAGACCGACCCGTGGCGGTCGTCGGGGAGCTGGAGGACGCGGGCCCGTTTGAGGTCCCGGTCCAGGGCGGCGGCCTGGTGCTCCAGGTAGGCGTATTTCTCCCGGGCGGCCTTGTATTCGAAATTCTCCCGCAGGTCGCCCTGCTCGCGGGCCTCCTTGACGGCGGCGCGAACGACGGGGATCTCCTCCCGCAGAAGGCGCTCGAGCTCGGCCCGCTTGGCCTCCAGCACCGGGGCGGTGCACCAGAGGGGGGCCTCCTCCTGCTTGAGTTCAGGGAACTGCATCAGGAGCCGGTTGCGGATGGCTTTGACGGGGTACCCCTTTTTCATCTCCTCCAGCTCGTCGAGAATGAGGACCAGTTCGCCCGCCTCCTCTACGGTGATCCGCTTCAGCAACTTGGTGGCGGCCCCCTGGGCCTCCCACATCCGGTTGAGGCCGGCCCAGTGGCGCCCGAAGGCGGAGGCGGGGTAGGCGTTGAGGGTTTCCGCGATCAGGTCCAGCGGCCGGTGGGGGAGGGCCGCCAGGTCGGGGTCCGTGTCGAGCCGGTTCATGAGGAAGAGCCAGACGGCCGGATTGCGGTCGGGCCGGTCCATGAACTCCTCGGCCAGCGCGGCGCCGTGGACGCGCGCCCAGAGGGCCTCGATGCACCCCGCGTTCTCCTCCTCGCGGAGGAGGGACCGCAGGAGCTCGTCGTCGGCGATCTCGGGAATGAGGGCGAGGCGGTCGCGGGCGGCGAGGGCCCCGTAGAGCTCGCGGGGGGAGAAGGCGCCGAAGAGGATGTCCCAGGAGAGCGATGCTTTGGGGTCCAGCTTGCCCAGCATTTTGAAGGCCTGGAACGCCTCCTCGGGCCGCTCGCGGCCCAGGGCCTCCCGGACGATGGAGCGGAAGCCGTCGGCCAGGGCGGGGAAGAGGGGGGCGTTGGCGGCCACGAACGCCAATTGCTCCCGCCCCTGCAGCCGGCCGGCCGCCTCCAGCACCTCCTCGGGGCGCGCCGCGGACCGGTACTGCATCCGTTTCCCCATGGGGATCTTCATGAGGGGGACGGCCTGGACGCACTGCTTCCACCAGGCCTCGATCTCGCCGGGTTCGAGGACGGACCTGACCAGCTCCTTCACCTCCTCCAGGGTGACCGGGCGCGCGGGGTCCTTCAGCAGGGCGCGGAAGAACTCGGCGGGCCGCTCCAGGGCCGCCTCACGGGTGAGGGCCGGTGCGGCCCCGCCTCCGGCGGGGCGGTGGGTGAGCCGCTCAATATACTTGACCGTCGCCCCGAACGGCACGGGGACCGGCGCCCCGCCCTCCGGTCGGACCTTGACCACCTTGAGGGGGAAGTTGATCTCGACAACGCGGGCCGGGCGCCCCTGGAAGCGCACCACCATATCGGGGGCCAGGGAGGTGAGGTCGTCCAGGGTCTGCAGGGTGCGTCCCGGAAACTTCTTGTAGTCCTTGTGCAACCCCTCGAGCAACGCCCGGGGGTCGCCGGGAAGGGTGCCCAGCTTTCCGTAGAGGTCGGCCACCTGCTCCCACGCCTGGGGGTGGATCTTGAGTTCCCGGCTCTCCCACAAGAGGAGCTTCCACCGCTGGAGGTGGAGCCCCTTTTCGGCGAGGGCGTCTTCCCAGAGGGCGATCCATTCGCGCGCCTTCTTCGGTTCGGTTTCGCGCTGCCGCTTGACGAGGGCGCCCAGGCCCTCGAGGTCGGCCGGGTCGGAATCGAGTTGTTCGAGGAATTTGCTTTCGAGGTCGTCCATGGGACGCTTATTGTACCCCCTCGGGCCCCGCCTGGGCAAGGGAAAACGGAGCGCCGCGCCCGGAGGGCGCGGCGCGGGGGGCGCGGGATGGGGACGGGGGTTATTGCATCGGGATGAAGATGGGGTCGTCGAAGTTGACGACCGAGGCGTATCCGAAGGCGGAGCCGTCCGTAACGGTGAAGAGGGCGAAGGCGTTGTCGGTCGTGGCGGCCCCGGCGGCGGCGAAAATGTCGCTGGTCTGGATGTGGGAATTGGACTCCAGCGTGTAGGGTACCGCGGCACCGAGGGGCGCGCCGCCGCCGCTGTACAGCTGGAGCGACAGGGCGGCGCCGGAGGGGCCGGAGGCGAACCCCGTATTGGTGCGGGTGTGCGTCCCCTTGCCCAGGCCGAGGAGGACGCCCGTGGAGCCCGCGGAGAGGAAGGCCGAGCGCGCCACGCCGGGGATGAACTGCCCATAGGTGCCGAGGGCCTGCTGGTTGTAGGTGCGGGAAACGGCCATGACGCGGGCTCCGGCAGGCGATTGGGGGACCAGGAGAAGGGTGCCGAACCCGGCCTCCATCCCGAACAGGTGCTTGAGGACGTTGGGGACCACCAGGGTGGCTCCGGAGGCGATGACGAAGTCGCCGTAGGGGGCGCTGGCGTTCGCGGTCTGGGTGGGGAGGTAGAACACGCGAACGGTGGCGGCCGCGGCCCCCGGGTTGTGGACCTTGAGATCGGTGACCCAGAAGGAGCCGTAGGCGCCCGCCGCGAGGGCCGAAGCCGGGATGACGGTGGCGGCGGCGGGGTCGGGCACGGCCACGGAACCGGTCTGCACCCCCTCGAGGGTGACGGCGCAGCCGAAGACCACCGCCACGGTGGGGGTGTCGGGGTCGTTGGAGTTGATGGTCAGGGTCCCTTGGAAGAATCCCGTGGCGGAGGGCTGGAACTTCACCAGGCAGGTGGTCTGCTCCCCGGCCTTGAGAACCAGTTTAGTACCGGTGACGTCGAGGGTGTATTCCGGGTCCCCCGACAGAAGGAAGGCGGAAAGGTAGAGGTCGCCGGCGGCGCTCTGGGTCACGTTGCGGACCGTGATCACCTGCGAGGCCTGCTGGCCGGGGGTCATCCCGGCGCAGATGACGCTGGTGGGGGTGACCTCGATGTCGGGGGCGTCGGCCGAAACCGACGAACAGCCCAGCGCCAGGTCGTAGGCCGGGCTGATCGGATCGTTGGAGGCGATCCGGACGGTTCCGGTGAAGGTGCCCGAGGTTCGGGGGGAGAAGGTGACGTGGAAGGTCGTGGAGGCCCCGGGGGCGACGGAGGCGGCCATGCCGGCCGTGTCCACCGCGTAGACCGAGAACGGGTCGCTGAGTTCGGTGACTCCGCCGATCATCAGGGGGGCCTGGCCGACGTTCCCCACGGTCACCGTGATCGTGTGGACGGTGTTGACCGGGATCTGGGCGCAGGCGGTGGCCTGCACGGTGATGGAGGGGGCGGCCGAGGTGGTGGCCTGGCAGGTCAGGACGAGGTCGTAGGGGCTCTCGTCGGGGTCGTCGCTGAGGATGCGGTAGCGGGCCTGGTGCTCCCCCGTCGCGGCGGGGCTGAAGTGGACGATGAAGGCCGAGTTGCCGCCCGCCGGGATGGTGGTGTTGAACGAGCCCAGATCCAGGTCGAACCGGCCGCTGGGGTCCTCCTCTTCCGTGACCGAGGCGACGTGCAGATCGGCCTGGCCCACGTTGGCCACCGTTACCGTCAGGCTGTTGGTCTGGCCCACCGGCGTGGCGCATGCGGCGGGGGGCGTGACGCTGATGTCGGGCTGGGTGGAGGTGAAGACCAGCTGGGCGCGCCCGGTCTTGCCCTGGTTGGCCGCCTCCCAGGAGGAGACGAAGGAGACCTCGTTCCCGTTGCGCGGGTCGGGGACGAGGACGAAGCCCGCGTAGGTGCGGCCGTGGGTGAGGTCGTCGGCCACCGCCGCGGTGACGTTGAACGCGTAGGTCTTGTTGTAGGCCTTGGCGTCCACGGCCTGGAAGTCCAGCGAGACCGTGTTGGCGGCGTAATCGGACTGGGTGACCGAGCCGTCCTGCGCCGAGGGGGACATGTCGAAGGCCTCGACGGTCAAGAAGTCCTCGGTGGGGTAGAAGTTGCCGTCGGTGGTCACCCTGAGCTGGGCGGTGAAGTTGCCGGGGGTGACGGATACGGAGGAGAGGTCGAATTCCAGGATGGTGCGCAGTTCGCGGTTGTAATGGGTGGCGCGGCCGTCGCCGGGGATGAAGTCGTAAGTGAAGGTGTCTTCGCCGCCGGCGTAGAGGTTCTGGAAGTAGTTGAAGTAGGTCGTCCTGCCGCCGAAGGTGACGGAGGGATTGGCCTGGTCGAAGACGAAGGTCTGGTTCCGCAGGATGTGGCCGTCGGCCGCGGGGGAGAGCACCTGGGCCGCCAGGGGGAGGGCCGTGAGGAGAGCGAGGAAGAAGACGGGCCTTCTCATGGGAGCCCCGGCACGAAGATTGGGTCGTTGGTGGCGTTGTCCACCACCGAAAGGTACCCGAGGACGGGGGTCCCGGCGTCGTAGGTGACGGTCACCGTGTCGCGGGGCCCAAGGCCGAAGACGGTGAAGAGGTCGGGGTATTGCACCTGTGTGAACGGGGGGAGGGTGACGGTGTCGGCTTTGATGGAGGCGCCGCCTTCGTCCAGGAATGCCAGGGCGATGGAGGCGGCGGCGGAGCGGGAGGGGTTCAGAAACCCCAGGTTGGTGCGGAACCCGTTGGTGCCGGCGGCCCCCACCAGGCGGGCCTGGGACAGCGCCCCCGCCAGGGGGACGCCGCCGATGAACTGCCCGTACTCCGCGTCCTCGGCCATGTTGTAGGTGCGGGAAACGACCTGGATGGGCTGGGGCGAGGAGAAGAGGAGGCCGCCCGAGGCCGACTGCAGGTTGAAAAGGGTCAGGAGGATGTCGGCCACCTTCACCTGCCCGCCGGCCGGCACGGGGAGGGTGGCGGGGGGGCGGGCCAGGTTGGCGGTGCTGGCGGCCGCGTCGGCGCCGCCCTGCAGGTAATAGACGCTCACCGTCGCCGCTTCCGTGCCGCTGTTGCGGATAAAGGCGTCCGTCCTCCAGGTGGAGTTGAATCCCCCCTGGGCGTGGGCCGCTGCCGCCACCCACACCTCGTAGGGCTCCGCCTGCAGGGGCAACGCGAATACAAAGAGTCCCAGCAGGAAAAGGGCTGTTCGCATAAGGTCAGCGTCTCCCTTCATCAGGTTGCACTACAAGGATTATATCCTAAGTATTCCCAATGCGTTCAAGGAATGGAGCCGTGCGGGAGAAGAACGCCTCCCATGTGAAATTCCCCGCATGGGAGAGGACTGCATCCCGCCATTCCGCTAGGCGGGTGGGGTCGGCGGCCGCCCCGCGGAGCAGGCTGGCCAGGGTGGCGGGGTCGTCCGGAGGCGGCGCCGGGAGGCCCGGGGGGAGCACTCGGCGGAGATGTGGAATGTCCGAGGTCAGCACCGGGACGCCATGCGCCAGGGCGGTCATGAGCATTCCGGAGCCCGAGGCGCGGAGATAGGGGAGGACGAGGCAGTCGCAGGCCGCCAGGAGCTCCGCCACGCGGGGCCAGGGTTGATACCCGGGAAAGACACGGGCGCCGGCGGCCTCCAGCCGGGGGACGAGGCCCCGGGTCCCGCGCCAGAAGTCCCCCGCGACGGCCCACCGCACCCGGGGGTCGCCGCGGAAGGCCTCCACCGAGGAGGCGAGGACCTCCGTCCCCTTGTAGGGCCTGACCACGCCGAGGAACAGGAAGACCATCCGCTCCTCCTCCAGTCCGAGGGAGCGGCGGGCCTCCCTGCGCGACGGCAAGGGGACCGGGAGAGGGTGGAGGGGGAGGAAGGCCTCGCAGACGGGGGCCGACGGGAACCAGACGCGCACCTCGTCCGCGGCAGCCGCCGAATGGACGATGAAGCCGTCGGCCCGGGCGAACATCCGGCGGGCCAGCCCCTCCTTCCAACGGCCGGGCTCGTGCTCCCGCACGTTGTGGCACCAGAGGACGGTCCTCCAGCCCGGATGGGCCCGCCGGAAGCGGTCGGCGATGGACGAGAGCGCCGGATAGAGGGCGGCCGTCCACCACGGCAGGAGGAGCACGCCCCTCCCGGGCGGGACCGGAAGAGACGAGGCGCGCCGCCAGGTCCAGGGGTTGAAGCCGGCGAAGGGGTACTCGACCCCCGGCAGCCGGTCCGCCGGGTCCGGCGCGGCCGCGCCGGGGTAGAGGAGCCGCGGAAAGACCTTATCGAATCCGAACGGGCGAACCGCAAGGGTGGAAGGGGCGTTTTGCAGGAACTGCGCGGAATAATACGCAATGCCCCCCTTGTGGGGGGGGAAGGGGGCGATGAAAGCGAGGTTAGTCATGCTTGGGCCTCATTCCAAGCTCCAGATTCAAGGTTCCAGGTTAAAGGACTCATATCAGGCCCCCGGGATATTGGTTGGAACAATAGGCTTAAAATTAAGGACGGCTTACAATAGGGAGTGTCCTTGTTGTCTAAGTTTTCCTCTGCGGCTCCTGAACGATCGTATTCTATCGCAACGGAAACCGAAAAAATCAGTCTGAATGTAGGGGAGGGATGACCCGAGTAAATTCCACCCGGTTCTGGCATAGAACAAGGGCGGGATTTGATTCCGCCCTTCGGCTGCCTCTGAACTTGAAACCTGGAACCTGGAACCGCGTCCCGAAACCCTCGGAACGCTAAATGCCTTTGTTCATCATGGCCAGGAACTCGGCGTTGCTCTTGGTCTTGCCCAGGCGGTCGATGAGCAGTTCCATCGCCTCGACGGAGGAGAGTGGGTTGAGGACCTTGCGCAGGACCCATACGCGATTGAGCTCCTCGGGGGTGAAGAGCAGCTCCTCCTTGCGGGTGCCGGAGCGATTGATGTCGATGGCGGGGAAGACGCGCTTGTCCACGAGCTTGCGGTCCAGGTGGAGCTCCATGTTGCCGGTCCCCTTGAACTCCTCGAAGATGACGTCGTCCATGCGGCTGCCGGTGTCCACGAGTGCGGTCCCCATGATGGTCAGCGAGCCCCCCTCCTCGATGTTGCGCGCCGCGCCGAAGAAGCGCTTGGGCTTCTGGAGGGCGTTGGCGTCGATGCCGCCGGAGAGGATCTTGCCGGAGGAGGGGACGACGGTGTTGTAGGCGCGGGCCAGGCGGGTGATGGAGTCGAGGAGGATGACCACGTCGTTCTTGTACTCGACCAGGCGCTTGGCCTTCTCCATCACGATCTCGGCCACGTTGACGTGCCGGCTGGCGGGCTCGTCGAAGGTGGAGGCGATCACCTCGCCCTTGACGGAGCGGGACATGTCGGTGACCTCCTCGGGGCGCTCGTCGATGAGGAGGACCATCAGCACCATCTCGGGGTGGTTGCGGGTGACGGAGTGGGCGATGGACTGCAGGAGCATGGTCTTGCCGGTGCGGGGCGGGGCGACGATGAGGCCGCGCTGGCCCTTGCCGATGGGGGTGATCAGGTCCATGACCCGGCTGGACATGTCGGCCGGGCTCTCCTGGACGATGCGCTCCATGGGGTAGAGCGGGGTGAGGTCGTCGAAGTTGACCCGCTTGGCGGCCATCTCGGAGGGCTCGAAGTTCACGGCCTCCACCTTGACGAGGGCGAAGTACTTCTCGCCGTCGTCGCCCCGCGGGGTGCGGATCTGGCCGGAGAGGGTGTCGCCGGTCTTGAGGCCGAAGCGGCGGATCTGGCTGGGGGAGACGTAGACGTCGTCGGGGCCGGGGAGGTAGCTGTACTCGGGGGCGCGGAGGAACCCGTAGCCCTCGGGGAGCACCTCGAGGACCCCCTCGGAGAAGATGAAGCCGTTCTTCTCGGTCTGCTTGCGCAGGATTTCAAATATCAACTCCTGCTTCCGCATGGCGGCGGTCCCCTCCACCCCCAGCTCGTGGGCGGCGCCCTGGAGGTCGCCCATGGACTTCTCCTTCAGCTCGCGGATGCCCAGCCCGGCGGACGCCTCCGGTGGAAGCTCCTCCTCCTCGGGGAGGCCCACCGGGATGCGGTCATCGCGCCCGTGCTTCTTGCGGGGTTGGAACGGCCGGTTCTTCTTAGGCTTGTTGAAGGGCATGCGCGGCTCCTTGGAGGATGGATTTCATGAGGTCCTTCATCCCCTGGCCGCTCTGGGCGGACACGGGGTGGACGGTCACTGTCGGGGGGAACGACCGGCGGAGGGCTTCGACCTTCGCGCGGATCTCGTGGGGCTTTACTTTATCACACTTTGTCAACACGATGCACGCGGGGACGCCCCGGGCCTCCAGGCGGGCCAGGATGGTCCGCTCGTCCTCCCGCGGGTCCCGGCGGACGTCCACGAGGAGCAGGACCAGGGCGAGGGGGGCGCGCTCCAGGACCGCCTCCAGGAGCTCGGCGTTGGCGCGCGCCGCGGCCTGGCCCATGGCGGCGTAGCCGAAGCCGGGGGTGTCGGCCAGGAGGAGGCGCCCGTCGGCCCGGAAGTAGCGCACCCCGCGGGTGAGGCCGGGGCGCTGGCCCGTGCGCGCGGCGCGCGCCTCTCCCAGGAGCGCGTTCAGCAGCGTGGACTTGCCGCTGTTGGAGCGCCCGAGAAGGGCGGTCACCGGGAGGCCGGGGGCGGGGAGGTCCGCGGGCCGCATGGCCGTGTGGACGAGTTCGATTGTCGTGAAGCGCATCAGAGCGTCAGCGTGGGTTCTCCTGCGGATTTGGGCTTGGGCAGCGTTCCCGGCCCCTTCCGGGGCGGGGGGAGGGGTTCCGTGAGGGCGACGGCAAGGACCTCGCCCATCTCGCTCACCAGGACGAAGCGCATCTTCTCCGCTACGTCCCTCGGGATGTCTTCGAGGTCCTTCTCGTTCTCGCGGGGGAGAATGATCGTCGTAATCCCCGCGCGGTAGGCCCCCAGAACCTTGTCCTTGATCCCGCCGACGGGGAGCACCTTGCCCCGCAGCGTCACCTCCCCGGTCATGGCCACGTTCACCCAGACGGGAATGCCGCGGAGAAGCGAGGTGAGGGCGACGGCGATGGTGATGCCGGCGGAGGGGCCGTCCTTGGGGATGGCGCCCTCGGGGACGTGGATGTGGATGTCGTGCTTGGTGAAGAATTCGGGGTCCAGGTCCCAGTCGCCGGAGCGGCTCCGAACGCAGGAGAGGGCCGCGCGGGCCGATTCCTGCATCACGTCGCCGAGCTGGCCGGTCAGCGTCAAGTTCCCCTTGCCGGGCATGGTGGTGGCCTCGGTGACGAGGATCTCGCCGCCCACCTCGGTCCAGGCCAGGCCCATCGCCACGCCCACCTGGGGCGGTTCCTCGCCGGCCTTGGGGCGGTGATAGCGCGGCTTGCCCAAGTGGGCGGCCACGGCAGCGGCGTCCAGGGTGATGGGACCCTTCGTCCGGTCGCGCACCACCCCCTTGGCCACCTTCCGGCAGAGGGAAGCGATCTCCCGCTCGAGGTTGCGCACCCCCGCTTCTCGGGTAAAGTGGTCGATGACCCACTGGATCCCGTCCTCGGTGAAGGTGACGGCCTTGTGCTCCAGCCCGTGCCGCTTCAGTTGCTTGGGGACCAAGTGCTGGAGGGCGATCTGCATCTTCTCCAGGTCGGTGTAGCCGGAGAGGTGGATCACCTCCATGCGGTCCCGCAGCGGAGGGGGGATGGTGTGGAGGACGTTGGCGGTGGTGATGAAGAAGACATGGGAGAGATCGTAGTCGGCGTCGATGTAGTGGTCGTTGAAGGCCTTGTTCTGCTCGGGGTCCAGGACCTCCATCAGGGCGGACGACGGGTCGCCCCGGAAGTCGGAGGACATCTTGTCCACCTCGTCCAGGAGGAAGACGGGGTTGATGGTGCCGGCCCGCTTCATCATCTGAATGATCTGCCCCGGGAAGGCGCCGATGTAGGTGCGCCGGTGGCCGCGGATCTCGGCTTCGTCGCGGACGCCGCCGAGGGAGAGGCGGACGAACTTGCGGCCCATGGCGCGGGCGATGGACTTGGCCAGGGAGGTCTTCCCCACCCCCGGCGGGCCTACGAAGCACAGGACCGTGCCGGAGTGGGTCTTGGTGAGCTGACGGACGGCCAGGAACTCCAGGATGCGCTCCTTGATCTTTTCCAGTCCGTAGTGGTCCTCGTTGAGGACCTTTTCCGCCCGCCGCAGGTCTTTGATCTCCTTGGAGGCTTCGGTCCACGGAAGGGCGATGAGCCAGTCGATGTAGGAGCGCGATACCGTGGCCTCGGCGCTCATGGCCCCCATCGTCTCCAGCCGCTTCAGTTCGTGGAGGGCCTTTTTCTTGACCTCCTCGGGCATGCCGGAGGCCTCGATCTTCTTCTTCATCTCCTGGATCTCCGCCGCCCGGTCCTCGCTTTGGCCCAGTTCGTCGTTGATCGCCTTGATCTTCTCCGAGAGGTAGTACTCCTTCTGGGCCTTTTCCATCTGCTTGCGCACCTTCTGGTTGATGCGCTTCTCGATGTTGAGCTTCTCGATTTCGGTGTCCACGATGTCGTTGAGGCGCTGGAGCCGCAGGAGGGGGTTGAGGGTCTCCAGCAGCTCCTGCTTCTCGGCGGTGGTGATCTTGATCGCGGCGGCCACCTTGTCGGCGAACACCGAGGGGTTGTCGGTGGGGATGGTGGCCAGGAGGGCCTCCAGGATGTTGTTCTGCGATAACTTGGCGAACCGCCGCAGGAGCTGGAGGAGGATCTCCACATACCGGGCGGTCTCGGGGCCGGGCCGCGATTCGAAGGTAAGCGGCTCCACCTCCACCTCGTAGAGACCTTCCGTCACCGTGAACCGGACGATGCGGGCCCGGCGCACCCCCTCGACGATGACCTTCATGCTGGAGGACTCGGTGGGGGCGTGCTGGAGGATGGTGGCCACGATGCCCGTCCCGTAGATGTCGGCGGGGCGGGGGTTGTCCTGGCCGGGGTCCTTCTGCGCGGCCAGGAAGATCTGCCGGTCGGCCCGCTGGAGCGACCGCTCGAGAGCTGCCACGGACGAGGGGCGCCCGACGTAGAACGGGGCCATGGTCTCGGGGAAGATGACCATGTCCCGCATGGGGACGAGGGGAAGGACGAGCGGAGAGCGTTCGGCGGGGTTCATGGGGTCAGACGGCTTTCTTCATGGACTCCCGGTGGATTCGGCGCGCCCGGACGTCCTTTTCGGTGACGATGATCTCCTTGACGTTTTCGAGGCTGGGGGCCTCGTACATGATGTCGAGCATCAGTTCCTCGAGGATGATCCGCAGGCCGCGGGCGCCCACCTTGCGCTGGAGCGATTCCCGGGCGACGGCCTCGAGGGCGGGCGGCTCGAACTCCAGGCGGACCCCGTCGAGTTCGAGCATCTTCTGGAACTGCTTCACCAGGGCGTTGCGGGGCTCGGTCAGGATGCGCACGAGGGCGGCCTGCGAAAGCTCGTCCAGGGTGGCTACCACGGGGAGCCGCCCCACGAACTCGGGGATGAGGCCGTATTTGATGAGGTCCTCGGGGTGGACCTGGGCGAGCACCTCGCCGATGCGCTCGTCCCGGCGGCCCCGGACCGCGGCGCCGAAGCCGATGGTCTTTTCGGACACGCGGCGCTGGATGATCTTGTCCAAGCCGACGAAGGCGCCCCCGCAGATGAAGAGGATATTCGTGGTGTCGATCTGAAGGAACTCCTGGTGGGGGTGCTTCCGGCCGCCCTGCGGGGGGACGTTGCAGATCGTCCCCTCGAGAATCTTAAGGAGGGCTTGCTGGACCCCCTCGCCCGACACGTCGCGCGTGATGGAGGGGTTTTCGCCCTTGCGGGAGATCTTGTCCACCTCGTCGAGGTAGATGATGCCGCGCTGGGCCTTCTCCTTGTCGCCGTTGGCGGCCTGGTAGAGTTTGAGGATGATGTTCTCGACGTCCTCGCCCACGTATCCCGCCTCGGTCAGCGTGGTGGCGTCGGCCATGGCGAAGGGGACCTGCAGGACCTTCGCCAGCGTCTGGGCCAGCAGGGTCTTGCCCACGCCGGTGGGGCCGATCAGGAGGATGTTGCTTTTCTGGAGCTCCACCTCGGCCTTGGGGTGCTTCTCCTGGAACTTGATGCGCTTGTAGTGGTTGTAGACCGCGACGGAGAGTTTCTTCTTGGCGTCCTCCTGGTCGACGACGAAGTCGTCCAAGAACGCCTTGATTTCCTTGGGGGTGGGGAGCTTGAATTTCTCCTGCGTCTCCAGGGTGCGGTCCTCGGCGATGATGTCCTGGCAGATGTCCACGCACTCGTCGCAAATGAACACCGTGGGGCCGGCGATGAGCTTCTTCACCTCGCGCTGGCTCTTGCCGCAGAAGGAGCACCGGAGCAGGTCGTCGTCCTTTTTCACCATGGGCAGGTCCACTCCATAAACTTGGGCGGGTCGGGCGTTATTCCTTCTTGACTATAATGCTGTCAATGATACCATACTCGCGCCCCTGCTCTGCCGTCAGGATGTAGTCCCGGTCGGTGTCGCGGGCGATCTTCTCGGAGGGCTGCCCGGTGTGGGCGGCGAGGATGCCGTTGAGCCGCTCCCGCAGGGCCAGGATGTCGCGGGCGTGGATGTCGATGTCGGAGGCCTGCCCCTCCAGCCCGTAGAGGAGGGGTTGATGGAGGACGATGCGCGCGTTGGGGAGGGCGAACCGCTTCCCCTTCGCCCCGCCGGCCAGCAGGACGGCCGCCATCGAGGCCGCCTGGCCCACGCAGATGGTGGAGACCGCCGGCCGGACATACTGCATGGTGTCGTAGATGGCCAGCCCCGCGGAGATGGATCCGCCGGGGGAGTTGATGTAGAGGGCGATGTCCTTCTCGGGGTTTTCGGCTTCGAGGAAGAGCATCTGGGCGATGACCAGGTTGGCTACCTCGTCGTTGACCTGGGAGCCCAGGAAGATGACGTGGTCCTTGAGCAGGCGGGAGTAGATGTCGTAGGCGCGCTCGCCACGAGAGTCCTGTTCCACGACCATGGGGACGTACATGAATCCTCCTTGGAGAGATCGTCTCTCTATACCCTTATACAGAAGTCGGGGCGGAAATGCAAGCGCGCGCCGCTCTCCGCCATCCGGCACGCGGTTGGCGCCAGGCGGTCAGCGGTTCGCGCCCGCCCCCCCGATCTTCTCGAAGACCCGGTCCCAGGCCCGGGCCATGAGCAGGTCCAGCCGGACCTCCTCGAGGCGGTCGTCCTCCCGATACTTCTTCATCGTGCGGGAGAAGTCCTGCCCCGTGCGTCGGCACTCCTCGCGGATGTGGGCCAGGATCTCGTCGTCGGTCACTTGGAGCCCCTCGGCCCGAGCAATTTCCTTGAGGAGGAGGAGCGATTGGAGGTTGCGGACGGCCCGGGGCTCGTAATCCTTCCCGAGCTTCTGCCAGTCCACCTTGGCCAAGTCCATCTCTTGGGTATAGAGTTGGGCGGCCAGGCGGCGGAGGTACCTCTGCTTCTCGCTTTCGAGCAGGGGCTCCGGGATGGGGATATCCACGCGCGCCAGGAGCTGGTCGATCACCTCCTCGCGCTGCTTCTGCCGCTTCTGGACCTCCTTCTCGGCCGCGATGTTCTTCCGCACCATGGCCCGGAGGGCGTCCAGCGTCTCCACCCGGGCCGCCGCCTGGGCGAACGCGTCGTCGAGGTCGGGGAGAACGAGGCGTTTTACCTCGCGGACCACGATGCGGTAACGCACCGTCTTCCCGGCCAGGGGGGGGCCCTCCCCGGCGGGGTGGTCCTTGACGAAGGAGACCTCGTCGCCGGCCCGCTTGCCCAGGAGTTCGGGGACGGCGTCGGGGCCCGAGAGGGGGAACAGCTTGGCTCCCAGAGCGGTCTCCTGCTCCTCGCCGTCGGCGCGCTGGTGCAGGTCGCCCAAGACGTAATCGTCGTTGCCCGCCGGGGCCTCGACGGGGGCCAGGGAGCCGCGGGAGCGGCGGAGGTTCTCCAGCGTCTGGGCCACCTCGTCGTCGGTGACCTCCACGGCCTCCTCCTTCAGCTCGATGCCGCCGAAATCGGGGACTTGGACCGGCGGAAGGATGTGGAACCGGACCTGGACCGAGCCCTCTTGGCCGGGTTCCACGGATTCCCCCTCGATGGCGGGGTCACCCACCATGTGCCAACCCTTTTCCTTCAGCAGTTCCTCCAAGTGCTCCTGGACCAGGTGATGGACCGTCTCCTCCTGAATCTCCTTGCCGAACCGGGCCCGGACCACGGCGTCGGGCACCTTGCCCGGACGGAAGCCGGGGAGCTTCACCATCGAGCGGAAGTGCTTGACGGTATGGGCGGTCTTGTGCTCCAGCTCCTCCGGGGAGAAGAGGAGCTCTACCCGTTTTTCGGTGGGGCTGACGTCGGTGATGCGGTGCTCCATGGCCGGTGGCCTCCGGTCGGGGATTGCGAAAGGGGGGAATCGAACCCCCATGGGTTACCCCACGAGATCCTAAGTCTCGCGCGTCTGCCAATTCCGCCACTTTCGCCGATGAAATCGATCGAGGATGAGTCGCCGGGGAATCGAACCCCGAACCCGCGGATTAAGAGTCCGCTGCTCTGCCAGTTGAGCTAGCGACCCGGGTGGATTTTATCACAAACGGCCGTAAATGCCAAGCGGCGGCGGACCAAGTCCTCTCCGAAAGGGGAGGCGGCCAATGGGGGCGCGTCTCAACATTTAATTTATTAAGCGCCCGACGGCCGAGGTGGGAGCGACCCGCTTGCGGGTCCCGTTCCCTCTTTGGTTCCCTCCCTCTGATATAATCCAGAAGTCATGCCCGCGAACTACTATGAGATCCTCGGCGTCGGGAAGGACGCCTCCACCGCCGAGATCAAGAAGGCCTACCGGCGCCTCGCGCGGAAATACCACCCCGACGTGAACCCGGGCGACAAGGCGGCCGAAGAGCGGTTCAAGGCCATCTCCGAGGCCTACGCCGTCCTGACCGACCCCGAGAAGCGGCGCGAATACGATCGGGGCGGCGTTCCACCCCCCTGGGCCGACGCCGGGCCACAGAACCGGCGCACCGTCCATGTCGAGGAGGTCCCCTTCGACCTCTCCTCCCTGTTTGACCAGGCGAGTGGGATTGAAGACCTCTTTTCCCAGATGTTCGGCGGCCGCCCCGGCCCCCGCCCTTCCGCTCCGTCTCGCCCCGCCGCCTTGACGGAGGAGGTGACGGTGGAGTTCAAGGAAGCGGTTGCCGGGGGGAGCGTCCTGATGAATGTGAAGCGTCAGGCGGAGTGCGGCTCCTGCGCCGGGAGGGGAAACAAGGGGGGGCGGGTGTGTTCGGCATGCCGCGGGTCGGGGGTGGTGGTGGAGACCGAGAAGGTCCGGGTGAGGATCCCCGCGGGAGTGGACACCGGCAGCACCATCCGCCTGGCGGGGAAGGGCAACCCCGACCCCCGGGGGGGGCCGGCGGGCGACCTTTATCTGCAGATCACCGTCAAACCCCACCCCTATTTCCAGAGAAAGGGCGACGACATCCACACCGAAGTGCCCCTGACCCTGCTGGAGGCCTACGGCGGGGCGGAGGTGGAGATCCCTACCATCCACGGCCGGGTGAAGGTGAAGGTGCCGCCGCGGACCCAGTCGGGGCAAATGTTCCGGCTCAAAGGGAAGGGGGTGCCCAACCTCAAAAGCCAGGTTCCCGGGGACCATTACTACCGCGTCCGCGTCGTCCTTCCCGACAAGGAGTCGGAGCTGGCCAAGGATCTCATCCGGCGGCTGAACGACTACTATTCCTACCCCGTCCGCACGGGCCTTCCGGAAGAGCTGTGACCCCCGCCGCCGCCCTGCTGCTCCTCCTCGCCGTCGTCGCCGTGGCCGCGCCGCCCCCGAGCGTGCTGGTGGTGACCCTGGACACCACGCGGGCGGACCGCCTTGGGTGCTACGGTCGGACGAGGGCCTCCACGCCGAACCTCGATGCCCTCGCGGCGCGGGGGGCCCTGTTCCTCGAGGCCTCCACTGTCGTTCCCGAGACGCTGCCGGCGCACGTCTCGCTCTTTTCCGGGCGCGTCCCCTCGGGGCACGGGGTGAAAGGGAACGGCCTCTTCACCGTCCCCGCCGACCTCCCCCTCCTCGCCCGGTCGTTGAAGGCGAAGGGATACGCCACGGCCGCCGTGGTGGCCGCCTCCGTCCTGGACCATCGGTTCGGCCTCTCCGGAGGGTTCGACCTCTACGACGACGCGGTGGACGGGGCCACCGGGGAGCGACGGGCCGACGCAGTCACGGGCCGGGCTCGAGAGGTCCTGCGGGGGCTCAAGCCCCCGTTTCTACTGTGGGTCCACTATTTCGACCCGCACTACCCATACGATGCGCCCGGGACGCCCGCGGGTTTCGACCCCTATGACGGCGAGATTGCTTTCATGGACCGCCACTTGGGGGGCCTGCTGGGGGAGCTTCAATCGCGAGGGTTGGAAGGCGCCACCTTCGTCGTCGCCGCGGGCGACCACGGCGAACTCCTGGGGGAGCATGGCGAGATGACCCACGGCATCCAGCTCTACCGCGGGGCCCTCCAGGTCCCGTTGGTCTTGGCCGGGCCGGGCATCCACCCCGGGAAAGTGCCCACCCCCGTTTCCCTCGTGGACCTCTTTCCCACCCTCCTCGATCTCCTGGGGCTCCCGATCCCCGGCGGTCTGGATGGGATGAGTTTGAAGCCCCTGCTCTCCGGCGAACCGCTCCGCCGGGGCCGACTCTATGCCGAGAGCTACGAGCAATACTACGCCTTCGGCTGGTCTCCGCTCCGGGCGCTGTTCGACGCCTCCGAGAAGTACATCCATGCACCCAAGCCCGAGCTCTACGACCTGCGGAAGGATCCCGATGAATCAAGGAACCTGGCGGGCGCCGAACCCGCCCGGGCGGCGCGATTGCGCGGCGAGCTGGAGCGGCGCCATCCAACCTCCGGGGCGGAGGCGGCGCCGGCGGCGCGCGTCTCGGACGAGCTCAAGAAGCACCTGCAATCGCTGGGCTACCTCGGCACCGCCGGCGCCCAGCCGGCCAAGGGGGACCTCCCCAACCCGGCCGACCTCATCGACACCGTTCCGCTGGTGTATCTCCAGGGCCCCGCCCTGTTGCGGCAGGGGAAGCACCGCGAAGTGGTCGCGATGATGAAGGGGGTCCTTCGCCGGTCCCCGCGCAACCTCCCTGCCATGAACCTCCTGGGGCTGGCCTACATGGGGTTGGGGGCTTGGGGGGAGGCGGCGAAGGTGCTGGAGGGGGCGATGGAGCTGAACCCCGCCCTGCCCGACAACTACGCGAACCTCGCCAAATGCCAGGCGATGCAGGGGCTGAACGAGAAGGCCGAGGCCACGTTCAAGGCGATGCTCCAGGCGGACCCCGGCTATGCCCAGGGACGGGTGATGTACGCGCAGTTCCTCGTGAGCCGCCGGCGCCTCCCGGAGGCGGGGAAGCTCCTGGAGGAGGGGAGGGCCGAAGGGGCGTGGAACTCGGACGCTGCCGCCCTGCTGGGGGCCGTTCGGCTCGCCGCAGGCGGCTCGAAGGAGGCGGAGGCCCTCCTGGAGGAGGCCCTGAAACTCAATCCCGGCAACGCCGCGGCCCGGCTCCAGATGGCCATGCTCCTGGGGCAGACCGGGCGCCAGGCTGAGGGGATCGCCCATCTCGAAAAGGCCTACGCCCTGGATCCCGGCAACCCGCAAGTGCTCAAGACCTACGCCAAGGCCATGTTGCAGACGGGGCGGAACACCGAGGCCCGGGCGGCCATCGAGCGGATCCTGGCCGCGGAGCCCGGCGGTCCCGAGGCCGAACAGTGGAAAGAAGCCCTGCGGTCCATTCGTGAGGCCGCAGGGCACGGATGACCAACTCGAAGGAGGCACCGCCATGCACCATCACTTGAAGAACGCCGATCCCGAGCTCCACGCCATCATCGGGCGCGAGACCGATCGCCAGCACCAGCATCTCGAGCTCATCGCCAGCGAGAACTTCGTCTCCGACGCGGTCCTCGAGGCCCTGGGCTCGCCGCTGACCAACAAATACGCCGAGGGGTATCCCGGCAAGCGCTACTACGGCGGGTGCGAGTTTGTGGACCAGGCCGAGGAACTGGCGCGCGAGCGGCTCAAGAAACTGTTCAACGCCCCGGCCGCCAACGTTCAGCCCCACTCCGGGACGCAGGCCAACTTGGGGGTGTATTTCGCCGTCATGAAGCCGGGCGAACCCATTCTCTCCATGCGCCTCGACCACGGCGGCCACCTCTCCCACGGCCATCCCATCTCCATGGTGGGCCAGTACTTCAACATCGTCTCCTACATGGTGGACGAAAAAACTGAGCGGCTCGACTACGACAAGATCAAAGCCCTGGCGGCCGAGCACAAGCCCAAGGTGATCGTCTGCGGCTACAGCGCCTATCCGCGGACCATCGACTTCGCCGCCTTCCGCGCGGCGGCCGACGCCTGCGGCGCCTACCTCGTCGCCGACATCGCGCACATCGCCGGGCTCGTCGCCACCGGCAACCACCCCCACCCGCTTCCGCACGCCCACTTCGTCACCGGGACCACCCACAAGACCCTTCGCGGCCCCCGCGGCGGCTTCATCTGCGCCGCCACCGAGGAGCTGGGGGCCATGGTGGACAAGGCCGTCTTCCCCGGCATCCAAGGGGGGCCGCTCTGCCACGTGGTCGCCGCCAAAGCCGTGGCCTTCGGCGAGGCCCTCCAACCCGCCTTCAAGGCCTACCAGGACCAGGTGGTCCTCAACGCCCGCGCCCTGGCGGCTGCGTTGACGGCCGAGGGGATCCGGCTCGTCACCGGCGGCACCGACAACCACTTGATGCTCATCGATCTCCGCCCGCAGGATCTGACCGGCAAGGCCATCGAGAAGGCCCTCGGAGAGGCGCGCATCACCGTCAACAAGAACACCATCCCCTACGACCCGCAGAAGCCCTTCGTCACCAGCGGCATCCGCGTGGGCGTTCCCGCCGTCACCACCCGCGGGATGAAGGAGGCCGAGATGGGGCTCATCGGCCGCCTCATCGCCCAGGTGATCAAGTCCAAGGGCGATCCGGCCGCCGCCGCCGAGGTGCGCGCCGAGGTGGAGAAGTTGGTCGAGCGGTTCCCGCTATACCCCGAGCGCCGCAGCGCCTGGTAGGCGCGGCGGCGCAGTACGAACGGTCGGAACCGGGGTGGGGAAGCGTTCCGGCTTTCTGGCCTTCCCATAGCCGAACAGGGGACAGTCCCGGCCGCCATCCCCCTCCCTCGGTACAGTTCCTCTTTTCGGCTATAATGGCCCTATGCGCTTCACCCTCGACCCCGCGCGCCAGGCCCTGGAACTGATCCGGCTCTTCCCGCCCCCCCAGCGCATCTTCTTCGCCGACCCCCGGCTCGAGCCGTGCGAGGGGTATCTGGTGGCGCGGTGCGCGGGGTGGGAGAAATTAGAAAAACTGCTCGAGCGCTACCTTCTGGAGCAAACCTTGTTCACCGTCCGCGCCCTCAAGCGCGACACATGCGAGCCCGACAAGCTTCTCGCCAGCCGCACCCTCTACCTGCGCCATGTCGAGGCCTGCCTCGCCAACGCGGTGGTGTTCAATCACGGACAGGCCTTCCCGGAGGTCTTCCTCCTGGCGCACCTCCGGCAGTGGGCCCACCAGTTCCCCGACATCCCCCTCCTGGCGGCCTCCGTGGATCCGGGGTTCGACCCGGCCCGCGCCGAGGCCCTCAAGCTGCGGGTCTTTGGGCAGCTCCACAACGACATTGCCGGGCAGATCCCCGAGGCCGAACCCGGCGCCCGTTCCCTCTGGGACGCGGTGGCCAAGCACCCCGGCTGGGTGCTCGAGCGGTACCGCGAGGAGCCCGTGCCGTCCCCTTGGCCCCTCGGGGAACAGCTCTACGGCGTGGACGGCGCCGCCTTGCGGAACTGGGTGGACCAGGCCTCCCTCCTGGCGCGGGACTACTTCTCCGCCCCCCGCCACCGGGCCCTCGTCTCCGCCCTGTACGGCCGGCCGTCGGCCGACGAGGCGCAGGTGCTCTGCGCCCGCGAGCTGCGAGCCCTCCTGCCCCTGGAGGGGCCCTTCCTGGAGACCTGGGCCGCGGTGGCGGAGGGGCTGGTGTGGGGCGACTGCTTCCGGCGGGCCACCGACCGCGTGCGGTTCGCCGACCAGCGGGAGGGGATGTGCTTCCTCAAGGAGGGAGACCGCGGCGTCCCCCTTTCCGAGGAGGCCCGCCCCCTCAAGTTCAGCCGCCCCGGGGTGGTGGACTTCCGGGTGAAGCGCTACTCCCTGCGGTACGACGTGCGGGAGTACAGCGCCCTGATGGAGGGGATGGCGCTTTTGGGGGAGCCGCAGTACCGCCAGGCGCTCGCCCTGGCCGACCGCTTCCAGCGGGACATCCTGGCCGTGTGTGCCCGCGAAGGGCTCACCTTCGAGAAGTACCTCGGGGGGGGCGGGTTCATCACCTCCCGCTATCCCGGCCGGGCGCTCAAAGCCGCGCTTCACATCGTCCGCACCTACCGCACCCTGCGGGCCCAGGGGTTCTTCTTCGACCGGGGGCTGACGGTGGCGCTCCATCACTCGCCCTATTCGATGGTTCCGGTGGACCACCCCGGAGGGCGGCACGGCGTCGAGTTCTACGGCCAAGGGTTGGTGGAGTTGGACGCCCTGGTGACCGAAGGGGCGGGGGGGGAGCCGGCGGAATCGCTGGTGGCCACCCTACGGTTCGTCGAGGCGCTGGCCGGACAGGCGGGGTTTGCCGAGGCCTTCCGCGCCTCGGGTGGGGGAGCTCCGGCGCTTGGCATCGTCCTCGACGACGGCACCGCCTTCGGCCTCCGGTATCGCGGCATGCTGGGGGGGGGTGGGCGCCCCCTGGAGCTGGTGGACATCCTCCCCGACCTTCCCCCGGGGGAGCGGGAGCCGCTGCGCCCCGAGGGGGTCGCGGGAGAGTTGACCCGGCTCCTGCGCGTGGCCGTCCCCGCCCCCGATGCGAAGGCGGACTGACCTCCTCTACTGGGGCGCCGTCGCCCTCCTGACCCTCGCCGCCCTCGGCCTCACTGCGGCCGCGGGCCGGGACAACAGCCCCACCATGGACGAGCCGTACCACCTTATGGCCGCCGCTTCCTATGTGCAGGAGGGGGTCTACGACCTCAACCCCGAACATCCCCCGCTGGCCAAACTCCTGTCCGGAGCGGCGCTGCTCCCGCTCGGCCTGAAGGTCTCGGAGCGGCGGCCCGTGGAGCGGTTGCCATTCCTGTTCGGGGAGGTGCGGGGGTTCCTGTACGGCAACCGCGCCCCCGAACGGGCGATCCTGGCGGCCGGCCGCCGCCCCTTCCTCCTGGTTTTTGCCCTGCTGATCCTCCTCGTGGCGGGGTGGGGCCGGGAACTGGGCGGCCCATGGGGGGGGGGCGCGGCCGCCGCCTTCACCGCCCTCCTCCCGCTCTTTCTCGCCCACGCCACGGTGGTCCACACCGACGTGCTGGCGGCCCTGACCTTCACGGCGGCGTTCTTCGCCTTCTTCCGCGCCCTCGATCGCCCGGGCTGGTTCGTCGGGTTCGCCCTGGCGCTGGGGCTGGCCCTGGCCTCCAAGTTCTCGGCCCTCTACCTCCTCCCGTTCACCGCCGTCCTCCTGCTCCTGGAGATGCTCCGCCGGCGACGGTGGCTGTGGCGCGCCGCCCTGGGCTGGGCCGGGGCCCTGGCGGGGGCCGCCCTCGTCGCGGGCGCCGTCACCGGGTTCCCGCTGAGGAACATGGACGGCGCCCTCCAGAGGCAGGCCCTGCGCGGCCACCTCGAGGGGGTGCGGGTGCCGGAGGGGAGCATCCGGGCGGTGGAGCGGTTGTCGCTCCTTTCGCGGCCCTTGGCCCACTACGCCGCCGGCGTTCTTTACGTGCAGCGGATCAACGCCTCGGGGCAGGGGATCAACTACTTCCTGGGCGAGGAGCGGGTGCAGGGGTTCCCCCTCTATTTCCCGGCCGCCTTCGTGATGAAGACCCCCTTGCTGTTCCTCCTCCTCCTCGCCTGGGCCTGCTGGGGAAGGCGATGGACGGCGGCGGAGCTGGGGCTGGGGGTTCCGGTCCTTCTCTACTTCGCGGTCTCCGTGAACTCGGGATACAACATCGGGGTGCGCCACTTGGCGCCCATCTTCCCCCTTCTGGCGCTCCTGATCGCGGCGCGAATGGGTGGGCGGCGTTGCGCCCCCCCGGTCGCCGTGGCCTTCGGGGTCTGCGCCCTCGTTTCGGCCTGGGCGGCCTGCCCCCATTTCATGAGCGACTTCAACATTGTGTTCAGCCGGCGGCCGGAGCGGTTCCTGGCCGACTCCAACCTCGACTGGGGACAGGATTGGCGGCGCGCCGGCGCGCTCGCCCGGGAGCGCGGGTGGGACGACCGACCGGTGGTGGTCGTCTACAACGGGACCGCGCGCCCCGACCTGGAGTTCCGGCGCGGGGTGCTTTGGGACGAGGTCCCCGCCTATCCCGCCGGAGCCGTTTTCGCGGTCTCGGTCCAGACGCGGCTCACCGGCCCCTCCTCCCTCCGGGTCTTCGGCTTCCGGGAGGAAGCGGTCCGCCTGCGGGCGCTCCTGGACCGCCTCCGCGGCCCCGCCTTCCGGGAGGCGGCCCGCACCCCCGCCGTGCAATTTTACGTCTCCGCCCGCTGACCGCCCCTTGGAAGTGTTATACTCGTTCGGGGACTATGGCCAACAAACGCCCGATCCGGCCGGTCCGGAGGAAGACGGAGGAAGTCAGGCGTAAGGCGGACCCGCGGCGCACCGTGGACATCTTCGAGGTGCTGCCCGACCTCATCTTCCGCCTCGACGCGGAAGGGGTCTTTCTCGAGTTCATGGGGAGGCCCGGGAAGGACCTCTACCGCAGGCCGGAGGAGTTCCTGGGCCGGAAAGTGGGGGAGGTTCTGCCCGCCGATGTGGCGGAGTTCCTGGTCCCGCAGCTGAAGAAGGTCGTCGAATCGGGCATGTCGGCCTCGGTGGAATACCTCTTGCCGATGCAGGACGGCCCCCAACGCTACGAAGCGCGCTTGATCCCCTCGGACCCGGGGCAAGTTCTGGTGCTGGTGCGGAGCGTCACCCAAAACCGGCCGGTGGAGACCATCCTGCGCGAGGTCGAGGGACGCTACCACGCTTTGGTGGAGCTCTCGCCGAACCCCATCGCCATCCACGACGGCGGCACCATCCTCTACATCAACCGGGCCGCGGCGGACCTGCTGGTGGGGGGTGACCGCGATCGGGCGGTGGGGCGGCCGGTGGAGCAATTCGTCCACCCCGATTCGCGTCCGGAGGTGGCCCGGCGTATCCGGGCCATGCTTCGCAACCGCCGTCCCATGCCGTTGATCGAAGAGAAGTTTTTGCGGTTAGACGGCTCCGCCGTGGATGTGGAGGTGACCGCCGCCTCGTTCGAGGAGGGGGAGCGGACCCTCATCCAGGTCATCTTCCGCGATATTTCCAAGCGCAAGGCGGACGAGGCCGCCCTCGCCCGGCTGGCCCGCCTCAACGCCTTCCTCAGCGGCGCCAGCAAAGCCATCGCCCGGGCCGCCGATCTCCACGAGCTTCTGAGAGTCGTGTGCCGGGTCGCGGTGGAGCAGGGGGGGATGAAGGCCGCGTGGGCGGGGCTGCTGGCAGAGGAGGGGGGGGATCTCCTTCCCGTCGCGGAATGGGGGGACACGGAGGGGTATCCCGAGACCGCGCGGATCACCTCCGGCAAAGGGGCGCGGGGCCGGGGCCCCACGGGAACGGCCATCCGGGAAGGGCGGGCGGTCGTCTGCGGCGACATCCGGACCGATCCGGCGATGGCACCCTGGCGGACGGAGGCGCTCCGGCGGGGGTTCCGTTCCTCCGCGGCCCTCCCCGTGCGGCGCGCCGGGCGGGCGATCGGGGCCTTGAACCTCTACTCCCCGGAGCCCGGGGCCTTCGGGGAGGGGGAGCTGGAGGCGCTGGAAAGCCTGGCCAGCGACCTCGAGTTTGTCCTTGGGGCGCTCGACCAGGATCGGCGGCGGCGGGAGGCGGAGATGGCCCTGGCGGAAAGCGAGGAGAACTTCCGGGGGTTGTTCGAGCACAGCACCGACGCTATTTATTTGACCACCCCCGATGGGCGCCTCCTCTCCTGCAATGCCGCGGCGCTCCGCCTGTTCGGGATCAAGCCGGATGAGGTGGAAACCCTCCGGGCCGAGGACCTGTATGACGATCCGGCCGATCGGGAACGGTTCAAGGCCCGGATGGCCCGGGATGGGGCGGTTCGCAACTTCGAGGTCCGCCTCCGGCGACGGGATGGGACGCGGATCGACTGCCTCCTCTCGGCCGTGGCGAAGCGGGGGGTCCACGGGGAGGTAACCGGGTACCAGGGGATCATTCACGACATCACCGAGCGGAAGCGCGTGGAAGACGCCCTCCGGGCCAGCGAGCAACGCTACCGCGACATCGTGGAACACAGCGCCGACATGTTCTACACCCACGGTCCGGACCATGTCCTCACCTACGTCAGCCCCCGGTGCCGGGCCATCCTGGGGTGCGAACCGGAGGATGCGCTGGTCCGGTGGACCGAGTTCGTCACGGACCATCCGGTCAACGCGGCCGGGTTCGAGGCCACCCAGCGGGCCATCGACACCGGCGAGCGCCAGCCGCCCTACGAGCTCCAACTGAAGACCCGCGACGGGCGCATCGTCTGGGTGGAAGTGCGCGAGGCCCCCGTGGTGAGGGACGGCCGGACGGTGAGCATCGTCGGGGCGGTCACCGACATCACGGCCCGCAAGGCGGCGGAAGAGGACCTGAAGATCCGGGATCTGGCCATGGCCACCTCGCTCAACGGCTTTGCCTTCATGGATCCGCAGATGCGCGTCACTTATGTCAACGAGGCGATGCTGCGGATGTGGGGATACTCCTCTCCCGCCGAGGTCCTGGGCCGACGCGGCCTGGACTTCTGGGCCGACGCCGACCGGGCCCGGGCCATGGCGAAGGCCATCTTCGAAACGGGCAGAGCGCAGGGACAGCTGGACGCCCGGCGCAAAGACGGGACGGTTTTCCCCGTGGAATTCACGGGCAATCTCGTCCGGGACGCCTCGGGGGCTCCCCTGTGCGTGATGGGTTCCTTCGTGGACATCAGCCGGCGCAAGGCGGCGGAAGCGGCGCTGGAGGCCAGCGAGCGCAAGTACAAGGATCTGGTCGAGACCACCGGGACGGGGTTCGTCATCGTGGACGGCGAGGGACGGGTCCTCGACGCCAATCGCGAATATCTCCGGCTGACCGGGAGGGGCTCCATGGAGGAGATCCTGGGCCGGCCGGTCACGGATTGGACCCACCCCGACGATGTGGAGCGCAACGCGGAGGAGGTCCGCCAGTGCGTTGCCTCCGGCAGCGTCCGCAACCTGGAGATCCGCTATCTCTCCCCCGCGGGCCGGGTGACCCCGGTTGAGATCAACGCCACCGTCTCCCCCACGGCCGGCGGGCCGAGGATCATCACGCTGGTGAGGGACATCACCTCCCGGAAGGCCGCCGAGGCCGCCCTCCGGGAGAGCGAGGCGCAGATGCGCGCCCTCAGCGATAACCTCGCCGAGGGGATGGTCTACCAGATCAACTCCGGCCGCGCGGGCACCGAGCGGCGGTTCACCTACATCAGCCCCGCGGTGGAGCGGCTCCACGGCGTGACCCAAGGGGAGGCGGCGGCCGATTCCTCGCTCATCTACCGCCAGGTCGTTCAGGAGGACCAGGGGCGGCTGGCGGAGGCCGAGGCCGAGGTCCTGCGGACGATGACCCCTCTGAACATCGACATCCGAGTCGTCCCTCGTTCGGGGGAGGAGCGGTGGCGGCGGTTCATTGCCAACCCCCGGACCCTCCCGAACGGCGAGGTCGTCTGGGACGGCATCGAGCTGGACATCACCGAGCGCAAGCGGGCGGGGGCCGCCCTGCGCGAATCGGAGCAGAAGTACCGGACCCTGGTGGAGTCGGCCCGCGACGCCATCTTCGTGGCCGATGCCGAAACGGGGCTCATTGTGGAGGTGAACCGGCAGGCCGAGGTCCTCATGGGGAGGCCGGCCGCGGAGCTCCTGGGGATGCCCCAGTCCCTGCTCCACCCCCCCGAGCACCGCGAACGGTACCGCCGGATCTTCGCGGAGCACGCCCACGGAGAGAACCTCCTGGCCCGCGACCTCCTGGTGCGCCGGGCCGACGCCACCGACGTCCCCGTGGACATCAGCGCCACGGTGGTGGAGGTCGGCGGCCGCCGGCTCGTCCAGGGGGTGTTCCAGGACATCACCGACCGCAAGTGGGCGGAGAAGGCCCTGCAGGAGTCGCTGGACATGCTCCAGAAGAGCATGCAGGGGACCATCCTGGCCATGATGACGATGGTCGAGATGCGCGACCCCTTCACCGCCGGCCACCAGTCCCGCGTGGCCCGCCTCTCCTGCGCCATCGGCCGCGCCATGGGGATGACCGAGCAGCAGGTGGAGGGCCTCCGCGTGGCCGGACTCCTCCACGACATCGGCAAGATCGGCGTCCCGGCCGAGATCCTCTCCAAGCCGGGGCGCATCCTCGACTTCGAATACAACATCATCAAGGCCCACCCGGAGATCGGCTGGAAGATCCTCAAGGAGATCGAGTTCCCCTGGCCCATCGCCACCATCGTCCTCCACCACCACGAGCGGCTTGACGGCTCGGGCTACCCCGCGGGCCTCAAGGCGAAGGAGATCCTGCTGGAATCGCGCATCCTGGTGGTCGCCGACGTGGTCGAGGCCATGGCCTCCCACCGGCCCTACCGCCCCGCGCGCGGCCTGGACCTGGCGCTGGGGGAGGTGGAGCTGAACAAGGGTATTCTTTACGACCCGGACGTGGTGGACGCCTGCGTCGCCCTCTTCCGGGACCACGGATTCGCGTTCGACTGATTCCGACCGGATCCGGCACTCAGAAGAACCATCTCCATTGGAGGGCGACAAGGTCGTCGTCCGGGTCCTCCGGGCCCTCGGACCGGGTCCACGCGGCCTGCGCCCGGAGTTCGGCGTTGCGCCCGAGGCGCCAGCCGGCCGAAACCTCGGTCCGGCGCGTATCCCAGTCCCACGGTTCCGGTTCTCCGCGGGTCCGCCGCAACGCGTTGAACCCGATCGTGCCGTAACGGACCGCCAGGCTGAATCCCGTCCCGAACCGCTGGCGGGCTTCCAGGTACCAAGAGACATCCACCGGGTCGTCCAGGACATTGGGGACCTGCCAGGTGTCGTGAAAGGCCTCGGCCCGCAACATGGTGCGGTCGAATGAGAATTCCGCGTCCACCCCGACCAGGATCTGGTCGTACTCCGAGGAATCCCAGTCCGTCACCGGGGAGCCGCTTCCCGTCCCCGAATGGTGAAGCATGTAGGGGCCCCGATGATATGAAAACCCGAACCGAAAGGCCGGGGAAATCTGAAACCCCACATGGCCGGCGATCGAGGGTTCGCCGAAATCGCGGTTCCACTCGAAGGGCTCGCTGGAGGGGGCGCTGTTGAGCCAGGCGAGGCGCCAGGTCAGGAACCCCGCGCCGCCGGAGGCCTGGAGGCCCTGGTTGTACGGGGCGCCCCAGACCGGCGGGGCGCCGGACGGCCGGAACCGGTCGGGATCGTATTTCCAGGCGATGAACCCGTCGTTAGTCCGCGGCGCGAGGCCGGGGCAGACCATGGTGCGCCATTCATAGGGGAGGGGGGGGCGGATGAAAAAGTCGCCCCAGGTGTCGTGGCGCTGAGGCCAGGCCCCGAAAGGATGGACAAACCGGCCCGCCTGGAGGTGGAAGTTGCGGCCGGCCCAAGGCGTCCACCGCACCCAGGCCTGTTCCACCCGACCTGAGACCCGCCCCTTCTCGGGCGCCTCCCCCCGGTCGCCCCGCAGCTCCAGGGAGGCCAGGAGGTGGTCGCCCAGAAAGAGGTCGGAGAAGAGGCTCGCCTTGTAATTGAGGAAGTCCTCCGTCTCGGGGATGATCCACGGCGGGGATTCCCCGGGCCACAGCCCTTCGAGGGCCAGGCGGCCGGAGAAGCGGAGCTGGAGCGCGCCGCCGTCCGAGGACCAGCCCGCGCCGAGATCGGCGAGGGTGGGGAGTTCGAGGGGGGCCCCGGCGGCCGCCGGGAACGGAGCCGGCAGGGTGAGGAGAAGGAGGACCGTGATCCGAACATTCATACATGCTCCTCGCGTTCACGGAGGCCGGTGACCCGATAGGTCATCACCGGATGGGAGATCCCCTTGAGGGGGAGGGGTTCCAGGGGTTCGGCGACGACCGCCTCCCGCACCTCCCGCCAGGTGGCCTCGGAAATGAGGACTTCTCCCCCGGGGGCGCGGGCGCACAGGCGGGCGGCGACGTTGACCGGCGTCCCCAGCACCGTGTAATTCAGCCGGTTCTGCGAACCCATGTTTCCCGCCACGACCAGGCCCGTGTTGAGCCCCACGCCCGCCGCCAGGAGGGGAAGGTCCCGGCGCCGGCGGTCGGCGTTGAGCCGCTCCACGGCCGCCTGGAGCCCCAGGGCCGCTCGGGCGGCGCGGAGGGCGTCGTCCGGGGCCGAAACGGGGGCGCCGAAAAGGGCCATGATTGCGTCGCCGACATACTTGTCCACGACCCCGCCCTCGGCCTCCACCGCCCCGGCGGCGGCGTCCATGAACTCGTTGAGCATGGCGATCACCTCCTGGGGCTCCATCCCCTGCGTCAGCCGGGTGAACCCGCGGAGGTCGGCGAAGAGGGTGGTGACGGTCCGGTTCTCCCCTCCGAGGACGATCTCGCCGCGCAGCATCTCTTCGGCCACTTCCCGGGAGACCACCTTGTCGAGCAGGGAGCGGTAGCGGCGCTTCAGCGCCAGGTCGTCGATCATGGCGTTGAAGGCCCGGGCCAGGGCGCCCAACTCGTCCGTGGAGCGGGAATGGACATGGAAATCGTAATCGCCGTCCGCCACCCGGCGGGTGGCGGCCACGAGACGGGCGACGGGCGCGGAGAGGCCGTGGGAGAGGAAGTAACTCGCGAGCAGGGCGCCCCCAAGGGTGAGGGCGCCGGCGGCCCACAGCGTCGTTTCGATGCGCCGATAGGGGGCCAGGATCTCCCCCAGGGGGATGGCGAGGATGCGCGCCCCCTCCTCGGGGCGCCCGGCGATCAGCGGCTCGCATTGAAGGGCCAGCCCCTCGTCCGGGAGCACCAGGGTGCCCGGGGCCTCGGCGAGGGCCTCCAGGTGGCGCCGCAGAGGTCCGATCTGGAGGCCGGGGCTGGCCATGACGGGCTCCCCGCCGGCCATAAAAAAGAGGTTGGCCCGAATGATTTCGCCCAGACGCTCCGCCACCTCCCCGTCCACCGGAAACCCGATGAGCATGGTCCCCACGGGGCGGCCGAACAGGACCAGGGGCGAGATCAACGACCCAAACAGGCGTCCGTCGTGCGAAGTGTAGCCGAACCGCGCCCCGCCGGCCGCCAGGAGAGCCGACGGCTCGGGCAGGGGGGCCGCCCACGGGACCGTTGTCCCGTCGAGAAGGGCGACGAAAGGGGCGCCGTCGGGACCCGCGAACACGGCCAAACTCCGGTGGAAGCCGGCCAGCTCCATCTCGTAGCGCGCCGATTCGGCGAAATAGGCGGGGTCGCCGGCGTCGATGGACTCCTCCAGCAGCGCGGGCATCCGGTTGGATCCGGTGAACCGGGCGCTCAGGGCGGCCAGGTTCTGCTCCCAAAGCCGCTGGAGGTCGGCGAAGGCCGCCCGGGCCCGCAGGGTCACCTGGTCCACAGACCAGTCGATCTGCCGCGCCGTCTCGCGCCGCAAGGCCAGCCCCAGGACGGCCAGCATCAACCCCACCAAGCCGAGGAGGGAGAGGAAGATCTTGAGGCGGAAGGAGAGGCGCACGGGGTCCTTAGGGGGTGGCGCAGCAGCCCCGGCCCGCCGTGGCGCCCGTCGGGGCGTTCCAGGCCACGGTCGCCACGGGGATGGCGGGGTCGTGCCGGGCGAGCCGGACCGATACCGAGGCATCGTCGCCGCCGGTGACGCGGACCGTCGTCCGCTTCGATCCCCGGTCGATGTTCCAGGCCACCAGCCGGTACTCGCCCGGCGGGACGCCCTCGATGACGAAAGAGCCGTCGGCCGCCGGCACCGCGTGGAAGGGGTTCTCCACCACCACCACGGCGGCGCGCATGAACTCGTGGATCTCGCAGTAGATCTTCACGATGCCCGGTTTGTCGAAGGTGACCGATTTGGATTCCCCCTGCGGGTACCGCCCGAGGTCGAACCGCTTGGAGGGGGAGTAGGAGAAGACGTTGTGGAACTCCTTGTCCAGGTTGGGGAATCTCACGGAGGTTCCGGGCGGGACGACGAGGAGCGGGGGGGTGAAGGTCAGGTCCTTCTGGGCGATGACCACCGGAGCGTCCGGGAGGGTCGGGGGATGGCCGGGGATAGCCCCTTCCAGGTAAACGACGGTGGGGATGCCGCCGAGAGGACGGACGGGCCCGCCGCCGTTGTAGCGGTCCGCCACCTTCGGGGGCGGGACCCCGTCTAGGACGATGGTGCCTTTGACGGTGGCCGCCTCCAAGAGGGAGGCGCCGGCAAGGGCCACAAGCGCTGCCCGAAGGGCCCAACGGGACATGACAAACCTCCGGGGGGCATGGAATCGGCCGTCGGTCGCCCCCGTCCGTTACCATAAAACGGCAGGAGGCCCGATTATTCCTCCGGCGCATGCGCCGGGGGGTCAGATGCGCTCGATCGAATCCTGCGGAACGAAGCCGGTGAGGCCGTTGGGGAGCGTAATCCGCTGCCACCCCTCCACCGTCTCCCACAGTCGGACCGTGGTCCCCTCGTGGACGACGAACAGGTCGGTGGCGTCGGCCTGGGGGGCCGAACTCGCCGTCACGGAGGGGGCCATGACCACGCCGCGGACGACGGCTTGTTCGCGGTAGACCCGAACCGCCAGAAGGGGACCGGCCAGGAGGAGGGCGGCCAGGGCCAGGGAGGCCGCGAGGGTAAGGGGGGCCCGGCGGACGGGATTGGCGGTGAGCTGGACCGCGGCCCAAAGCCCGTTCAGCAGCAGGACGAGGACGAGGACCAGCACCGCCAGGCCGGAGGTGGAGAGCAGGTTGTAGAGGGTGTCCAGGATCCGAACGGTGAATCCCTGGCCTGTCTCGGGGAAACGGTCCTTGAGGCGCAGCCGAACAAACTCGAGATTCTCCCGGATGCGGGGCTCCTTGGGCGCCAGACGCAGCGCGCGCTCATAGTTGAGGACGGCGCGGGCCGGCTCGTTGAGGCGGGCGTGGGCGTTGCCGAGATTGAAGTAGAGGCGCCAATCCTCGGCCCCCGCGGAGCGGGCGGACTCCCAGGCCTGCGCCGCCCCCCTGAAGTCGCCGGCCTTGTACAGGGCGATCCCGCGCCGGTAGTCGTCGTCGGGGGCCGCTTGGAGGAGGCCGCCCAAGAGCAGGAGCAGGAGAAGGAGGGGTCGCTTCACAGGATTTTCTCCAGTGCTTTCAGCAGGGCGCGCGCCTCGTCCAGCACGGCCCCGCGGGCCGCTTCGTCGGCCCCGCCGGGAGCATAGAGGGCCCGGTCCCGCTCCTCCAGGAAGCGGCGCACCCGGGCGCACAGGGCCGGGTCGGCCCCGCGGGCCGCCAACAGGGCGTCGAGCGCCTCCAGGGACAGCCCCTCCCCGGAGCGGCCCGAACGGTCGCCGGCAAATCCGGAGAGGGCGGAGCGGACGATCCGGTGGAACTCGGCCCCCTGGGCGTTCCGCGCCTCGTCCAGGCGGGCCGCGGCCGCGGCCCGCGCCTTCCGCGCCCGCATCCGCAGGGGGTCGGCCGCCCGGGCCCGGCTCTGCTTCAGCGCGGCCCACAGCCCCGCGTTGCCCAGGAAGGGGAGGACGAGCAGGGTCCAGAACCATGCGCGGCCGGTCAAGGGGGCGCGCTCGGCGCCGAGCGGGCGATCGTCGGTGCTGATCCAGGCCAGGTCGCGGCCCACCGCCTTGACCTCCTCTCCGCCGGCCACCACCACGGCCGGGGACGCGCCGCTCCCGGGCTCGCCGGGCTTGACGCGCACGGCCAGCTCGGGCGCCTTCGCCGAAACATAGGCCCCCTTGACGGGGTCGAACCACGCGAAGGGGACGGGGGGGATTCTCAACATCTGCCGGGAGCCCGGGATGATCACCCACTCCCAGGTCTTGGAACCCGTCAGGGCCCCCCCCTTGGAGGTGACCTTCTCCTCCACCTTGGGGTCGTAGACCTTGCAGTCGGGGAGCGGGGGGAGGGCGGGGGCGGCGAAGGTCTTCAGGTTGCCTGTCCCCTTGACCGTGAGGCGGTAGGCCAGCGCGTCCCCCTCGCGCACCTCCACCTTGTCGGTGGCGGCCGTGACGGAGAACTGCCCCACCGCCCCCCCGAACCCCTCCGGTTTGCCTCCGGGGAGCTCCAGGATCGATAGGACCACCGGCGCCGACGCGCGGATGATCTCCTTGACCGATCCGAACCCGAAGGGGCCTTCGGCCGTGATGGCCTGAAGCCGGAACTCCACCGGCGGGAGGGTCGCGGTGCCGGGGGCGGCGGCGAAGAGGAGGTCTTTCCGGAGGGGATAGGCCATGAAGCGCTTGCCGTCCAGCTCCACCCAGCGCCCCTCGGGCTGCTGCGGAAGTTCGACGCTCTCGACCCAGAACCCGTCGTAGGCCGGGGCCTTCTCCTGCGAGATGCCGCGGATCTGGACCTGGGTGAGGAGCTCGTAGGTGAGGGTGATCTGTTCGCCCGGATAGGCGCTCCGCTTGTCGGCCACCGCGCGCAGGAGGACCTCCCCCGCGGGGGTTTGGCGCTGCTCCTGGAACGGATCGTCGAACAAGCCGTCGAAGGGCCAGCGGCTTCGCCCCCGGCGCCCCTGCTGGACCGAGCCCTGGACCGCCTCCAGGGTAAGCGGCCGGGTCTTGTAGGTCTTGCCGCCGGCCTGGACCGCAATGGGGTCGATGGTGAGGGTGCCGGTCTTGAGCGGCTGAAGCTCCCAGGTGTAGGTCACCGATTTGCTCATGGACATGTTGACGATGGAGACCTGCTGGGAGACGCTGGGGCCCCCGAGGAGGCGGAAATCGGGCAAGGCGGGCAGTTGGGGGGCTGTGTCGGGGGTGTCGCCCTGCACGGTGACGATCAGGGCCACGGCGTCGTCGGTCCCCGCGCGGTCGGCCGAGAGACGGGCCGAGACCTGCAGGTCGGCGGCCGCGAGGAGCGCCGGGAAGAGTGCCAGCGCCATCCCGAGACGGGCGACGAGAGACGAGAGACCGGAAATGAACGACCATGCCCGCCGACGGGTATCGGGCGGGCCTCCGAATGCCGACCTCCGAACGCTGAACTGCGCGAACGTTATGGGCGCCATCACCAATCCTGCCCTCCGCGGGCGCCGGAGACGGGCGCCTTCTGCTTTTGTCGTTTCTGCTCCTCCTTGTCCTTGTTCTGAAGGGCTTGAAGGATCCGCTCGGCCTCCTCCTTGGAGAGTTTCTCCGTCTTCTGGACCCCGCCCTGCCGCTGGTCCTCGGGCCGGTTTTCCTCGCCCGGCCGGGGCTGGGGCGGTTTCTGCTGATCCTCCTGTTCCTTGTCGTCCTGGCCGGGCTGTTGCTGCTGCTGATCCTGCGGCTGGTTTTGTTGTTGCTGCTGATCCTGCGGCTGCGGCTTGGACCGTTCCTTCAGCTTCCGGCGGGCCAGCTCGAGATTGGCCTTGGCGTCCCGGTCCTCGGGGTCGAGCTGAAGCGCCTGCTTGTACATCTCGATCGCCTGGAGGTAGTCCTCCTTGGCGAACTGGGCGTTGCCGGCGTTATAGAAGGCCGCCTCGGCCAGGGCCTTGTCCGGGGCCTGGGCCGCCTTGCCGTAGGCCTCGACGGCCTTGTCGTAGTCCTTCTGCCGGAAATAGACGTTGCCCATGTTGTAGGCGAGCAGGGGGCTGTTCGGCAGGAGCGCCTGGGCCCGCGTGTATTTTTGCAGGGCCGCCTCGTGCTTCCCCTTGGCGTAGAGGGCGTTGCCCTCGGCCACGACGGAGCGGGCGGAGTCGGCGGCGAGGGCGGCGGCGAACAGCATCACGCCGATAGCCCCTATCGGCGTGATGCAGCGTTGAGCGTTGAGCGTTGAGCGTTGAGCGTGCCCCCGCCCGTCTTGCCTCTGAACTCCACACTCTGAACTCTGAACGTTGGTCATGGCTTCCTCCATGCCAACCCCGCGAACGCCGCCGCGGCGAAGAGGAGGAAGGCCGGCAGGAGAACATACTGGTACCGGTTCTGGTACCGAGTGATCTGAGCGCTCCCCAGGTCCTTCTTCTCCATCTTTAGGATGTCCTCCAGGATGCGCCGCAGCTCCATCCGTCCGGTGGAGGAGCGGTAGTATTTGCCGCCGGTGGCCAGCGCCACCTTCTGCAGAAGCCCTTCGTCGAGGCGGCTGGTGACCACCTGCCCCTTCTCGTCCTTCTTGTATTCCACGATCTCTCCCCGGTCGTTCCGCACCGGGATGACGGTCCCCTGGGGCGAGCCGATGCCGATGGTGTAGATCACCACCCCCTCGGCTGCCGCGGCCTTGGCCGCGTCCTCGGCGCTCCCGCCGTGGTCCTCCCCGTCGGTGAGAAGGATGAGGACCTTGCCCTTGCGGTCGCCGGCGCCGAATCCCTTGCGGGCGGTATCGATGGCCCACCCCAGATCGGTGCCCGGAACCGCAATGAGGCCGGTGTCCAGGACGTCGAGGAAGAGCTTCACCGCCCCGTAGTCCAGCGTCAGCGGGCACTCGATGAACGCGTCGCCGGCGAAGGCGATGAGCCCTGCCCGGTTCCCCTCCAAGGTCTCCAGGAACTCCTCCAGCTCCATGACCGCCCGCTTCAGGCGGGTGGGCTGGAGGTCGTCCGCGTCCATGCTTTTGGACGTGTCGACGGCAAAGAAGACGTCGAGGCCGGTGCGGTGGACCGTCTCGGTGGAGGCGCCCATCTGCGGCCCCATCAGCGCCAGGGCGGCGAAGAAGACGGCGCAGACGGCCGCGGTCTCGGCCAGCAGGCGGATCCCTGGGACCGTCGGGGGAAGCAGGGGGGCGAGGTTGGCTTCCGTCCCCATCCGGCTCAGGGTCCGGCGGTCGGTCCGGCGCTTCCAGGCGAGCAGGCCCGCAAGGGCGGGACCGAGCAGCAGGGCCAGCCCCGCCGACTCGTGGGCGAAGCGCAGGGCGCCGGAATGGTGGAGGAGGAACCCGAGGGCCAGGGCAACCAGGGTGAGGAAGGCGGCGAGGCCGGAGGCGACATAGGCGGCCATTACGGCAAACTCCTCAGCCAGGCGGCATCAAGCAGGGCCAGGCCCAGCAGGAGGGCCAGCCCGGGGACAAGGAACCAGGCATAGCGGTCGTTCCAGTCGGTCCGTTCCCGCGTCTTCACCTCGGTCTTTTCCAGTTGGTCGATGGTGCCGTAGATCTCCTTCAGCTTCTCGGCGTCGGTGGCGCGGAAGTAGCGCCCGCCGGTGCGGTCGGCCACCCCCTGAAGGGTCGTTTCATCAATGTCGACCTGTGTTTGCACGTAGCGCTTCCCGAACACGGGGTCCTCCACCGGCATCATGGCGAAGCCGCGGGTCCCGACGCCCACGGTGTAGACCTTCACCCCGAAGGTCTTCGCGATTTCGGCGGCGGTCAGGGGCGCCACCTCGCCGCGGTTGTTCTGCCCGTCGGTGAGAAGGACCACAATGCGGCTCTTGGCGTCCGACCGACGCAGACGGTCGACGGCGGTGGCCAGGGCATTGCCGATGGCGGTGCCGTCCTCGATCATCCCCAGGGCAATCCGGTCCACGAAGGTGAGGAGGATGCCGTGGTCGAGGGTAAGGGGGCATTGGGTGAAGGCCTGGCCGGAAAAGACCACCAGTCCGAGGCGGTCGTCGGGGCGCCGCTGGATGAAGTCCTTCACGACATCCTTGGCCACCCAGAGGCGGTTGTGGGGTTTGAAGTCCTCCGAGGCCATCGAGCCGGAGCAGTCCACCACCAGCATGATGTCCACGCCGCGGGTTACCTGCTCGCGGTAGGAATGTCCCATCCGCGGGCGGGCCAAGGCCAGGACGAGGAACGCCATGCCGAGGGCCCAGATCCAGGGGAGGGTCTTCAGCGCGCGCACGCGCAGGGTTCCGGGGAGGCCCGCCATGACCATTCCGGTGGAAGCGCCCATGGCGGCGCGGCGCCGGGCCTTCAACCAAAGCCAGGCGGCCGGGACGGTCAGGAGGACGAGGTAGAGGGGATCATGGAACCGCCACATGGGGCTCCTCCCGCGTCGTCTCGACCGTCTCTCGAATCAGGGCGAGGTCTTCCCGTCCCCGCTCGGCGGGGGGGATGTGTTTGGCAAACTTCACAAGATCGCCGGTGTCCAGGAAGGTTTTCAATTTCATCTGCAGGCCCCGCTCGAGGGGCAGGTTCTTGAGGATGGCCCAGAGCTCGGTGGCCGTTTTGTCCAGCGTGTCCACGCCCCAGCGTCCGGCGGCGTAGTCCTTGAGGATTTCGCCGAGGACGACATAGTGGCGCTTGGCCTCCCCCTTCTCCATATATTGCTCCCGCTCCAGCGCTTCCAGGGCGCGGAGGGCGCGGACGTTGGGGGGGAGGGGCGGGGCGGCGGGGAGAACGTTCCCGTGGCGCCGGCGGCGCCACCACCAGACCGACAGGAGCGCCAGAGCGAGGACGCCGGCGGCGATGGCGGCCCACGCCCCCCATGAGAGTCCCTTCCGTGGGACCTCGAAGGGCTTTTTGATGTCGCGGGGCTTCTCCTCCGCCCCCGCCAGGACCGAGACCACGGCCAGGGGGACGGCGGGGACGTCGAGCGCCACCGCCTTCTCCCCCTCCTTGTACTTCAACTGCCAGGGCGCGGCGAAGAAGGTGCCGGTGCTGTAGGTGGAGAGGGTGAAGCGCTGGGTCAGCGTCTGCTCGCCACCCTTCGCCTCCCATTTCCCCAGATCGTAGTCCTTGATCTCGAAAGACCCCAGCAGGAGACCTCCGGGGAGATCCTCCGTCTTCGTTCCCGCCGGGAGGGTGACCGTGAGGGTGAAGTCCACGACGTCCCCCACGGTGATGGAGCTCCGGCTGAAGCGCTCCTTCACCCCCACCGCCGCGAGGACGGGAAGGGCCTGGAGCAACAGCAGGACGACGATCTTATGGCGCATCCGTGAATTGGGCGTCCGCCGCCTTGAGGAGGCGGTCAATGGCTTGGTCGATGAGGGCGGCCTGCTTCTCCTGGCGCGCCTGGCTCAGGCAGAGGTCCTTCACTTGCTCGAAGGGGGTTTCCGTCTGCTTCTCGGCGTCCTTGAACCGTTCCTTGTGGGCCTCGTACCAGGCGCGGGCGTCCGTTTCGGTGATGGTTACCTTGCCGGAAATCTCCCGCTCCAGATAGGCCTGTTTCAGCAGGTCCTCCTGCATCAAGGCCATCCGCGCGGCCACCTTGGCATCTTTATCGAGCCCGGCGCGCCGGGCGGCGTCGAGGACCACCTTCATGGCGACATACTGCCGAGCGAAGCGTTTCAGCCCCTCGTCCCCCTGGAATTGGGCCTTGACCGGCTCCGGGTAGGCGTCGAGGGCGGTCTTCACCTCGGCCTCGGTGACCGGTTTCCCGCCGATGGTGGCGAGCGTCTTCCCTCCCCCGGAAGGGGCGGTGGAGGGGACGAGGGCGGTGGAATCCTTGAGGAGATCGGCCGCGGCCAGGGAGCGGCCGGCCCGCTCGAGAGCGGCCACCATCCCCGCCTGCACGCCCGTTCGCACGGTGTCGGAGGGGCCCAGCGTCTGCGCGAGGAGATAGTGGGCGTAGGCGCCGGCGGGGTCGCCCAACTTGTTCATCTCGAGTTCGGCGAGGAGGTAGGCGGCGTTGGCCCGCTCCTCGGCGGCCAGCCCCGGGGCGGCCAGGACCTGCAGATACATTTCCCGGGCCTGGGCCGGGAACCCGCGCTCGGCCAGGGTCCCGGCGGTCTCCAGCAGGACCGACGCGGGAACGGCGGTCTCGGCAGCGGGGCGGCACGCCACCAGGGCCAGAGCGATGGACAGCAGGACGAAGGCGTTTTTCATGGTTCCCTCACATCCGCACCCGCTTCGCGCGGGCGGTGAAGAAGCGGCTCAGGGGCTTTTCGTAGGGCTCGTCGGCCCGCAGCTCCAGCAGGTCCACGCGGGCCTTCTGCATCGCCTCGCGGGTCCGCTCGAGCAGTGCCGTCATCCGGGCGGCATAAGTGCGTCGGACCGCCTCGGAGGAAGTGTCCAACACGGTTTCGGCCCCGGTCTCCAGGTCGCGCACCGTCAGCAGTCCGGCCCGGGGCAGTTCGAGCTCCAGGCCGTCCCGCACCGCCAGGGCCACGACATCGTGGCGGCGGTTGACGATGGAGAGGGTTTTCTCCCAGCCGGCGTCGAAGAAGTCGGAGAGGAGGAAGACCACGCTGCGTTTGGTCGTCACGCGGCCGAGGAAGTCCAAGGCGGCGCGCACGGAGGTCCCTCTCGCCTCGGGCTCGAAATAGAGGATCTCGCGGATGATTCGCAGGACATGACCCTTTCCCTTGCCCGGCGGGATGTGCTTCTCCACCCGGTCGGTGAAGAGGATGAGCCCCACTTTGTCGTGGTTGGTGAGCGCCGAGAAGGCCAGCAGGGCGCCCAACTCCGCGACCAGCTCCTGCTTGCGGCGGCCGAACGAGCCCGCCAGACCCGAGGCGGAGGCGTCCACGAGGATATAGACGGTCAACTCCCGCTCCTCCACGAACTTCTTGACGAACGGGCTCCCCATCCGGGCGGTGACGTTCCAGTCGATCGTGCGCACGTCGTCCCCCGGCTGGTACTCCCGCACCTCGGAGAACTCCATCCCCTGCCCCTTGAAAATGGAATGATACTCCCCGGCGAGGGTCTCGTTGACGAGACGCCGCGTGCGGATCTCCACCCGCCGGAGGCGGCGGATGACCTCGGCCGGGGTGGGCTTCACGGGGCCTCCACCGTGTCGAACACCTGCCGGACGATCTCCTCCACCCCGATCCCCTCGGCCTCGGCCTCGTAGGAGAGGAGGACGCGGTGGCGCAGGATGTCGGGGCCGACGGCCTTGACGTCCTCGGGGGTGACGTAGGCGCGGTGGCGCAGGAAGGCGAAGGCCTGGGCGGCCTTGGTCAGGTAGATGGAGGCGCGTGGGGAGGCGCCGAACCGGATGAGCCCCTCCAGCTTCAGGCCGAACTCGGCGGGCTTGCGCGTGAGGTGGACCAGACCGACGATGTATTTCTTGACCCGCTCGTCCACATAGACGGTCCGCACCGCCTTTTGCGCCTCGATCATCTGCTCGGGGGTGACGACCGCGGCGGGCTCGGGGAGGTCGGCGATGGCGACGCGGTCCAGGATCTCCAGCTCCTCTTCCTTCGTCGGGTAGGTGATGGAGAGCTTGAGCATGAAGCGGTCCACCTGCGCCTCGGGGAGGGGATAGGTGCCCTCCTGCTCGATGGGGTTCTGCGTCGCCAGCACCAGGAAGGGGCGCGGGAGGGGGTGCGTGGTCTCGCCCAGGGTCACCTGCCGCTCCTGCATCGCCTCCAGCAGGGCGCTTTGCACCTTGGCCGGGGCGCGGTTCACCTCGTCGGCCAGGATGATGTTCGCGAAGACGGGCCCTTTGCGCGGGACGAACTTGGCCTCTTGCGGCTGATAGATGAGCGTCCCCACGATGTCGGCCGGGAGGAAGTCGGGGGTGAATTGAATCCGGTGGAACGAGGCCTTCAGCGTCTTGGCCAGCGTCGAGACCGAGAGGGTCTTGGCCAGCCCGGGAACCCCCTCCAGCAGGACATGCCCGTCGGCCAGGAGGCCGATGAGGAGGCGCTCCACCAGATATTTCTGCCCCACGATCACCCGCCCCACCTCGTGGGTGATCCGGTCGAGGGTCTCGGCGTGCTTGTCCACCCGTTCCTGGATGGCGGCAATGTCCTTGTTGGTCATGGCTTCCTCCCTTTGCGGCGTTTTAGATAGTAGGCGGTCCCCCCGGCGGCCGCCCCCGCGGCCAGCAGGCCGCCCGCGGCATACCAGAACCCCATCCGCTTCCACGGCCAGCGTCCCTTCACGTCCAAGGGGGGACAGGGGGCCGACTGCTCCTTGGGGGCCGCCTCGGGATCGGCGGGGGGCTCGTCGAAGTATTGAAGGGTGAAGGGCTTGACGGGGTGCGACCCTTCCTTGAGGCATTTAACGGTGAATTGGAACTCCCAGGACAGCAACCCCCGGTCCGCGCTTCTGGCGGTCACGGGGCCGGCGTGGAAGCGGAAGGCCTCCTCCGCCGGCGGGACCACGCGGGCCAGGAGCAACGGCTTTTCGCCGGCCGGGGCCGTGACGCGGACGGTCAGCACCCCCTCCTCCCACTCCCGCAGGGACCCGGGGACATCGAACCGGACCGAAAACGGTCCGTCGGCGCATGCGCTCACGCCCCACAGCAAGGCTGCGAGAAAGAGGGTCCTGTTCATGGGTCGGACATTATATACGATTGCCGGCCGGACATCGTTGGGGGGCTCCAAGGTCCTGGCCGCAGGCGGGTTTCTGCCGGGGGCCTCCGGCGCGGATCCTTGTATTTTTTCCCGGCCTCTTATACAATTTAGGGCGTGCCGGACAAGATCGGGAAGTACGACATCGAGGAGAAGATCGGCGTCGGCGGTTTCGGGGTCGTCTATAAGGGGCGCGATCCCTTCATCAAGCGGGCCGTGGCGATCAAGACCTGCCAGGTGGAGGACGAGGAGATCCGCAAGCGCTTTTTCCGGGAGGCGGAGCTCGCCGGCAACCTTCAGCACCCCAACATCACCACCATCTACGACTTCGGCGTCGAGGACGGCGTCCCCTACATCGTCCTGGAGTTTCTCACCGGGGAGGACCTCGACCGCAAGATCAAGCGCGGAGAGGACCTGCCCCTCAAGGAGAAGGTGCGAATCCTCACCGAGGTGTGCAAGGGGCTCCATTACGCCCACGAGGGAAACATCATCCATCGGGACATCAAGCCGGCCAACATCCGCATTCAGGAGGACGGCTCGGTCAAGATCATGGACTTCGGCATTGCCAAGTCGCTCCACCTGGAGAGCCATCTCACGCAGACGGGAATGACCCTGGGCACCGCGGCCTTCCTGGCCCCCGAGCAGATTCGCGGCGAACGGCTGGACCGGCGCACCGACATCTTCTCCCTCGGCGTCCTCATGTACAACCTCTTCACCTACCGCAAGCCGTTTTCCGGCGAGGTGATCTCGGCGATCATCTACAGCATCCTCAACAAGGAGCCCGAGCCGATCCGGGCCCTCATTCCCGACTTCCCCCGGTCCCTCGAGGCGGTGCTCGCCCGGTGCCTGGCCAAGGATCCCGCGGCCCGCTACGCCACGGCGCTCGAGGTCCAGCGCGCCCTCGAGCGCGTCCAAGAGGAGCTGGGCCGCGCCCCCGCCGCCCATCCCCTGGCCGAGGAGCTGCGGCCCACCCGACCCCTGGTCCGCTCCGCGCGCGAGGAGGAGATCACCAAGAAGACCCCCACCCTGGGCCTGCCCCTCGGAAAAGCCCCGGGCCGGCGTCTCCGCTGGCTCTGGGCGGCCGCGGCGGTGGCGGTGGTGGGGATCGGGGCGGTGGTGTCGTTTTGGGGCGTCGGTGCCCCGGCCGGCCGGCGCGTCGAGGTGCGCAACCCCCTCAAGCTCCCTGAGACGCCGCGGCCGGCGGCCCCGGCCCCCGCCTTCCCCGCCGCCCCGACTCCCAAGGCGCCCGAGCCCAAGGCCCCCGAGCCGGCGGACCGCCCCGCGGCCCCCGCGCCGGCCCCCACCGTGCCGGTCGCCCTCTTCGCCTCCGCCCCCTGCGATATCTATGTGGATGGTGCGCGGGTGGGGAGCTTTCCGCCGGAGGTCACGCTGTCCTTGAAGCCCGGCGCCTACAAAGTGGAATTCCGCACCGCGGCGGCCGCGGCGGTGCAAGGCATCGAGGTGCGGGCGGGCGCGTCCAACCGGTTCGGGCACGAGTTCCCCGCCATGGGGAAACTGGCGGTTCTCACCAACATCGGCACCCCCTATGGGACGGTTTACGTGGACGGGAAGCGCATCGGCGACACGCCCCAGAACGGCATCGTCCTGACCGTCGGGACGCATCTCGTCGAGGTGAAGCGTCCCGGCTACCGGCCGGCATCCCGCGAGATCGAGGTTCGGGAGGGCCAGATCGCCCAATACACCGTCACCCTGATCCCGGAGGCGGCGCCGTGAGGCGGGCGCTCGTCCTCGCGCTCCTTGCGGCCGCCGGCCTGGCCGCCGACGACTGGACCGACGCCAAGCGGCAGTATTCGCTCGGCAACTTCGACGCGGCCGCCGGCATCTACGAGCAAATCGCCGCCTCGACCGCCAGCCAGCAGGAAGCGGCTCAGGCGTGGGTCTACGCCGCCTGGACCCGGTTCGCCGTGGGCCAGACCGACGCGGTGCGGGAGGCCTTCCGGAAGGCACTGGCGGCGTGGCCCGACGTCACCGTGGACGCCGACCTCTTCAACGCGGCCTTCGCCGGTGAGTTCGCCGCCGTGCGCGGCGAACTGGCCCCCGTCCTCCTGCCGGAGCAGGCGGGATCCCTCCAGATCGCGATGCAGGCCCTCGCGGAGCAGTACCTCAGCGGGAAATACAAGGAATGCGCCGCCGCGGCCGGCCAGCTTCTCCAGGGCGGGCAGCGGTTCCGGCAGATTTACAAGGTCCAGGGGGACTGCCTGGCGGCCATGAACAAGCTGGCGGAGGCATACGAGTCCTACGCCGAGGCCGGGCGCGTCCCCTCGTTCGTCCCCCCCGGCCAGGCCGAGCTCTCCCCCGACGCCAAGCTCAGGAAGGCGCGCTCCCTCTACCGCCGAGGCGAGAAGAAGCAGGCCCAGGCCCTCCTCGCCCAGCTCGCCTTCGGGGTCACCCCGCCCCCCGAGGTCTTCTCCCTGCTGGGACTCATCCTGCTCGAGCAGGGGCAGTGGTTCGAGGCGGAGAAGGTGTTTCAGCAGGGGCTGATCCTCCATAGCGGCGACGCCGTCTACTACAACCTCTACGGCGTCTCGCTCCTCGCCCAGGATAAGGCCGCCGACTCGGTCCGGCTCTTCCAGCAGGCGGTCGCGCAGGACCGGCTCTTTCCCGCCGCCCTGGCCAACCTCGCCGCCGCCTACGCCCGGCTCAAGGAGACGAGCACGGCCGAGACCTATTACGCCCAGGCGGCCCTCCTCGACCCCACCAACGCCTCCCTCCTGACCGATTTCGGGCGGACCCTGTTCCTCAACGGCAAGGCGGCCGAGGCGGTGTCCAAGCTCAACGATGCGGTGCGCTTCGCCTCCGATCCCGTGCCCATTCTTTACCTGCGCGGGCTCGCCCACTTCGCCCTTGGGCGGCGCGCCGAGGCCAACGCCGACCTCGACGCCTATCTCCGGGCCCGCCCCGAGGCCACGGACGCGCGGGAGTCCTACGGCCTCCTCCTGCGGAGCCAGGGGCAGTGCGCGGACGCCGTCGCCTATCTCGAAAAGGCCGCCAGCGTCGCGGGGTGGCGGGCCAAGGCGCAGTGCCTGCTCGCGCTCGGGCGAGGGGACGAGGCGGAGGCGGTGTTGGCCTCCCTGCCCGGGGACGACGTGGCCGTTCTCAACGACCGGGCCGCCGTCCTGGTCCTTTCCGGGAAGTTCCGCGAGGCCCGGAAGGTGGCGGCGGCGGTCCCCGCTTCGCGCCGGGTGACGACGGTCCTCGAGACCTGCGAGACCGTGGAGGGGATCAACGCCGCTCTCGACGCCTTCGGGATGCCGTGAGTTAGTTCCGAACTCCAAACGACTTGGCTTTGATGATGTAGAAGCGGCGGCGGGTCAGTTCCTGCTCCGCGACGATCTCCACGCCTCCGCGGATCCGCAGCGGGAGGGTGGCGAACGCCCGGTCGCGGACCAGGGCGGCGTTGCCTGCGCGGAGGACGTCCAGGACCTCCTGCGGGCCGTGAAGCTCCTCCACCGGCCGGCGCAGATAATAAAGGCAGCTGGGACGAAGGTCTTGGATGGAGTAGCCCCTCGCCTGACCGTCGGCCAGCCGGGCGTACTCCGCGGCCAGAGCGTGGGTGGTCTGGTGGGGAAGGCCCTCGCGCAGAAGGGTCTGGACGGGGAACAGGCAGACCGCCAGGGTCGCCCCCGCCAGCCCCCAGGCGTAGGTGCAGGGGCGCCAGGCCCCCCAGGCCAGCAGCAGCAGACCGGCGCCCGCCAAGGCGGCGGCGAAGAGCGTCACTTCCCCGTGGATCGCCAGGAACCGGTCATGCCCCCGAACCGACCAGGCGGCCGCCCCGCCGGCGATGAACACGACGGCGGTGAGCCAGTGGCACCACCGGCAGATGCGGGGCGGTCCGTCCACGAGGCGGTCCATCTCCGATCCGGCGAAGCCCGCCGCCGCGGGAAGGAGAGGGAGGAGATAGATGACCAGCTTTCCGCTCATGAGCGAGAACAGGGCCAGGGGGGCGGCCACCCAGACGAGGAGGAACCGGTCGGCCCGGTCCTCGGGGCGCCGGAACGCTCCGCGCAGGAAATAGAGCGTGCCGGGAAAGACGGCCAGCGGAAGGGTGGCGAGATAGTAGTACCACGGCTGGACATGGTCCTTGGCGCTGACCAGCCGCTCCGTCGTCTGCTTCACGAAGATGGTCTTCCACAGGTCCGGTCCCAGGGCCCCGTAGGCGGGCAGGAGCCAGGCCAGCACGGGCAGGATGGCCCCCGCCAGGTTGGCCGGATGGATCAGGAACGCGGGCACCCGGCGGTCGCGGGTCCATGCGGCCCAGCCCAGCGGGACGAGCCACATCCAGAGCAGCACGACCGGTCCTTTGGTGAGCAAGCCGAAGGCCGTGCACAGCCCGAAGAGGGTCGGGGACCAGCGGGAGGAGCGCTCCAGCCGGTGGAACAGGGCCAGGTAGCCGGCCAGGACGAAAAAGGCCAGAAGGGCGTCCATCCGACAGAACCGCGCCAGCAGAAAGAATTGGATGGAGGCCAGGAGCATCGCCAGCGCAAGGGCGATCCGTCGGTCGGACCAGCCCCATAGCCGGAACAGCGCGAACGCCGCGAGGAGGGAAAGGAGGGAGAAGATCTGGGCGGGGAGGAGGGCGGCGCGGAAGGGGTCGTCCGCCAGTCGCCGGGCCCCGGCGAGCAGGTAGAAGAAGAGGGGCCCTTTGTCCAAATAGACCTGGTAGTTGTAGAGCGGCAGGACCCACGAGCTCCGCTCCTCCATCTCCCGCGCCACCTCCAGGTAGCGCAGCTCGTCGGGTTCCGAGAGGAGGCGGCCCCCCGCGTTGACGAAAAGGACGAAGGCGCACCCTGCGAAGAACAGGGTCCACAGCAGGGGCCGGCGGGCGGGGCTTCGTGCGGAATTTCCCATGGGATGCGCCCATTCTACACCAACCCGCCGGTTGCGTCCCGCGCGGGGCGCGCGCTCGGGTGGAACGCGGGGCCGTTTTCTGGGATAATCGAACTCGAATGGAGCGCTCCGTCCTCATCCGCGACCCCGTCCACGGCTACATCACCCTCCACGAGGCCGAATCGGCGATCGTCAACACCCGCGCCTTCCAGCGGCTGCGGCACGTGCGCCAGCTTGGCCTCACCGACCAGGTGTTCCCCGGGGCCACGCACACGCGCTTCTCCCACTCCCTGGGGGTGATGCACCTGGCCCAGCGGATGCTCGAACGCCTTTTCGCCCAGCCCTCGGCCCCAGGGTTGACGGCGGAGGAGCAGGAGCGTCTGATCCGCCTGATGCGCCTGGCGGCCCTCCTCCACGATGTGGGGCATCCCCCCTTCTCGCATGCCCTCGAGGACCTGTTCGAGCCGGGGGCGGGGCACGAGTCCATGGCCCGGGAGATCGTCCTCAACACCGAGCTGGCGGACATCATCGAGCGGACGGGGCGTCCGTGGGGCATCGGCCCCGCGGAGGTGACGGCCCTGATGGCGGGGGCGCCGGGGCCGGGGCTGGAGTTCCTCTCCACGGTCCTCTCGTCGGAGCTGGACATCGACAAGATGGACTACCTTCTCCGGGACTCCCTCTACTGCGGCGTCCGCTACGGCTCCTTCGACCTGGAGCGCCTCCTCTACACGGCGGTCCTGCTGGACACGCCGCAGGGGCCGCGGCTGGGAGTGCACGAGAGCGGCATCCACGCCCTCGATGCGTTCGTCCTGGCGCGCTACCACATGTTCGCCCAGGTCTATTTCAACGTCACCTCCAAGGTTCTGGAACTGCACCTGAAGCGCTTCTTCGAGTCGCAGGGCTTCCGGTGGGCCCGCTCGGCGGAGCGGTTCCTGGAGCAGGACGACGTGTGGGTGCATGCGCTCCTGAAGGCCAACGCCGGCCACCCTGACGCGCAGGCCATCCTGTTCCGCCGGCACTACCCCCTCCTGTACGAGACGGGGGAGACCCTCAGCCGGGAGCAAGAGCGGCGCTTCGCCCGGCTGGTCGGGGCCCTGCGCGATGAGCACCCCGAGTGGCCCATCTTCGTCTCGCTCGCCGCGAAGGATCCGCACCGGTTCGCGGAGTCCGGCATCCTCGTGGCCGACGACGCGGGGAGCGCGGCCGAAGTGGAGCAGGTCTCTTCCTTCATCGCCCACCTCAAGCGGATCAACCAGTTCCGGATCTACGGTCCCGAGGCCCTGGCGGGGGAGGTCAAGGCCTTCTTCGACCGGCAGTGGAAGAGGGGGTAGGTCGTGCAGGAAATCGTGTTCATCGACGAAGCGGTCATCCATGTGGAGGCGGGGCGGGGCGGGAACGGCTGCGTCGCCTTCCGCCGGGAGAAATTCGTCCCCAGGGGAGGCCCGTCGGGGGGCAACGGCGGCCATGGCGGCTCGGTCCGGCTCCGGGCCACCGCCCGCTACAATACCCTCTTCCACTTCCAGAAATATCCCCACCAGCGGGCCGGGAAGGGGGCGCCGGGGGAGGGTTCCCTGCGCGACGGGGCGCAGGGGCGGGACCTTGTGCTGGAGGTGCCGCTGGGGACCCTTGTCTATGACGTCGCCACGGGGGAGTGCCTGGGTGACCTCACTGCGGAGGGGCAGGAACTCCTGGTCGCCCGGGGAGGGCGGGGGGGGCGCGGGAACGCCTCCTTCAAGAGCAGCGTCAACCAGGCCCCGCGCTTCGCCCGGCCCGGCGAGGAGGGGGAGGCCCGCACCCTCCGCCTGGAGCTCAAGCTCATCTCGGACGCCGGATTCGTCGGCCTCCCCAACGCGGGAAAATCCACCCTCCTCTCGGCCCTCTCGGCCGCTCGCCCCAAAATCGCCCCCTACCCCTTCACCACCCTCCAGCCCTACCTGGGCGTCGTGGACTGTGGAGACGGCCGCACCCTCGTCGCCGCCGAGATCCCGGGGTTGATCGAAGGCGCGCACCTGGGGCACGGGCTGGGCCTGCAGTTCCTCCGCCATGCCGAGCGCTGCCGCCTCCTGGTCCATCTGGTGGACCCCTTTGCGGAGGATGTGGAAGGGTCCATGAAGACGCTGGAGCGGGAGCTGAAGGAATACGAGCCCGATCTGGCGAAGAAGGTGCGGCTCTTGGTGGCCACGAAGGCCGACGCCGGGGCGCCGGAGGCGGCGGTGAAGGCCGTGAAGGCGCACGCCCGGCGGAGGCGCATCCGGTTCGCGGCGGTCTCGGCCGTCTCCGGCGAGGGGATGAAGGATCTGAGGGAGCTCCTGTGGGCGCTCACGCGGTGAAACGGACGGCCCTGTTCGGCGGAAGCTTCAATCCGGTCCACTGGGGGCACATCCGGCCGGTCGCGGCGGCCTGCCGCCGGTTCCGTCTCGACCGGGTCATCTACGTCCCCGCGGCCCGCCCGGTCCACAAGCAGGCCCAGCGGCTGGAAGACCCCTACCACCGGTTCGCCTGTCTGGCCCGGTGCCTGGCCCCCTACCCGGCGTTCAGCCTCTCCCCGTTCGAGCTCCACCGCCCCGGGATCCCCACCGTGGAAACGCTGCGCCATTTCCGGGACGAGGCGGGCGGCGAGCTCTATTTCATCCTCGGGTCGGACTCCCTGCTGCAATTCCACACCTGGCAAGCACCCGAGCGCATTCTGTCGCTGGCCCGTCTCATCGTCCTGGCGCGCCCCGGCGCGGAGGCGGACCCGTCCGCGCTGCCCCCCTTCCTGCGGCGGGAGTGGGGAAGGCGGGTCCTCCCGTTCGTCCACCCCCGGGTGGATGTCTCCTCCAGCGCCCTCCGGGAGGCCCTCCGCGCCGGTCGGACACCGCGCGGCCTCCTGCCCGCCGCTGCGCTACAATATATCCGAATCCACGGGCTCTACCGGGAGGTTTGACATCGAGATCCAAGCGCTGCTCCGGCGCATCCGGGCCTGCATGCACGACAAAAAGGCCGAGGACATCAAGGTCCTCGATCTGAGGGAGCTGTCCGCCATCAGCGACTATTTCGTCCTCTGCACCGTTGCCAACGCCCGGCAGGCGCAGGCGGTGTGCGACGCCGTCCACGAGGAGCTCAAGCGGGACCGGGTCCTGCCCCTCTCCGTGGAGGGCGAGATCCCCGGAACCTGGATCCTGATGGACTATGTGGATGTGGTGGTGCACATCTTCCAGCCCCAAGCGCGAGGCTATTACGCGCTGGAGACCTTCTGGGGGGACGCCAAGGATGCCTCCAAGAGCTTCGAAGAGCGCTGATCTTCTCCAGTGGTTTCCCACGCACAACCCCGCTTTCAAGGGGCTGCTCCGGCAGATCCAGACGGTCCTGGGGCTCGACGTCACGGTGCTCCTTCTCGGGGAGAGCGGGGTGGGCAAAGGGGAGATGGCCGAAGCCATTCACCGCCTGGGGCACCGCCGCGAGCGCCCCTTCGTCAAGATCGACTGCGCCAACATCCCCTACGAACTCTTCGAGAGCGAGCTTTTCGGCTTCGAGAAGGGGGCCTTTACCGACGCCAAGGAGCCCAAGCCCGGCCGGGTCGAGGCGGCCGACGGCGGCACCCTCTACCTCGACGAGGTGGGGGCCCTGCCGTTAGCCACGCAGGCGAAGCTCCTCCGGCTCATCGAGGAGAAGGAGTTCACCCGCCTCGGAGGCCATGTCCCGCAACGGCTGGACGTCCGGATCATCTGCTCCTCCAACATGGACCTGCAGGCCCGCGTCCGGGAGGGGGGCTTCCGGAAGGACCTGTTCTACCGCATCAACGTCATGACCTTCGTGCTCCCCCCCCTGCGGGAGCGGCGGGAGGACCTCCCCCTGCTGTCCCTGCGCATCGCCAAGGCCCTGGCCCGGCAGTACGGGAAGCCCGTGTGGTCCATCGCCCAAGAGGCCCATTCCATCCTGACGCGCTATCCCTGGCGGGGCAACCTGCGGGAGCTGCGCAACGTCCTCGAACGGGCGGTGATCGTCTGCGACGACAAGAAGATCCAGCCCGAACACCTCCCCTCGGACGCCTTCCTGGAGGAGGACTTGGTCCAGACGGCCTTCGCCCAGAAGTGGGACCTCGAGCGGCTGGAGATGGAGTACATCCGCGAGATCCTCCGCTTCACGCGCGACAACAACACGCGCGCCGCAAAGATCCTCGGCATCAGCCGGAAGACCCTGCTCGAGAAGAGGAAGAAATACAACCTGTCCAAAGGATAAGCGCTGCGCCCCGCCGGGGTGGGGGCCGGAGGGGCTAGCGCGGCGTCCACACCTCGACGGTGTAGGCCCACGCCGCCAGGAGGAGATAGTCGCGCAGGAGGAGCGTGACAATGTTGAACCCCCCCCCGAGGACCAGGAGGAGGCCGGCGGCGCCGAAGAGGAGGAAGACGCCCGCCAGCCGGTGGTAGTTTCGGCCGGCGGTGACGAAGGCGCGGGGAAGGAGCTGGAGGGGATTGCGCGCGTTTTCGAGGGCCAGCCCCGTCTTCACCAGGTCGAAGAAGAACTTCAGGAAGAGCATGACCGCCCCAAAGACCAGGATGCGCCCCGCGGAGAGGAGGATGGCCAGGAACTCGGTGGGGCAGGCCTCCACAGTGCCCTGCATCGCCCGGCCCCAGCCGCTGAGCAGGAGCCGGTAGGCCAGCCCGTAGAGGGCCGCCTGGGCCGCCGAGACCGCCAGGACGGGGAGGGCGGCGCGGCGGACCGTCTCCCAGAACCCGGTCTGCCCGGCCAGAAGGCGCACCACGCCGGGCCAGAGGAGGGTGAACACCAGGAGGAACCCCAGGAGGTGCCAGGTGAAGACGGCCAGCAGGGCCCCCGAGTCGAACAGGGTCCCGAGGCGATCCATCCCCAGGGGGCCAAAGAACCGGGCGGCGGCCGGCCAGTCCCCCCAGGCGGCCGGCTCCAGCCGCAGCGCGAGCAGGAGGTCGAGGCCGCCGTGCGCCGTTCCGTTCGCTGGGGCACGCCCCCCCAGGAGGAGGGCCCCCGCCAGGGCCGGCAGGAGGGCGGAGAGCAACTGCACCGCCGGCAGGAGCAGCAGCAGGCGCCAATTCAGCGCGGAACGGAGCGCCCTCACCACCAGCATGCGAAGAGCTCCAGCAGGTGGGCGAACCGCATCCAGAAGCGGTGGAGGGCGGGGAACCGGGGCGCCTCCACGGCGGCGGCGTTGTTGCGGGGGTCGGCGTCGAGGCGGAGGCGACGCCCGGGGTCCACCACCACGCGGGCGACGGCCTTGTCGGGGAACAGAAATCGGCGGGACCGCTCGCCGGGCTCGTAGGTCACGCTCTGCCGGCTGCCGTCGGTGAAGGTGACCTGGACCTCGACCGGAAGGTGGATCTCCCCCGTGCAGCCCACGATCGCCGTGTGGGCGTCCACCGAGAGAACGCGGTAGTCCACCGTTCCCGGACGCTGGAGGAGGGTGGCGAAGATCCCTCCCCAGTGGCTGCCGACGTGCAAGTTCATCAGGGCCGTCACATCGGCGGGGCGGGGGTGGGCGAAGGCGAACTTGGAGAAGTAGTCCCGCAGGAACCCCTTCATCGCCTCGGTCCCGGCGTAGTTCTCCAGCGTGGCCAGGGCCAGCGCGGGCTTGTGGTTGGCATTGACACGGTAGGCCCGGTACGAGTCGTGGCTCCAGCCGGGCGCCCCCATGGGGGCCAGCCCGGGATCCAGCCAGTAGTTGAGGTTCACCCAGTCTGACCGGTCCACCGGGAAGGCCCGGAGCGGGAAGGGGACCCCGAGGACGGAAACGGAGGCCCGCGCCTCCGGGGCGTCTTCCTGCAGCATCCGGAGCGCCGCGTAGGTGGTGAACCCCTCGTCGAGCCACGGGTCCCGCACCTCGTCCGAAGCCACCATCCCCTGGAAGTACTGGTGCCCGAACTCGTGGGCGATCAGGTACTCCAGGTCGCCCGGGTCCTCGATGTGGCGCAGGCCGCAGACGGCCAGCTGGGGGTACTCCATGCCGCCGCGTCCCTGCGCCGTGGGCCAGGTGGGGGCGACGAGGGTGAACGAATCGTAGAGGTAGGGGCCCACCCAGTCCTCGTAGAAGGCGAAGGCGCGGCGGAGGGCGGCGAAGAGGCGGCCTTTCTTGTAGAGATACTCGGGGGGGAGAAAGAGGGTCACCGACACCGGGTCGCCCTGCCGGGGCCGGAGGGTCTCGGTCACCCGGGTCATCGCCGTGGAGGCGACGACGGCCAGGTCGTGGACATTCTCGGCGGTGACCGAGAACCGGGCGCGGCCCTCCTTCGGTTTCAGCGCCTTCACAGTCCCCGTGGCGGCCACGTCCCAGCCCTCCGGCAGGTCGATTTCCAGGGTGTAGTCGGCAAAGTCGGCGAAAAACTCGGTATGCGGATGGTACTGATGGGCCGTCCAGCGGCCGTCCTCGAACACCGCCAGCTTGGGGTACCACTGCATCAGGAACAGGGAGTCCGCGGAGAAGCCGCTGCGAAGGAAGTAGCGGTGCAGCTTCGTCTCCCAGTCCAGCTCGACCGTCACGGTCTCCCCCGGCGCCACCGGGGCGGGCAGTTCGACGAAGGCCACCGTCCGGTCCTCGGGATTGCCATCCTCGGGGCTCTCGAAGGTCAGCGCCAGGGGGTGCTGCGCACCGGCCAGGGCGATCCGGCCGATGGTGATGCGGCTGAAGGCATCCTCGCCGTGGACGAGCTGGGCGTCAAGCCACGGGCTTCCCTTCCAGAGCGTGGTCTCCGTGGAGGCGAAGGCATTGGGGTAGAGATCGAAAGTCAGACGCGTGGTCGGGACGGTCCCGCCGTTCGTCCACTCGATCACGGACCGTCCGGCCACTCGGTGAGCGGCAGGATCGACCGCGACGGTCATCCGGTAGGCGTCGAGCGCCGCCAGGGGGGCCGCGAGGCCGAGGACGAGGGAGAAAAACCGGCGCATGGTCGGGAGCATGATAGCACGCCGCCTCAGTAGGCGTTCCGGTTCCGGAACCCGACGAGAAGGGTGAGAAGGAGGATCCGGAGGTCGAACCACAGGGACCAGTTCTGAATGTAATAGAGGTCGTATTCCAGGCGTCGGCGGATGCTGGTCTTTCCGCGCAGCCCGTTGACCTGGGCCCACCCGGTGATGCCCGAACGCACCCGATGGCGAAGGACATACTCGGGCATCCGTCCGGTGAACTCGGCCACGAACTCCGGACGCTCGGGGCGAGGGCCCACCAGCGACATCTCGCCCTTGAGGACATTGAGGAACTGGGGGGTCTCGTCGAGGGACCAGGCCCGCAGGAAGCGGCCGATGCGCGTCTTGCGCCGGTCGTCCCGGGAGGCCATCGTGGGGCCGCCCGCCTCGGCGTCCACCCGCATGGAACGGAACTTGATCATGCGGAACCGCCGGCCGTCCAACCCCATTCGCTCCTGGAGGTAGAACACCGGGCCCCCGTCCTCGCGCCGGATGAGCACCGCAATGACGGCCCACAACGGCAGGAAGGCCGCGGTGCCGATCAGGCCCAGCGTCAGGTCCATTGCCCGCTTGACCGCGGCCCCCCAGCCGTAGAGCGGCGAGGCGCTGAGGTGGATGACGGGCAGGCCGTGGAGGTCCTCGATCCCGGCCCGGAGGGTCATCAGATCCACCACGTCGGGGACGAAGTACACCCCCGTGTAGGCGGCGTGGAGGGTCTCCACCAAGCGCTCCACCACCTCGCGGCGCCCCATGGGGATGGCGACGCACGCGGCGTCCACCTCATAGGCCTCCAAAACCGTCTGCAGGTCCCCCGTTCCGCCCAGCACGCGCAGCCCTTGGTGGGCGGTCCCGGCCTTGGCCGGGTCGTCGTCGAGGAACCCGACGATGGAGAGGCCGATCTCCCGGTGGGCGAGAAGGTGGTCGGCGAGAAGGCGCCCCAGGGAGCCGGCCCCGATGATGAGGATGCGGTCGCAGAACCGCCCCCGGCGGTGGAGGCTCCGCAGCAGGCCCCGGAAGGCGAAGCGCCACCCCGCGAGGGCCCCCGCCAAGGCGGCGAGCAGGAGCCCCAGAAAGAGGCGGGAGAAGCTGAACTCGCGGTAGAACTGGAGGGCCGCGGCCACCGCAACGAAGGCGAGCAGGGCCGCGAGGGCGATCTTGAAGCCCTCCTCGATGCGCGAGTAGGTGCCCAGCGGCTTGTAGAGGCCGAGGGCCGCGGCCGCGAGGGGGACCGCCATCAGGAACAGCGCCAGGAGGCCGAAATAGGGGCCCGCGTCCGGGATCCCCCGGGGGGCTTCGAAAAGCAGGAAACGCCCCTTGAAGGCCGCTCCGAACGCCAGGGCGGTGAAGGCGAGGTCCCCGGCGAGGAGGAGGTTCCTGAGGCGGCGCCCTTTCCGTTTGATCATCGCTCCTGCATACGCACGCCGGCGGACGGGCGCCTACTTGCGCTTGGCGCCCTTCTTGAGGCGGTCCATGATGGCGAACCCCAGGCCCTTGAGGGGGAGCTCCTCCGCGACGATGCAGTCGAGCCCCTGGGCGTCGAGCCAGAACATGGCGGCGAAGAAGTTCTTGGCCGCCTCGGTGAGGTCCTCGGCGGCGGAGAGGACCTGGACCGCCTTGAAGCTCTCTTCGTGGTGCGCCTTGGAGAAGGCGAGGAGGCCGAGTTTCCTGCCCTTGAGCTCCTTGGGGAAGGTGCCGGGCTTGGCCAGCACCAGCGGCGTCCGCGGGGCATAGTGGGTCGCGAGGGAGCCGGGAGCTTCGGGCACGGAAGAGGCCTTCATGTAGATCTTCCGGCCCGTGGCCTTCTCCAGCTCCTCGAGGGGGATCCCCCCGGGCCGGAGCAGAAACGCCTGCCCTCCCTCCAGCTTGAGGATGGTGGACTCGATCCCCACGGGGCAGCGGCCGCCGTCCAGGATCATGTCCACGCCGTACTTGAGCCCGTGGGCCACCTGCTCCGCCTCGACGGGAGAGAGGGAGCCGAAGGGGTTGGCGGAGGGGGCGGCGATGGGGGTGTCGGCCAGGGAGATGAGCCCGATGGCCACGGGGTGGTTCGGCATGCGCACGGCCACGGTGGGCAGGCCGCTGGTGACGAGGTCGGGGAGGCCGCGGTTCTTGCGCAGGACCAGCGTCAGCGGCCCCGGCCAGAACCGTTCCATCAGGGCCTCGGCCTCCTTGGGGACCGTCTCGGCCACCTGGGCCAGGGCCTTGAAGTGGGCGATGTGAACGATGAGGGGATCGAACCGGGGGCGCCGCTTCACCTCGAAGATGCGGGCCACGGCGTCGGCGTTGAAGGCGTTGGCGCCGAGGCCGTACACGGTCTCGGTGGGGAAGGCGACGATGCGGCCCTGGTTGATGAGCCGGGCCGCCTTGAGGATGTTGGCCTTCGTCGCCTCCGCGATCAGCGGCATGCCGTCATCCCTTTGAGCCGGGCGACCACGGCCGCCAGGTCCGGGGCGCCGGGGAACCACTCCCGTCCGGTGATGCGGTTGGCGAGGGCGCAGTACATCCCGGCGATGCAGTCGCGCAGCTCCGGCGGGAGGGCGGGGGGCGGCTCCGCCACGCCGGCCTTCCAGCCGTCGCGGTTGCCCGCCTTGGCCCGCTCCACCGCCTCGTACCAGGCGGTGCGGCGGTAGAAGGAGCGGGCCACCTCCTTGCTGACGTGGAACCCGTCGAAGAAGAACCGGCACTCGTCGGGCGTCCCGAGGGCGTCCACCACCAGCAGGCGGCGGCGGGAGTCGAGGCCGAGCTCGATCTTCCCGTCGATGTTGACGATCCCCAGCCCGGCGGTCTCTCGGGTGATGAGGTCGTTGGCGGCCCGGAGGAGCTCCAGGGCGGCGGCGAACTCGGCGTCCGAGAGCCCCGCGATCGCCTGCGCCTCGCCGGGAGAGAGGTAGCGGTCGGTGGGCTCGAGCTTGGTGGAAAAGTCGAGGATGGGGCGGGGCAGGGGCTGTTCGGGCGGGGGAACCGATTCCAGCCCGTAGTCCTCCAGGCGGAGCGCGCCCGCTTTCCACCGCTTGAGGAAGCTGCATCCCTCCGGGAGATAGTTGCGGTAGATGACCTCGAGGGGCACCAGGCAGTTGGAGGGGCCCGACCGGTAGGGGGCGTAATCGTAGCCCCCGTCGGCGGTCCGCCCGGGCTGGATCACCCGGACCAGCCCCGCCTCCAGGGTGTCCGAGGGGCCCGCGAGGTCGGCCAGGCGGCGGGCGGCGCCGCCCTCGACGACGCCGCGATAATGGGTCCCGATCCCCATCGCCTCCAACTTCTCGAAAAAGTGGGCCGTCATCAGGGTCAGCGCCTCGCCCTTGCGCGGAATACGGTCGGGCATCTCTCCCCAATCAAAAACCGAATAGCGGTCCGAGAACCGGAATCGGCCGACCCCCGGGAGATCGGCGGCGGGCGGCTGCAACACGGTCAGGTCTTTGACGCTTCCCATGCCGGCGATTGTATCATACCGGACGCGGCCGCCCCCCCGCGCCATTAAGAATTGCCTTGCCCGGGGCCGTTCTGGTATGATTGGGGCCATGACCGACCAACCATATCCGGGCAACGGGCGTCTCCCCGAGGAGACCAAATACCGCGTCGAGAACACCTTCCGCCAGGCCCTTTCGCTCTACCTGGACGGGAAGATGGAGGACTGCATCGTCGGGTGCGATTTCATCCTCAAAATGGACCCGCAGTTCACCCCCGCACGGCAACTCCTCGACAAGGCCAAGGACCCCCAGGCCCCCGTGGACCTGACGCCGGTCATCGAGCGGTACCAGGTCCGCGATGCCCTCAACGTGGAGGAGTGCCTCATCCAGGCCATCGAGCTCTTCAACGGGCGGGAGTACGCCCGCACCGTGGAGGTTCTTTCGAAGGTCATGGCGGCGGACCCTGCCAACGCCGAGGCGCGCGACATCCTGGGGCGGGCCCAGGAGAAGCTGGAGGCCCTTCCTTTCGTCCAGCAATTCGTCGCCAAGGCCCGCAAGTTCATGAACGAGGGCGATCCCGACGAGGCCCGCAAGCAGGTGCTCAAGGGGCTGGCCCTGGACGAGGGGAACCCCGAGCTGCTGACCCTTCAGGCGGAGCTGGAGGGGCCTGCGGCCGGCCTCCCCACCTTCGACACCCCCATGGGGAAGACCGAGGAATCTCCCGCGTTGGAGATGCCCTCGAGCTTCGAGACCGCCGCTCCTCCGGCCTCCGAAGCCGCCGGGGAACCCGGTGGTGGGGGGATGGAGTTTGAACTTCCCCCCGACCTTCCGCCGGTCAAGCCCGTGGTAGAGGCGTTCGCCGTCCCCGGCGATGCCGACCCAGCCCCACCGGCCGAAGCCCCCGCCCCGCCCTTCGTGTTCGGCGCCCCCGCCGGAGAGCCGGAGCCCTTCGGGGCCCCCGCCCCCCCCCCGGCGGCGCCCTTCGCGGTCGAGCCCCCTCCCGCCCCGGCCCCCATCCCGCCCGCGCCGGCCGCCGAGCCGGCCAGCCCCTTCGCCTTCGCCGAGCCGGTGCCCGTTCCCGAGCCGTCTCCCGCGGTCCCGGCGCCCCCCGAGCTCGAGATGCCGGGGGCGGAGGCGCCCCCGAGGCGGACGGCCAGCCCCCAGGACGAAAAGATCCAGGCCCTCCTGGCCGACGGCGACCGGGTCATGATGCAGAACGAGTACCAAGAGGCCATCGACATCTGGAGCCGCATCTTCCTGATCGACATCCACAACCAGGAGGCCTCGCGCAAGATCGAAGAGGCCAAGAGGCTCCTGGCCGAGCAGGACCGGAAGATCGAGGAGCTCTTCAACCTCGCGGTGGGGCTCCACAACCAGGGCAAGAAGGAGGAGGCCCGGGCGAAGTTCGAAGAGGTTCTGGGCATGGAGCCCCACCACCTCGCCGCGCGCAACTACTTGCGGCAACTCGACGAGGAGGAGGGGAAGAGCAAGCCCGCCCAGGCCATGCCGGAGGCGCCGCCCCCCGAGATCGAGGAGGTGCTCCCCCCCGTCCCCCGGGTAGCCGTGGTCCGGGAGGAGCCGAAGCCCAGGAAGAAGATATGGGTCCCCCTCGTCGCCGTGGCCGGCGTCCTGGTCCTGCTGGCCGCGGGGTGGTTGTTCCTCGGCGGGGGCGTCGGCATGGGGACGCCGCCCGTCAACGCCGCGGCCGCCATCGCCCAGGCCCAGCAGCTCTACGGCCAGGGCCAGGCCGCCGAGGCCTTGGCCCTGCTGGCGAAGGTCCCCCCCGAGGACGCTCTGTACGGCCGGGCCCTCGAACTGATCACCGCCTACAAGTCCGGCTCGCGCAAAAGGCCGGTGGACACCATCGACGGCCGGCCCGCCGACCAGGTGGCGATGGAGTGGCGGGAGACGGCCTACCGCGCCTACCAGGCGAAGGACTACACCCGGGCCAAGGAGTTCTACGACAAGGTCGCGGGCGTCCGGCCGCTCTCCGTCGAGGACAAGGCCTTTCTCGAGGACGTCAACCGGACCCTCGAGACCATCGCGGCGGGGAGGAGCGCGTTCGACACGGGCAATTTCGACCAGGCCATCGCCACCCTGCAGCCCATCTACGACAGGGACCGGGTGGTCCAAGCGAGGGACATCCTCGTCAAGGCCCACTACAACCGGGGCATCGGCGCCCTCAAGGAGGAGAACCTCGGCCAGGCCGAGCCCGACTTCCAGGCCATTCTGAAGCTCGACGAGACCGATCAGATGGCCCAGAAGAACCTCCGCCTCATTCAGCGCTACAAGGACGCCAACAAGGACCTCCTCTTCCGAACTTATGTCAAGTATTTGAAACCGCGGTAGCGTCGCGCCATCCAACGGACGCGCCACCACAACGGCGGGCCCCCGGGCCCGCCGTTCCCGTCTCCAGGCCGCACCGCGTACCTACCAGCGGAAGGTGACCCCGACCGAGAAGCGGAGCCCCATGGCGGGGTAGCCCAGCACCTCCTGGTAGGAGGCGTTGAACAGGTTTTCCGCCTTGATCCACGGGGAGAGCCACCCGGGCCGGCCCAGGGCCGCCGAGAGGTCCTGCCGGTAGAAGGCGCCGTTCTCCGTCCGGGCGAACGTGACTGGGTCCACATCCCATCGGCTCCCCACATAGATCCCCTGAGTGGAGAGCGTCAGCCGCTTCCAGGGCGCCGTCAAGGACCAGCTCCCCGACCATTCGGGCCGGCGCAGGAGCGGCTCGCCGGTGGCCTTGGCCTCCGTCTCCAGCCAGGTGGCGTTGATGTCCAGGGCGGCTTTGCCCCACGCCCGCGCCCACCGCGCCTCCACCCCGTTGATCGTCGCCTCACCGGTGTTTTCGAACCGGTAAAGGGCGAAGTCGAACTCGATCAGGTCGTCGAACTCGCTGCGGAAGGCGGTCAGGGTGAAGGGACCCGCCGCCACCCCTGCTTCGGCGCTCCGGGAACGCTCGGGTTCGAGGTCGGGGTTGCCCGACATGGGGAAGAAGAGCTCCCCCACCGAGGGGGCGCGGAACGCCGTGCCCGCCTGGAGGTGCAGGCGGACCGGCCCCGCGGGGAAGGTGATCCCCAGTTTGGGGTTCCAGGTGCTGCCGAAGGTCGAGTGGGTGTCCCAGCGCAGGCCGGCCCGGACGGCCGCGGGGCCCAGGGCGCCGGCCGCCTCGGCGAAGGCGGCGCCCCCGGAGGCGGTCTCCCCGTCGAGGTTGGTCCCGAACACGCTCGAGTCGTCCACCGTCTCGCGGCGCCCCTCGGTGCCGGCGGAGAGGATCCAGCCCCCGGCCTCGCGCTGGACCATGGCCCGGGCGAAGAGGCGGCCCGTGTCGGTGTCGCTCTCCGTGTATCCCCAGGCATCCTGCGAGTCCTCGAAGTGGAACCGGTTGGCGGTGTAAGCGGCGGTGGCCTGGAGGGTCCAGCCGCCCCCCAGGGACGCGTTCACGGGGATCGAAAGGGTGGCCTCGCGGCTCGCGGTGCGGCGATCCGGGGTGACGACCGCGCCGTCGAGGGGAATGCCCTGTTCCCCGTCGCGGGCGAAGAGGGAGATCCCCCAAGGGCCGCCGTCCCAGGCCGCCTGCAACTGGGTCTGCTCCCAGTCGTCGTTGTCCAGTTCCCCGGATTCCCGGCGGTGGGCCAGGGCGACGGAGAACCCGTCCCCGGCCCACCGGAGGTTCCCCTCCGCCAGGCCGTTGCCCCCTACGGAGAGGCCCGCGCGTCCCCCCGGCGCCCCGGCCCCGCCGGTGAGGAGCGCCACCACGCCGCCCACGGCCTCGCTGCCGTATAGGGCGCTGTAGGGGCCCCGCACCACCTCGATGCGATCCAGCCCCCCGGTGAGGAGGTCGCCGAAGTTGACGCCGCCGAAATAGCTGTTGTAGACCGGGACGCCGTCGATGAGCAGCAGGGTGTGGTCTGATTCGGTCCCCCGCAGGAAGAGCGAGGCCGCTTTGCCGGGCGTCCCGCTGCGGAGGACGATGGCGGAAAGGGTCTGCCGCACGGCCTCGTCCACCGCCCCCAGCTTTCGGGACTCCAGCTCCTCCCGGGTGAGGACGCTCCCCAGGAGCGGGGCCTCCTCGGCCGGGGCCGGGGCGGCCCCCGCGGTGACCAGGATGGTCTCGCCGAACTGCGCCTGCAACGCCCCCGCGCACAGGATGACGCACCAGAAGAGCTTCATAACGCCTCCTAAAAAAAAATCCCCGAAGGTCTTCGGGGCGGGGGCGCGCGACGCGGCTCTTCCCTCACCCCGGAGAAGATCACTTCGTTCATCCCTCGGCCGGTCTCCTGGCTCATGGATCGTCCTCGCGGGAGCCCTTCCCGGTCCTTGGCGGCACCAGTGGATCTGCTCCCGTTCGTCCCCATTCACAGTGGCGGGGGCCGCCCCGGGCTGGTTCCCGCAGGGACCAATCCCTGCGGGAACGCACCGGGTTCCCGAGCACCGAGCGGATGGCGGGTTGTAAAGAACGGTTACGGCGCGGAAAGCATATCAGAAAGCGCCGGGGTTGTCCACCGGAACCGGCCCGGGGCGCCATTGTATAATCATCCTTCACAGTTCAACGGAGGCGCCGCCATGCTGAACGTCGAAGGGAAGACCGCCCTCGTCACCGGGGGTTCGCTGGGGATCGGGAAGGCCGTGGTGGAGGTCTTCACGGCCCACCGGATCCAGACCTACTTCTCCTACAACCGCCACGGGGGCGAGGCGGAGGCGGTGGCGCGGGCCACGGGCGCCGTCGCCCTCCAGGCGGACCTGGGGAGCGCGGCGGGCTGGAAGGCCCTGGCGGAAGAGTTCCAGTCCCGGAGCGGCACCCTCGACTATCTCGTCCACAACGCGGGCATCTGGACCTACTTCCCCGTCGGCTCCTCCGATTTCGCCGTGTGGAAGGAGACGATGGCGCTCAACCTGGATGCCGTGGGCTATCTGACCAACGCCCTGGTGCCGATGATGAACCGGGGCGGGGCCATCGTGATGGTCGGCTCAACGGCGGGGCGGAGGGGGGAGGCGGTCCACGCCCACTACGCCGCCACCAAGGCGGCCCTGGCGGGGCTGGCCAAGTCGTGGGCCGCCGAGCTGGGGCCCCGAGGCATCCGCACAAACGTCGTCGCCCCCGGCTGGGTGGACACCCCGATGAGCGCGGAGGAGCTCGCCAGGCCGGGCCGACGGGAGCAGATCGCCTCCACCATCCCGCTCCGGCGCATCCCGCCGCCGGAAGACGTCGCCTACCCCATCCTCTTCCTGGTCTCCGACTGGGGGCGCCATGTCAACGGCACCACGCTGGACGTCAACGGCGGGGCGGTGCTCATCGGGGGCTGAAGGATGAGGGCTGAAGGATTGAAGGGGGCCGTGGGGAGGGGGGCCTACGGGAGTTGTCGGCCGGCCGGGGTTTGGCTTATAATCGACCCATGAGCAGACGCCTGTTCGCCCCCCTCCTCATCGCGCTGGCCGGCTTGGGATGGCTTCTGAATGCCCTCCGGGTGTTCCCGGAGGTCAACTGGCTGTGGACCGTCCTCCTGGCGGGGGCCGGCCTGCTCCTGATGGTCCTGAACGGGATCAACAGTTCCACCATCCTATTCGGCCCCCTCCTCATGACGGCAGGACTGCTGCTGATGCTCCACCAGGTCGGCACCTTCACCCTGGCGGTGGAGCTTCCCATCCTCCTCATCGTGTTCGCGGCCCTGTGGGCCGTGTCCGAGCATCCCCGCTGGAAACGCTGAACGTTCGTCCCGCCGCCCCGTAGGTCTGCCGCGGCCGCCTGACGCAGTCGGAGATGGGCCCGTGGGAGTCGTCCGCCCGTCCGATTCGGGCCGCCTTCCGGGCCGGGCTCACGGCCCAAAGGTCATTTGACAAATCATTCCCGAAGGCCTAAACTACTAATGCGGGGTGAGAGCGGGCCACCGGCCCGCGAGGTGGTTATGTTGGATGTAGTGAAGGGTCTGCGGGTGCTCGGCGACATTGAGACGGCCAAAGGCCAGCTCTACGATTGGTTCTGCGAAAGTTACGGCTCCAATCTCGAGATGTCCGCGCTTTTCGGCCGGCTGGCCCTCGACCAGGTCGCCCACCGCAACGTCATCCAGTACCAGACCCGCATCGTGATGCGCAACCCGCGCATCTTCCGCCTCCTCAAGATCGACATCGTGGAGATGAACGGCATCCTTGCGGCCATCGAGGCCTTCCGGCAGGCCTGCCCCGACCCCTCGCTGGAGGAGGCCGTCCAGGCGGCCCTCGACTTCGAGGCGCTCACCCTGGCGCTGTTCGAACAGGAGTTCTTCCGGGGGCTTCGGGCCCATTTCGGCCCCTTCGTGGACAACATCAGCGCCGGCATGCAGAAGCACATGGACCAGCTCAAGAAGGCCGGCGGCCGGCGGAGCGGCGCCGTCCTTCGCCGGGTCGAGGCGGCCCTTCCGCAACCGGCCGCAGACCTGCCGGTCCCGGCGGCGGGGGTCCTGGCGGCGGCCGACCTCCCGCCCAAGCCGGTCTCCGAGCCACCGCCGAGCGCCCACCAGGTGGACCGCGGCCTCCTGCTGATGCTCTTCGACGCCCTCGACGAGTGCGTCTACCTGCTCGACCGGGACCGCCGGGTGACCTACTGGAACCCCGCCGCCCAGGAGCTGGCGAGGGCCACCGGCGAAGTCCTGGGCGCCACCCACTGCTGGAACGACCACCTGGTCCAGCACGATTCGGAGGTGTGCCACACCTGCAGACACCCCTGCCTTCTTGGCACCGCGATGATCACCGGCCAGCCCAGGAACGGGGAGCTGCACTTCCAGCACCAGGACGGATGCCGGGTCCCCATGGCCGCCTCGGTTCATCCCCTCAAGGACGGGTGGGGCGAGGTGACCGGGGCCATCGAGATTTTCAAGGAGCCCTCCTGCGTGCACGGCACCCGGGAAGGCATCGTCCAATTGGAGAAGCTCGCCTATTTGGACAGTCTGACGGGGCTAGCCAACCGGCGCTACCTGGAGGTGACCCTCCTCTCGCGCCTGCAGGAGCTGCAGCGGTACGGTTGGCGGTTCGGCATCATCTTCGTCGACGTGGACAACCTCAAGGCCCTCAACGACACCTTCGGGCACGCCTCGGGCGACCTCGTCATCCGGACGCTGGGGCGCACCTTCGCCGACCACGCGCGCCTCTGCGACGTCGTGGGGCGCTGGGGCGGGGACGAGTTCATCGCCATCATCACCGGGGTCGAGGCGGACCAACTGGGCGCGGTGGCGGAGAAGTTCAGGGCGCTGGTCGAGGAATCGGTCGTCTCCGACCAGGGGCGCCCCTTGCGGGTCACCATCTCCATCGGGGCCACCGCGGCCACCCCCGAGGACACGATCGACACGCTCATCAGCCGGGGCGACCAGCTGATGTTCCAGAGCAAGCGCGAGGGGCGGAACCGCGTGACCTCGCCCCGCCCCGCCGGCCGGACGACGCATTGAGCGGGGTCCGGACCTGATAATCCGTACGCCGTGCGGCGCACAGCGTGACGGCAAGAGCATGGAAGGGGCGAAGCACCCTTGCTATTCGCGGAACGCTGAAGCAGAACGCTGAACGGCCCGACCCCCTACTCCGCCCTCAGCGCCTCGACCGGGTCCAGCGCGGCGGCGCGGCGGGCCGGCAGCCAGCCGCTGCCCATCCCCACCGCGAAGCTCATCAGCAGCGCCCCCGCGATGGCATACCACGGGATCGCCATCGGCAGCCCGGGCACGGCCAGCTTCAGCCCCCACTGGATGCAATAGCCGGCGGCCAGCCCGCCGAGTCCGCCGGCGATCGACAGGGTGACGGCCTCCAGGAGAAAGAGCCCCGCCACCCCGTCCCGCGTCACCCCCAAGGCGCGCAGGAGGCCGATCTCGAAGGTGCGCTCATGGACCGAGACCCACATGATGGTGAGGATGCCGATCGCGCCGACCAGGAGCGAGATCGCCGCGATGCCCCCCACCGCCAGGGTGACGATGGCCATGACGCGGTTGAGCGCCCCCAGCATGTCGGCCTGGGTCTGGACGGTGAAGTCCTCCTCCCCCCGGTGCCGTTTCTTCAGGAGGTCGTGGATGGCTCCCACCAGGCGGTCCACCTCCTTCGCGCTGCGGGCCGCCACGTCGATCTCGTTGCACTCGCGGAGGTTGAAAAGCGCCAAAGCCGTGCCCGCGGGGATGTAGACCGCGTCGTCGATGTCGAACCCCAGCAACTGCCCCTTGGGGGCCATGACGCCCGTGACGCGGAATGCCTCGCCGCCGATCTTCACCCGCTGGCCGAGGGGGGAGTCGGCCCCGAAGAGCTCCCGCGCCACCCGGGGGCCCAGGACCGCGACCGGGGTGCGCCGTCCGTAATCCGTCGCGGGCAGGAAGGTCCCCTCGCCCACGCGGAAGCTCCACACGTCCGGGGCCTCGGGGGAGACCCCGTAGATGAAGACGGACCGCCCCATGCGGCGGTGCTCCACCCGGGCCTGCCCCATCACCACCGGCGTGAGGGCCCGAACGCCCTGCAGGCGCCGGAGGGCGGCGGCATCGTCGAGGTCGAGGGGGTGGGTGGAGCCGCCGAACACTCCGGGGATGCCGATGGTCTTGACATTGCCGGGGACCACCGCCACGAGGTGGGTGCCGAACTGGCTGAATTCGGCGACGATGTACCGGCGGGTCCCTTCGCCGAGGGAGGTGAGGAGGAGGACGGCCGCGATGCCGATGGCGATGCCGAGGGCCGAAAGGACCGACCGCAGGCGGTGGCCCGCCAAGGCCCCCCCGACGAACCGGAGACGTTCCGCCAGCTTCATCCCTTCTCCTTGCCGGTGGCGAGTTCCTGGTTCCTGGTTCTCCCGCCCACGGCATGGGTGAACGCAGCGGTTCGCTCGTTCCTGCGACCTGGAACCCGGAACCCGGAACGGGGGGGACGGGAGGGAAAATCATCGTCTCGCCAGCGCCCGGATGGGATCCAGGCGCGCGGCCCGCAGGGCCGGGAGGATGCCGGCGAGGGTGCCCACCAGGAGGGAGAGGGCCAGGGAGGCCGCCACGGCCCACCCGGGCGGGGAGGCGGGGAGCGAGGGGTAGAACCGGACGAAGACCCGGACGGCGGAAAGACCGGCCAGAAGCCCCAGGAGCCCTCCGGCCACGGAAAGAAAGGCCGCCTCGGCGAGGAACACCTCCAGCACCTGGCGGTCTTCCCCTCCGAGGGCCTTGAGCAGTCCCACCTCCTCGCGCCGTTCCGCCACCGAGATGAGCATAATGTTCATGATCCCTAGCCCCGCCACCACGAGGGAGACGCCCGCGATGCTCGCGAGCGCCAGCGTTAGCCGCCGCATGATGGATCCGAACGAGGCCAGCATGGCGTCGGGCAAAACGACGGTGACGTCCTCCCCCCGGTGGAGCTCCCTGAAGAAGGCCTCGAGGCGCCGCTTCATGACCGGCATCGAAGTGTCGGGGCGCACCTCCACGAGGATGCGGAAGAGCGACGCCCGGTTGAACACTTTCATGGCCGTGGCCGCGGGGACGAGGGCGATGTCGTCCATGTCGAACCCTCCCATGCGGCCCTTGGGTTCGAGGACCCCCACGACGCGGAACCGCCACCCCCCCATCCGCACGGTCCGGCCCAGGGGGTTCTCGACGCCGAAGACCTCCCGTGCCGCTTTGGTCCCCAGCACGATTTCCGTCCCCCCCGCCCCCGCCTCGGCGGAGGCCAGAAACCGCCCCGAGGCCATAACCAGGCGCCGGATGCGCTGGCACTCGGCCGTGGTGCCGATGACGGCCAGGGAGCGGCTGCGGTCCCCGCAACTCACCGACTCGGTCCCCAGCACGATGGGGGCCGCCCGCACCTTGCCCTCCAGACGCTGGTCCAGCAGCTCGAAGTCCTTCAGCGTCAAGTCGCGCACCACGCCGCCCCACGGCATCGCGCCGCTCGTCTCCACCTTTCCCGGCAGGACCACCGCCAGATGGGTTCCCAGGTCCAGGAACTCGTTCATCACATAGCGCCGGGCCCCCTCCGCCAGCGCCGTCAGGGCGATCACCGCCGCGATCCCCACGGCCATTCCGAGGAGGGTCAGGCCCGTGCGGAGCCGATGGGCGCCGAGGGCCGAGGCGGCGAAGTCGAACCGATCACGCAGTCGCATCGCCGGCCAGGACCCTTCCATCCAGCAGCCGGAGCGTCCGCCGGGCCCGCTTTCCCAGCTCCGGGTCGTGGGTGACCATGACGAGGGTGAGCCCTTCCGCGTTGAGGGATTCGAGCAGGTGGATGATTTCCCCCGCCGAGGTGCGGTCCAGGTTGCCGGTGGGCTCGTCGGCCAGGACCATCGCGGGGCGCATCACGATGGCCCGAGCAATGGCCACCCGCTGCCGCTCGCCGCCCGAGAGCTCCTCCGGGCGGTGCCCCGCGCGGGCCGCCAAGCCGACCTTCTCCAGCGCCTCGCGGGCCCGGGTGGCGCGCTCCTGTCCGGGGATGCCGGCCAGCATCATGGGCAGGGCCACGTTGCCGAGGGCGTCCAAGCGGGGAAGGAGGTGGAAGAACTGGAACACGAACCCCACCTTATAGCGCCGCAGGAGCGAGCGCTCCGCGTCGGAGAGGTCGCGGGTCGATCGCCCCTCGAACCGGTATTCCCCCTCGGTGGGGCGGTCCAGGAGCCCCAGGATATGGAGCAGGGTGGACTTGCCGGAACCGGAGGGGCCCATCAGCGACAGGTAATCCCCGGGGGCGATGGCGAGGTCCACCTCCCGGAGGGCGTGGACCGGCCGGCCGCCCATCTCGTAGGTGCGGCCGATGCCCCGGAGCTCAATCATGCTCGGACACGGCCACCGCCGCCCCCGGCTTGATTTCCGGCTTGTCGCGGCTCACCACCACCGTCTCCCCCGCAGAGAGCCCCTTCGTCACCTCGATGAAGGTCCAGCTTTTCAGCCCCGTTTCGATGGTGCGCTCCACGAGCCGTCCGTCCTCGACGACCAGGACGCCCATCCCGCCCGAGACCGCGGAGGTGGGGACGCGGAGGACGCCGTCGCGGCGGGCGAGGATGATTTCCACGTCGGCGCTGGTGCCCGGGAGGATGCGGAGACCTTCCGGGTTCTCGAAGGCCACCTCCACTTCCACCGTGCGGTTCTGCTCCAGCTGGTCCTCCACGTAGGCGCCGATCTTGTGCACCGTTCCCCGGAACGAGCGGTCGGGCCAGGCGTCCACCGTCACCCGCGCCTCCTGCCCCAGCCGGATGCGGGAGGAGTCCATCTCGTCGATGGGGGCGCTGACATAGAGTTCCGAGGCGCCGATGAGGTCGATGACGGGGGGGATGGGGACCCCCGGGGGGGCGGGGGTGATGTATTCCCCGACGTGGGTGGTCAGCTCGGCCACCACCCCGTCGAAGGGGGCGGTGAGCTCCGTCCAGTCCAGTTGCCGCTGGGCCACGCCGGCGGCCGCCGCCGCCTGCCGGAGCGCCGCCTCCGCCGTGGCCAGGGCCGCCTCCGCCCGCTGTTTGGCGTTGCGCGCCTCGTCGGCCATTCCGTCGGAGGCCACCCCCGTCTCCTGCAGACGGGCAATGCGCGTCCACTCCCGCGCCGCCAGGTCCAGGATGGCGGCGGCCTCCTCCCGCTGGGCCCGGGCCGTGTCCATGGAGCGCTTTGCCAGCTCGACCTGCGCCCGCGCCACGGCGTCGTCTATCTTCAGAAGGAGGTCCCCTTTCCTCACCGGGTCGCCCTTGCGGAAGGGGAGGCGGACCACCAAACCGCCCATCTGGGGGGAGAGGCGGGAGCGCTCCCGCGCCTTGACGGTCCCGGCCCGGGTGTTGGTCACCGTGTCCTCCACCACGCCGCGCTCCACGGCGGCCGCCCGGACGGGGATGGGCTTCGGGGCGAAGAGGGTGAAGCGGAGGATGGCGGCCAAGGCGCCCAGGGCGCCCACGGCGAGCAGGACCTTGATCCATCGGTTCATGCGGCCTCCACGGATGAGGGTTCCGTTTAATGATACTCCCGGCGGCGGGGTATTGTTGCGGACATCAATGGAATATAAATGTTGAGACGCGTCCCCATATTCGAATTGAGCGCTTCGGGGCCCCGATGGTATCCTGGCCGGGATGCCGACCCAGGACGCCGCCTCCGACGCCCGCGCCGCCCGCCCCTTCCACGACGAGGGATACCATGGCTATGCCGTCGAGGGCGCCTTCCCAGTCCCTTTGCCCGAAGCGCTCCGGGCCTTCGTCGATGTCCGCTCGGCGGAATCCACCCTCCACTGGGGCCGAAACCACCTGTATTTGGTCGCCCTGGGGGGGAGGGAGCGGTTCGTGGTCAAAGAGTTCCGTCATGCCGGCTGGAGGCGGCGCCTTCGAAAGCGCTGGCGGGGCGACAAGGCCCTGCTGAGCTGGGACGCGGCCCGCGCCGCCCTCGAGCGCGGCATCGTCACTCCCGAGCCCGTCCTCGTCGCCCTCAACGACGATCCGGCCGGCCCCAGTTATTTCGTGAGCCGGTTCTCGGAGGGGCGGGTGGAGGCGCGCTACCTGCTGCGCGAGGCGAGGGAGGGGGCCTATGCGCGCTTCACGGCGGGCCAGGCGGAAGGGTTCGCGCGGGCGGCGGGCCGGCTGGCCCGGAGGATGCATGACGCCGGCATCCGGCACCGGGACTTCTCCATGGGGAACCTCCTGCTCCGGTTCGACGGGGGCGAGGAGCCCGACATCGTCCTCATCGACCTGAACCGGGCGCGGATCGGCGCTCCGCCGGGGACCCTGGCCCGCATGAGCGACCTGTGCCGGCTGGAGATCCCCGACGCCGGGCTCCGAAGGCGGTTCCTCGAGGCCTACGAAGGGGGCGCGCCCGGCGCGGGGCGCCGATTCCTCCATGCGTTCCTGAGCCGTTTGTTCATGGCCAAGAACCCCCTCAAGCGAAAGCTTCGAGCCCCCATCCAGGCCTTGCTCCGCCCTTTCCAGCCCGCGAAACGGCCCCCGCCGCACCTGGTCCCCGCGGAGGCGGGGACCCCCCTGCGCGAAGCCGTGGTGTGGGACCCGCTGACCGAGCAGCCGTTTCACCACGCCGGGAAGGCGCGCCGTCACTGGGAGCGGGTCAAGGACCTCCCCGCCCTTGGGGCCGAGGCGTGGGCGGTCGCCCGGGCCCTGCCGCGGACGGCGCGGGCGAACCGGGACGGGCGGCCGATGGGGCCCTGCGGGCGCGCCGGCATCGGGTTGGCCCACGCGACGGTTCTGGACGCGCCGCTGATCGCGCGCCTGGAGGAGGCCGGCACGAAGCGGGTCCTCCTCCGCCTCCACGCGTGGGAAGACCTCGCCGCCCCGGAGGCGGCCGCGCGGGAACTGCACGCGCGGGGATACGAGCTGGCGTTCGGGATCGCCCAGAACCGCGCGCTGGTGCGGGAGCCCGCGCGGTGGGACGCCGCCGTGGAGGCGATCGCCTCCCGCTTCCTGGGGTTCGGCCGGACCTTCCAGATTGGGCAGGCGATCAACCGGAGCAAGTGGGGGTGCTGGACCCGGCAGGAATACCTCGCCCTGGCCGGACGCGCGGGGCGGATCCTGCGGGCGCGGGACCCGGGGGTGCGCCTGCTCGGACCGGCGGTCATCGATTTTGAGCCGTTGGCGCTGCTCGGCGCCCTCAACCTCCCGCTGGACGGACCCCGGTTCGACGCCGTGTCGTGCCTGCTCTATGTGGACCGGCGGGGCGCCCCCGAGAACACTCAGTGGGGGCTGGACCTGCAGGGGAAGGTCCGGCTCTTCGACGCGGCCGGGCGGGCCGCGCGCAATGCCGCGGGGGGGCGCCTGTGGATCACCGAGACCAACTGGCCCCTTCGCGCCGGTCCCCACAGCCCGGCTGGGCGGGGGGTGGCGGTGGACGAGGAGGCCCAGGCCGACTACTGCGCGCGCTACCTTCTCCTCGCCCTCGCCACCGGTGCCGTGGAGCGGGTTTACTGGTGGCAGCTGGCGGCGCGGGGCTACGGCCTCCTCGATGTCCTGCCCGACGGCACCCTGCGGACCCGGCCCGCCTATCGCGCCTTCCGGACCCTGGCGCGGGTCCTGGAACGGACCGAAAGCCTCGCGGAGGGTCCCGCGGCGCCGGGGGCGCGGCTGATGCGGATGGACGGCCCCGGGGGGACCGTCTGGGTCGGGTGGGCCCCCCGCGGGGCCGTCCGCATCCCGGCGCCCGGCGATGCATCGCGGGCCTGGGGCCGCGACGGCCAGCCCCTTCCCTTCGGGGAGGCCCTGACGCTGGGCGGGGGGGTCCATTATTTTGCCGGAGATTCCTTATTGCCGCTTTTCGATTTCGTTGGAGGAAGGAAATGACCCGGACGGACCGGATCGCGGGCCCCCGGCTTTGGCATCTGCTGGCCCTCGCGGTCCTGCTGTGGGGGGGAGGATACCTCGCCCGGGACCTGTGGGAGCCGGACGAGGCGCGCTACGCCTACGTCGCCCGCGAAATGAGGGAGAGCGGCAACTACTCCATGCTCACCCGGCACGGGGAGCCCTACGCCCACAAGCCCCCGCTCATGTTCTGGCTCATCAACCTCGCCGCCTTCGCCGCCGGCGGCCACATCGGGAGCGTGGCGGCGCGGCTGCCGTCGCTGTTCGGGGCGGTCCTGGCGCTGTGGGCCACGGCCGCCCTGGCGCGGCGATGGGCGGGCGAGGCGGCGGCCTGGCCCGCCGTCGCGGTGCTGGGGACGAGCTATCTCTTCTACTTTCAGGGCAGCATGGGGCAGATCGACGCCCTCCTTGTCGGGCTTCAGATGACGGCCCTGGGATGCCTGTTTCGGTCCGACGACGAGGGCCGCCGCTGGCTGCCGGGGGCCGCCTATGTCCTGATGGGGCTGGCCGTCCTGGCGAAGGGGCCCGTGGGGTTCATCGTCCCGCTCGGCGCCTACATCGCCGCCACCGCGGCGGCGGGGGAGGGGGCCCGCCTGAAGCGCTGGCACTTCGCCTGGGGGCCGCTCGTCACCCTCGCCTTTCCCGCCGCCTGGCTCCTGTGGGCCTCCCTGGCCGGGGCGCCGGAGAGCTATATCCGGGAACTGCTCTTTTCCCAAAACGTGGAGCGGGCGGCCGGCTCCTACGGCCACGCCCAGCCGTTCTACTATTTCATCCCGCACTTCATCGGCGAATTCATGCCCTGGACCCTGTTTTTGGTCCCCGCCTGGACGGCGCTCCAGGAGAAGCCCCTGCTCCGGCGGCGCCTGGCGGCCTGGGGCCTCTTCGTCATCGTCTTCTTCTCCGTTTCCGCCTCCAAGCGGAACCTGTATATCCTCCTGGCCTACCCGGCCGCGGCAATCCTGGTCGGCGCGGCGTTCGACCGGTTCCTGCGGCGCGACCGCTGGGCCGGGATGGCCGCGGCGGGGCTGGCCGTCCTGATCGGCCTCGGGCTCGTCGGCGCCGCGTTCTCTCCCCGGGTCCCCTTCGGGGCCCTGCGCCTCGTCCCGATCGGCGTCGTCATGTTCGCGGCCGGAGCGTGGCTGTTCGGCCGCATCCGGGCGGAGGGCCCGAGCCGCACCCGCCTCCTCGCCCTCGCGGCGCTCTTCGCGGGGTTCGAGATGTACGCCGGGGCCGTCCTCCTGCCCGCCCTCGACCCGCTCAAGACCCCCTGGGAACTGGCCGAGGCGGCCCAAACGAAATTGGGGCGCGGCGACCGTCTGTGGCTGTACCGGATGAACGGGGAGATCCACGCCTACTATGCCGGGATCCCGGGGATGAGGGTGGACGACCCCGAAGAACTGCGTCGGATGGCCGGCCGGCGGGGGCAAGGGGGGATGGCGGTGTTCGAGGCCAAGGACTGGGAGGCATTGGACCCCTCGATCAAGGCGATGTTCGAGGGCCATCCGTTCCGGATGGGGGGCAAGAACCTGGTCTGGGCCGAGGTCGTCCCAAGAGCGGCACAATGATTTGTCTGTAATGTAAAATGTAGAGACGCGGCCCTATTCGGGCGGCGCCCGTGCTGTTCGTGCGGCCCGTCCGACGCCATGCTCGGCCAGACGCCGGCCGGCAACCCGCGCAGGATGTTGCAGCCGGTGGTCCGCTGGTGGCGGGGGTCGCTGAGTCGGTCCACCGTGGCGGTTCCGATCTCGAAGGGCGCAGCGCTTTGATTTTATTGAGGGGATGAAGAACACGAACCATCCGCTTCCGGATGCGCCGTCCTATTCGAAAAAGCGAGCACCGTGTAGGCGATGAATGCGGCCCAGAGAGGTGATATAATTCACAAGCCCTCAAGGAGAGACAAGGTATGAAGAACGTCCTCGTGCTCGGGGCGGGCCTCGTCGCCCGTCCGCTCCTGCGCTACCTCCTGACCCATTACGACCACCGCGTCCTCGTCGCCACCCTCGACGTCCCGCGGGCGAAGCAATCGATGGGGGAGCACCCCCGCGGCTCGGTCATCTACCACGACGCCGCCGACACCGCCCGGACCATGCCGCTGGTGGCCGAAGCCGACATGGTGGTGAGCCTGTTGCCGGCGGAGCTCAACGTTCCCGTCGCCCGGATGGCCATCGCCCTCCGCAAGCCGATGGTCAACACCTCCTACACCGCCCCGGAGATGTGGGCCCTCGACGAGGAGGCCCGCAAGGCCGGCGTCGTGATCCTCAACGAGATCGGCCTCGACCCCGGCATCGACCACATGTCGGCCATCGCGCAGATCAACGAGATCAAGCTCAGCGGCGGCCGTCTCACGGGGTTCCAGAGCTGCTGCGGCGGCTTCCCCGCCCAAGACGCCAACACCAACCCCTGGGGCTACAAGTTCTCCTGGAACCCCAAGGGAGTCCTCCGCGCCGGAACCCAGCCCGCCCGGTTCCTCCGGCGGGGCCATGTGGTGGAAGTGGAGGGGGGCGGGGCGGTGTTCGACCACTCCTGGCCCCTCGACGTCCCGGGCCTCGGCACCTTCGAGATGTACCCCAACCGCGACTCCCTCAAGTACATCCCGCTCTACGGTCTCGAGGGGGTGCAGGGGATGTTTCGCGCCACCCTGCGCTACCCCGGCTGGTGCGCCACCATGCGGGCCATCCGCCTCCTGGGCTTCTTCGAGACCGAGGCGATGGACTGGCCCGCCGGCACCACCTTCCTCGACGTCTCCACGCGCCTCGTGCCGCAGGAGAAGGGGCCGCTGTCGGACCGCATCGCCCGCTACCTGGGCGTCTCCCTCGATTCCGAGGAGATGGCCCGGCTCGAGTGGCTGGGCCTCTTCTCCGACCGTCTCGTCAACACGACCCACGGCTCGCCGCTGGACATCCTCCTGGCCCGGATGCGGGCGCTGATGATGTACCGGCCCGGCGACCGGGACCTGGTGGCCATGCAGCATGTCTTCAGCGTGGACTACCCCGACGGCTCTTCGGAGGAGATCCGCTCCACCCTGGTCAAAACCGGCGAGCCGTTCGGCGACACCGCCATGGCGCGCACGGTCTCCCTCCCCGCCGCCATCGCCGTCCGCCTCATCCTCGACGAGGGGGTGACGGCCGAGGGGGTCCAGATCCCCATCCTGCGCGAGATCTACGAGCCGGTGCTGGCCGAACTCAAACAATACGGCATCCGCTTCGAGGAGACCCGGGTCAAGACCTACCGCGGTCCGCTGGATTGAGGATCGGCCCGATCCGATCTTCCAGGGGCGGACGACGGTCCGCCCTTTTATTTCACCGGCGGGCCCCCGCGTTTCCGAGCGGGCTTGAACTCCCGGCCCCGCTTCTTCCGGTGGAGCGTGATTACATAGCGGTGCACTTCGTCCCGGATCTTCATCAACAGCAGCAGCGCCGGATCGTCCTGGGGGAGGCGCAGCGGCGGGCGGCCGCCGGGGAAGAACAGCGTCTCCTCCTCCTTGGCCAGGCCCGCCAGCGGCAGGTCGGCCCCCGCCTCCCGCATCGCCGCGTGCGCGGCCTCCACCTGCCCCTTGCCGCCGTCGATCAGGAGCAGATCGGGGAGGACATGGCCCTCCTGGAGCCCCCGCTCCAGCCGCCGTTTCACCACCTCGCGGACGGCCCCGAAGTCGTCGCGCGGGTCCTCGGTGTGGAGGAGGAAGGCGCGGTAGCCCTTCTTGACGAACCGGCCGTTTTCGAACCGGATGAGGCCGCCGTATCGGGCCTTGCCCTGCAGATGGGAGATGTCCACGGCCTCGATGACCGCGGCCTTCTCCAGCCCCAGCGCCTCGCGCAGTTCCTTCATCCCCCCCTGCGGGAAGCGGCGGGCGAAGGCCTGGCGGGCGTTCTCGACCGCCAGCTCGAGCTTGGCTTTCTCGTCCCCCCGGCGGGGGACCTTCATCACCAGCGTGCGGCCCCGCTTCTCCTTCAGGAATTGCAGGACCCGCTCCTCCCCGTCGAGGGCCGCCGGCGCCAGGATGAGGGGGGGGATGGAGGGGTAGGCGAGGTAGTATTGGGGGAGCACTTCCGTCAGCAATTCCTTCGCTCCGGCCACGGCGGCGTCCTCGAAAAAGTACTCCCGCTTCCCGAGGAGGAGGCCGCGGCGGTAGGGGAGGACGCACAGCGCCCAGCGGCGCCCCTCGCGGTAGAGGCCGAAGACGTCGCGGTCGCCCGTGCCGATGTCCTGCACCTCCTTTTGTTCCATCAGCTCGGCCAAGTGGGCGTAGATCCCTTTGAGGGCCTCCGCCTCCTCGTAGCGCAGGTCGGCCGCCTTGCGTTCGATCGTCCGCTTGAGCTCGGCCAGCAGTTTCTTGTCGCGCCCCTCCAGAAAGAGCAGGGCGTGTTTGACGGCCTTGCGATACTCGACCGGGTTCGTGAGCCCCGGGACGCACGGCCCCAGGCACCGGCCCAGATGATAGTAGAAGCAGGGGCGCGTGCGGGGGCGGGCAAAGTCGTGGTTGCAGACGCAGAGGCCGAAGGCGCGCTGGACGAACTTCAGCGCCCGCCGGCCGCGCGCCGCCGGGTAGAAGGGGCCGAAGTAGCGGTTCTTTCCCTCCTCGACACGGCGCGTGTACCGGAGGCGGGGATATTCCTCCTCCGTGGTGACTACCAGGTAGGGGTAGGTCTTGTCGTCCTTGAGGTCGATGTTGAACGGCGGCTGGTGCTTTTTGATGAGGGTGTTCTCCAGCAAAAACGCCGCACTTTCGCTGGAGGTGAGAATGGTGTCGATGTGGACCGCCCGCTCCAGCATTTCGCCTTTGCCGTAGTCCGCCCCGTGCGCCAGGTGCCCCTGGATCCGCTTGCGGATGTTCTTCGCCTTCCCCACATACAGCACCCGCCCTTCTGCATCCAGCCAGAGGTAAACGCCGGGGGATTCGGGGAGGGAGCCGACGAGATCTGGGGCGAGCACCATCAATAAAGATTATCTCTAGTATTCTCGATGTGAGGCAGAAGGCGCTTGTCCTCAAGATCGTCTATTTCGCATTGATCGATGAGATTGATGATGTACCGCTGCGCTTCAATCTCTCGAAATTCTTGAAATATGTTCATTGGTCCCGAGGGTTCGCGTGAGAAACCTCGATAACAGCGCAGATTGTTCGGCAAGATCAATTTCGGTAGCTGATGAAAGTAGTTTAGATTTGTTCGTGATATCTGGTCTAAATACGCATCGACGAGTTGTCCGGTATTTTTTCTTGCAATAAGAAATCCACGATTCATATCGGTTGCCATCTTATTGCTTTATCCGATGAGCTGTTGCGAACATTGTCTAAGGCTATCATATCAAAATGCAGCTTACAAATCACCCTGAACGCAGCCCCTCCGACTTCCGTTGGGACGAGGGGGGGAGCCTACCAGTCCTCCAGCATTTAAGAACGCACACCCATAAAGGGTGCGGCTACCTTCCGCTTTGATAGGATCTCTGAACTCCGAACTGTATCTCTGAGTAGGTGGACGGAGGAAACCCGTTGCCTCATGTAAAAATCTACTCGAAAGGAGATTCGCTGCCTCACGGACATTATACTCGAAATTCTTGGGTCAAATAGCGTCATCATCCACCTTGCGGGAGGGGGAGCCAGCCAGGGTGTCCAGCTGGTGTT
>CAZRVT010000002.1:0-113921 GCA_964603505.1 uncultured Holophagales bacterium | reverse complement strand
AAGTCAGCATGCCTCTTGATACGATTTCCCATCTTCAGGGTTTTGGGATAGCCTCAAGTATCCTCCCATCTGCTCGAGCGTTTTGCCCAAGGGGGAATGGCGGACGATGGGGAAGAACCCGTTCAGGAAAATGGAATGGACGAAATGGAACCCGCCGAAGTGGACGGTGAAGAACGCCAGCATGAAGAGGGCGTAGGGGAGGAGGATGACCGCCTTTGCCGCCCCCTGGGTGGGGTCGGGAAACCGCTCCCAGCCCGGCTTGCGCCGCATCGCCCCGCCGATGGATAGGATGAGCGCGGCCAGAGTAAGAAGAAGAGCGAGGAGGATGAAGCGGTTGATCCCCGTGGCCCAAAGGGCGAACGCCAGCAGAAACCCGGCCGGGACCAGGCTCTGGCAACCCGGCGAGACGACCGGTCCGGAATCGGCGCCCTTCCCGTCCACCGCCTCCCCCACGGTCGGCGCCGCGAAGATCCCGGCGATGGAGACGAGGATGAAGGTGTAGCCCAGGACCAGTGAGGAGATCCAAAGGCCCCACACAAGGTCGGTGGCCGACCAGTGCTCGTGCCAGGCCAGGCCGAGCGTCAGGCAAAACATCGCCAGGTCCAGCAGCAGGCGGCGGCGGTCCATGCCGGCATTGTACCGCAGGGTTCCCGCGGCATGCCGGGCGTTCGGAATCTGTTATCATTTACACGCATGTTCGATCCCGTCGAATATCTCGACCACACCGCCGACCTGCGGATCCGGTTCCGCGGTCCGACCCTGGAGAAGCTCTTGGAGAACGCCTGCCGGGCCCTCGGAGAATACCTGTACGGCCCGGCGGAACCGGGACGGGGCGAGCAGGTCCGCGCCGTGGTGGAAGGAGCGGACGACCTCGCCCGCTTCGTGGCGGCGCTGAACGAGGCCCTGTATCTCCTGCAGGAGCGGCGGCTGCGGATCCGGGAGGCGTTCCTCCGGGACGATACCGCCAACTGGAAGGTCGTCTTCCTGGCCGAAACAACCGACGCCGCTCCGGCCGCCGAGATCAAGGCCGCTACCTATCACGAGGCGCGTCTGGAGCGAGAAGGGGACGGATGGCGGGCGGAGATCACCTTCGATCTGTGAGGGGCGCGCCATGACGGACATCCGGGAGATCGGAGAGAACATCTACGAGATCCCCCCCAGCGGCGAGATGCGAGTGCCCGGTCGCCTTTATCTGGATGAAGCCCTTCTGGCCCAGGTGCGCCACGAGGCCTCCCTCCAGCAGGTGGCCAACGTGGCTACCCTTCCCGGCATCGTCGGCTACTCCCTCGCCATGCCCGATATCCACCAGGGCTACGGCTTTTCCATCGGGGGCGTCGCGGCCATGGACGCCGAGGAGGGGGTGGTCTCCCCCGGCGGGGTGGGCTACGACATCAACTGCGGCGTCCGGTTGGCTCGGACGGCCATCGAATTCAACGCCATCTGGGACCGCCTCCCGGAGATCGTCGCCGCGCTCTACGCGGCGATCCCCACCGGCGTGGGATCGCACGGAGCCATCCCGCGTCTCTCCAAGAGCGACCTGCGGGAGGTGCTGACCCAGGGGGCCGCCTGGGCGGTGGCGAGGGGATACGGCTCGTCGACGGACTTGGATTTCATTGAGGAGCGGGGAGCGTTCCGCGGCGCCGACCCCGAGGCGGTCTCCGGACGCGCCCACGAGCGCGGCTCGGACCAGCTCGGCACCCTGGGGAGCGGCAACCACTTCGTCGAGCTCCAGGTGGTGGAGGAGATCTACCACGCCGAAGCGGCGGAGGCGTTCGGCCTGCGCGAAGGGCACGTGACGGTGATGATCCATTCCGGGAGCCGGGGCCTCGGCTACCAGGTCTGCGATGATTACTTGCGGGTCCTGGGGGAGGCGATGCGCCGGTATGCCATCCGCCTCCCCGACCGCCAGCTCGCGTGCGTCCCGCTGGGCTCGCCCGAGGGCCGGCGCTATCTGGGGGCCATGCGCGCCAGCGCCAACTTCGCCTGGGCCAACCGCCAGATCCTCATGGCCTTGGCCCAAAGGGCCCTGGAGCGGAGCGTCGGCCCCCAACCGCTCGGATTCGGCCTCGTCTACGACCTGGCCCACAACATTGTCAAGTTCGAGGAGCATGCATTCGAGGGGAAAAAGAGAAAAGTGGCCGTCCACCGCAAGGGGGCCACAAGGGCTTTCGGTCCAGGCCGGCGTGAATTGCCGGAGCGCTACCGCGCCATCGGCCAGCCGGTCCTCCTCCCCGGCGACATGGGGAGGGCGTCGTATCTCCTCGTCGGCACCGATACAGCCATGCGGGAGACCTTCGGCTCCGCCGCCCACGGCGCGGGGCGGCAGATGTCCCGGTCCCAAGCCCTGCGGGAGGCGGGAAAGCGCAACATCGTCGCCGAACTGAAGGAACGCAAGGTCGAGGTGATGGCCGCCGGCAAGAAAACCATCGCCGAGGAGATGCCCGAGGCCTACAAGGACGTTTCAGCCGTGGCCGAAGTCATGCACCGCACCGGCATTTCGCTTAAGGTAGCCAGGTTTAGACCGGTGGGAGTGATCAAAGGGTAAGCGTTTTTCTAATACTACTTAGCGAGATGTATTAAATCATCGGGACGGCCTGCGCAGTGAGCAGGCCGGGATGGCTTCCCTATGGGGAGAGGGTGGCACCAGACGGGCTTTGCCCGTCTGGCGGGAGAGGGAGTCGCCCTCTCCCGCTTTCAATGGGAGGGTAAGTGGGGGAAAATGGGAGGAGGGGAGATTGGGGTAAGTGAGGGGAGTTGAACCGATAGGCCCGGGGGAAGCGGGGGCGGGATCTAAATTAAGGACTGAGGTCAAAGCGCGGGGGCTGGGGAGTGGGGAAGGGAGGGTGAGTGAGGGGAGTTGAACCCCCGACTTCCAGAGCCACAGTCTGGCGCTCTAACCAACTGAGCTACACTCACCATCAGTTGTGGCAAAGAACGTCGCTTCTGGCCTGCCTGGGGCGAGTCGAACGCCCGACCCACGGATTAGAAGTCCGTTGCTCTATCCAGCTGAGCTACAGGCAGAAGCACGCCTATTTTAACATAACCGCTATGGATGCGGGAGCGACAAAGACCGGGTCCTGCGGTACAATGCCCTTATGACGCCGAGCAAGCCCCTTAAGGTTCTGATGATCGCCGCGGAATGCCACCCCTTCGCCAAGGTCGGCGGGCTGGCCGACGTGGTCGGCACGCTGCCCAGGGCGCTGGCCCCGCTGGGGGGGGAGGGCGAGGTCCTGATGCCCTTTTACAAGCAGGTCCAGGAGGGGCCGTGGAAGTTCGCGCCGCACCCGGAGGTCCCGATGGTGCGGCTGGAGGGACCGTTCGCGGGGACCTTCCCGGTCCTGCAATGCCGTGACGGCGGCGTGCCGGTCTCCTTCGTCCGCCATCCCAATTATTTCGACCGCGACGGCGTCTATGATGATCCCGCCACGGGCGAGGGATGGCCCGACCAGCCGCTGCGCTGGATCTTCTTCTGCCAGGCGGCGGCCGCGCTGATGAAGGCCCTCAAGGCCCCGCCGGCGGTGGTCCACCTGCACGACCACCATACCGCTCTCGTGGCGGTTTATGCGGTGGAGCAGGGCCTGCCTTGCAGGACCCTGCTCCACATCCACAACCTGGCCTACCAGGGGGACGCCGACCCCTCGCTGGCGCCGTTCCTCGCCCTGCCCCCCGCTTGGGCCCATCCCGGCCAGCCCCTGGAGTTCTGGGGGCGCCTGAACTTCCTCAAGGCGGGCATCCACTTCGCCGACCGCGTGGTGACCGTCTCCCCGACTTACGCGCGAGAGGCGACGGAGGGGCCCGAAATGGGGATGGGGATGGAGGAGGTCCTGCGCGCCAAGGGGGACCGGTTCTCCGGGATCCTTAACGGGATCGACACCGCCGGATGGGACCCCGCGACGGACCCGCTCCTGCCCTACCACTATTCGGCTGCCGAGCCCGCGAACAAGGCCAAGGTCAAGGAGGTCCTCCTGCAGGCCTTCGGACTCCCGTCCATGGGGCGGGAGACCGCCCTCATCGGCATGGTGACCCGCCTGGCCGATCAGAAGGGGTTGGATCTCGTGGCGGGGGCCTTCGAGGCAATGATGCGGATGCCTCTGCAGCTGGTCCTCTTGGGGACGGGCCAGCACAAGTATCACGAGCTGTTTGCCGGCCTCCAACGGCGCTTCCCCCATGCCTTCGGCCTCAAGTTGGGGTTCGACGACCGGATCGCCCACCTCATCGAGGGGGGAGCCGACCTCTTCCTCATGCCGTCGCATTTCGAGCCGTGCGGGCTCAACCAGCTCTACTCGCTTCGGTACGGGACGGTGCCGCTCGTGCGGCGGACGGGCGGACTGGCCGACACCGTCGTTCGGGTGCCCGAGGGCGGCGGGAGCGGGAACGGTTTCGTCTTCACGGAGAGGACGCCCGAGGCCCTTTTGGCGGAACTGCGTCGGGCCTTGGCGTTTTTCCGGGACTGGGAGGCGTGGGCGGGGATCGTGCGCCGGGGGATGGAGGCCGACTTCTCCTGGGACACTTCCGCGAAGCAATTCATGGAATTGTACCGATCCATGCATTGATCGTGGGGCACGGCATGCCGTGTCCCTACTCCGAACGCCGAACGCCGAACGCCGAACTGCCGGACATCGGCAACCGGATCTCCACCGTCAGCCCGCCCTCCGGCCGGTTGCGCGCCTCGATGCTCCCGCCGTGTTCCTCGACGATCCTGCGGGCAATAAGAAGACCGAGTCCGGTGCCCGAGGCCTTGGTGGTGAAATAGGGCTCGAAGAGCCGCTCGAGCAGCTCCGGCGGGACCCCGGGGCCGGCGTCGCTCACCCGGATCCAGGCCGCGCCGTCCGCGGCGTTCAAACGCACGGTCACCGGCGGCGGGGGGGAGGCACTCTGCCAGGCGTTGGCCAGGAGGTTGAACAGCGCCCGCTTGAGCAAGCGCGGGTCCACGGCCGCCCGCACGGCGCCGTCCGGCGGTTCGAACCGGACGTCGGCCGAAGACGCGTAGGGGGCCAGCCACCCCGCGAGGAGTTCGGCCAAGTCGCGGTCCTCGCGTTGGAGAGCCGGCAGGCGGGCGAAATCGGAGAATTCCATCGCCGCATGCTCCAGGTCGTCCACGCTCTGGGCGATTTCCTCCAGCACGGCCGGGGACTCCGCCCGATACCGGGCGGGATCACGGGCGGCGAGTTCTTTCAGATAGTCGATGGAGAGACGGATGGGGGTGAGGGGGTTCTTCACCTCGTGGGCGACGATGCGGGCCACCTCCGCGAAGGTCGTCATCTTCTGGGCCGTAACTTCAGCGGTGATGTCGCTGGCGAGGAGGAGGAGGCGCCCCCCCGGCAGGGGGACCCGGCGCGCCAGAAAGACCCGGCCCCCGCGGGAGAAGGTGGCGTGGTCAGGAAGGGTCTCCAGTTCCTCCACGGCAAGCCCGGCGGCCTCCAGGGGGGCGTTGCGAAAGAGGGTGGCCCCGCCCCCGACCAAGGCCACGCCTACCGGCAGGCGGGCCAGGATCTCCCGCAGGGTCCGCTCCTCGTGCCGCAGCCGGCCGATGGCGTCCCTCAGCGCCTCGGCCAGGTCGTTGATCTCCCGGCTGGCGGACAGCGCCCCGGGGTCGAAGGGGGCCCCCCGCTGGATGGCGCGGGCCGATTCGGCGAGCCGGGCGATGGGCTCGGTGAACCGCTTTAGCAGGCCAAGCAACACCATCAACGCCCCCGCCAGGGAGGCCAGGAAGATCCCCCAGGTGCGCCTGGCGAGCCAGGCCACCGGCTTCTCCAGGGCGGGGAGGTTGGGTCTCTGGAGGGCGCAGAGCCGCCCCTCGGTGTCGATGAAGAAAAGGTAGGGCCGCCCCCGGAACTCGACGGTGCGGGGGCGGAAGGGAGGGGAGGCCATCAACGCCGCGGGGGCGTAGCGGAGGGAGGAGGAGAGCTCCGCCCCGCCATCGAGAATGCCGCCGCGGTATTGGAGGTCCGGAAGGACCCCGGCCGACTCGTCCAGGAGGTCCTTCTGCGCCCCGGCGCTCCACTGCTCCTGGAGCGCCCGCAAGTCCCGCTCTTGCCGCAGCGTGAAGGTGAACGCCAGGAGGGCGGCCAGGGCCAGGAGGGCCATCAGGGGGAGCATGGCCAGCGCCAGGAGGCCGCGGGGGTCGAAGGGGCGGGGGAGCGAAAGGATCACGCCGACCAGGAGCAGAAGGGCGAAGGGCAGATAGGGAAAGGGGAACTCCCAGGCGGGGAGATAGAACAGGGCCCGGCGATCCCCCTCGTCGTGCACGGCGGTCCACCCCGGCAGGTCCTCCGGGTCCGCGGATCCGAGGTGCGGAGGGAGGAAGACCGAACCCGGCTCCAGCGGGTTTCCGGCGCGGTCGTAGAGGCCGATCAGAACGGGCATCGTCTCGCCTTCCGGGGAGGAGGGGGGGCGGGGGCGGAACTGGACGACGGCTTCGCCCCAGGGGCGTCCGCCCTCCCAAAGCGGGAACACCCCGGAGAGGAGGTCCGGCTCCCGGGCATCCATCCGAAAGGCGCCCGCTGGGGCATCCCCCCTGGCGGGAGCCCTGAGGAGGGCGCTCCGGCTGACCGAGATGGCGGCGCCGTCCCGGATCAGGGTCATGGAATAGTCGACCGTCCCTCGGTCCAGCCCCGCGCGGTGGGCAAGCCGCTCCGCCAGAGAACCGGTGTCCTCCATGAGGGGGAAATCGCGCCCTTGCTCCAGCCAATCCCAGCCGGCCAGGAGTCCGGGGACCGACCGTCCCAACTCCAACGCCTCCAGCGAGGGCCGCTGGAGCCGAAGAGCGGCGTGGGGCCCGTCGAGGTAGGCCTGCCACTCGGCCGAGGCGAGTGCGTGCGGAAGAGCCAGACCCCACAGCGCGGCCAGGGCGGTGGGCGCGAAGGCCTCCAGACGCCAACAGACCAGCCCGAACGAACCGGCGGCGAGGACGACGACGAGCCCCGGGAGCGGCGGTCCTGCAAGCAGGAAGACGAGGGCCGCCGCCATCCACGGCAAGGCCCGCGGAGGGCGGACCAATGGCCGGATCCGGAGGGCGAGCCCGCCCAGGATCCAGGCGGCGGAGGGCAGGGCCGTTCGGAGGGGGAACGGCAGCGGGCCCAAGGCCGAGGCGCGCACCGCCATGGCGGCCAAGGCGAAAAAGGCGACCGACACGGCCGCGAACCCACCGGCGTAGGACAGCCAGCCCCGGACGGGGCCGCGGAAACCCCGGGCGAGGGCCAGGGCCGCGGCGAGGAGGGTGAGGGCCGCCTCCAGTGGGGTTCCGGCGGCCGGGCCGCTGTGGGGCAGGCAGAAGGCGGTTGGCGAGATCCATGCGGGGGGGAGGGGGAGCAACTGGATCGGGAAGATGAGAAGCGCCAGGCGGATCAGAATCGGCAGCGACCAGGGGGGGACGGCACGGGCGCGCGCCAGCAGCAGGAGCGCCCAAGCCATCGAAACGGCGGCGCCCAGTAGGCGCCGCAAGACCCTCGCCGCCTCGGCGGCCTGCACCCCCTCCAGCTGGAGGGCGAGCACCGGCGCCCCCCCGCCCGGCTTGAAAAGGAAGGTCCGGACCGCGGCGCCCCGCGGAGCGGGCAGGGAGGGGAATGCGTTGGCCGGAAGCAGCACGGCGGAACGGACGAACGCTCCGGTGGACGGAGCGGGGAGCGGTTGGGCGACGACCAGCCGTCCCCAGGCGGCGGCGATGGAATGGACGAGGAAACAACCGCCGGGGGTGAAAGCCACCCGCACCCCCTCGATGAAGGCCAGGTCGCGCGGGTCCCCGGCCCAGGCCAGTGGATGCCCCTCCGGGCTGGAGGCAAGGAGGAACGCCCCATCCTCCAAACGGAGGCGCGCGGCCTCCAGCGCCCCCCACGAGGGAAGCGCTTCACGGTCCAGGACCCGGAGGGCCTCCCGCGCGGCGCGGTGGGCGGCCTCCAGCCGCTCCAAGTGGGACGCCCCCTGCGCCTCCAGCCGGGCCGGGAGGAAGCGACCGGTGAACCACGGTTCCGCCAGAGGGATCAGGCCGGCGAGAAGGGCCGCCAGCAGGGCGGGGACAAGGGCGGGGAACAGGAGGCGCCTCACGGGCGGCCGGACTCGATCAGGCGGACGAGCGTCCATCCGTCGAGGCGGAAGGGGCCGGTGCCGGGGCTGGGGCCGATGCCTTGACGGGAGAAGTAGGCGAACCAAAGACCGTCCGGTCCCCCGGAAGGGGGGCGAATGCGGACAAGGAAGAGGCGGAGCCGGCCCGGGATGTTGGGCAAGGGGACCTCTTCGAACGCGGTGACGCGCGGGCCGGAGGGGCCGGCGGCCGCAGCAAGAAGGGCGCGGGCCTGGGCGGGGCCGTAGAGCCCCGGCGGAATGCCGAGGCCGGGGAGGTCCAATTGAACGCGAGCGCTTCCCGCCCAGACGGCGAACCGCCCGAGGTCGGGCGGTCCGTCATCAGCGGGCGGGGGGGGCGCGGGCGCCGCCAGGAGAGCGAGGGCCAGCAGCAGGGGGATCACTTCAGCATGGGGACCCGAATGCCGTGCCGGCGAGCCATCGCCTCCGCCTCGGGGTACCCGGCGTCGGCGTGGCGGAGCACGCCCATCCCGGGATCGGTGGTGAGGACCCGTTCGAGACGGCGCGCGGCGCCGTCGGTGCCGTCCGCCACAACCACCATCCCCGCGTGGAGAGAGTAGCCCATCCCCACCCCGCCGCCCTGGTGGATCGAGACCCAGGTGGCGCCGGCGCAGGTGTTGATCAGGGCGTTCAGGAGCGGCCAGTCGGCAATGGCGTCGCTGCCGTCCCACATCCCTTCGGTCTCGCGGTTGGGGCTGGCCACGGAGCCGGAATCGAGGTGGTCGCGCCCGATGACGATGGGGGCCTTCACCCGCCCCGTCCGAACGGCTTCGTTGAACTTCAACCCGATCTTCGCCCGCTCGCCGTACCGGAGCCAGCAGATGCGGGAGGGAAGCCCCTGGAATTTCACCCGCTCGCCGGCGAGCCGGATCCATCGGGCCAAGGCCTCGTTTTCAGGGAAGGTCTCCAGGATGATGCGGTCGGTCTCCGCAATGTCGGCGGGATCGCCGGAGAGGGCCACCCAACGGAAGGGGCCGGAACCGTGGCAGAACAGCGGCCGGATGAATAGGGGGACGAACCCCTGGAAGCCGAAGGCGTCCGCGACGCCGGCCTTGCGGGCCTGGGCTCGGATGTTGTTCCCGTAATCGAAGGTTACGGCCCCGCGCACCTGCAGGGCGAGCATGGCGCGGACGTGCCGGGCCATGGTCTCGTAGGCGAGCCGGATGTAGCGGTCCGGATCGGCCTTGCGCAGGACCAGTGCCTCGTCGAACGCCATCCCGGCGGGAACGTAGCCGTTGAGCTCGTCGTGGGCGCTGGTCTGGTCCGTCAGGACGTCGGGAACCACGCCGCGCTCGAGGAGACGCTCCAGGAGGAGGGCCGCGTTGACCGGCACGCCGATGGAAAGGGCCAGCCCCCGCGCCTTGTAGTCGAGGGTGCGGTCGATGGCGGTGTCGAGGTCGTCCACCCGCTCGTCCAAATAGCGGGTCTCCAGCCGCTTCTGGATGCGCGAAGGATCCACTTCGGCGGCCAGACAGACCCCCTCGTTCATCGTACAAGCGAGCGGTTGGGCCCCGCCCATTCCACCGAGGCCGGCCGTGACCAGGAGACGGTTCCGGAGAGTGCCGCCGAAATGCTGGCGGGCGCATTCGGCGAAGGTCTCGTAGGTGCCCTGCAGGATCCCCTGGGTCCCGATGTAGATCCAGGAGCCCGCAGTCATCTGGCCGTACATGATGAGCCCCAGGGCGTCGAGCCGGCGGAACTCCTCCCACGTGGCCCACTGGGGGACCAGATTGGAGTTGGCCAGGAGGACCCGCGGGCAGTCGGCGTGGGTGCGGAACACGCCCACCGGCTTGCCCGACTGCACAAGGAGGGTCTCATCCGGATCCATGGAGGCGAGGGTGCGCACGATGGCGTGGAAGCAGTCCCAGTTCCGGGCGGCCTTGCCGAGCCCGCCGTAGACCACGAGGTCTTCCGGGCGCTCGGCAACCTCCGGATCCAAATTATTCATGAGCATTCGGTAGGGGGCCTCGAGGAGCCAGCTTCGGCAGTTCAGCGTGGTGCCGCGGGGAGCGCGAACGGTCATGGGACCTCCGGGGATGCGAGAGTCCTTTTCATTATAGCACCGTAAACACGGGGGTCGCAGAGCCGTTCAGACCGGATTCGATCATCACCGCGGCTTTTCTATGAGAGGGATGGAACCTCCCCGTGCACTCGCGGTCCGGGGCGGGGGAAGGAAGCGCCCACGGACGTTTGAATCAAATCTGGAAATACTCCTTGAGCCAGGGCTTGAGGAAATTGCCCATGTGGATGTAGGTGCCGTTCCGGACGGCGGCAGAATCGAGCATCGCCTGGTTGTATCCCTTCTCGGCCAGGAGCAGGATGTGGGGGAGGAGGGCGTTGTTGAGCGCCTGCGTGGCCGTGCGGGCCACATTGCTCGGGATGTTGGGCACGCAGTAATGGATGATCCCCTCCTCGACATAGGTGGGGTTGCTGAAGGTGGTGGGGCGCGAGGTCTCGGAAACGCCGCCGAGGTCGATGGAGAGGTCCATGAAGATGCTCTTGGGCCGCATCCGCTTGAGCATCTCCCGGGTGATGAGCAAGGGGGTCTTGCGCCCGCCGGAGGCGGCGGCCCCGATGACCACGTTGGCGAACTCCATCCCCTTGAGGATATTCTGCTTGGTGGAAATGGAGGTGATGATGCGGCCGCCCAGCTCGCGGTGCAACCGCCCCAGCTTCTCCGGGTTGCGGTCCAGGACCATCACCTGGGCTCCCGCGCCGATGCAGGCGCGCGCCGCGGCGCTTCCCAGGGCCCCGGCCCCGATGATGAGGACCACCGCCGGCGGAATGCCGGCGCCGCCGCCAAGGAGGATGCCCCGGCCGCCCTCGTGGTTCTGGAGGAGGTACTGGGCGATGGAGGCGCACATGGAGCCGGCCATCTCGCTGGAGGAGTGGAGGATGGGAAGGTCGTGGTCCTCGGTTTCCATCACCTCGTAGCCGAGGAGGGTGGACTTCTTGGAGCGGAGGAGCTCGATGGTCTCCTTTTTCTGCAGGACGAGCTGCCAGAAGCACGCCACGATCTGGTTGGGCTGGAGGGCCTGGATCTCCTCGGGCCCGGGGCTGCCCACGGTGAGCAGGAGCTGGCACCGTCCGATGACCTCGCCCTTGGAATAGCAGATGGCGGCGCCCGCCGCCTCGAAATCGGCGTCGGCGTAGCCGCACTTCTCTCCGGCCCCGGCCTCGATGAACACCTTAGCGCCGGCGTGGGCCAGGTCCGATACCCCCATGGGGGTCAGCGGCAGGCGGTTTTCATCGGCTCTGGATTCTTTAAGGATCCCAATCTCCATAGCAGGCATCTCCTTTCAAGGCGTCCCACCATCATACCAGAGTCGTGGGGGCGAGGCAACCGGTTGTGAAACGAAGGCACAATCGGAAGCGCCGGAAACTGCGGTGGGCGGTTGGGTGCGGTCTAACCCCCCCGCAAAATGGCCGTTTATGCCCTTTTTCACCTTGACATGCGCCCAGCGCAGGCGTATAATAACCCTCTCATAAAAATCCAACCTTATTCTAGGAGGCTATCATGTTCACCCCCGATGATCCCCAGAGCCAGAATCCTTCTCCGCAGGCGGAACTGTTGGAGATGTACCAGGAGGCGCTGGAGGTGCCGTCGGCCGGGTCCATCGTTCACGGCAAGATCGTGCGCATCCAATCCGACACGGTGTTCATCGACGTCGGCTTTAAGGGCGAGGGCATCTGCAAGACGGAGGAGTTCAAGAACGAGCAGGGCGATCTGACCATTCAGGTGGGCGACGAGGTCGACGTGTTGGTCGAGAAAGCCTCCCTGGCCCAGGGCGTCGTCATCCTCTCCCGCCGCAAGGCCAAGAACGTGATGGTGTGGAAAAACCTGGAGAACGCCTTTAAGGACGGCACCGCCATTACCGCGAAGGTCGTGAAAAAGGTCAAGGGCGGCCTCGAGGTCGACCTCGGCGTCCCCGCCTTCATGCCCGCTTCGCAGGTGGATCTCCGCATGCGCCGCAACCTCGACGCCTACATCGGCCAGGAACTGCCGGTCCGCATCATCAAGATCAACCGCCGCCGCGAAAACATCGTCGTTTCCCACCGCGAGGTGCTGGAGCAGGAGACCAAGCACAAGAAAGCGGAGCTGTTCGCCACCCTCGAGGAGGGCGCAGTGCTCGACGGGACGGTCAAGAGCATGACCGAATACGGCGCCTTCATCGACATCGGCGGCATCGACGGCCTCCTGCACGTCTCCGACATCTCCTGGGGCCGCGTCAATCACCCCAAGGAGGCTCTCAAGATCGGGCAGGCGGTGCGGGTGAAGGTCCTCAAATTCGACCGGGAAACCGAGAAGATCTCCCTCGGTATGAAGCAGCTGACGGCCGACCCCTGGTCCCTGGCCTATGAGCGCTACCCGGCCGGCAAGCGGGTCACCGGTCGCATCGTCAACCTGGCGCCTTACGGCGCCTTCGTGGAGCTCGATCCGGGCATCGAGGGGCTTCTGCACGTCTCCGAGATGTCCTGGAAGCGGATCAAGAACCCCTCGCAGGTGCTCACCCAGGGCGACACCGTGGAAGTGGTGGTCACGGAGGTGAACACCGAGCAGAAGCGCATCTCCCTTTCCCTCAAGCAAATGGAGGCCAACCCATGGGAGGCCCTGGCCTCCAAGTACAAGGTCGGCGACCGCATCAAGGGCAAGGTGCGCAATATCACCGACTTCGGCGCTTTCGTCGAGATGGAGGACGGGGTGGACGGGCTGGTCCACGTTTCCGACCTCTCCCGCAAAAGCGTGGGGCACCCCTCCGAAGTGGTCCAGCGCGGCGACGAGGTGGAGGCGGTGATCATCGCGATCGACCCTCAGCGCCGGCGCATCTCGCTTTCCATCAAGGATTGCCAGCCGGACGAGTGGGATGGGTTCATCCGCACGCACGACATCGGCGACGTGCTGCCGGGGACGGTCAAGCGCATTACCGAGTTCGGCATTTTCGTGGAGGTCGCCAACGGGGTGGAGGGGCTGGTCCACGTCTCCGAAATCCCGAAGGCCCCCACCCAGCGCATCGAACGCATGTTCAAGATCGCCGACGAGATCCGCGTGCGGATCATCCGCGTCGACAAGGAGGCCCGGCGGCTGGGTCTGAGCATGAAGGACCTGGAGTCCTAAGGAGGCGGTATGACTCGGGCGGATCTCGCGGAAAAAGTGGCCAAGGCGATCCGGGTGCCGAAGAAGAACGCCAAGGTGATCGTGGACGTCCTCTTCGAGAAGATCATCGACGCCCTGAAGAAGGGCGAGAAGGTGGAGTTCCGCGGGTTCGGGACCTTCAAGGTGCGGGTGCGCAACGCCCGCACCGCCCGCAACCCCAAGACCGGGGCCCCCACGCAGGTCCCCCAGAAGCGGATCGTCGCCTTCAAACCGCACACCGATCTGAAGAACAAGATCCATTGATGCGGGCATTGTTCACCCCCTGGCGGATGGCCTACCTCAGCGCCCACAAAACCGCCGGATGCGTCTTCTGCGAGGCCCAAAAGGGGGACCGCCGCGCCGCGCTGGTGGTGCACGAGGGGATCGAGGCCTTCGTCCTGCTGAACCGGTTCCCCTACACCAACGGCCATTTGATGGTCGCCCCGCGGGCCCACGGGGGCGACCTGGGGGCCCTGTCGCCGGAGACGCGCGCCGAGCTGATGGATCTCCTCGTTCTGGCCCGCGGCGTCCTGGACCGGGCCTACCGGCCCGGCGGCTACAACATCGGGATGAACTTGGGAGCGTGCGCCGGCGCGGGCATCGCCGACCACGTGCACGCCCACATCGTTCCGCGCTGGGAGGGAGACACCAACTACATGACCGTCCTCAACGAAACTCGAATGATCCCCGAGGCCTTGGAGGTCTCCTGGGAGCGGCTTTCCGCCCTGTTTCGGGAGGCGGCCGGTGAATAAGCCCCTGGCCCTATCCCTCACGTGGCTCGTCCCGGGACTCGGCCACTGGGCGTTGGGCTCCCGCCGGCGGGCCGTCCTCTACGGCGCGGTCATCCTGGCCGCGCTGGCGGCGGGAATGGCCATGCGCGGGCGGCTCTACGGCCCCGCGCCCGGCGACTTCGTCTCCTGGCTGGCCACGGCCGCCAACGCCGGGTTGGGCGCGCTCTACTTCGCCCTAAAGCTCCTAGCGGGATACGACGGGGCGGTTGAACACCCGCTCTCCGAGTACGGGACGATCTTTATCCTTTCGGCCGGTCTCATGAACTGGCTCCTTCTGCTGGAGACCGAGGAGCTGCTGAAGGAGAAACGCGCATGACCTCCCACCTCGCCCTCATGGCCCTCTACTCGCTCCTCTGCGCGCTCTTCTTCTCCCACTACTGGCGGCGCGGGGCGCAGGAGGTCCGCCGGATGTTCCTGAAGATCCTCGCCTACATGATGCTGGGCGGGATCGTCACGGCCTGGGTGCTTTACCCCCTGCCCTTGTAGGCGGAGCGATGGAGCGCTCCCCGTGGACCTGGCTGCCGGCCGGAAGCCTCATGGGGTTCATCTTCGTCCTCTCCTCTATGACCGATCCCCCCGCCCCCCTGCGGTTCCCCCACGCCGACAAGGTCGTCCACGGGGGGACCTACGCCGGCCTCGCCGCCACCTTCCTGTTCGCGGGACTCCGCCCGGCCTGGGCGGGGGTGGCAGCCTCCGTATACGGCGCCACCGACGAGCTGCACCAGCGGTTCGTCCAGGGCCGGGACTGCTCGGTGGGGGACTGGGCCGCCGACACGGCCGGTGCCGCGGCGACGGCCGCGGCTGCCTGGGCATGGCGACGGCGCCGCTCCTGATCGTCGCCGCGGAGGCCTCCGCCGACCTGCACGCCGCGCAGGTGGTGCGGGAGCTGCGGGCTGCCGGCCCGTCCCCGCGTTGCTACGGCGTCGGGGGCCCCGAACTGCGGGCGCTGGGGCTGGAAGCCGTCGGGCGGGCCGAGGACCTCTCGGTGATGGGGCTGTGGGAGGTCCTGGCGCGGCTCCCGGTCATCAAGCGGGCCTTCGACGCTCTGCTGGCGCGCGCCCGCCGCGATCGGCCGGCCGCCGCCCTCCTGATCGACTATCCCGGGTTCAACTTCCGGCTGATGAAGCGGCTCCACGCACTGGGAATCCCCGTGGTCTACTACATCTGCCCGCAGGTGTGGGCCTGGCACGAGGAGCGGGTCGCCGACCTGGCCCGCTACACCGCCCGGCGGCTCGTCATCTTCCCCTTCGAGGAGGCGTTCTACCGCGCGAGGGGCGTGGAGGCGCGCTACGTCGGGCACCCGTTGCTGGACGTTTTGCCGGCGGCTCCACCGCCTCCCCCGGAGGGAAGGGGGCTGCGGGTGGGGCTCTTCCCCGGCAGCCGGTGGAGTGAGATCGGCCGCCTCCTGCCCGGTTTCGGCTGCCTGGCCGTTCGCGCGCGCGAGCAGTTTCCAGGGGTGCGGTTCATCCTCTTCCCGGCCCCCACCGTGGACGCCGGCCGCCTGCGCCGCCTGCTCCCCCCCGGCCTGGCAGTGGAAACGGCGGGCCCCGACCGATACGCCGCCATGGCGGGGCTGCACTTCGCCCTAATGGCCAGCGGCACCATCACGCTGGAGGCGGCGCTTCTCGGCGTCCCGGGGCTGGTGGGCTACCGGATCCATCCCCTGACCTACCGCCTGATGCGGTCCCGCGTCAAGGTGCCCCACATCTCCATCGTGAACCTCCTCCTGGGACGGGAGGTCTTCGCGGAGTTCCTGCAGGACGCCTTCGGCTCCCCGGCGATGGAGGAGGCCTTCCTGGCCGCCCTCGCCTCCCCGGAACGGCGGGCCGCGGTGCGGCGCGACGCGCTTGCGCTGCGGGAGCGGCTCCGCGGCGGGGCGGCTTTTCAGGTGGCCGCGGAAATGCGACAATACTGGACGGCATGAGGACCTTCCTGCGGATCATGGGGTTCGCCCGGCCCTACTGGGGCTGGATCCTGCTGGCCGGCTTCGCCATGGTGGCGGTCTCCGTCACCTCCATGCTCCAGGCCTACCTGGTGAAGCCTCTGTTCGACGACGTCCTCCTCGGCGGGGTCCAAGCCGGCTCGTTCGTCAAAGCCTCGCCCCTCATTCGTTCCCTTCAAGGGCACTACGAGGCCTACCTGCTGTGGGCCCAGCGGCACTGGAGCCCGCGCGTGGCGGCGGTGCTGATCATCTTCGTGGTCCTGTTCCTCAAGAGCGTCGCCCTCTTCTTCAGCACCTACTCGTTCGGCGTGATCGGGTTTTCGGTGGTAATGGACCTGCGGAACCACCTTTACCGCCGCCTGCTCCATCAACCCTTGGCGTTCTACGGCCGCGAGTCGGCGGGGGGGCTGGTCTCGCGCATCGTCTCGGACGTTCAATATGTCCAGCTGGCGGTGGGGGAGCGGTTCGGCGACGTGTTCCAGGAGACCTTCACACTGCTGGGGCTGATCGTCCTGCTGTTCTCGATCGACTTCAATCTCGCCCTCCTGGCCCTCTGCATGGGGCCGCTTTTCCTCTTCCCCATCGTGCGCTTCATCCGCTCCCTGCGCAAAGCCAGCATCCGCAGCCAGGAAAAGATGGCGGAGATGACCGCGGCGCTGACCCAGACCTTCATCGGCGCCCGGATCGTCAAGGCCTTCACCGCCGAGGCGTTCGTCTACGACCGGTTCCAAGACCTGGGGCGGCGGCAGCTGAAATTCAACCTCAAGGCCCGCCGCATCCACGACCTCAACGGCCCCATTCTGGAGACCCTCGGCATCACCTTCGCTCTCGGCATGTTCCTCTACGCCGGATCCCTCATCGACGCCGGGCGGATGACCGTCGGGTCCTTCTCCTCCTTCCTGGCGGCGCTCTTCATGCTCTACCAGCCCATCAAAAAGATCAGCAAGGCCAATCTCTCCATCCAGCAGGCGGTGACCGCCGGCGAGCGCATCTTCGCCATAACCGATCTTCCCGGCGAGGAGGAGACCGCCCGGGGCATGCGGGAGCTCGGCGCCGTCCGCCGGGGGATCGTCCTGGAGGGCGTGTCGTTCGCCTACGGCGACAAGCCCGTCCTCCACGACGTCTCTTTCGAGATTCCGCGGGGCCGGGTGGTGGCCGTGGTGGGGGCTTCGGGGTCGGGCAAGACCACGCTGACCTCCCTCCTGGCCGGGTTCTACCGGCCGACCGGGGGGCGCATCACCATTGACGGAGTGCCGCTGGAGGAGATCCGGCTCGACGCCCTCCGCAGAGGGATCGGCCTCGTGGCGCAGGAGACCCTCCTCTTCAACGACACGGTCACGGCCAACATCGCCTTCGGCGACCGGCGGCCGGACCCCGAGCGGGTGCGCCGGGCCGCCCGGCTGGCCTTCGCCCACGACTTCATCGAGGCCCTGCCCCAGGGGTACGACACCCTGGTGGGCGACATGGGGATTCTCGTTTCGGGAGGCGAGCGCCAGCGCATCGCTATCGCCCGCGCCCTTTACAAGGACCCCCCCATCCTGATCCTGGACGAGGCCACCTCCAGCTTGGATAGCAACGCCGAGCGGCTCGTCCAGCAGGCCATCGACTCGCTCCTGGCCGACCGGACCGCCCTCGTCATCGCCCACCGGCTCTCCACCGTGGTCCGCGCCCACCGCATCCTGGTGCTCGAGGGGGGGCGGGTCGTGGAGGCGGGCACCCACGCCGAGCTGATGGCGCGGGCCGGGCGCTACCGCGCGCTCTTCGACCTCCAAAGGGGGACGTTCCATGAATGAGATTCGGAGCATGACGGGTTTTGCCCAGGTGTCGGTCCCCGCCGGGATCTTCACCCTCAAGAGCCACAACCACCGGTTTCTGGAGCTGCATCTTACCGTTCCATCCGCCTTGGGACCGCTCGAGCGGGACCTCCGGGCGATGCTGACGGGCGCCATCCACCGGGGCAAGGTGCACTTCTCCCTGGCCCTTCGCCCTGACGACCCCGCCTTCCGCCCCCGCCTGAACGTTGACTGGCTAAGGGAGCTCCACACCCAGTGGGCCGCAGTCTTCCCCGATCATTCGGAGGTTCCCGCCTCGCTCATCCAACCCGATGCCGCCTTCCTGCCGGCCGAGCCCCTGGACGAGGCATGGAAGGAGGGAGTGCTCGACGGGGGCCGCCGGGTGCTGGAACAATTCCTGATCAGCCGCCGGGAGGAGGGGGTCAAGCTGGTCCCCTCCATGCTCGAGGCGGTCGGCGCCATCCGGGAAAGCCTGGCGGCCATGGGGCCCCGGCTCGAAGGGCTCCGAAGCGAGACGGTCGAGAAGCTCAAAGGACAGCTCGCCGCTCTGCTCGAGGAGCGGGGACCCGATCCGGCGCGACTGGAACAGGAGGCCGCCATCCTCTGCAGCCGGATGGACCCCGAGGAGGAATTGGTCCGGGCCGGGCAGTTCGCCGCACGGCTGGCGGAGCATCTCCAATCGCCGCCGGAGCCGGCCGGCAAGGCACTCGACTTCCTGGTCCAGGAATTGGGGCGTGAGCTCCAGACCCTTTCCCAGAAAGTCAAGGACCTGGGGCTTAGGGAGGAGACGCTTAAGATGAAGATGTGGTGTGAGCGACTAAGAGAACAGGTCCAAAACATCGAATAGTGTTACTGAACGACATGTTCGGGCGGCGAGTATAGTATTATAATGATGGGTATGTATCGGGTCGTGCTCCTCGCCGCGGTTGTGTTGGCCGCCATTCCGGCCCAAGGGTTCCGGCTACCCATCAAGATGTACCGCAACGCCGACGGCCTGCCTCAGGAGCAGGTGAGGGACATCGTCCAGGATTCGGTGGGGCGGCTCTACATCGGGACGGTCGGCGGCATCGGGATTTACAACGGGCGGGAGTTCGCCCGCCTGGGCGTCCGGCAGGGCCTTCCGGCGGAGGACATCCTGTCCCTGGCGGTGGACGCTCGCGACCGGGTCTGGATCGGCACCCTCTACGGCCTGGCGGTCCTGGAGGACGGCGCCGCTCGAATCGTTTCGACCCCCGACTACATCGGCGCCTCGATCGCCCGCGTCGAGGCCGGCGACGGGCTCTACTTCCAGCACGGCCAGGGGGTCTACCTCTACCGCAACGGCGAGTTCTCCATCGTCTCGTTGGGCGGGGTCCAGACCTTCACCCTCGGCGCCGAGGGCGCGGTCTATATCGCCGCGGCCGGCCGACTCCGCATCCTGCGAAAGGGAGGGGAGACCGTTCATCCCCTCGAGGGGACGGGCACGGTGAACGTTCTGGCGCTCCGCCGGGACGGATCCCTCCTCGTGGGGGCGCAGAACGGCCTGTTCGCCTGGGCCGGGGGGCGGACCAGAGCGCTTTTGGAGGGGACCCCTGTGCTGGACTGCATGGAGGACTCCGAAGGCGACCTCTGGGCCGCCTCCGAGGTGGGCGGCCTCCACCACTACAGCCGGGGAAAGTGGAACCGCTACTCCTATATCGGGGACGTCCGTCTCAACCAGGCCTATTGCCTGTTCGAGGACCGGGAGAGGAACGTCTGGTTCGGCACCGTCTCGGGGATGGGCAAGGTGCCGTACCGGCAGTTCGGCATCTACGACACCCAAGACGGCCTTCCCGAGTTCATGACCGCCAGCTTCTACGAAGACCCCCGGGGCGTCCTCCGACAGGGTTATATGGGCGGCGTCAGCGTCTACGACCCCATTGCCGACCGCTTTGCGCCGGAGCGGTTGGACCTGCCCACCGAGGTGACGGTGCGCGCCATGGGGACCGACCGGAAGGGGCGCCTGATCCTCGGCTCCGCCGACCACGGGCTGTTCATCCGGGAGGGGGAGCGCCTGCGTCGCGTGGAGGCCGCGGCCGGGTTCGCCGTCTCCCGGGTCTACGACATGCTGGAGGACCCCCGGAACGGACTGTGGATCGCCACCCGCGCCGGCCTTCTGCTGTGGGACGGCGAGGAGTTCCGTCTCTTCACGTCCGCCCAGGGGCTCCCCAGCAACACCTGCTACGGCCTGGCCCTCGACCCGCAGGGGCGCCTGTTCGTCTCGACCCAGAAAGGGGTGGCGGCGATGGAGGGGGCGGGGTTCGTCGTGCCGCCCCCCCTGCGGGGCGTCACCTGCGAGGTCAACACCATCCAGTTCGGGTCCGACGGCCGTCTCTGGATCGGAACGCACGGGTTCGGACTGATGGAGCTGGAAGGGGAGATCCTCCGGGTGCACGACGAGTCGCGAGGGTTCCCCAATGATTTCATCTGGGGCCTGGCGGAGGACGGCCAGGGGGCCCTATGGGTCGCCAGCAACAAAGGGATCCACCGGCGGGAGGGGGAGCGCTGGCTCACCTTCAACTCCAAGGACGGCCTCCCCGGCGACGAGATCTTCATCCACACCGCCCGCCGGGACCACCGGGGCGACATCTGGTTCGGCCTTCCCTTCGGTATCGTCCGGGTCTTCGCCGGGTTCAATCGGGTCAACACCGTCCTTCCGGGTCTCCGGGTGGACCGCCTCGTCACCGGCCGCGGCGCCTACGCGGCCGGGACGGGGCCCCTGGAGCTCCGGGCGGACGAGCGTGACCTCCGCTTCGAGTACACCGCCTTCTCCTTCCAGAACGAGAGCCAGGTCCTCTATCGGACGCGTCTGGAACCCCTGGAGCCGTCCTGGTCTTCGCCGACGGCCATCAGCACCCTTCATTACCCCGGCCTGGGGCCGGGACGGTACCGGTTCCTGGTCCAGGCGTGCAACAATTCGTTTCTCTGGACCGAGGCCCCGGCCGTCCTCGAGTTTCGCATCCGGCCGTATTTCTACGAAACCTGGTGGTTCAAGGTCCTGATCGGGCTGGCGGTTCTCCTGGTCGTCGCCGGCGGGCTGCTGTTGCGCCTGCGCGCGGTCACCCGGGCCCGGGACAAACTGGAGCGGTTGGTCGCCCAGCGGACCGAAGAGTTGAAGGGCAAGGTGGAGATCATCGAATCGCTCTCGCGGACCGATCCCCTGACCAATGTCTACAACCGGCGGTATTTCGTGGACCGGTTCGAGCAGGTGGTGGCCTACAGCAAGCGCTATGGCGAGCCCTTCTGTTTCGTCATCATCGACATGGACAATTTCAAGGCCATCAACGACACCCGCGGCCACCTGGTGGGGGACGAGATCCTCATGGAGTTCGCCAACCTGCTCAAGGATGGCTTCCGGGAGACCGACATCCTGGCGCGGTATGGGGGCGACGAGTTCGTCGTCCTGATGCAGAAGACCGAGCCGCAGGGCGTCCGCCTGCGGGTGGAGAACTTCCTTCAGAAGCTGCGCGACCACATCTTCGCGGGCGACCAGAAGGTCCGGCTCACCTTCTCGGCCGGCATCGCCTATGTGTGGCCCCAGGCCGCGGAGCAGATTACCTTCGATTGGGTGGCCGGCACGGCGGACCGGTTCATGTACGAGGCCAAGCAGGCGGGGAAGAATTGCGTCCTCTTCCGCGAAATCAAGGCGTCCTGAACCGGCCGTCCCCCATTCTCCCCCGGCACGCCCTCCCATTGAAGACGGGAGAGGACGGTTCCCTCTCCCGCCCCATGGGCGAAGCCCATGGGGCCCCACCCTCTTCCCCTTTGGAAACCATCCCGGCCAGCCAAGAGCGTTGGCCGGCCGGATGGAGGCCGGCCTCCCGGCATGCGGTTGCGTTCACCCCTCCAATCGCTTACAATACCGTCGGGGTGGCGAACGGAAGCGGGCAGTCGCGTGCTGCCCGGCCCCCGAACCCCGTTTTGGGGGCCGAGGCAGCATGAGGAAAGTCCGGACTCACGACGGGAGCGTGCTCCCAAGGCCCCCCTCCGGGGGAGCCCCAAGGAGAGCCCGAAAGGGCATGGAAAGTGCCACAGAGAACAGACCGCCCCGGCGAGGGCCGGGGCAAGGGTGAAACGGTGCGGTAAGAGCGCACCGCTTCCCCGGCGACGGGGAAGGCACGGCAAACCCCACGCGAGCAAGGCCAAATAGGGGAAGAGAGGGTCCCGTCCCTCGCCAAGATTCCCGGGTAGGCCGCTCAGAGTAATGACTGCGCGAACAGAATCCGGCTTACGGCTTCCTGACCGCCACCCGTTTCATTCTGCTTGGAGGAAGGGGGGGAGGAAGGTTCCCTCCCCCCCTGCGGAGTGAATCCGGTTGGGCCCACCCCTTCCCCATGCGGGAAGCTCCTCCCGACCTGCGGTCGGAATCCGATGGCCCGGTCTTATATCTTCAATCCATTAAATCGCGTCGGAGCTCCGGTTCCCGCAGCGGCCCGACTGCCGCGTGCCGGCCTTGTCCGTGGATATCCCCCGGATGTCCTATGCCGTGTCTCTCAGCCGCGCGGCCAGGGCGCGCAGGAAAAAGTCCGGGGTGAAGAAACTCGGGCGCCGGCCCACCCCCAGCCAGGCCAGGAACACGACCATGGCAGAGAGGGGGACGAGCGGCATCAGCGAGGGGAAGAACCACCAGAGGATCCAAGGGAGGCAGGCGGCGGCCCCCGCGATCAGAAGGGACCGGCCCGCGGCGTTGACCCCGGCGCCGGCCGTGTCGGTCTCCGCGCGCAGAATGGTGCCCTCCGGCCCCAGCTCCCAGGCAAGACGGACGGCCACCGTGCCCCGGTAGAAGCGGTGCTTCACGGGGAAGGTGAGGCGGGCGCCGCCCCCCTCGAATTCCGCCGCCCCGTCCAGGTCTTCCGCAAACCGCTCCACCCGCTCCCGAAGGGCGGCGTCGGGGACGGTCCGGCCCAGCGCAAGCTCATTCACGGCGCTTCGGCACCATCGCCGCGGCGGCCGTGCCGAGGAGATAGAGGACCAGCATGGGGACGGCCAGCATCGTCTGGGTCACCATGTCCGGGGTCGGCGTGATGACCGCCGCCAGGATGAAGATCAGCAGAAAGGCGAACTTGAAGTATTTGAGGTAGAAGCGCGCCCCGGTCAACCCCACGAGGGCGAGAAAGAACATGAGGGTGGGGGTCTCGAAGGCCAGCCCCATCCCCACCAGCAACTTGGTGGCGAGGGAGAGGTATTCGCGGATGGTGATGATGGGCTGGAACTCGGCCCCCAGCGTCACGAAGAACTGCACCATGACGGGGAACAGGACCGCGAACCCGAACCACGCCCCGAGGTAGAACAGGATCACCGTGAAAAAAATGAACGGGAGCGCCCAGCGCCGTTCCCGGGGATACAGGGCGGGGGAGATGAAGAGCCAGAGCTGGAGCATGAGGAAGGGGAACGAGACGAAGAGCGCCCCGATGAATCCGACCTTGAGGTAAAGCATGAAGGGGTCGGAGAGGTTGGTGTAGGCCAGTTTGGTCCCGCCCATCGCTTCCCGCAGAGGCGCCGAGAGGAACTGGAAAATCGGGGAGGAAAAATAGACGCAAATCGCGAAGGCCGCGACGAGGAAGAGGGCGGAGTGGAGAAGGCATCGGCGCAGGTCCTCCAGGTGGGCCAGGACCGGCATGCGGGGAAGGCTATCCCGCGGGAGGCTCATGCGGTCGATAGGGATCCGGCTTCGGCGCGTCGGCGGCCGCGGGCGGAGGGCCCGGTTCGGCCGCGCGGCGGGCCTCCTCTACCTCCTCCTCCAAACTGCGCTTCAGGTCGTTGGAGGCCTTCTTGAACTCGGCGATGGAGCGCCCCAGCGTGCGGCCCAGGTCGGGGAGCTTTTTCGGCCCGAACAGGAGGAGAGCCAGGACAAGGATGAGCAGGAGCTCGGGCATACCGATGGAGCCGAACATGAGGCCATTGTAGCACAACGGTTCCGGCCAAGTCCTATGTTATAGTGATGCGGATGCGGCCCGATTCCCCCCTGCGCCGGCGGCTGCCCTGGCTGGCCGCGGCCACCCTGGTTGTCCTCCATTTCATCCCGGGGGTCCCCCTGCCCCCGCTGATCCTGGCGGACATCCTTGGGGGGATGGTGATTCTCCGCCGGGGGGCGCGCCGGTTTTTCTACCGCATTTCCCGCAAACTCATCTTCTCGTATGTGCTGGTGGGGGTCGTTCCCCTGCTGGCGGCCCTCATCGTCGCCCTGGTCGCCATCCAGATCGGCGGCAGTTTGTTCATCCAGCACCAGTTCCACTCCATCCTGCAGAACTTGCGTCTCGAGTGGGACGACCGGCTCCTGCGGTCCGACCGCGCCCCGGACGCCGAGCGTCTGGAGGCCTGGCGGCGGGAATACCCCTCGCTCAAGGTCTGGGGTCGGGTCGGTCAGGAGCGGTTCGTGTTCGGGGCCGCCCCCGACGCCCCCGCCCCCTCGCGCGACGGATGGATCGACGGCCGGTATCACATGGTCGTGGAGATCCCCGGGCGCGCCACCGTGGCCCTGGCCTACGAGGACCTGGTCCGCACCCCGGCCTTCCGCGCCTCCGGCATCGAGGCGGTGATCCGGGAGGGAGCGGTCCAAACCGGCCCGGCGGCCGCTCCGGAGGAGAAGCCCGAGGGCCCGACCTTCAGTTTGGGGAATCAGCCGGACCGGGACCCCCGGGGGAACATCACCTACAGCGGCCAGCCCCCCGAATTCCCGCCCGCCGCGGGAAACCTGTGGACCAAGCCGCTCCTCTACGGGTTCTATGCCTTCCCGGCCCTGGAGCAGGACCGCTCGGCGGTGGCCTTTCTGCGGGCCTCGCCCCAGGCGATCTACCGGACCATGGTGGCCGCCCAGCCCTCCTACGGCAGGGTGGCCCTTTACCTCTTCATGGCGGCCCTGGCCATCGTCCTCCTTCTCGGCGGGATCGCCGTGGGCTACGCCACCTGGCTGATCTTCGGCACCACCCGCGGCATCAACCGGCTCTCCGACGGCGTGCGCCGGTTCGCCGAGGGGGACCTCGATTTCCGGATCCACCACCGGGGGCGGGACGAGCTGGCCCAGCTCATGACCTCGTTCAACCGGATGGCGGAGAGCTTGCAGACCTACATCGGGGACGAGGTCTTCCGGGCCGAGCAGAAGCGGGAGTTGGAGCTGGCCTACCGGATCCAGAACCTCCTTCTCCCCTCCGTCTCGGCGTTCGCCGGGTTGGGGAAGGTGAGCATCCACTTCAAGCCCTCGAAGGAGGCGGGCGGCGACTACTACGACTACTTCCGCCAGGACGGCCTCGACTACATTCTCATCGGGGACGCCTCGGGGCACGGCCTGGCCGCCTCCATCACCATGGCCATGACCAAGGCGGCCATCTCCGCGCTCCTCTACAAGGCGGTCAGCCCCTCCCAGGTCCTGACGCAGGCCCACGCGGTCCTCCAGCAGGCCGGGATGGCCGACCAGTATGTGACGCTCCAACTCGTTTGCGTGGACCGAAAGAAGCGCACCCTGCGTCTCTTCAACGCCGGCCATCCTCCGGCCTACCTGCGCACCGGCGGCGCGCTCAAGCCCCTGCGGCTGGACTCCTTCCCGATCGGCATCTTCGACGGCCCCGCGCCGGTGAGCGTGGAGCACGCCTACCGGCCCAACGACCTGCTCTTCCTCTACACCGACGGCCTGTACGAGGTCCACGCGGGCGACGACATGTACGGGCTGGAGCGGCTCGAACAGCTGTTCCTGAGGGTGTCTCCCGACCCCGACCTGGCGCTGGAAGAGATCCTGGCGGACGTGGAGGCCTTCAAGAAGGGCGAGCCCTACGGCGACGACCTGACGCTGATCGTGGTCAAGCTTTCCGCGTAGCGGAAAGCGCGGGAAGGCGGGAAGGCAAGAACGCCGGAAGGGCGCCGCGGCGCGGAGCGCCGTCGGGCAGTGGAGAGCTCAGCGAAGGGATTGGGCGAAACGCAATCAAGCGCGCCGCCCCCCCCCACCTGCCATTGGTACCCGTTTCATGGCCGAACCCCCTGATGGCCCATTGGAAGCTGTGTCGCCCATTGAAGGCCACACCCTGCCAATCCCGATCGCCCGATGACATCTTCACCGTTCCAGGGCGGCATTGGAACAATACACCTCATCGCGCCTTCTAATTATCCGCTTCAATTCTCCGAACTCCCAACGTCGAGCTGGGGGCAGGGGCTAAATGGTGGTGCCCGGCGCCACAATCGTTCCCTTCGGGACGACCACGATCCCGTCGCGGATGTGGTAGTTCGGCCCGTCCGCTTTTTCAAGGCCCTTTTCATTGACGATGCGGCACCCCTCGCCGATGCGGGCGTTCTTGTCCACGATGGCCTTGCGGATGACGCACCCCTTCCCGATGCCCAGGGGGACGCCGTCGCCGCCGGCCCGCTCCTTCTCGTAAAAATCGTTTCCCATCACGATGGTCTCGCGGATGTCGCATCCCTGCCGGATAATGGAACGCAGGCCCACGAGGGAGTCGCGCAGGCGGCTGCCCGTGATGGAGCACCCCTCGGAGACCAGGACGTGCGAGAGGGCGCTGGAGTGGATGTCGGAGAGGGGGAGGAACCGGGCGCGGGAGAAGAAGGGCCACCCCGGCTCCACCATCCGGAACGGCGGTTTGGAGCGGGTGAGGGAGAGGTTGACTTGGTAGTAGGACGCGATGGTCCCCACATCGGCCCAGAAGCCGTCGAACGGATAGATGAAGAGGCGCCCCTTGCCGGCCATGGCGGGGAGGACGTGCTGGCCGAAGTCGAGGTGCTCGGTGGTCTTGAGCGCCCTGAAGAGGGCCTCCCGCTTGAACAGGTAAATCCCCATGTTCATCGGGATGACCTCGCCGAGGTGGGCCACCGCCTCCGGCTTCGGTTTCTCGTGGAAGGCGGTGACGCGGCCGCCGTCGGCCTCGATGACCCCGAAGAAGGCCGACTCGGCGCGGGGGACCATCTTGGCGGCGATGGTGGCGTCGGCGTCGTAAAAAACATGGGTATCGAAGAGCTCCCGGTAATCCATCCGATAGAGATGGTCCCCCGAGAGGATGAGGACGTGGGAGAAGTCCAGGTCCTCCAAGTGCTCCAGGTTCTGCCGAACGGCGTCGGCGGTCCCACGATACCAGTCCTTGCGCCGGGGGGAGAGCGAGGCGGCCAGGATGTCCACATGGCCGCCGGAGAAGCGGTCGAAATGGAACGCCTGGGCGATATGGCGGTTGAGCGATTCGGAGTTGAACTGGGTGATGACATAGATGCGCCGGAGCCCCGAGTTGATGCAGTTGGAAAGGGGGATGTCGATCAGCCGGTAGGCGCCGGCGATGGGAACGGCGGGCTTGGCGCGATACTGGGTGAGGGGGAAGAGGCGGCTGCCTTCGCCGCCGCCGAGGATGATGGTGATGACCTGGTTATCCATCGCGGCCATCTTATCGTGAAGCGGGGCGCCGGCGCAAGACCGAGCGGCTTCAGCGGCCGGCGGCCAGCGCCTCCCGGTACACGGCGGCCGTGGCCTCCGCCATCGCGCGCGGCGTCCAGGCGAGGTGGCGCTCCCGGAGGGCGTCCAGGCGCTCCTCGGAGGCGCCGTGCCGCTCGGCCTCCTCGAGGCGCATCCGGAGGGCGCCGGCGTTCCCGGCGGGGAACAGGAGCGGATGGTCCGCCCCGAGCAGTTCGAGGTGGGCCGGGATGTCGGAGGCGACGACGGGCGTGCGGCTGAGAACGGCCTCCAAAACCGGCAGGTCGAATCCCTCCCAGCGCGACGGCGCGACCAGGGCCTGGGCGGAGGCGAGCAGGCGCGGCAGTTCCTCCCGCGGCACGGCCCGCCGCGACTCCAGGCCCGGGCCGGAGAACTCCCCGGGGGTGACCAGGATCAGGCGGCGGTCCGGATGGGCGGCGTGAAATCTCGCCCACGCCTCGAGGAGGACAGGCAGGTCCTTGTGCGGCTTATCGTTGCCGATGAACAGGTAATGCCTCCGCTCTCCGCAATCCGGCCGGCCATAGAACTCCGGCAAGGCGGCGTTGGGGATGGTCCGAACCTTTGCGGCCAGGCGGGGCATGAAGGCCAGCAGGTCGGCCCGTGAGGCCTCGGAAACCGTGATGATCGCCCGCGCCCGTTCGAAGGCCCAGCGGAGGTAGCGCCCCAAAACGGCGGTTTTGACCCTTCCATAGCGCTCCGGAAACCGCAGATGGATGAGATCGTGGACGGTGAGGACCGCTGGGGGGGCGAACAAGGGCAGGGTGAAGTGGGGGATGTGGAGCAGGTCGGCCCCCGCCTTCCGGGCGGCCCGCCCCAGCCCGAGGAGGGTTTGCGGGGAGTAGTCGGGGGCGTCGAAGGGGCGGGACGGAAACGGCAGGGACGGGCCGGGCCGCGGATGGAGCCCTTGGAACTCCAGGCCATCCGGGGCCGCTTCCTTCAACCCCGCCGTCAAGACCTTGAGATAGGTCCCGATGCCGTAATCGTCCCACTTGCGGAGGTCAAGGACGACCTGCGGCACGGGCCAGCACCTCCGCGTAGTCGCGGGCCGCGTCGGCCCAGGGGCGCACCCGGGCGGGTTGCCGGCAGGCCCCGCCCTTTAGAACCCTCCGCACGCCGGCGCGGATGCTCCCGGCCGATGCTTCGACGCCGATCCAGGAGGGCAGGGCGTATTCCTGCGTGGCCGGCACGGCGGTCGCGAGCACGGGAACCCCGCGGACCGCGGCCTCCACCACGGGGAGGCCGAACCCCTCGTAGGCCGATGGGTAGAGCAGGGCGAGGCAGTGGTCGAGGAGCCAGGCCTTGCCCGGCTCGTCCACATACCCGGCCAGACGCACATTCGCCGGCAGGCGGGGGATCCGCACCTTCCACCCCGGGGCGCCGGCTATAACGAGCGGCGGGAGCGACGGGTCCCCCCTCCACACCTCCAGGCAGAGGGCCAGGTTTTTCCGTGGTTCAAGGGTGCCGAGAAATAGGAAGAACTCCGAAGGGAGCGGAGGTCCGCTCCACGCGCCGGGCCCCGGCGGAACGGACCCGTGGGGGACCGCCGTCGGCCGGCTTCCGGGAAAGTAGCGCCTCACCTCGTCCGCCACGGCGCGGCTCGGCACGATCACGGCGGCGTTGCGGACCGTGTCCTCGAGAAAGGGGAGGGCGGTGGCCCGGTTCTTCCACGACTGCCAGCCGGGGCATCGCAGGACGGAGAGGTCGTGGACCAAGGCGACGCAGGGGCGCGCCGCCCGCCAGGGGCGGACCCCGTTGGGGCAAAAGAGGACGTCGGCTTTCACCCGCGGGAACCAGCCGTGGAACCAGACGCTGCCCGGATAGGCGGGGCCGGCCTCCACGACGGCTCCGGCCGGGGCCAGATCGCGGAACACCCTCGGGACGCAGGGGACCAGGTCCAGCTCCCGCTGGAGGGGGGGGAGAAGTCCGCGCAGGACCTGCCCGATCCCGGTGACGGGCGGGCGGAGAGCCCGGCAGTCGGCCGCCACCCTCAGGCCCACGCGGCCTCCGTCAGGACCTCGAGGGTCCGTTCCGCGCACCGCTCCCAGGAAAATTGAGCGGCCCGTTCGCGCCCCCGCCGGATCAGCGCCTCCCGCAGACCCGGCTCATCCATCAGGCGGGCGACGGCGGCCGCGATCGCGGCGGGGTCCGGCTCCGCGTAGAGGCAGGCGTCGCCGCCCACCTCGGGCATCGAGGCGAGCGGGGTGGCGACCACCGGACAGCCGGCGGCCATCGCCTCCAGGATGGGGAGACCGAACCCCTCGTAGAAGGAGGGGAAGGCGAAGCAGAACGCCTCGCGGTACCACCGGGAAAGGCGGTCGGCCGGGAGGTAGGCCAGGTGGCGGATGTCCCGTCTCCAGGGATGCCGCTCCAGCGCTGCGACCAGGGGGCCGGAGCGCCATCCCATCCGCCCCACGAGGACCAGGCCGAGGTCGCGCCCTCCCGCGCGGAGCAGTCGATAGGCCTCGAGAAGCCCCACGATGTTCTTGCGGGGTTCGAGGGTGCCGACGAACAGCACATAGGGCCGTTTGGCCGCCTCTTTGGAGGAAGCGCCGGGCGCCGGAGAGGTGAAGCCGTTCAGGATGGCGGCGGTGCGGGGGGGGGCGAGTCCCAGGGGGCCGGTCAGGTCGCGCCGGGTGTGCTCCGAAACGCCGATGACCCGGTGGGCATGGTACAGCGCGGCGGGCAGATGGCGGCGCAGATTGGCCAGCGTCTCCTCCTGCACGAACTCCGGGTGCAGGAGGAACGTGCAGTCGTGGACCGTGGCCACGCGCCGTCCGGCGGCCTGGAAGGAGGGTGGGGGGAAAAAATTGGGTGCAAAAAAGACATCGTTGCCGTCGAGGAGAATCAACAATGGGGTCAGGACCCGTTGGCCGAGCTCCAGCCAGAACCGCGGGGAGGGGAGGGCGTCCGACGGGACGCCGTGGCACCGGAGGCGGACCCCCGGGAGGGCGGCAGCATCCACCACCAGGCCCGCCCCCTCGCCCCCGGGGACGAAGGTTCGGGTGTACAGGTTGACCCTCACCCCTCGCTGCGAAAATTCGCGGAGCAGGTTCCAGGCGTAGCCGCCCACCCCTGTAAGCGGCTCCAGGAAGGGGGTGCCGTCGAACCCCACAACCGGCGGCAGCCCGGGCTGCCGGAGGCAGACCAGCCGCCGGCGCGTCCCGGCCCAGAGGGTCCCGGCCAGGTCCCGGCCCACGTGGAGGGCGAAACGGAGCGTGTGATATGCTCTTCTCAGCATGCGGCGCCTGTATTATACCCTCGGCGTTCTTCTGCTCTGTGCCCTCGCGGCGCTGGGCGTCCGCTGGTTCCGGCCCCCGACCGTGCCGCCCAAGGTGTCGGGGGCCGGCGCCGCCGGCTGGCATCTGGTAGATCCGGACGGCGTGCTCGTTCCCGTCTTACCGCTCCCCCCCTTCGCCAAAAGCGTCCTGATCGGTTTGCACCTCGCCGGCCGAAACGGGGAAATCGAAGTGGTGGAGGCGCAGACCCGCCTTCCCGGATGGCTGCTCCGGCTCGTTCCCGTGAACGGGTTTGCGCACTATCGCTCCGAATGGGACCTGTGCCTGGTCCGGCAAGGGGTGCGGGAGGGACAGGCCTCCCTCTCCTCCCCCGAACCTCCCAGGCCGGGACGCATCGTCGCCTGGCTTCCGGGAACGCCCGAGATCAGGGCGGTGCTGACGGGGGCCAACCCCTTCGAGTTCAGCTCGTTCTGTCCGGGCGATCCCGTCGAGGCGGATCTTCCCGGCCCCTCCGCGGGGGCTTCCCTGTACCTGGCGGCGGAGGGGTCGCCCCACCTGCGCCGTTTCCTTTCCGGCCTGCACCCGGAGCGGGTGGAGGTCGGTCCCGACTGGGCGGACGCCTCCGTCCTGGTCGGCGGGCGGCGCCGGGAGGTGCGGTTGGGGGCGCCGGGCGGGCCGCCGGGGAAGGCGAGACGCCTCACGCTCCGGTTGCGCTACCAGGACGACGCCCGCGGCGTCCCGAGCCTGATCCGGCGGTTTCTCCCCGAAGGGGTCTTGTCGGGGCCCATCCGACGGATCGAGGCGGAGTGCCGGGCGGTGGAGGGCGGAGAGCAATGCGAGGGGCGTCTAACCTTGACTTTTTAAGGGTTTAAGGTTACACTGCCTGCCCTATGCTGCAGGGAAAAGTGTCCTTGGCCGACTTCCCCAAGGAGGGGATGGTTTTGTCCGGGGATTTGCGCCTAACCGCGGAGACCCTCCCGGGCGACGCCGTGACCGCGGTGGACCGCCTCCACCTGGAGGCCCGGCTGTTCAAGCTGGGGGACGCCTACCACATGGACGGGACCCTCGATGCGGAACTTCATCTGGCCTGTTCGCGCTGCCTCGAGCCGTATGCGGTGCGGGACCGGATCGGGATCCGCCACAGTATCCAGCCCCAGGGCCGGGAGCTGGACCCCGACGCATTCGCCTACGAGGGGGAGACCTTCGACCTCGAGGCGATGGTGCGGGAGCTGGTCGAGGTGAACCTGCCCATGAAGCCCCTCTGCGGCGAGGCCTGCCGGGGGCTCTGTCCCTCCTGCGGGGAGAACTGGAACAAGGGCCCCTGCGGCTGCCGTCCGGAAACCGGCGGGGCGCTGGCCGAGGCCCTCGCGAAATTGACCAAAGGAGAGTAACGACCCATGCCGAACCCCAAACACCGCCACTCCAGGACCCGCGGCCGGATGCGCCGGGCGCACGACGCCATTAAGCCGGTCAGCCTCTCGCTTTGCACTCACTGCAACCAGCCCAAGATGCCCCATCGGGTATGCCCGCACTGCGGATACTACAAGGGGCAGCAGATCATCGAGGGCAAAGAAACTCTTTGAGGATCGCCGTCGACGCCATGGGGGGCGATTTCGCCCCCCAGGAGATCGTGGCGGGAGTGGTCGAGGCCGTGCGCCGGCACCGGGTCCCGGTGACCTTGGTGGGGCGCGCGGAGGCCATCCGCTCCTGCCTCGGCCCCGTCCGGGACCTTCCCGGCCTCCAGATCGTGGACGCCCCCGACGTCATCGGAATGGACGAATCTCCGATGGAGGCCTTCAAGTCCAAGAAGCACTCGTCGCTCCGGGTGGCGGCCGACCTGGTCCGCGCCGGCGAGGCCCAGGGGCTCGTCTCGGCGGGGAACTCCGGGGCGGTGATGGCCGTAGGCAAGATGGTGGTCGGCACCCTCAAGGGGGTCGAGCGCCCGGGCCTGGCGGCCTCCATCCCCTCCGTGGAGGGGCTGGCCGTCGTGGTGGACGCGGGGGCCAATGTGGACTGCAAGGCTAAGCATTTGGAGCAGTTCGCCGTCATGGGCTCCTGTTACGCCCAGCTCATGCTGAAGAAGGAGAAGCCCCGGGTGGGGGTCCTCTCCATCGGCGAGGAGGAGGGGAAGGGGAACGCCCTCTCGAAGGAGGCCTTCGAACTGCTCCAGAAGGCCGACCTGAACTTCATCGGGAACGTGGAGGGGCGGGACCTGTTCCTGGGCAAGGTGGACGTCGTCGTCACCGACGGCTTCGCCGGAAACGTCCTCCTCAAGACGGCCGAGGGGGCCGGCGAGATGATGTTCCACATCCTCAAGCGGGAGTTCTCCGGCAGCCTCAAGGCCGGGATGGGGTTCTTCCTCTCCAAGGGGGTCTTCCGCGCCCTATATAAGAAGGTGGACTACGCCGAGTACGGCGGGGCGCCGCTCCTGGGGCTGAAGGGGGGCTGCTTCATCTGCCACGGCCGGAGCAAGGCCAAGGCGACGATGAACGCCGTCCGGATCGCCCACCAATTCCTCGTCGAGCGGATCCCCGAGCGCATCCAGCACCACATGCGCGAGGGCTCCCTGCTCGAAAAATTCTCGTTCGATTGGAGGTCTTGAAATGACCCTGCGCTCCCGCGTCATCGGAACGGGCCGCTGTCTGCCCGAACGGGTCCTGACCAACGCCGACTTGGAGAAGATGGTCGACACCACCGACGAGTGGATCACGACGCGCTCGGGCATCCGGGAACGCCGCATCGCGGAAAAGGACCAGGTGCTCTCCGAATTCGCTTACGGCGCCGCCAAGCAGGCGGTGGAGCGGGCCGGGATTGATCCCCGGGAGATCGATCTCATCCTCCTCGCCACCGTCACCCCCGACCAGCCCATTCCCGCCACCGCGTGCTTCGTCCAGCACCGGCTGGGCGCCGTCAACGCGGCCGCCTTCGACCTTTCCGCCGGCTGCACCGGGTTCATCTACGCCCTCTCCATCGCCGACCAGTTCATCCGCTCCGGCAAGTACCGCACCGTCCTGGCCATCGGTGGCGAGGTGCTGTCGAAGTTCGTCGATTGGACCGACCGCGCGACCTGCGTCCTCTTCGCCGACGGCGCCGGGGCCTACCTCTTGCGGGGCGAGGAGGGGGAGCGCGGCATCCTCGAGACGGCCCTTTACGCCGACGGCTCGCTGGCCGACTTCATCACCATGCCGGGCGGGGGGGGGAAATACCCTCCGAACGTTAAGGAGCACATCGACGCCCGCCTGCCGTTCATCAAGATGAAGGGGAACGAGACCTTCAAGGTGGCCGTCCGGATGCTCACCGACGTCTCTTTCGAAGTGCTCCGCCGCCACGGGCTCACCCCCGCCGACATCGACTGGCTGGTTCCGCACCAGGCCAACACCCGCATCCTCGGCGCGGTGGCCGAACGCCTCGGCATCGCCCCCGACAAGGTTTTCATGAATCTCGAGCGCACGGGCAACACCAGCGCCGGGTCGATCCCCATTGCGGCCGACGAGATGGTCGAAAAAGGGCTCCTCAAGGAGGGGCAGGTCGTCCTCAGTTCCGCGTTCGGCGCGGGGCTCACCTGGGGGGGAGCGTTGATCCGATGGTGAAATGGGCCCTGCTCTTCCCCGGCCAGGGGTCGCAATTCTCCGGAATGGGCCGCGACCTCTACGACGCCTACCCTTCCGTTCGCGAGCTGTTCGCGAACGCCGACGAGCACCTGGGCTTCCCGCTGTCGAAACTGTGCTTCGACGGGACCGAGGAGGAACTGAAGCGGACCGAGATCACTCAGCCCGCCATCCTCACCGTCTCCTCGGCCTGCGGGGCCGTTCTGCAGGCGGCGGGCCGCCGCCCGACCTTCGTCGCCGGCCACTCCCTCGGAGAGTACTCCGCCCTCGTCCACGCTGGCGCCCTCGCCTTCCGGGACGCCGTCCGCACCGTCCACTTCCGCGGCAAGTACATGCAAGAGGCGGTGCCGGAGGGAGAAGGGGCCATGGCGGCCGTCATCCACGACGATGCGGCCCTCATCGAGGAGAGCTGCCGCGAGGCCGAGGCCGCCGGGGTCGTTTCCGTGGCCAACTACAACGCCCCGAACCAGATCGTCATTTCCGGGGCGAAAGCCGCCGTGGACCGGGCCGTGGAGGTGCTCAAGGGCCGGGGGATCCGCAAGGTTATCCCTCTGAAGGTCTCCGCCCCCTTCCACTGCGCCCTCATGGAGCCGGCGGCCGTCCGCCTGCGCGCCATCCTCGACCACCTCACCTTCATGGACGCGGCCATGCCCGTGATCACCAATGTGGACGCCGCCCCCCAAACCGAGGCCCGGGCCCTGCGCGACGCCCTCGAGCGCCAAGTCCCCAGCCCGGTGCGGTGGATCCAGACCGTCGAGTTCCTCCGCGCCCAGGGGGTGGCCCGGTTCGTCGAGGTGGCGCCCGGCAAAGTGCTCTCGGGCTTGGTCTCCAAGATCTACCCCGAGGCGGAGGTGATCTCCCTCTCCGACGTTGCCGCCCTCGACGCCTTCCTGTCCAAGCCATAGCGCAGGCGGGACGGCGGGGAGACGGGCGCTACTTCAGCCGGGCCTCCACCCTGTCCCAATTCACATTCTTGAAGAAGGCCTCGATGTAGTCGGCGCGCTTGAGGCCGTAATCCGGCATGAAGGCGTGCTCGAAGATATCCATGACCAGGAGAGGGACGCAGCCCGCGGGGTGGGCGACGTCGTGCTCGTTGATCCAGAAGTTCATCAGCCGGCCGCCGTCGGGGTCCCGATACAGCACCACCCACCCGATGCCGCGCATCGCGCCGGTGGCCCGGAACTCCTTTTCCCACGCCTCCACCGAGCCGAACTGGGCCGCCAGGGCCTTCGCCAGGGGGCCGTCGGCCCGGAGGGCGGTCTTGCCTCCGAGGTTCTCGAAATACAGCTCGTGCAGGCGCATGCCGTTGAATTCCCACCCCAGCCGCCGCTTCAGCTCGGCGAACTCCGGCGTGGCGGTCTTGTTGTCCTTCGCCATTGTCTCCAGGGCGTCCAACAGCTTGTTGGTGTTGGCGACGTAGCCCTGGTAGAGGGTGAAGTGGTTTTTCAGCAGGGTCTCCGAGAACCCCGCCATGCCGAGCAACGCCGCGTAATCCTTCGCTTGGTACGTCATGGGTCTGACCTCCTTGATCGGGCCGGCCGCCGGATGGGGGGACATCCCCCGGAGCAGCGAGGGCATCCGGAATGCGATGAAGGGCATGGACGGCCTCCAAGTGAAATTTCTATCATTATAAACCAGCCGCTGCCTACCGTGATGTGCGATAATAGGCGCCGGCACGCCGCCATAAGGAGCGACCATGAAGATCGACCTGACCGGAAGAAGAGCGCTCGTCACCGGCGGGGCGCGCGGGATCGGGGCGGCTATCGCGGCCGACCTCGCCGCCTGTGGGGCCCGGCTTCTCCTCCTGGACCGGGAGGCGGAGACGCTCGCGGCCACCGCCGCCGCCCTGGCCGGCAAGGGGGCGGATGTCCGCACCCTCGTGGCCGATATCACCGACCCGCGGGCCACCCTGGCCGCGGTCCAGGGGGAGACCGCCGCGCACGGCCCCTGCCTCATCCTGGTCCACAACGCCGGGGTCACCCGCGACAATCTGTTGATGCGGATGTCGGACGACGAATGGGACCTGGTGATGAAGGTGAACCTCCAGCCCCTCTTCTGGCTGACGAAGGAGCTGGTCCGCGACATGATGCGCGAGCGGTGGGGCCGGATCGTCGCCATCTCCTCGGTCACGGGCCTGATGGGCAACCCGGGCCAGACCAACTACGCGTCGACCAAGGCCGCCATCACGGGGTTTGTCAAGTCCCTGGCCCGGGAGGTCGGCTCGCGGGGCATCACGGTCAACGCCGTGGCCCCGGGCTTCATCAAAACCCCGATGACCGACCGGCTCCAGGGGGAGCAGATCGACCGCCTCAAGGACGCCATCGCCCTCCGCCACCTCGGCGAGGCCGAGGACATCGCCCACGCCGTGGCCTTCCTGGCCTCGGAGCAGGCCGCGTACATCACGGGCCATGTGCTCAATGTCTCCGGCGGCCTCTACATGTAGCCGGACCCGGCCCTCCGTGCTACACTGGGCGCGATGCTGAAGAAGCTAGGCCTGGCGGCGCTCTGCGTCGCCGCGTTCTTCGTCGCCTTCTGGTTCGCTTTCACGGCCACGATCCAGAGCGGCAGCGTGACCGTTCCCGCGGTCACGGGGCGGACGCTGGAGGAGGCGCAGGGCGACCTGGCCGGCCTCAACCTGGAATTCGTCCTGGACAGCGGTCTCGCCGCCCATTCCGAGGAGATCGCGCCGGGCCGGGTCGTCCGGCAGGAGCCGCGGCAGGGAAGTTCCATCAAGAAGGGTGGGCTGGTGCGTGTGGGCATTTCGCTCGGCCCCGCCCGCATGGTCCTCCCCGACCTGACCGGACGGCCCCTGCAGGAGGCGGAGCTGGCGCTCCGCGGGATCGGGGTGGAGATCGTCGACGTGGCCACCGCCGGGGTGGCCGGAGCCGAGCCCGGCACCGTTGCGGCCCAGAGCCCTCCGGCGGGGGTCCCCTCGCCGCCCGATAGCCGCGTGGCGCTGCTGGTGGCGGGGCCCGGCTCCCAACCTGCCTGGGTCATGCCCGATTGCACGGGGCGGTCGGCCGAGGCGGTCCGCCCCGCCCTGCTCGCCAGGGGACTGCGGCCGGAACGCGACCGCGAGATCGCCCTGCCCCACTTCCAGGAGGGCGTCGTCATGGCGCAGACCCCCGCCGCGGGGAGCCGCGTCCGGGCCGGGGACCCCATCGTTTTGACCGTGAACCGGAGGCGCTCATGAGACCCGGCGGCGGGCCCTACCTCTCCCCCTCGATCATCGCGGCGGACTACACCCGCCTGGATCGGGCCGTCGCGCAGGCGGTGCGCGGCCGCGCCGACCTGCTCCACGTGGATGTGATGGACGGCCGCTTCGTCCCCAACCTCACGCTGGGGCCCCCGGTGGCGGCTGCCCTCAAGCGCATCAGCCCCCTGCCGCTGGACGTCCACCTGATGATCGTGGAACCGCACCTCCACTTGGAGGCCTTCCTTCGGGCCGGCGCCGACTGGATCACCGTCCACGTCGAGGCCTGCCCTCACCTCCACTCCGTCCTCTCCGCCATCCGCGCGGGCGGCCGGAAGGCCGGGGTCTCGCTCAATCCCCTCACCCCCGTGGAGATCCTGGCGCCGGCCCTTCCCTTCGCCGATCTGGTCTGCGTGATGGGGGTGAACCCGGGGTTTTCGGGCCAACGGATGATCCCCGAAACCCTCGCCAAAGTGGAGTGGCTGCGCCGGGCCCGCGCGGAGGGGGGGCTCCGGTTTCTGATCGAGTTCGACGGCGGGGTGGACCCCTCCAACGCTCCGGCCGTCCTGGACGCCGGCGGCGACATCCTTGTCGCCGGGAGCGCCGTCTACGGCGCCCCCGATCCGGCACGGGCCCTCCGGGCCCTGAAAGCGATCCGATGAAGACCTGGCTGCGCCTTCTCTTGCTGGCGGCCCTGGCGGCCTCTTGCAAAATCATGACCGAGACCGACCGCATCAACGCCTCCCTTCCCACCCTCTCCGCGGAGGAGCTCCTGGCCGAAGGGAACAAGCGCTTCGAGGCGAAGGAGTATGACCGGGCGCGGCTCTACCTCCGGTTCCTGTACGAGAACTTCCCCAACAGCCCCCAGGCGGTGGAGGCCCTCCTCCGGATGGCGGACGCCTATGCCCTGGAGGTGGGGATCGAGAACAAGATCGAGGCCCGCCAGCGGTTCGCCGACTTCTACAGCCGCTTCCCGCAGGCCCCCCAGGCCGAGTATGCCCTGTTTATGCAGGGCAAACTCTCGCTGGCGCTCAAGCCCCATCCGGATAAAGACCCGTCGGACGTCAACCAGGCCATGGTGACGTTCAACCGCTACCTGCAGATCTTTCCGGAGGGGCCGCACGCGGAGGAGGCCCGAGCCGGCCTGGCCGCCTGCCGGGAGATTCTGGCCGACCACGAGTACAATGTGGCTTGGTTTTACTTCAAGCGCAAGTCGTTCCGGGCGACTATCGGCCGCCTGGAGTTCCTCCAGCGGAATTTTCCGGACTACTCCAAGATGGGAAAGGTCTATCTGCTGCTTGGCTGGACCTACCGGGATCTGGGGGACATGGATGCCGCAAAGGAGTACTTCGGCATGGCCGAGGCGGCCGGGGTTGAAGTGACGAAGTCTTGACAAATCAAGAATTTTAGCTTAACCTACCTCTGCGGTATGCCTATTAAGGATTGGAGGTCCGGTATGCGCCGTTCCGTGATTGTGGTCCTGATCGCGCTGGGATTTGCCGTTGCAGCGTTCGCCCAGACCGCCCCGCCCCGGCCGCTCCACCAGGTGGGGGACCACTGGACGCCCTATGATCCTCCCCAGGCCCCCCCGGAAGGGATGACCTTTTACATCATCCAGCCCGGCGACACCCTGTGGGACCTGGCCCAGAAGAACCTGGGCGACCCGTACCTCTGGCCGCAGATTTGGGAGCAGAACAAGTACATTACCGACGCCCATTGGATCTATCCCGGCGACCCGCTATTGATCGCCGCGGTCGCCGCGCCGTCCTCCGTTCCCGGGGTCGAGGAGGCGCCGCCGGTCGAGGCGCCCCCCGCCGGCGAGGCGCCCCCTGCCGAGGAGGCGCCCGGCATACCCGCAGCCAAGCCGGTCCCCATCGGGGACGAGTCCGATGTCTACTGCTACGCCACGGTGACGCCGGAAGAACAGGCCTTTCCCCTGGCCATCACCGGCACCGACGAGAGCAGCCTCCGCTTCTCGCTGACCGAGGGGCAGATCGTCTATGTCAATGGCGGCACCGCGCAGAATGTCCACGCGGGCGACGAGTTCTTCATCATCCGCGACGGCGGCGTTCTGAAGAGCGGCGACCGTCCCCTGGGCCGCCTGTGGCTCTACACGGGCCGCCTGATCGTCCTCTGCGCCCAGGAGAACACCGCCACGGCCAAGATCATGTCCGCCTGCCAGGATATCCTCCGCAACGACCGCCTGGCGCCCTTCAGCCCGTTCCCCATCCCCGCCCGGGTCCTCCCGCCCTTCGCCGTCCTGTGCCCTCCGGACGTGAAGGAGCCGGTCGGGCGCATCGTCCACGCCAAGGACGACATGGTGAGCATCTTCCAGGGGCACATGGTGACGGTGGATCTCGGCTCCGCGCACGGCGTCAAGTCGGGCGACCTGCTCCGGATCTACCGCTACGGGGAGGAGGCGGGCGCCCAGCGCATCGTGCAGGGGCGCTTGGGCATCCTGACGGTCCAGGAGAACACCGCCACCGCGCGGGTGCTGGAGAGCGTGCGGGAGATCCACCTGGGGGACCTGGTCGAGTTCGAGTAGTCCCCCGGGGAGCCATGCGCGTCACCGTGGAGGCCCGGGCCGGCGCCCGGACCGAAAGCGTCGAGGAGGCGGCAGACGGCCGTCTCCTCGTTCGCGTTAAAGCCCCGCCGAGGGAGGGAAAGGCCAACCGGGCCATCCAGGAGGCGCTGGGCCGCCATTTCGGCGTTCCGAAATCGGCGGTGGTGCTGGTCGCGGGTGGCCGGGGAAAGTGGAAGATCTTCGACATCGCCCTCTGAGACGGGGGCCCAATCCGATCGCCTTGGAGGTAAGGGAACCGTGAACGCCAAGCTCAAAGCCAAGAAACGCCGTCTGCTTCAGGACCCCATCCGCCACATCGACATGAAAACGCTCGATGTGGTCCCGATGGTCGAGGCCATGGGCGGGATGGCCATCCAGGCCCGCAACCTTTCCCGCGCCTGCGCCATTTACGACCGCATGCTTCGCGACCGGGAGTGCACCATCATCCTCTGCCTCGCCGGGTCCCTCATTTCGGCAGGCCTGAAGAAGGTCATCGCCGACATGGTGGCCCTCCGCATGGTCGACGTCATCGTTTCGACGGGGGCCAACCTGGTGGATCAGGACTATTTCGAGGCCCTCGGGTTCAAACACTACATCGGCACCCCCTTCGTGGACGACAACGAGATGCGCGAAATGCACATCGACCGCATCTACGACACCTACATCGACGAGGACCACCTCCGGATCTGCGACGAGACCATCGCGCGCATCGCGGACGCTCTGGAGCCGCGCCCGTACTCGTCACGGGAGTTCTTCGTCGAGATGGCGAAGTATTTGGAGCGCAAGCGGATCAAGGCCGAGGACTCCATCGTGGCGGCGGCCTACCGCGCCGGGGTCCCGCTGTTCGCCCCGGCGTTCTCCGACTGTTCCGCCGGCTTCGGGCTGGTGCACCACCAGGTGCGCCATCCCGACCGCCACGTCACCATCGACTCCGTGCGCGACTTCCGAGAACTGACGATGGTCAAGCTGGCCTCTAAGCAGACCGGCCTCGTGATGATCGGGGGAGGCGTCCCCAAGAACTTCGCTCAGGACATCGTCGTCGCGGCTGAGGTGCTGGGATACGACGCCCCGATGCACAAATACGCCGTGCAGATCACCGTAGCGGACGAGCGCGACGGAGCGCTCTCGGGCTCCACGCTGCGCGAGGCCTCCAGCTGGGGGAAGGTCTCCACCTCCTACGAGCAGATGGTCTACGGGGAGGCCACCCTCCTGATGCCCATCCTCGCGGCCTACGGCTACCGCAAGGGCGGCTGGAAGACCCGCAAGCCCCGTCGGTTCAAGTTCTGATCCTCTCCGTGGGACGGCGGCGCATCGCTCTGGTCGGCGGCCTGTTCCTGCTGGCCGCCGTGGGGACGGTCTGGCGGATCGCCGGCCGGGAGGGGGACGACCTCCTCTTCACCGTTTCCCGGGGCCGCCTCGATGTGACGGTGGAGGCCTCCGGCGAGGTATTCGCCGAGCGGTCGGTCTCGGTCACCGCGCCCCCCGTGCGGTGGCGTCTGCAGGTCATCTGGCTGGTCAAGGAGGGGACCACCGTTCGGGAGGGGGATCTCCTCGTCCGGTTCGACCCCGGAGAGCTTCAGAAGGAGCTCTCCGAAAAGGAGGCCGAGCTCCGCAGCCTCGAGGCCGAGATCCAGCAAAAGCGGGCGCAGCTCGCCGCCCTCGAGAACGAGTATGCCATGCAGCTGATGGGGGCCCAGCTCGATTACGACCTCGCTCGCGTTCAGCTGGTGGAGGACGAGGGGCTGGTGCCCCGCAAAGAGCTGGACCAGGCCCGCCTGCGGCTGCAGAACGCCGGCGAGCGTCTGGAGCGGACCAAGAGCAAGCTCGAGGCCGAGCGCGAGGCCGCGGCCTCCCAGGGGCGGATCCTGGAAGTCCGCCGGAAAAACGCCCAGAGCCAGTACGACTTCGCCGTCGATTCGTTGAAGAAGATGGAGATCCGGGCCCCCTCCTCCGGATTGGTGGTGGTCAACGAGATTTGGAAGGGGAGCGAGGAGAGCAAGGTCCAGGTGGGGGACTCGGTCTGGCCGGGGTTCGCGATCATTGCCCTGCCCGACTTCGCGACGCTCCAGGTGAAGGTGTGGGCCTCCGAGGTGGACGCCGGCATCCTGCGGGAGGGACAGCCCTGCACCGTCAGTCTCGACGCCTTCCCCGATCTCAGCCTGCCCGGCAAAGTGCGCTCCGTCGGCCAGGTCGGCACCAAGCGGGAGTACGACGCCGCCAAGAAGGAATTCGAGGTGGTGATTGGCCTGGACCGGCTCGACGAGCGCCTCAAGCCCGGGATGACCGCCCGGGCCTCCATCGTCGTCGCCACTCATTCCGGCGTCCTGTCGGTCCCCATCGAGAGCGTCCGACAGGAGGAGGGGGGCGCTTGGGTCCAGGTCCGGGAGCGCTTCGGGACCCGCGCCGCCAAGGTGGTGTTGGGCGATCGCAACGCCACCCATATCATCGTCAAGGACGGGCTTGCCGATGGGGACCGGATCCTGATGCTGCCGCCGGAAAAGGCGACCCGCCCCTGAGCCGGTGTTGAGGGAGATCCTGGCCGTCTGCCTCGCGGCCCTTGCCACCCACAAGCTCCGCACCCTCCTTTCCGCCTTGGGGGTGTTCTTCGGCGTCGGTGCTGTCATCGGCATGCTTTCCATTGGGGAGGGCGCCAAGCGCGAGGCCCTCAACCTCATCCGCCTGATGGGGGAGAAGCACCTCATCGTAAAGGTCAAGCCGGCCGAGCCGGCTTCCCCCGACCGAGAGACGAAGGCGGTGCCCCGGCTCACCGAGCGGGACCTTGCGGCGCTCCGGGCGGTCCTGCCGGGGGTGCGCAAGGCCAGTCCCCTCAAGGCCCTCCGGGGCGCCGAGGTGACGGCCGAGCGCACCCGCGCCCAGGCGGACGTCTTCGCCGTGGCGGCCGACTACGCGGCCCTGCTCAATCTGAGGATTCTCCGCGGCCGCTTCTTCTCGCCCGAGGACGCCCGGGAAGCCCGTCCCGTCTGCGTGCTCGGGAACCGGCTCGCCATGGATCTGTTCGCAGGGCGGGACCCGTTGGGAGGATTGGTGAAAATCCGCCGCACCTGGTACCGCGTGGTCGGCACCACGGGGAAGGGATTCGAGGCGAAGGGGGAGCTGAAGGGGCTTCAGGTCGAGGAAGCGGAGCGGACGGTGTATTTGCCCCTGCCGGCCTATCGGCTGCGGGAGGGGATCGCCCGGGGGGAATCGCCCCTCGACGAGATCGCCCTCAGCTTCGACGGGCTCGACCACCTGCCGGCGAAAAAGGCGCTGGCGGAGCGCGTCCTGCGGCGCCTGCACGGCGACCGCGACGACGCCGAGGTGGTGGTGCCCCTGCTCCTGCTGAAGCAGCGCCAGGAGACCCAACGGATCTTCAATATCGTCATGGGGTGCATCGCGGGGATCTCGCTCCTGGTGGGGGGGATCGGCATCATGAACATCATGCTGGCCTCGGTGCTGGAGCGGGTCCGCGAAATCGGGATCCGGCGGGCGGTGGGGGCGAGGCGCCGGGAGATTCTGCTCCAGTTTCTGATCGAGGCCAGCCTGATCTCCGGAAGCGGCGGGGTCCTGGGGATCCTCCTCGGAGTGGGTATCGCCTACGCGGTCGGGTGGCTCGCCGACTGGACCACCGCCGTGCCGCTCTGGTCCATCGGTGTCTCCACGGGCGTTTCGCTGGCGGTGGGGGTTGGGTTCGGCTATTTCCCCGCCAGCCGAGCCGCCGCGCTCAAACCCATCGAGGCCCTGCGCTGGGAATAAGCTCTCCGGCGGGTGGGGGCGGAGCAGTCGGGGGAGGGGAGAAAAAGCGCGCCCGAAGGGAATCGAACCCCTAACACCCAGATCCGTAGTCTGGTGCTCTATCCAATTGAGCTACGGGCGCTGTTTTTAATTATACTTGATTTTCCGGACGGCGGCAAGCCGTGTCGCCGGCAGGGGGCATGCTACCGTAAAATACTTGACAATCCTGTTATTTATGGTATACTTGACTCCGCTATCATACCTACTCAGGAGGCTCGCATGAAGAAGGTTCTAATGTGTCTCGTCGCGTTGGGGTCCGTGTTCGCGTTCGCGCAGGAACCCGCCGTCCAGGACTCTGGAACGGAGACGACCAAGGAGGGGATCTCCGTCGGCCGGATGCTCTTCGCCCCCTCGGTCGAGTTCCTTTACGAGAACAACGACAACATTTTCCTCACCGAGAGCGACGAGGTCTCGGATGATATCTACGTGATCCGCCCGAAGCTTCTGCTCGAGCTTCCCAGCGAGACCAGCTACCTCCGCTTCGCGTGGGTGCCCCAGTACCGCGACTACTCCGACTACGATCTCAACGAGAACTGGACGCACTTCTTCGACGCCGAAGGCAACTTCAAGACCTCCGGCGGCCTGGAATTGAAGGTCGCCGACTACTACATCAAGGACGGCACGCTCGAGGTCTCCGAGCTCGATCCCGGCGCCGAATTGGTGTTCAACGACGCCCCGTTCGACAAGAACGAAGCCGTCCTCGACATGCAATACTTCTTCAGCGACACCACCGGGTTCGGGCTCTACGCCGACATGCAGGACGTGCAATTCGCCGGCGGCTACACGAACCTGGCGTGGTACGACTGGTCCTCCGAGACCTTCGGCGCCTCCTTCCAGCGCTACATGAACCCGCTGCTCCGCATGGCCATCGGCGTCAACTACACCAACTACAGTCCCGAGGACACCCTCGTGTGGCGCGAGTACAGCGGCTACGACTACTACGTCAAGTTCTACGGGGACCTCACCCCCACGGTCAATGCCTCGATCAAGGTGGGCTACGAGGACCTCGATTTCGAGGAGACCGACGACGATTACGCCGACTGGGACGCCGACATCCGGATGGTGTGGAACTTCGCCGCTTCCAACGACCTGACCCTCGGCCTCGTCCGCCAGGCTTACGCGTCCAATTACCAGGATGTTTCCGCCTACACCAACACCGGCTTCGAGGTGGCCTACAACTTCACCATCAGCGAGGACTTCTACGGATCGCTGGGCGGCGCGTTCGGCAAGAACGAATACAGCTATTCCACCCGCACCGACGACACCTGGGGCCTGATCGGCTATCTCGGCTACCATTTCTCCCCCCGGATCTCCGCGCGCCTCAACCTGAAGCACGAGGAGCGTGACTCCAGCGAACACTGCACCCAGGGCTGCGACTACTCCGTCAACGCCGTCCTGCTCAACCTGATCGTGGGGTACTGATCCCCGGGAGGCCTCCGGCCGTCCGGTCGCATCCGATGCGTCTTCTGATCCTCGCGGGACTGCTGTCCCTTGTGATACCCTCCGCCCTCCCCGCCGTTTCTCCCGGGGAGGGCGAGGCGCTTTCCATCGGCCCCGCCGAAGGATATGTCCTCGGGCCGCGGGACATCGTCGCCGTGACGGTATACGGGGAGCCCCAGCTTTCGGGCGATTACGAAATCGACGCCGGCGGCAGCATCCGATTCCCCCTGCTCGGGAACGTGGCGGTGGCCGGCCTGAGCACACAGGCGGCGGCAGACAAACTGGAGAAGCTGCTCGAAAAGGACTATTTCGTGGATGCCCAGCTCAGCGTCGCGGTCAAGGAGTTCCGCTCCTACGCCGTCAACGTGCTCGGGGAGGTCAAGCAGCCCGGGCGCAAGTTTCTCAAGGGTCCGCTCACCGTGTTGGAGGTGATTACCGAGGCCGGCGGGCTGACCCCCGAAGCCGGGGATATCATCACCCTGCAGCGGCCGGAGAGCATGGGCAAGACGGGGGTCTACACGATCCGGGTCGAGGACCTCATCGCCGGGACGGGGGGGCGGAACCAGATGCGCCTGCTTCCCGGCGACACCCTCACCGTGACGGCCAAGAGCTTCTTTTACATCCAGGGTGAAGTCGCCAAGCCCGGGAGATACGAGATCGCCTCCGACACCACGCTGCTCAAGGCCATCGCCCTCGCCGGCGGATTCGGCAAGTTCGCCGACCAGAAGGACATCGAGCTGCACCGGGAGGCGGGGGGGGAGAAAGCCATCATGAAGATCAACTATCGGGACATCAAGAACCAGAAGGCCGAGGACATCGTTCTGCTGCCGTCCGACACCATCATCATCAATAAAAGGATCTTTTAACCCAATGGCTTCCGAGCCCCTGTTTCCGATGCCCCCGGAGGACGGGGATGTGCTCCTCACCCATGTCCACCTTAAGGAATATCTGCGCATCATTTGGAAGGGCCGCTATTACGTCCTGCTGTTCCTGGTCCTCTTTGGGGCCGGCGCCTTCGTCTGGTCTAAACTGCAGACCCCGGTCTATGAGGCGATCTCCACCATCAGCATCGACGTGAGCGCCCCCCAATTGACGCAGAGTCAGGTCTACTCGCCGACCTATTGGTTCGACTTCAACTATTACATGGGGGAACAGGTCCGCGTCATCCAGTCCTACCGGCTGTCCCAGCAGGTGGCCGCGGTGTTCGCCAAGGACCCCCGATTCCCGTTCAACCAGGCGGCCGACCCCGCCCGCGCCTTCCAGAGCGCCATCAAGGTGGATCGGATGGAGGAGAGCAACATCCTCAACATCAGGATGCGGGGCACCGATCCGCGCCAGGTCGCCGTCTGGGTCAATACCCTGGTGGACGAATACTCCCGGCTGAACATCCTGGACAACCTCCGCAAGTCCCAGAAGATCCTCCTCGTCATCAACGAGCAGCTCGAACCCATCTCCAAAAAGCTTGAGGAGAGCGAGCGCAGCCTCACGCAGTTCCAGCAGAGCTCCCAGAGCGTCTACATCTCGAACACCGGCGAGAACGTCGTCACCGAGCAGATCCAGAAGCTCAATCAGGAATACGCCAGGGCCAAGGTCGAGCGGATCGACATCGAGTCGAAGATCAAGGCTCTGCAAGAGCTCCGATCGGGGCGCAACGCGTCCGATTCCTTTCCCGAGGCCTTCGCCAATGAGGCGCTCAAGCAGCTCAACGCCCAGCGCATCCAGCTGGAGCTGAAGATCAACGACCTGAAGAAGCAGTACAAGGAGGACCATCCCAACGTCAAGGCGGTCCGCCAGCAGATCGACGACATCCGTGAGCGCATCCGCCGCGAGGTCGCCGGCCTCATCGGCTCGCTCGAAACCGAATACAAGATCAAGCGGAGCCGGGAGGAGGAGCTCTTCCGCAACATCCAGAGTTTGAAGGAGGAGTCCATCAATTACTCCCGCAGCCAGCTCCAATACTCCAAAATCAAGGAGAACTGGGAGCAGGACAAGGCCTTCTACGAGGACCTGCTGCGGCGCAGCAAGGAAATGGAACTCTCCTCCACCGTGGGCATCAACCGCATCCGGACCATCGATCCCGCCGTGCAGCCGGCCTCGCCGGTCTCCCCCAAGACCCGGCAGAACACGGTGCTCGGACTGATGATGGGCCTGCTGCTGGGGCTGGGGTTCGTCTTCGCGCTCGACTACCTCGATTCGTCCATCAAGACGCCCAGCGACGTGGAGCGCTACATCGGCCATAGCGTCCTCTCCGTCATCCCCTCCTACTCGCCGGAGAAGATCAAGGTTCTCAAGGAGTTTTACCAGTCGCTGCGCACGGCGGTTATCTTCGCCCGCAAAGAGGAGCTCCACCAGGTCATCCTGGTCACCTCGTCGGGCCCGGGGGAAGGAAAGACCACCACCTCCTACAACCTGGCGAAAATCCTCGCCTCGGCGGGGGACTCCGTCGTCCTGCTGGACTGTGACTTCCGCCGCCCGTCGGTCCATAAGACCTTTAACCTGAGCAACCAGGTGGGAATCACCTCCTACTTCTTCGGCAAGACGCAGGAGGAAATCACCCTGGACACCGGCATCCCGAACCTCTGGGTGGTGCCGACGGGGCCTCTTCCTCCCAATCCCCCCGAATTCATCACCCGGAAGAGCTTCGCCGACTTCATCCGCACGCTGCGCGCCAAGTACACCTGGGTGATTATCGATTCGCCGCCCATCCTCTCGGTGACCGACCCCGTCCTCCTGGCAACGCTCGCCGACATGAGCATCCTGGTCATCCGCTACAACGAGCTCGACCGGCGGATCATCCGCCAGTGCGTCCAAGGGCTGGTGAAGGGGGGGGCGAACCTGATCGGCACCGTGATCAACGACGTCGACTTCGAGCGGGACTCGGCCTACAGCTATTACCACTACTACTATTATTATAAGGGTTACGACGAGGAAACCCTCGAAAAGAAGGGGTTTTCGAGGAAGCCGTCCGCCAAGAAGAAGCGGATGATCATCTGACTTGACAAGCCCATCGGTTTTCGCTATATTAGATACGCCAATCCCAAGGAGGTACGCCCGTATGAAGCGTGTTCTGGTGCTCGCTGCGGTATTCTGTTTTGGCATGCTGGCTTTCGGCCAGCAGGATCCCAACGCCATCATCACCCAGGGGCAGTTCGCCGTGAAGATCGTCAAGGTCATCAAGGCCAAACTGCCGGAGGGCGTTTCCGAGCAGGACGCCGTTTCCTTCCTTGAAAACCTCGGCCTCAAGCCCTCGGCGGGCTGGAACATCAGCGCCCAACTGAACGGCCGAGCCCTTTCCGACCTCCTTGTCGTCGTGGGCGGCTCCGTTGCCGCGGAGACGCCGGAGGCGCTCGTCACCGTACAGTCGGCCGATCTGATCCTCCAGCGCAATGCGAACCTCTTCCGCAAGTTCTACCTCGACCATTACACCACCGGCGGCGACACCGCCACCGAGATTCAGGACGAGGGTGCCCTGCGCGGCCTCCCGATTTCCCCCGCCCAGGGTCAGTAGAACCGTCCATTCCAGGTCCGTTCGGACGCGCGAAGGCCGTTTGGTCTTCCGCGTCCTTATTTTTTCCGGAAATAATGCCGCCGGACGCCCCGTAAAAAAGAGTGATGACCGCCTTGGACCGCCTCGATTCCTTCTTTGCCGCCGTCAACGGCGTCGTGCTCGGCAAGGAGGAAGTGGTGCGCCTCGCCGCCACGGCCCTGCTGGCCCGGGGCCATGTGCTGCTGGAGGACGTCCCGGGGGTGGGCAAGACCCTGTTGGCGCGGGCGCTGGCCCGCGGGATGGACCTGGAGTTCCAGCGCGTCCAATTCACCGCCGACATGATGCCGGCCGACATCCTCGGCGTCACCGTGTTCAGCCAGGCGCGCCAGGAGTTCGAGTTCGCCCCGGGCCCGGTCTTCACGCACGTGCTGCTCGCCGACGAGATCAACCGGGCTACGCCCAAGACGCAGTCGGCCCTTCTGGAGGCCATGCAGGAAGGGGCCGTGTCGCTCGACCGGCGCCGGCGGCGGCTTCCGGAGCCCTTCTTCGTCCTCGCGACCCAGAACCCCCTGGAGTTCTCCGGAACCTTCCCGCTGCCGGAGTCGCAGATGGACCGCTTCGCCCTCCGCCTGTCCATGGGATATCCCGGACCGGAGGTCGAGCGGGAGCTCCTGCGGGGAGGGGACTGCGAGCCGGCGCTCGAGGCCATGGCGCCCGCCCTCGACCGCGAGCGGCTCCTGGAGCTGCAGCGGCAGGCCGAATCGGTGCATGTGGCCGATAAGGTCCTTCGCTACCTCCTGGCCATCTTGGAGGCCCTTCGGGCCGACCGGCGGATCCTGCTGGGCCCCAGCCCGCGGGCCGGCATCCAGCTCGCTCGCTGCGCCCGCGCCCATGCCCTCATCCGACACCGTGCCTTCGTCACCCCCGACGACGTCCTCGCCCTCGTCCGACCCGTCCTGGCGCACCGGATGCTCGCGCGGGACGCCGGCCTACCGCTGGAGGAGGCCGTCATGGAGATCGCGGAGTTGGTCCCCGTCCCCGTCTGACCGCATGCGGATCCGCCTTCTCCCCCTGGGGGCGGCCTACATTCTCCTTTCCGCCGTGGTGATGGCTGCCGCGGCCAACACCGGGAACAACGCGCTCTACATGGTCGCCGCCCTCCTGCTGGGCCTGCTGGTGGTCTCGGGCACCGCCTCCATCCTCTCCCTGCGGCGGTTGGAGATCGGCAGCGTCAACGCCGGGGAGCTCTTCGCGCGCAAGCCGGCCGATGTCTTCATCGAGGTGCGCAACCGGGCCCGATGGGAGCAGTCCGGGGTCTTGATCAACGGCCGTTCCTGCCCCCCGGTGCCGGCCGGAGGCGCCCGACAGGTCCGCTTCGGGGCGGTGTTCGCCCGGCGCGGCCTCCACCCTCTGCCGACCCTCCGGATCGAGAGCCGCTTCCCCTTCGGGCTCCTTTCCTGGGGCCGCGAGGAGGGGGGGCGCGATCCGGTGCTCGTCTATCCCGCCCTGGAAGCGTGGCACGATCCGCCCCGGGGCCGGCGGCGGGAACACGGGCAGGAGGAGCGGGCCAGCCGATGGGGGGAGGTCTTCGACCACCGAGGTCTCCGGGGCTTCCAGGACGGGGACGACCCGCGCCATGTCCACTGGAAGAAAACGGCGCAGCGGGGCCAGTTGATCGCCGTGGAATACGACCACCGGGCCCGCGGCGGCGTCGAGATCTTCTTGGACACGCGGACGCGGGACGCGGCGCGTTTCGAACGGGACGTCGAAGCGGCCGCCGCCGCCTGCGACCGGCTCCTCCGCCGCGGCGAGGCGGTCGGACTGGCGACCCCGGCCCGTCGGTTCGAAGCCGCGACCGGGGAGGGGCAGCGGCGCCGGCTCCTCGGGTTCCTCGCTCTGGTGGAGCCCGAGGGATGACCGACCTCCTCGCGGCCGCCCTTCTGGCGGCCCTCCCGCTTCCGCTGACCGGGCTGGTGCCGTGGTGGGCGGCGGGGCTCTACGCCCTGCCGCTGGCCGCCCAAGGGTGGCGCAGCCGGCGCGGCGTGGCCCCTCCCGCCTTGAAGGCCCGGTGGATGAACCTCCTGTCGCTCGCGTGTTTGGCCCTCTTCGTCCTCGACATGGCATTTCTTTCCCGGCGGCTCATTCAGGTCGCCGTCCATCTGTCTCTCAGCCTGATCGCCCTGAAGGCCTTCCACCTGCGCTCCGGCCGGGACCAGGCGCAGTTCGCCCTCCTCGTGTTCTTCCTGGCGGTGGCGGGGGCCGCCAACTCCACTCACCCCGCCCTTGCGCTCCACCTCCTGGCCCTCGCCGGACTGTTCTGCTCGTGGATGATGCGGGGCATCGGGGCATCGCCGGGCGGTGCGCGACGGGGAGGCACCCTCTTGGTCCTTGCCTGTCTCGTGCTCGCGGGGCCCCTGTTCCTGATGCTGCCCCGCTTGCGGGGACCGTATGTCCCGGGAGGGCGGGCCCGACCGGAGGGGGCGAGGACCTTCTCCCTGGACACCTTGGGGGTCGGCGGAATGGCCGACACGGCCGACGACGAACGGGTGGCCTTGCGGGTCAGATTCGAAGGGGGGAGTGTGGACGAAGAGGCCCTCCGCCTCCGGGCCCGGACCTTCAGCGTGTTCCGCCGGGGGAACTGGAGCGACCCGGGCGCCCGCTACCGCCTGAGGCGGTTCCGACCGGACGGGCGCCTGTGGCTGGGGCCTCAAGAGGGGTCCGTCCGCACCTCGCTGGAGGCCTTCCCCAAGGACCTCACGCCGCAGTACCTGCCCCTGCCGTACGGGGCCGCAGGGCTTGAAGCGGCCCTCGCCTACGCCCATGCCGGGGACGACGGAACGGTGAGGCTCTCGCCCTGGCTCGCCCAGCGGCAGTTCAGTTATCGCGTCTTCATCGATCGGGCGGCGGCGGCGGTCACCGCGCCGCCCGAGGAGGCCGATGGGTCGGTCCCCGAGGAACTGGCCGGGGTGTTGCGGACGGTGGCCGACCGGGCCATCCCGGCAGACCGTCCCGCCCGGGAGCAGGCCGGGGCCATGCTCCGCCTGTTCGCCATGGAGTACCGGTACGGCCTGGAGGATTATGAGAAGGGCCCCGGGGCGTTGGCGGAGTTCCTCCTGGAGCGGAAACGGGGGCATTGCGAGATGTTCGCCTCGGCCGGCGCGCTGCTCCTGCGAACCAGGGGAATCCCGGCACGGGTGGCCGCGGGGTTCATGGGGGGCGAGCACAATCCCTTTCAGGACTATTATGTCGTGCGGTTCCGCAACGCCCACGCTTGGGTCGAGGCCTGGATCGACGGCGAGTGGATCGTGCTGGACCCCACGCCGCCGGAGTTCCGCCCCCCCCTCGAGCGGGGGACCATGCAATCGCGCGTCGGGTTCATGTGGGAAACCGTTTCATTCTTCTGGGACCGGTATGTCATCGGGTTCGCGTTTCCGGACCAGATGGACCTTTTGCGGGCGCTTGAGGAGCGGGCCGGGGCGCCGACGAGGATCGCCGGGCTTTTCCTCGGCCTCGCCGCCCTTGGGATGCTGTTCGCCTGGGCCCTGCGACGCCGGAGGCCGATGGCGGGATTGATGGGAAAGTACCGGCGCCTCCGCCGCCGGGTCGCTCTCAGCCAAGGATTAAGGGAGGACACCCTGGCGCCGGAAGGGGTTGAGGCCGTCTTCCGCCGCCGGGAGCCGGCGCTGGACCGGGAAACGACCGCCTTCTTCCAGGCCTACCGGCGGGGCTCCTTCGGTCCGGAAGCCGAATGGGGATCGGGAGGGGAATGGCGGATTGGGTACCGGAGGATCGCGGCGGCGGCGCGGCGGTGGAAACGGCCCGCTCAGACGCCCCGTTGATCGCCCCAGACGATCTTGTGGAGCGGGAGATGGAGCCGGATGGGGAGGCCCGACTGGAGGATCCAGGCCGCTAGGTCATCCGGCCGGACCCTTCCCCAGGCAGGCGAAAAATAGACCGGGACCCGGCTGGCTAAGTCTAGTTCCCGAACCCGGGCGACGGCCCAGTCATGGTCTTCCCTGCCGCAGATCACGAACTTTATGGAGTCGCCGGTCCCCAGGCGTTCAATCGTCCGGGGATGGAACCCCGGACGGCCGCTCCCGGGGGTCTTGATGTCCATGACGATGCGGGTTTCGGACGGCACCCGGCCGAGCGGGAGATGCCCGGAAGTTTCCAGCAGAGTGGAATATCCGGCGTCGAGAAGGGCGCGGAGAAGCTCGGGGGTATCGGGCTGGGCGAGCGGTTCCCCACCCGTCACCTCAGCCAGGCGGCAGGGGTAGGCGGCGAGGCGCCCGAGGATGTCTGGAATGGAAAGGGATTCCCCGCCCGATTCGGCGGCATAGGCGGTATCGCAGTAGGTGCAACGGAACGGACACCCCGAAAGGCGCACAAAACAGCAGGGGAGACCCATGGCCTGGGCCTCCCCCTGAATACTATAAAATATTTCTGATACTATCATATAATTATAGAATTATTTACTATCACTTGATCGCCACATCCATGGCAAAATACTTTGCGGTCAGGGGCTCCCCGGTGGCCTTGCGGATGAGTTCGTCCCACCTCAGGGTTTTTCCGGGGGCAAAGATCGCTTCCTGCAGGTATTTCCCAAGGCGCTTGTCTCCAGTGAAGTCCAGCATTGCGATCTCCTTCTGACCGGTGATCTTGGAGGCCATGTAATGCAGCAACTGCGAGGCCAGCAGGTTGCCAAGCATGTAATTATGGTAATACACAGGATAGCTGGCGAGATGAATCTTGGCCGCCCAGTCGGGGAGATTGCGTCCATCGGGTCGACGAACCTTCTGGTATTTCTCCACGAGGTCCCACCAGAGGCGGTTGAGGTCCTGGTCCGGATTTTCATAAAGGGCGCGCTCAAAATGGAGCATGACTAAACTCCAGCGGCAGAAGATCAACAGCCCCATCTTCCGTTCCAGTTCGAGCGTCGGGGCCCATGTGTCCACCACGGGGCCGGGAATGCCCGCCGCCTTTTTGAGCCAAACGGGATTGGTGGGCAAAGTGCCGAACAATTCCGCGATCGCCTCGGTGGTGAAGGTGTGCGCCTCCTCCCGCAAAAGCCAGGGAAGCGTCCGATCGATATTCATGCAGTAAACGCCATGCCCGAGCTCGTGCATCAGGGTCTCCAGCCAATACCGGTTGTTGCGCAGGGAGCACATGGTGCGTACGTCGCCATGCCGGTCGATGTCGGTGCAGTAGGCATGCTGGTATTTGCCTTCCCGCTCATACAGATCGGAACGGTCCAGCATGGCCGTGACCGAAAGCCCGATACTATTGTAAAAGGACTCGGCAATTTTTCGAACGTCCTTGTCCTTCAACTGGCTGTCCATGTTCACATCGCCAACTTCTTGGATCTCTTGAAAAAAGAAATCCTGATAGTGATGGGGACGAATCGAGGCGCGGGTGATCCCGAAGCGTTTCTCGATCGCGGCATCGATCTTGTCTTTCACCTTCAGGAAAGGCTCTTCGGTGGCCTTGGCCAACTCTTCAAAGATTCGTCCAATCTCGCGAGGATCCTGCTCATTGACGGCCAGCCGCATCTCGTAATAATTGCGGAACCCCAGCTGCCGCGCCGCCTCATTGCGCAACCGGACGAGCTGAAGCAGGTCGGAGACAACGACGGCGCCAACGGTTTTGGAGGCCTCCCAGGCGGCTTTTCGTCGGGCCTCGTCGGTGTCGGTCTTCAGAACCTCTGCCAGCGTGTTGTCCGCTACTTTCTTTCCTTCAAATTCCGCTCGGTGGGTGTTGAATTTGCCCTCAATGGCGCTCCCAAGGGCGACTATTTTCTCCATCAATTCCGGATCAATCTGGTTTTCTAAAAACGACAGATACAGCACCTCAATCTGGCGGCGGAGCAAGGGATCGGTAATGCGGCTATCGGACCGAAACGCTTTGAGGGCTTCGAAGCCTGCCCGATCGGCGAAGACCTTGCGCAACTGCAGCTCGAGCTCCCCTTGCCGGGCATAAAGCTCTTGCCGCCCGGTTGCGGTCGCTTCCCAATAATTAAGGGCTATCGCCTTTGCCATGGGTGCGACCCGCTCGGTCATCGCCGCCACGAAGGCGCGTGGATCTGGTTTGGCCGTGGATTGGGCCGCTGCGAGACATGAAAACAAGAGGAATCCGAACATGATGGCGCGCATAAGATTCTCCTTTAGGTCTGATAACGCATTGTATCGCGAACGCTCTCCTGAATTCAAGATCCGCCCCTTGACAAACGAGTTGCCATCTCCTACACTAAGGCCATTTCTATGCAAATCGCCATGGTTCTTAAAGGGATCATTCTCGATCCGGTGTCCAACATGCCCGTTCTTATCCTCCAACAGGAGGGCGCTACGCGCTATCTTCCGATCTGGATTGGCATTTTTGAGGCCAACGCGATCGCCATGAAATTGGACAGCGTCACCTCACCCCGCCCCATGACTCATGATCTGTTCAATGCCGTCCTCGATAAATTAGGCGCCCGCATCGTGGATGTCCTGATCAGCGCGTTGGAGGACAACATCTTTTTCGCGGTAATCCGCCTGCGGGTGGGGGAGTCGGAGCACCTCATCGACTGCCGTCCTTCCGATGCCATCGCCCTGGCCGTCCGAAGCGGGTGCCCGATTTTCGCCGACTCCACGGTCTTGGAGCGGGCCCAGAGCATTGACATTTCCTCCGAAGGGGATGAAGCGGAGAAACTTCGACGATGGCTTGAAGACCTGGATCCGGAATCGCTCGGAAAATACAAAATGTAGGGAAGCGCGCCATGATCATTTCGGTCGCCAATCAAAAAGGGGGCGTGGGGAAAACGACCACAGCAATCAATCTCTCCGCCGCATTGGCCCGCAAGGGCATTCGCACCCTGCTCGTCGACATGGACCCTCAAGCCAATGCGACGATTTCTTTTATTCGACCAGAGCCCGGAAGTCGAAACATCTACGACGCCCTTGTGCCCGGAGGTTGCAGGATCCGTGACATTATCCAGCATACACGCACCGAGCATCTAGATATTGCACCTTCCGCCATTGCTTTGGCCAAGTTAGAGAACGCACTCGCGGGCGAATTGGAGGCCCATTTTTGCCTTAAAGACGCTCTTCAGCCCCTCGTGGGTGAATACCAATATATTGTAATCGATACGCCTCCCACCCTTGGAATTCTGACCGTTAACTGCATGGTCGCTTCCACCCATGTCTTAGTGCCCATTCAATCCTCGTATTTTGCTTTGGAAGGGACCGACGATCTCGTGGAAACCATCGACAAAGTCAAGAAACGGGTGAACCCCTCCCTCCAAATCCTCGGTGTACTATTAACCATATACGATGGCCGCACGATTCTCTCCCGAGACATTCACCAGCAGATCAACAAGACCTTTGGGGCCAAGTTGTTCAAAACAATCATCCACAAAAATGTCCGCCTCGAAGAGGCGCCGGCCTATAAAGAAGACATCTTCTCCTTCGCGCCAAGCTCCCGTGGAGCCCTTGAATATTATCAATTAACAGAAGAGGTGCTGAGCCGTGTCTAAAAAAAGGGGACTTCCAGACGATAAAAAAATGCGTCATTCGCCACATTTTATCGACACCCTGTTCAGCCGGGACGATCATTCGCTTGGGAAGATGATCCCGATTGAAGCGATCGTCGTCAATCCCGATCAGCCAAGAAAGAATCTCGGCGACCTGGAGGGATTGATTCAATCCATTCACAATTATGGGGTATTAGAGCCTCTTCTTGTTCAGCCCCTCGAAGACGGCAAATGCAAAATCATTGCTGGTGAACGGCGCTATCACGCTGCATTGGCCTGCGGATTGAGTCATCTTCCGTGCATCGAGATACCCGTGGAAAACGACGCTCAAAGTTTGGAAGTCGCTCTTGTAGAGAATCTCCAGCGCCAGGAACTTGATCCCTTTGAGGAAGCTCAGGGATATCAAGTTCTTCAAGAAAAATACGGCTATACGCATGAAATGATTTCTCAGAAGATCGGGAAAAAAAGATCTACCATTACCGAAATCCTTGCAATTGCTTCGATGCCCGACGAGATTAAGAGTCTCTGTCGGCATGCCGACATAAGCGCTAAATCGATGCTCCTTGAAATAGCAAAATCGCCCGACTTAGTGAAAATGCGCGAATTAATCGACGCAATTATGGAGGGCAAAGGTAGGGAAGTGATAAGAAGAATGCGCAAAGAGAACTCTAGAGCGACGGATTTTGCTTTATTTAAAGCGAAGTCATCCGATCATCCAATCGAAATAAAATTAAAGTTTAAAAAGGAAGGAATCGACAAAGAATCGCTGATTTCTTTTCTTCACTCTATAATTGAGCGAATCGAGAAAGAGGGGATCACCCAAGACGATCAGAAAACAAAGAAGAAATTAAAAGCCTCCCAATAGGGAAGGGTTTTAATTATTATCATTTATTTTACATAATATATATTATCGGACGTAATATTCGTGCTATAATTAAAAGCGAATGCGCCTTCTGAACCGATATCTGCGCGGCGAGATCATGCCGGCCGTTCTCCTTGGCCTGCTCCTCTACACCAGTTTGTTTCTCGTTCGGGCATTCCTCGAAGTTTCGGAGCTCTCGCTCCGGCATGGCATCCCCCTTTACAAATCCCTCTTCATCATCCTGCTGGGCTTTCCTTCCATCCTCGGAGTCACGATTCCGATGGCCGTGCTGTACGGCGTCCTGTTCGCAGTCAGCAAGATGCAGGCAGGGCGCGAGATCCTCGCCTTCTATTCTCTCGGCTTCTCACGGAAGCGTGTTATGGTTCCGATTATCGCCTCCGGCATGGCGTTCGTATTGTTGAACCTGATCATCATGGTCTACATCCTGCCCTGGAGCAACAGTCGATTGGTGCGGTACCGGCTGGAGCTGCTTCAATCCTCCCTCACCCAAAATGTCCAGGCCAAAACCTTCCTCGACTCCTTTCCCGGCAAGATTCTCTTCATGCGCGAAATCTCCGAGAACAAGCGGCTCTGGCGAGATGTCATCATCTTCGACTATAGCCAGCCCCTCGTGGATCAGGTCCTCTGCGCGCGGCGGGGCGAACTCTACCTGAACCCCGACGGCAATCAAATCTGGCTGAAGCTGCTGGGGTCCCGGAACTTGCTGTATTCCGCGGGCCAGAAGTACCAGGTCAACTTCGCCGGAGAGCAGGATCTGCTCCTTTATCCTCCCTGGACGGATTCCACGGCCACCTATGCCAAGGGCTTCCGCGAGCGGACCATGGAGGAGCTCGTTTCCGGCATGGGGTCCACGGACGATCGGCTCCGCCGACGATCGGCGGCGGAGTTCCATAAGCGGCTGGCCATCCCAGCGACCACGCTGGTCTTCCTCTTCCTCGCCTTCGCCCTTGGTCTGCGCCGGACCTCGGCGCGGGAGGCCGGACGCGGTCCGATCTTCGTGCTTTCGCTCTTGATCATTCTTAGCGATTATATATTCCTCACTCTGGGCGAAAATCTGGCCGTCGAGGGCAAGATCGCCGCAGGGGTCGCCCTGTGGGCCCCCGTCCTGGGGTTCGGCATGCTGGCGGCCGCCTACGCCATGATCCCGTCGTTCCGGTTTCCTCCCCTCCCCTGGCGCGGCTGGGCGGCGCGCATCCGGCTCCGGGGCCTCCCGCAGGAGCGGGACCTCCGCCGAGCGTTCCCGTTCGTCCTGGACGCCTATCTCCTCCGGACTTGGCTCCCCTTCCTCCTCCTCGGCATCGCCACCATCATGATCCTTTATGTGGGGGTCGATTTCTCGCAGCTGGCCGACGACGTCCAGCGGCACCAGGTCCCCCTCCGCACGGTGGCGGCCTACTACCTCTTCTCCCTCCCCCAAGTGACCTACGACTACATCCTCCCCCTCGCCGCGCTCGGCGCCACGGCTCTGGCCCTGACCGCCCTCGAGCGGCACCGCGAACTCTCGGCGCTCAAGAGCCTGGGGATCTCCTGGCAGAGGGTGGCGGCCACCTTCATGCTGACCGTGGTGGCCTTCGGGGCTTTGCTCTTCGCCATTTCGGAGGTCTACCTGCCCCTGTCCAACCGCAAGATGCTCGAACTTCGAAAGACCATCCTCGCCAAACCGGCCCGCGCCAAGGTGGGCCGATTCTTTTCCCGCGATCTCTATCTCAGCGGCTCCGACGGCTGGATCTACCGCTACAGCGGGTATGACCAGCGGAACGCCCTTCTTTACAATCTAAACGCCTTCCGCATCCCGCCCGGAGGGGAGCTGGACCAGCACTGGTCGTGCGCCCAAGCGCAGTTTCAGGCAGGCCGCTGGGTGACGCCGGACGGATGGGTCCGCACGATCCGCCCCGGCCCCACGGTGCAATACGATGAACGAAAGGACGCGGTGCTCCCCATTCCGGACACCCCCGCGCTCTTCGGCCAAGTGCTCGACGAGCCCCGCATGATGAACGCCCTGCAACTGGCAGGCTACATCCGGGCCCTGCGCGGCGTGGGCTACAATCCGGTGGAGTGGCAGGTCCGGCTCTGGCAGAAGATCCTCTATCCATGGTTTCTGGCGCTCCTCGTCCTTCTCGCCCTGGTCGCCACGCTGGCGGGCCTCCGGAGCGGCTCCCCCTGGGCCGGCCTGGGCCGCAGCATTCTCGTCGGCCTCGTCTTGTGGGCCTCGGCCGCGGTGTGCGCCAAGCTCGGAGACCTCGGCGCCCTCCATCCGCTCACCGCCGCGCTGACTCCCCTGATCGCCTTCACCGCCCTGGGCACCCACCGGCTCCTCGCCATTCGGAGCTGATCCCCATCGCATCGCAAGGAGGCTTCCAATGACCCGATTCCCCCACCTCGTGTCCGCCATGGTCGCCCTGGCCTCTGCCCTGGCCGCGGAGCCCGGCCGGATCCTGTCCAAGACCCCGGTCCCCCTCGAGCAGCCGTTCGGGCTGACGATCTACCAGGGGAACCTGCTGATCGCCGACCGGGCCACCGGAACGGCCCTTCCCTTGGACCCCCTCACCCGGCGGTTCGGGCCCGCTCTGCGCCTGCCCTGCGCGAAGCCGTGGGGAATCGCCGCCGACGGCGATGCGCTGTGGGTGTACGACCCCCAGACCCGGAAGATGCTCCACTTCCTCCCCAACGCCGACCGCGTGGACCGCGTTCTGCCGGATGTGGAGGCCGAGGTCCAGGGGTTGGCCTTCGACGGGACGACCCTCTGGGCCACCGAGGGAAAGCGATTCCTGAGGATGGATCCGAGCGACGGGACCGAGATCAAGTCCTACGAGGGGCCCGGCGCGGACACCACGGGGATCGCTTGGGACGGGACCTACTTGTGGCTGGCGGAACGGCGGGGGGATCGCCTCGTCGTGGCCACCCCGGACGGCACGCTGTTCGGCGTCCTCCCGTCCCCGGGGCCCTATCCCGCCGGACTGGCCCGCATTGGCGACCGCCTGTGGGTCCTCGACTTCCAGGAGCGGCAGATCTACGAGCTGGACATTGCCCGATCCGACCGGTCCTTCACGCTCGGCGAGCCACACCGCCGGGCGGTGACCTTCTCGCAGGCCATCGCCAACGGGGGGCCACCGGACCGGGTGGACGCCCGCCTCTATGCGTGCCTGGCCTCCGATGGCCCCCACCAACGCCTCATCAGACCCATCGAGCCGCTCACCCGCGGGACGCGCCAAGTCGAGGACCCGTGGGGTCAGCCGTTCCTCCTCCTGGAGGGACGGGTCCCGGCGGGCGGGGAGCTCGCGCTCTCCTACCGCGCCGAGGTCGAGACCCGCGACCTGCAATGGTTCATTCTCCCGGAGTGGGTCGGCGGGTTGTCGGAGATCCCCGAGGAGATCCGCAAGGAGTATCTGGCGGACGGCACCAAGCTGAAGATCGGCGACCCGATCGTCCGGGACCTCGCGCGGAAGATCGTCGGCGCCGAGGGCAATCCGTTCTGGATCGCGTTCAAGATCCATCAATATCTTCATATGAACCTGCCTTATGTCCGGACCGGAGGCTGGAACGCCGCCCCCACGGTCCTCGAGCGCGGCAACGGCTCGTGTTCCGAATTCACCTTTGCATTCCTGGCCCTGGCCCGGGCCGCCGGGCTGCCCGCCCGCTACGAGGCGGGGTTGGTGGTCAGGCAGGACGACGGCTCGATCGACGATGTCTACCACCGCTGGGCACAGGTCTATCTCCCCCCCTTCGGCTGGGTCCCCGCCGACCCGAGCCGCGGCAAGCCCGCCAGCGCGATGGAGGTGGCCTCCTCGTTCGGATCCCTCTCCAACCGTTTCTTCATCACCACCCACTCCGGCGGCGATTCGCCCATCCTGGGCTGGACCTATAATTACCGCTCCTTGTATGAATTCACCGGCCGCGCGCGCGTGGAGGAGCGGAGCGAGGCCAAGTGGAATCCCCTCCAGGAGTGAGGCCTTGATCCTGCACCGGTTCGAGACGATCCAAGACCTTCAGGCCCCCCTGGAGGCCGCCTGGAGGTTCTTCTCCGACCCCCGGAACCTCCCCTCCATCACTCCCCCTTGGCTGGGTTTCGAGGTCCGGTCGCCGCTTCCGGACCGGATCCGCCCGGGCCTGCTCATTGAGTATCGCGTCCGGCCGATCGCCGGCCTCCCGGTCCGTTGGATCACGCGGATCGGAGCCGTGGAGGAGCCCCGCCGCTTCATCGACGAGCAGCTGGCCGGCCCCTATCGCTTCTGGCAGCATGAACACCTCCTGGCGCCGTCCTCGGGCGGAACCGTAGTGCGGGACATCGTCCACTATTCCCTCCCGTTCGGCCCCCTGGGCGGCCTGGTGCATCCCCTCCTGGTCCGGCCGCGCCTGGAGGCCATCTTCGCCTACCGGCGGGAGGCCCTCGCCCGCCGGTTTCCGGGCCGTCCGCGGGAACGATCCGGCGGCTCCTAAAGGTTGCCTTTTGGGGCGAAATGTGGTAAACATTCGGGGTCGCAAATCCCATCAGGAGGTTTGACATGGACATCCAGGAACGGGTCAAGCAGATCGTGGTGAAGCAGTTGAGCGTCGAGGAGAGCAAGGTGGTCCCCGAAGCCAAGTTCATCGACGACCTGGGCGCCGATTCGTTGGACACCGTGGAACTGGTCATGGCATTCGAGGAGGAATTCAAGATCGACATTCCCGACTCCGACGCCGAAGGGATCCGCTCCGTCGGCGACGCCATCAAATATATCGAGCAGCATGCCAAGTAAGCGCCGCGTCGTCATCACCGGCCTGGGGCTGGTGAGCCCTGTCGGCACCGGCGTCGAGCCGGTCTGGGAGGCGCTCATCGCCGGCCGGGGCGGCGTGGGGCGCATCACCAAATTCGAGTTCCCGCCCGACTTCCCGGTCCAGATCGCCGCCGAGGTGAACGACTTCCAGGCCGAGGCGTGGATCGACCCCAAGGAGGTGCGCCGCAACGACACCTTCATCCACTACGCCATGGCCTGCACCGCCATGGCGCTCAAGGACGCCGATTTCGCCATCACCCCGGCGAACGCCGACCGCGTCGCCGTGGCCGTCTCCTCCGGGATCGGCGGGCTTCCCTGGATCGAGCGGACCGTAAAGGAAATGGCGGAGAAGGGGCACAAGAAGGTCTCCCCCTTCTTCATCCCCGGGGTCATCATCAACCTGGCCCCCGGGCAGATCTCCATCGCCTTCGGCGCCAAGGGGCCGAACCTCAGCGTCGTCACGGCCTGCGCCACGGCCACCCACTCCATCGGCCAGGCCTACCGGATGATCCAGTACGGCGACGCCGACGCGGCCATCGCCGGAGGCGCCGACGCGGTGGTCTGCCCCATCGCCATCGCGGGGTTCGCCGCCATGCGGGCCCTGTCCACACGCAACGACGCCCCCGAGCGGGCCTCCCGCCCCTGGGACAAAGACCGCGACGGGTTCGTGCTCGGCGAGGGCGGCGGCGTCTTCATCCTCGAGTCCCTCGAGGGGGCGCGGGCCCGCGGGGCGAAGATTTACGCCGAGATTGCGGGGTTCGGAATGAGCGGGGACGCGTTCCACATCTCCGCCCCCTCCGAGGACGGCGACGGGCCGCTCCGCTGCATGCAGGCGGCCCTCCGCGACGCGGACACCGCCCCCGAGGAGGTCGATTATCTCAACGCGCACGGCACCAGCACCCCGGCGGGCGACCGCATCGAAACCCTGGCCGTCAAACGGCTCTTCGGCAACCGCGCCCGCGATGTGCAGATCCACTCCACCAAGAGCATGATCGGCCATCTGCTCGGCGCCGCCGGCGCCGTCGAGACCGCCGTGGCCGCCCTCACCCTTCAGCGGGGGGTGGTCCATCCGACCATCAACCTCGAAAACCCCGACCCCGAATGCGACTTGAACTACACGCCGAACACCGCGGTGAAACGGGAGGTGCGGGTCGCCCTCAAGAACTCCTTCGGGTTCGGCGGCACCAACGCGAGCTTGGTTCTCCGGAAATGGGAGGGACGGTAGCGTCCCTCCGGCGCCCCTATCCCGACACGCTCAGCGGCGGGCCGGCCCGCCGCTTTATTGTAGCCGGCCGCTTCTTCCTCCATGCTTACCAATGTTCCCGCCGCACCCGTTCGGGGTTGAACCGGTCGGCGGGCGTTTTGGCCTCCCCCGGCCGTCCCACGGCCACCATCGCAATGGGCAAAATGGGTTCGGGAAGCCCGAAGAGCCGGCGGGTTTCCGCGATCCTCTCCTCGCGTGGATAGACCCCCAGCCACACGGCCCCCAGGCCGAGCGCGTGGGCGGCCAGGAGGACATTCTGGGTGGCGGCCGCACAGTCCAGCGCCAGATACCCGTCGATCGGCTGGATGGAACGGTCTCCGCACACCAGAATGGCCAGCGGGGCCTGCTTCAGCATGGCGGCGTGGGGGTGGTAGGCGGTGAAGGCGTCCAAGGCCTCCCGCCCGGTGACCGTCACGAAATGCCAGGGCTGGAGGTTCTTGGAGGAGGGGGCCTGCATGGCGGCGCGGAGCAGGGTTTCTACGGCGTCGGGGGGGACGGGATCCGACAGGAACTGGCGGATGGAGCGACGGGTCCGGATGGCGAGCAGGGTGTCCACAAGGCCTCCTAAGCGTTCTCGAAGTGGGGGGAGAAGCGAAACTGCAGGGCCTCCGCCACATGCCGCTCGCCGATGGCGTCGGCCCCCTCCAAGTCGGCGATGGTGCGGGCGATTTTCAGGACGCGGTGCATCCCGCGCCCGGAGAGGGAGAATCGGTCCACCGCGGCCTTGAGCATGGCCCGGGCGGCGCCGCCGAGAGCGCAGTGCCGTTGGACCTGGGAGGGGCCCATCCGGCCGTTGCAGCGCACCGCGGAACGGCGGAATCGCTCCGCCTGCCGCGCCCGGGCCCGATCCACCCGCCGGCGGATCGCCTCCGAGCCCTCTGCCGCCTCGGGGGCGTCCATCTCGTCGAAGGATAGGGCCGGGACTTCGACCGTGAGGTCCAGCCGATCCAGCAGGGGGCCGGAGAGGCGCCCCTGGTACTGTTGCACCTGCCGGGGGGTGCATCGGCACGGCTTGACGGGATGGCCCAGGAACCCGCAGGGGCAGGGGTTCATGGCCGCCAAAAGGAGGAAATCGCAGGGGAAGGTGAGCGACTGCGCCGCCCGGGTGATGGTCACCCGACCCTCTTCCAGGGGCTGCCGGAGCGCCTCCAGGACATCGCGCCGGAACTCGGTGAGCTCGTCGAGGAAGAGGACGCCCTGGTGGGCCAGCGAGATCTCCCCCGGTTGGATGTCCTGCCCCCCCCCGGTCATCCCCGCGTAGGAGACGGTGTGGTGGGGCGATCGGAAGGGGCGTCGATCGAGGAGCGCCTCCCCCGCCGGGAGGAGGCCCGCGCAGGAGTGGACGCGCGTGGCTTCGATGGCCTCCTCCAGGGTCATCGGCGGAAGAATGGTCGGCATTCGCGCGGCCAGCAGGCTCTTCCCGGTCCCCGGCGGGCCGGTCATCAGAACGTGGTGTCCCCCCGCCGCGGCGATCTCCAGGGCCCGCTTGGCAAGGGCCTGCCCCCGCACCTCTCGATAGTCGACGGAAAACCCACCGCCCTGGGGGTCGGGGGGGGCGGCCGTCAGGGGCAGGATGGGCTCCCGGCCGGAAAGGAACGCGGCCGCCTGGGCCAGCGAGCCGACGGGAATCACCTCCAGTCCCTCCACCATCGCCGCTTCGCGGGCGTTGGCCGAGGGAACGATGATCTGCCCGAATCCCCGCTCCCGGGCGAGCAGCGCCATGGAGAGGACCCCCGGAACGGCCTTGACGGTGCCGTCCAGCGACAACTCCCCCGCCAGGAGGCGCCGAACTCCGGGGACGGGGGTCATCTGGCCGTCGGCCGCCAGGACGGCCAGCGCGATCGGCAGGTCGAGGGTGGAGCCCTCCTTGCGGAGGTCGGCCGGGGCCAGATTGACGGTGATCACCCCATCCGGGAAGCGGAAGCCGCTGTTGGCTACGGCGGCCTTCACCCGCTCTCGGCTCTCTTTGACCGCCGCGTCGGGGAGACCGACAATGGTGACCAAGGTCCGAAGGCCGCGCCCGAGGTCCGCTTCAATCTCCACCTCCCTCGCGTCGATGCCCTGGAGGGTGGCACTGTGAAGTCGGGACGGCATGGCCGGTTTACTCGATGACGAGGGTCTGTCCGGGGAAAAGTGCGTCGCCGTCGAGGTTGTTGGCGGCCTTCAGGCGGTCCACCGAGGTGTCGAACTTCCGGGCGATCTTGGCCAGCGTGTCCCCCCGGCGGATCTTGTAGATCTTGGTGGAAACCACCGTCGTCTCCCCCCCCATACCGGGGATCTTGATCTGCTGCCCCGGATGGATCAAGGTCCGCTTGGTGAACCCGTTGGCCTCCAGCAGCCGTTCCAACGGGACCCCGTAGCGCCGGGCGATGGAGTACGGACTTTCCCCTTTTTGCACCGTGTGGTACCCCTCGTAGACGGCTTCGGGGATGTAGAGGGGCTGGCCGGGCGTCAACGCGGTGTCGGCGGGGAGGTTGTTGACCTTGGCCAGCGTTCCCTGCTTGACCTTGTACTTCGCCGCCAGGGCGGAGAGGGAGTCGCCCGGCTGGACCACGTGGACGGGGATGCCCTGCATCAGGCGGTCCCGCGTCCCCTGGGGGACCTTGATGGTGTAGCCGCTCTGGGGCGTGTATTTGCCGCGCAGTTCCGGGTTGAGGTCCAGGAGCACCTCAAGCGGGAGGTCGGCCTTTCGGGCAAGTTTCTGGAGGTCCACGGAGGTGGGGATGTACAGGTCCTCCGTGGGGAGGCGCGGCTCCTCGGAATAGTGGAAGCCGTACTTGGCGGGGTTGGATGCGATCTCGATGGCCGCCAGGACCGAGGGGACGAAATTGCGCGTCTCGCGCGGCAGGCACGGGCGGAGGACCCAGAAGTCGGTGGAGCCGCACTTGCGGATGGCCCGCTCCACATTGCCCAGGCCGCAGTTGTAGGAGGCGATGGCCAGGAGCCGGTCGTTGTCGAGCGCGTCGAGGGAGTTGCGCAGGTAGCGTGCCGCGGCCCGTGTGGACTTTTCGATGTGGGCCCGCTCGTCGATGACGGAATTGATCGTCAAACCGTACAGGCGGGCCGTTCCGCGCATGAACTGCCACATCCCATAGGCCCCCACGCGGGACCGGGCCTTGGGGTGCGCCATGGACTCGGTGAGGGTGAGGTAGAGGAGGTCGGGCGGCGTCCCCTCCTCCTCGAAGGTGCGCTGGATCATGGGCCGCAGGGGGCCCAGGCGGTCCAGGGCCGCCTGGAACTTCCCATGCACCCGCTCGCTATAAAATTGGATGGCTATCTCCACCGCCGGGTGGGGCGGCAGGGTGTCCACCTCGGGGGTGATGAGCGGGCTGTCGATCTCCAATTCCTCGAGCGGCGCCGCCTCGGGCACCACCAGTTCGAATTCCAGGGGTTCGGCCGGCACGGGCTCGGGGGCGGGCGTCGGAGCGGGAAGGGGCAGGATCGGGGCCGCCACCGGCTCCGGCGGAGAGACGCTCTGACAGGCGGCCAGCACGACCAGGACGAGGGCGAATGCCAGAGCGGGGAACGCTTTCATCGGGGCTCCCGAATTTCGATCTTGAGATTGAGGAGCAGCTCCCGGATGGACTTGAGGTCCTTGAGGGGGACGGTGAGGCTTATCGGCTCGCCCAGCCCCTTCTTGGTTTCATCCCGCAGGACCAGCGAGAGGGAGACCTCTCCCGCCTTCTGGAGCGTCCCCTTGTGCATGGGAACCTCGAAGGACTTGTTGATCTCCTTCCGCTGGTCCGCGCTGCCGGCCAGGAGCATGTCCACGTCCGGCAGACTGCTCTTCTTCTTGGGCTTGGCGGGACCGGCGTCCAGGGGAACCTGCCGCCGCAGTTTCTCCAACTCCCCCAGAATATCCACGGAGGATTTCACCCGAACATGCCTGACCTCCATGGTGGTCTGGCTGGTCGGCTGGGCCACCTGGCCGAACTCGATTTTCTCCTCCGGAGCGGCGGGGGCGGGCCCCGGGGATGGCGCCGGGGCGCCTTTCACCCCTTTCGGGGCGGAGACCTGGGTGTCGGACCAATCGGGGCCCGGGCGCGCGGCCGGTATGGCGGGACTGGGGCGAGCGGGGATGGCCTGCGTCATCGCGGGGGCGGCGGCCTTTCCCCCCTCGCGCATGGTGAATTTGGTCTCGGGGATGGGCGGACGCTTGACCGCCGGGGCCTGTTCCTCCGTGAGTTTCTTCCGGAGGTGCTTGAGGGTGCCCTTGGAGATTTCCTTGAGGGTCTCGAAGACGCCTTTGCCGGTGGTGGCGACCGCCTCCACGAAGGGATACCGACCGTCCTTGTTGAGGATGGCGTTCATCTCGGCCACGGTCATCACGTTGGGAAGGTCCCTCTTGTTATACTGCAGGACCATCGGGATGTCCTCGAGGACAAGCCCCAGCTCCTTGAGATTCTCGCGAAGGTTCTTCAAGCTCTCAACGTTGGCGTCCTCCATGGGGCGCTGCGAGTCGGCCACGAAGACGATGCCGTCCACCCCCTTGAGCACCAGCTTGCGCGTCGTGTTGTAGAACACCTGGCCGGGGACGGTATAGAGCTGGATCTTGGTCTTGTACCCGCCGATGGTCCCGACTTCCAGCGGCAGGAGGTCGAAGAACAGGGTCCGGTCGGCCTCGGTCTCGAGGGAGACCATCTCGCCCCGGGTTTCAGGGCTGGTTTTCTGGTAAATATACTGGAGGTTCGAGGTCTTCCCGCACAGCCCGGGACCGTAGTAGACGACCTTCACCGTCATCTGCTGGGTGGCAAGGTTCAGGAAGACCATAGTAGGAGCGAATAGTAGCACTCCACCGGCCGCTGTGTCAATCCTGGAGTTCGATGGGGCCTATGGTAGAATGGCCCAATCCAGCGCCTCAAGGAGCCGAGCGCATGCCGATCTATCTCTATGTCGTCCTCGCCTATCTTCTGGTCCTGATGGGGTTCAACATCTACCGCTCCAAGAGGATCAAAAGCTCCGAGGAGTTCATGGTGGCCGGCCGATCCCTTTCGCTGACCACGATGGTCTTCACCCTCATCTGCACCTGGATCGGGTCCGGCACCTTCATCGCCGGCGCCGAGTATGCCGCCAACGCCGGGTGGTCCTCCCTCTGGCTCCCGGCCGGCGCCTGGGTGGGGATCGCCATCATCTATTTCCTCGCGGCCAAGATCCGGACCTTCGGCCAGTACACCGTGGGGGATATCCTGGAGGTCCGGTACGGCAAGTTCGCGCGCCTTTTCGGGGCCTCAGCCCTCATCATCGCCTTTACCACCATTGTCGCCTATCAGTTCCGGGCCGGGGGCTATATCTTGAACGTGGCGACGAACGGAACCCTCTCGGTGGAGGCGGGGCAGGCCCTCACCGCCGGGTTCGTCATCCTGTTCACCGCCCTCGGCGGGATGATGGCGGTGGCCTACACCGACCTGCCCAACGGCATCATCATCCTCCTCGCCTGCTGCGCGGCCCTTCCGTTCACGGCCCTGGCGGCCGGAGGTTTCGGCGCCGCCTCGGCCATCCTTCCAGCCCAGCACTTCGCGGTCTTTTCGGCCGATTTCGGCGAGTACCCCGTCCTCAAAGCCGGGGGCTATTTCCTGGCCACCCTCCTGCTCCTGATGGGGATCCAGTCCATGTACCAAAAATTCTACTCCGCCAAATCCCCCGCCGAGGCCAAGAAGGCCGTGGCGCTGTGGATCGTGGGAACCATCGTGGTGGAGACGCTCGTCGTGGCCATCGCGGTCTACGCCGCCGCCGGCCACTGGGTCGACCTCAAGGCCTTCGAGATCGCCGGGCGCGTCAAGGCCGAGATGGCCGCGGGGACCGTCGAGCCCGCGGCGGCGGCCGACCGCGCGCGGGCGATGGCGGACGCCCTCCTGGCCTCCGGACAGGCGAAGCCCGGGCAGGCCGACCGCCTCCGGAACCAGCTTCAGGCGGCCTTCCAGGGCGCGGCCTCCCGCGAGGCCGTGGACGCCGTGAGGGTGGGGATGGATCCCGCCTCCATCGTCCTGCAGGCGGCCAAGGACATGGCCGCCCGGGGCGGCTTCACCCTCCTCGTCGGCCTTCTCCTTCTGGGGGCCGCCTGCGCCGTCGTCCTCTCCACCGGGATGAACTATCTTCTCTCCCCTTCCACCAACATTATGCGCGACATCTACGGCCGGTTCATCCGGCCCGACGCCGACGAAAAGACCAAGGTGGCCCTGCAGAAGGCGTTTATCGTCGTCCTGGGCACCTGCGCCTTCTTGATGATCTTCATCCCCACGGTGCTGCATGCGCGCATCTCCGTCCTGCGTTACTCTTACTTCGCCTACACCATGTACGGGGTGGCCATCACCCCGGCCCTGCTGGCCGCCCTGGCCTGGAGGCGCGCCACCAAGGCGGGGGGGCTCGCCTCCATCCTCTCGGGCGCCGTCATGGCCCTCGTCTTCGAGCTCGTCATCCCCATCGCCTTCCCGCAGGTCCTCAAGGGGGGCGATCCCTGGGGCGTTCCCAGCATCTACCCCTCGGCCTTCGTCTCGATCGCCATGCTCGTCGTCGTGTCCTACCTCACGCCGGCTCCCAAACCGGAGGATCTGAAGGCGCTGTTCCCGGAGGAAGCGAAGGGCTAAGCCGCGCGGTCCTCGCCTGACACTCCAAGGCGGCCCCTCGGGACCGCCCGTTTCGTTCCGTCGTTTCGAACTGTGATTTACCGGACCGGGACCGGCATGAAGGTGAGGATGAAGACAAACCCGGCGACGGCGCCGAGGAGCTTCCGTTTCCAGTCGAGCGGGATGGGCTCGTCCCACAGGCGCGGGTGGAAGGGCCCCATGAAGAGAATGAAGGCGGCCCACAGGAGCCACACCCACCAGAACCATCCCATGAACAGCAGGGCGAGGAAGAGGGGCAGGGCGAGCCGGCGCTGGTGCCGTCCCGCCAGGGCGTAGAGGATGTGCCCCCCGTCGAGCTGGCCGAACGGCAGAAGGTTGAGCATGGTGGCCAGCATGCCGATCCAGGCGGCGAGGGCGAACGGGTGGAGGAGAAGAGTGGCTCCCTCCCCCATCCGCCAGAGAGACCAGGTGATCAGCTTGAACAACAGGGGCTCGCCGAGCGTGATCATCCCCTCCCCGCCTTGAACGAGGGTCGGGGTCGAATGATGGATCCCCCAAACGGCGAACGGCAGCGCGGCCAGGAGGCCCGCCAAAGGCCCCGCCACCCCAATGTCGAAAAGGATGGGTTTGGAGGGGATGGGGTCCTTGATCTTCATAAAGGCCCCGAAGGTGCCCACGCCCAAGGGGGCGGGGAGAAAATAGGGCAGGGTGGCGTCCACACGGTACTTGCGGCAAGCGAGATAATGGCCCAGCTCGTGGCACAGCAGAATGAACATCAGGGGGACGGAAAAGCGCATCCCGGCGGCCAGATATTCCCAGGAAACGAATCGGAGGACGAGCTGTTGCCAAGTGAAGACGGGGGTCGGCTCCGCCGTCCATAGTCCGCCCATCAGCGTGGTCGTGGCCAGGGTCAGCAAGAAGAGACCGATGGCGAGGGGATAGTTGTGCTGGAATTTCGGCCGGACCGGGGTGGCCGCCTCGGCCGGACCGGGAAAACTCACTCGACGATCTTGCCCGGCTTGAATTTGATCCGCTTTTTGGGACCGAGGGGGATGAGCTTCCCCTTCTTGATGTCCCGACCAAAGGACTTCTTCCGTTCCACCACCTTGAAGATGCCGAAGTTGCGCAGCTCGATGCGCTCGCCCGCGACCAACCCCTCCTCCATGGCGGCAAGGATGGTCTCAAAGGCCTTGGCGGCCTGGTCCGTGCGGAGGCCGCATTCGCTGGCGATGGCTTGAATCATGTCTTTCTTTACCATAGGCGTGGAACGGTATTGTAAAACATTCCTAAGCCGCTGTCAAGGCGGGGGTTAGCGGAATGAACCCCCCGAATTGGCCGGTTGCGCTCACCCGACCGCGATGGTCTCCTCCCGGCGCGGCCCCGTGGAGATGAGGACCACTTTGACGCCGAGGAACCGCTCGACAAACCGGACATAGTCCTGCGCTTGGACGGGCAGGGCGTCGAATCGGGCGACGCCGGTCGTCGACTGTTGCCAGCCGGGGAGGAGGGTGTACTCTCCCACCAGCCGCTCCATGCTCTCGCCGCAGGCGGGCAGGGCGGTCAGCTCGGTGCCGCGCTCGCGGTACCGGGTGCACACCTGGATATCGGGCAGCTCGTCGAGGACGTCCAGCTTGGTGAGGGCGATGGTCTCCACGCCATTGATCCGGACGGCGTGCCGGAGGGCCACCAGGTCGAGCCATCCCACGCGGCGCGGCCGCCCGGTGGTCGTCCCGAACTCGTTCCCCCGCTGCCTCAGTCGGTCTCCCAGCGCGTCCGTCAGCTCGGTCGGGAACGGGCCCTTGCCGACGCGCGTGGTGTAGGCCTTGACAACTCCCATGCACCCATGGAGGTCCCGAAAGTTCAGGCCGCTGCCGGAGAGCGCACCGCCCACCGTGCAGGTGGAGGAGGTCACATACGGATAAGTGCCGTGGTCGATGTCCAGGAGCGTCCCTTGGGCGCCTTCCAAGAGGATCCGCTTCCCCATGGAGGAGAAGGAACGCACCAGTTCACAGGTGTCGGCCATGTACCCTTTAAGGCGGGCCCCCGCCTCCAGCAGGCGGGCCAGAACGGCGTCGGTGGGGAGGGGCGTCTTCCGGTAGTGGTGCTCCAGGAGGAAGTTCAGGGGCGGCAGGATCGCATCGAGCCGCTCCCGGAGGGCCTTCTCGTGCACCAGGTCGCACACTCTGACGCCGAGGCGCGCGGTTTTGAACTCGTAGGCGGGGCCAATGCCCCGACCGGTGGTGCCGATGGAGCCGGCGCCCTCCTCGCGGGCTTGGTCCAGCAACTGGAACTGCGGGAGGACGATCTGAGCCCGCTCGGAAAGGAACAGGTTTCCGTCGATGGCGATCCCCTGCTTCTGAAGTCCTTCGATTTCGGCCAGGAGGGCGAAGGGGTCCACCACCATCCCGTTGCCCAAGACGCAGATTTTCCCGGGGTGCAGGATGCCGGAGGGGATGAGGTGGAGGGCAAAGTGCCGGTCGGCGAAACGGACGGTGTGGCCGGCGTTCGCTCCGCCCTGGAACCGGACGAATACATCGAACGCGTCCGCGAGGAGATCGACGATCTTTCCCTTCCCCTCGTCGCCCCACTGGAGGCCGAGGACGACCAGGTTCTTCATCCCTGCCCCACCAGCGGGGCCAGCTTGGCGATGACGGCTTCGATCCTCTCTCGGATCCGGCCCTTCTCCTCCTGCCACTCCAGGAACTCGGCCGGTGGGGTGGCGGGCTCGCGGTCTTTCAGGGCCGCGTTCTCCTGCTCCAGCACGCGCACCTGCTCCTTCAATTCCTCGATCTCCTCCCGCTGGGCCTCCAGGCGGGCGGCCACTTTCTCGATCTTCTCTTCCAGCGCAAGGATGAAATCCATGGGGGCCTCCTATAGGCGGACCGGATGGTGTGCGGTGAGATGCTTGACGATGCGCTCGCGCGCGGCGTTGACCTCCTCCTGGGTGAGGGAGCGCTCGTGGCTCTGGAACACCAGGGTAAGGGTCGTGCGGACCTCGTCGGGGGTCTGGAACCGGTACTTGTAGAGCACTTCCTCTAAAAGCGGCGTCCCGGCCCCCCGCACGGCTCTCTCCAACACCACCCAGGGGAACTCGGCGTCGTGGCCAACGGTCAGGTCCAGCCGAACGGCCGGGAAGGTCGGAACGGGTCGGAAGACCGGCGGGTTGCGGAAGGTGTCGAGGAACGGGGCCAGGGCCACATCGGCGCACCAGACCGGGTGCCTGGCGCTTTCCACGACGGCCTGTCCCATGACGCCGATCGGGGCTCCCCCGGCGAAGATTCGGGCCGAGCTGTTGGGGACAAACCCCCGAACCGCGGCGGGCTCGAACGCGGCGTCCACCGCTCGCAACCGGCCGAGAAACACTTCCACAATCCCCTTCAGGTGGAAGAAAGTGAAGGGCCGGGGCTCGCGGTTTTCCCCGAAATCACGCGGCCCCGACAGCAGGAGGCCCGCGCGGAGGTCTTCCCCGTACCCCTCGCCCGACCGGTAGTAGACCTTGCCGACCTCGAAGAACGCGCAGCGCTCGACCCCCTTGCGGAGGTTGGCCTCCAGGGTGCGCACCAGCCCGGGCACCATGGACCGGCGCATCCAGGCCTCTTCGGTGTTCAAGGGGTTCGCGATTTCCGCGGGCTCGCCGGGGGCCTGGTCCTCGTAGGCGTCCAGCTCGCGGCGCGTGGCGAAGGCGTAGGAGTAGACCTCCTGCAATCCCGCCTCCACCAGGGCATCCTGGGCGGCGCTCACGAGGGCCAGGTGAGGCAACTCCCACACCTTGCCGGTCGTGATCGTCGGCATGCGCGAAGGCAGATTGTTGTAGCCGTAAAACCGCGCCAGCTCCTCGTAGAGATCCACCTCCTCGCGGATGTCGGCCCGGAACGGCGGCGGAACGACGCGGTAATCGCTCCCCTGCTCCTCGACCTCGAACTCGAGGGCCCGCAGGGTCCGAAGGATGAAGGCGCGGTCGAACGGACATTCGAAAAAGCGTTCCAGCGCCTCCGTGCGCAGGGTCAGAGGATGGGGCCGGACGGGCCGCGGATGGAGGTCGAGGATGGGCCCCTCCACCCGGCCGCACCCGAGTTCCCGGACCAGCCGGGCGGCCAGCATGAGGGCACGCGGAGGCATGGCGGGATCGGCCCCCCGCGAGAAGCGCTGGGCGGCTTCGGAGTTTAAGGCGTGGAAGCGCGAGGTCCGTCGCACGGCGGCGGGGTCGAAATAGGCCGATTCGAGCAGAACGCGGCGGGTTCCGGAGTGGATTTCCGTGGCCGCCCCCCCCATGACCCCGGCCAAGGCCACCGGGCCGGCCGGATCGCAGATCAGGCACTCGTCGCCCCGAAAGGCGCGGTCTATGCCGTCGAGGGTGCGCATCCGCTCTCCGGCGCGCGCCCGGCGGACGATGAAGGTGCGCTCGCCGAGGCGGTCCAGATCGAAGGCGTGCAGGGGGTGCCCGACGGCGGCCAAGACATAATTGGTGATGTCCACGAGGGCGTTAATGGGGCGGATGCCGGCCCGCTCCAGCCGCCGAACCAGCCATGCCGGCGAAGGGACGGCGCGGGCGTCTTCCACGACGAGGCCGCAGTAGCGGGGACAGAGAAGCGGATCCTCGATGACGATCTTCACGCCGCCGCAGGGTTCCGCGCTCACCGGCAACTCCAGTCCCTCGGGCTTGCGCAGGGGAACGCCGTAGCGGGCCGCCAGCTCCCGGGCCACGCCCAGGTGGCTCAGGGCATCGGGCCGGTTGGCGGTGATCTCCAGGTCTAGGACCGTCTCGTCGGGAAGGACCTCGGAGGCCTCCAGATTCATCCCCAGGTCCATCAGGGCCGACGCAAGGGCCTTGGCGTCGTCGGGGACGGCGGCGTATTCGCGGATCCAGCTCAGCAGGTATCTCACAGCAGCCCCCGCATCATCCGGGCGTTGGCCTCGAAGTGGAGGCGGATGTTGGGCATGCCGTACTTGATCATGGCCACCCGGTCGATCCCCATCCCAAAGGCGAAGCCCCGCCAGCGGTCCGGGTCCCAGCCCACATTGCGCAGGACTTGGGGATGAACCATGCCGCTGCCCATGATCTCCACCCAGCCGGTGTTGGAGCAGACGCGGCACCCCTGCTGGGCGCAGAAGATGCAGGAGACCACCACATCGGCCGAGGGCTCGGTGAACGGATAATAGGAGGGCTGGAAGCGGACGACGACGCTCTCGTCGAACAGCTGCCGCAGGAAATGGGCCAGCGTGGCCTTGAAGTGGGCGAAGGAGAGGCCCCGGTCGACGGCCAGTCCCTCGATCTGATGGAACATGGGACTGTGGCGGGGGCTGTCGTCGCGCCGGAAAACGCGTCCGGGCGCCAAAATCATCAACGGGGGCTGGCGCCGCTTCATGGCACGGATCTGCGCGTTGGAGGTGTGGGTTCGCAGCAGCCAGGGGGCGCGGAGGTAGAAGGTGTCCTGGGCGTCGCGCGCGGGATGGTCCTCGGGGAGGTTGAGGGCGGTGAAGTTGTGCCAGTCGTCCTCGATCTCCGGAGCGTCCTCCACGGAGTAGCCGAGGGCGCGGAAGATTCCCTCCATCTGGCGCCGCACCCGGGTGATGGGGTGCAGCATGCCTGTCTCGGGATGGATGCCCGGGAGGGTGACATCGATGCGGTTGCGCCGTAGGCGCTCCTCGTCCGCGCGCGCGCGGAGGGCGGCACCCAGTTCCTCCAGGCGCCCCTCGATGGCCGCCTTGACCTCGTTGAGCCGGGCGCCGAACGCCTTGCGTTCCTCCGGCGGAAGACCGGGAACGGCCTTGAAGAGCTCGGTCACCAGGCCGGATTTGCGGGCGAGGTACTTGACCCTAAGCGCCTCGAGGGCCTCCAAAGATGACAACGCCTTTGCGTCCTCCGCAAAGGCGTTGAGCAGATCGTCGGGGCGAAGAGCCATCGACCTTAGGCCCGGACCTGCTCCACGATGGTCTTGAAGGTGGGGAAGTCCGTCGCGGCGATGTGCGCCAGGACCTTGCGGTCCAGAGCCACCCCGCGGTCCTTGAGGGTCCGGACGAACTCCGAGTATTTGAGTCCGAGCATCCGGCAGGCGGCGTTGATCCGGACGATCCAGAGGGCCCGGAACTCCCGCTTGCGGGCGCGGCGGTCGCGGTAGGCGTACTGGAGGGACTTCTCCAACTGCCGGCGGGCGATCAGGTGCAGGCGGTGCTTGGAGCCGTAGTAGCCGGAGGCCTGCTCCAGAACCTTCTTCCGGCGGGCGGCACGGTGGGTTCCACGTTTGACGCGCGGCATGGTGTGCTCCGTTCCTCAGGCGTAGGGCAGCAGGCGGTTGATCTTCCTCTGCTCGGTCCCGTCCACGAACCCGCCGTGGCGCAGCTTGCGCTTGCGGGCCTTGGTCTTCTTGGTGAGGATGTGGCTCTTGAATGCGCACGAGCGTTTCGCCTTGCCCGTGGCCGTGAGCTTCACCCGTTTCTGGGTCCCTTTGTGCGTCTTCAACTTCGGCATATCAGACCTCGTCAGGATTGATTCCCGGCATCGGGGGCGCCGCCCTCCGCCTTGGTTTTCGACCCCTTGGACGCCCTCGCTTCGGGCTGTTCCCTCTTCTTCGGCGCCAGGACGGTCACCAGGGTCCGCCCCATCATCTGGGGGGACGACTCGATTTCGCCCAGCTCCCGGACCTCCGCGACCAGGGTGTTCAGCCGTTTCATCCCGAAATCGGTGTGGGCCAATTCGCGCCCGCGAAACCGGATGACCACCTTGACCTTGTCCCCCGCTTCCAAGAAGCGGATGACGTTTTTCTTTTTCACCTCGTAGTCGTGCGTGTCGATGGCCGGCCGCATGACCACTTCCTTCACATGGAACACCTTCTGCTTCTTCTTCGAATCGTGGGCCTTTTTTTTCTGCTGGTACATGAACTTGCCGAAGTCCATGACCTTGCAAACGGGGGGATCGGCGGTGGGGGAAACCTCCACGAGATCCAAACCCATTCGGCTCGCGTGATCCAGGGCCTCCCGGATGGATAGGACCCCGTGCTGAGTGCCGTCGGCCCCGATGAGCCGAACTTGTGTGGTGCCCTTGAGGATCTCCTCGTTGACGCGCAGTTCCTTGTCCTTGTTACTGATCGGTGTTTCCCCCTGGTCCTAAATTCAATAGGCGCGCTCGGAATTGAACCGAGGACCTCTACTGTGTGAGAGTAGCGCTCTAACCAGCTGAGCTACGCGCCTGTTTGAGCCGTAAACGGTCGAAATGGTAGGCTCGTGCGGAGTTGAACCGCAGACCCCTACCGTGTCAAGGTAGTGCTCTAACCAGTCTGAGCTACGAGCCTGTATAAGCATAAAAAGTATACCCATTATCTCCAAGACTGTCAAGCGGAAGGGGCCCCAGCGGGCTCCGGTCCTCCCGGTCCCCGCCCCCGAAGACGAAGAGCATCCGGGGCAGGAAGGCGATCGCGGCGGCCAAGGTGGCCGCGAAGGTGCCGATGAGCATGTCGTAGTTGCGGACATGGGCCAGCTCGTGGGCCAGGACCCCCCGCAGCTCCTCGCGGTTCACCAGCCGCATCATCCCCTCGGTCACGGCGACCACGGCGTGCGAATGGTTTCGGCCGGTGGCGAAGGCGTTCGGGGCCTCCTGGGGGATGACGGCCAGCCGCGGCATGGGGAGGTTCGCCGCCGTCGCCAGCTCCCGGACGATCGAATATAACTCCGGGGCCTCGGCCTCGGTCACTTGCTGGGCGCCGTACATCGCCAGAACGATCCGGTCGGAGAACCAATAACTAACCAGATTGAAGAGGCCGCCAAATACAAGGGCGATGACCATCCCCCGCTGCCCGCCGACCCAGTCCCCCACCAGCAGGAAGATGGCGGTGAGGACGAACATCAAAAAGAAGACCTTGAGCGTGTTCACGGTGCGGTCATTCTCCTTTCTTCGACCCGTTTTTGTCCCCCTCCTCCTGGCCCTCTTTCAGGCCCTTTTTGAAATTGCGGATCGCGTCGCCCAGCCCGCGACCAAGCGCCGGAAGCTTCGTGGAACCGAACAGAAGGAGGACGATGAGCAGGATGAGGATCAACTCCTGGAATCCGATGTGGGGCACGGGGAACTCCTTTCAGAGGCATCTTCGTTCCTTCCATTCTAACATAGGACAAAACGGGGCGACCCCACTTCGAGGAGGCGTCTGATAGAATATCCAGCATGAAGCTGCTGATGAGTCTCGTCGTCGTTCTGGTGGTCGTCGGGAGCGTGCTTCTCGGCATCGCCCTCAGCTGGCTCGGCGCCTCCGCCGTCCTCTCGCTGTTGAGGCGTTCGAGCCGCTCCAGATAAGCTTGTTGTGGAAAACGGCGCCGTTCGGCACCTAATTGCCTGCGATTATAGCGATTTCCATCTAAGGGCTATATTTATCAATGTTTTATATTAAGCACATTTTTGTGTGCAAATTGCGGAAACCGCTGATTTTTCGTTGATTTATTAAATATTCCACAGATTTTTCCACAACCTTTTTCACACTTTTTGTGGAAAGGCGCGGTCCAAACCTTGCCGCCCCCCGGACCGTGTGCTATCATAGCCTCCGAATGTTATGACCAAGGAGAGCGTCCTATGCTTAAGGTCGGTGTGGTATTGTCCGGCTGCGGGGTTTTCGACGGTTCAGAGATCCACGAGGCGGTCGTCACGCTGCTCGCCCTCGACCGCGCCGGGGCCCAGGCCCTGTGCTTCGCCCCCGACATCCCCCAAGCCCACGTGGTGGACCACCGGACGAAAGCCCCCGCCGCCGGCGAAGCCCGAAGCGTCCTGGTCGAATCGGCCCGGATCGCCCGCGGCGACATCCGCGATCTAACCACCGCCCGTGCGGAGGATCTGGACGCCCTCATCGTCCCCGGGGGCTTCGGCGCGGCGAAGAACCTGTGCGATTTCGCCTTCAAGGGCAAGGATTGCGCGGTCCATCCCGCCCTGGCCGCCCTCATCCGCGGAATGCATCAACGCAAAAAGCCCATGGGCTTCGTCTGCATCGCCCCGGTGATCGCGGCCCGGGTCCTCGGCGAACGGGTCCAGGTGACGATCGGAAGCGATCCCGACACCGCCCGGGCGGTGGAGGCCATGGGGGCGCGGCATGTGGAGTGCCCGGTGGACATGTGCGTGGTGGACGAGAAAAACCGCATCGTCTCCACTCCCGCTTACATGCTGGCCGGCTCCATCCGGGAGGCGGCGGGGGGCATCGAGCGCCTGGTGAAGGAGGTCCTCAAGCTGGCGCGTTAGCGCCCCGCAGAGACCGTCATGGAAAAGCAGCTCGACCAGGAAGTGGTGCGCCGGGAGAAGTTCGAGGGGCTGAAGGCCAGGGGTATCGAGGTTTACCCCCACGAATACCGGCACACCCATACCATCCACGCGGCCGTGGCCGCGTTCGGTCCGATCAGCGCCCCGGACCTGGAGGAGTGCCGACCGGCGGCCTCCGTCCCCGGCCGCATCCTTTCGATCCGGGAGATGGGCAAGGCCACCTTCCTGGACCTCTCCGACGGGCGGGAGCGGATCCAGGTCTATTTCAAGAAGGACCTGGTCGGCGAGGCCTGCTGGGAGGCCCTGAAGCTGCTCGATCTCGGCGACCTCATCGGGGCGGAGGGAACCTTCTTCCGCACGCGGACGGGCGAGCTGACACTCCAGGCCGCGCGGTTCGTCTTCCTCGCCAAGTGCTTCCGTCCCCTCCCCGAAAAACACTATAACGCCGACGAGGTCTCCTCGAAGCAGCGGAAGCGGTTCCTCGAGTTCAAGGACCCCGAGGCGCGCCACCGCAAGCGCCACCTCGACTTCCTCTGCAACCCGGAGGTGCGCGGCATCTTCGAGCTCCGCGCCCGCCTCCTCCGGGAGCTCCGCGCCTTTTTCGACGGCCGCGGTTACCTGGAGGTGGAGACCCCGATGCTCCAGACCATCGCGGGGGGCGCCGCCGCCCAGCCCTTCGCCACCCACCACAACGCCCTCGGCCTGGACCTCTACCTCCGGATCGCCCCCGAGCTCTTCCTCAAGCGCATCGTCATCGGCGGCTTCGACCGCGTCTACGAGATCAACCGTAATTTCCGCAACGAGGGGATTTCCACCCGCCACAACCCCGAGTTCACCATGCTCGAGTTCTACCAGGCCTACGCCAACTACGAAGACCTGATGACCCTCACCGAGGAGCTCCTCGAGGGACTGGCCCTCGCCCTTCGCGGGACCACGGAGCTGGAGTACAGCGGCCGCCCCCTCTCGCTCAAGGCCCCCTTCGCCCGCGTGGCCATTCCCGAGGCGGTGCGGGAGCACGCCCCGGGGCATCCGGACCCCGCCGACACCGACGCCCTCCTGCGGCTCCTGGAGGAGGCCGGGGAGCTCCCCGAGGACCGCTCCCCCGCCCATGTCCTTATCGCGGCGTTCGAGACCTTCGCGGAGCCCCGCTACACCCAGCCCACCTTCATCACCCATTTCCCGCGCGCCATATCCCCCCTGGCCAAGGGGGGCCCCGACGGGTACGCCCACCGCTTCGAGTTGCTTGCCGGCGGGATGGAGCTGGCCAACGCCTATTGCGAGTTGGCCGACCCCGAGGAGCAGGCGAAGCGGTTCCGCGAGCAGGCCGAGGCGCGGGAGGGGCGGCAGGTGGACGAGGACTACCTGGAAGCGCTGGCGTTCGGTCTCCCCCCCACCGCCGGCGAGGGGATCGGCATCGACCGCCTGGTCATGCTGCTGTCGGGACAGACCTCCATCCGCGAGGTTATCCTGTTTCCCCTCCTCCGGCCCCGCGACTGATGGTCGGCTTCCTTGCAGCCAGGATCCTGTTCAACCTGCGCCGCAATTCTTATCTGTTGCTCTTCACTTTCCTGTCGTTTCTTGGGATGGCGCTCGGGACCGCGTGCCTGCTCCTCATCATGGCCTTCATGACCGGGGCCCAACAGCTCATCCGCGACCGGTATCTCGCCTCCACCCCCCACCTCACCATCCTTCCCGCCGCCGGCCGATTCCTGGCGGACAACCCCCGGACCGAAACGGCCCTGCGGGCCCTGCCTGGGGTGGTCCGCGTGGAGCCCAAGCTCCTCCTGCCGGCGGCGTCCGGGGAATGGAACGGGGAGATCGAGGGGACCGATGCGGTCGCCGCTCCGCAGGTCCCGTTCGGCCTGCCCGGAGACCGCATCATCCTCTGGGTCCCAGTCCTCTCCGTCACCCCCCTGGGGCTCAGCCCCCAGGCCGTCGCGGTGGTCAAGAGGGAGGAGGCCCCCTCCCCCGGGCGGGTCCGCCTGCCCCTGGACATGCTGCGCGGCGCTTTGGGAGAGGCGGGGCGGCTGACCGCCTACGAGGTCTTCCTGGACGATCCGAACCGGGCGGCGGCCCTGCGGGACGAGGCCCGGCGCGCCGCGGGCCCGGACTGCCGCGTCCTCACCTACGCCGACCTGAACGCTCCCCTTTTCCTGGCCTTGGGATTGGAGAAATGGCTGATGTTCGCCGGCACCGGCCTGGTGCTGCTGGTCGCCTTCCTCCAGCTCCACCAGAGCTTCGAACTGCTCATCCTCCACAGCCAGGCCACCTGGGCCACCCTCCTGGCCCTCGGGACGGGGGAGGGTCCCATCCGCCGCATCTTCTTCGCTGTGGCCCTGGCCATCGCCGCGGCCGGCGGCCTGGCGGGCGGCCTCCTCGCCTACGGCTTGGGGACCCTCCAGAATCGGCACCACCTCGTCCCCCTGCCGGCGGCGATGGCCCACTTAGGGCACGTCCCGCTCCTGTTCTCCCCCTGGACCACCGCCACGCTGGGGGCCCTTCTTCTGCTGTTCTCCGCGGCCACCGCTTGGCCGGCCGGTCGGCGGGCGGCCCTTACCCCCGTGGTGCGGACCCTGTATGCCCCCCAGTGATCCGATGGTCAGAATCGAGGGGCTGCACAAGACCTACGGGAGCGGGCCCCTGGCGGTGCCGGTGTTCACGGGGTTTTCCACCACCGTGGCGCGGGGAGAGCTGTTGGGCGTGGTGGGTCCCTCCGGGTCGGGGAAATCGACCCTTCTGAACCTTATCGGGGGACTGGACCGGCCGGACGCGGGGACCATTGTGGTGGACGGCACCGAGATCACGGCCCTTTCCCATGCCCGGCGCGCCGCCTTCCGCCGCGACACCGTGGCCTTCGTCTTCCAGTTCCACCACCTCCTCAACGAACTCACCCTGCTCGAAAACGCCGGCTTGCCCCTCCTCATCCGGGGGCGCTCCCGGCGCGAGGCCCTGGCCTCGGCCCGGGAGGCCCTGGAGCGGGTCGGCATCGCCCACCTGGGGCACCGGCACCCCCAGGAATTATCGGGGGGCGAGCAGCAGCGCGGATGCCTGGCCCGCGCCGTGGCGGCCTCCGCGCGGCTCGTGCTTCTCGACGAACCCACCGGCTCCCTGGACCCGGCCACCGCCGGTTCGGTGATGGAGGTCTTCGCCGATCTCCATTTGAAAAATTCCTGGACTTCCATTATAGTTACGCACAACGAAAAGGTGGCCTGCCGGTGCGACCGGTTGTTGCGCCTCCCTTGAGGGGGCGCGCCACCACCCAGAACAGGGAGCGACTCCACTTGCGACCATGCCATGGGCGGTCAACGCTCCGCCCCGCGCCTGCGTATGAAGTACCGATGAACGGTCCCGCTGCCCTCCGGCCGTGCGGAATCGCGGACGGGTGCCCGTGCTGAGGCGCCTGGCTGCGATCTGCCTGCTGTTCACGGCCGCCGTGGCGGCCGGTCAGGAGGCCCCGCTCGTCACCGCCATCGACATTCAGGGGGCCGTGCGGACCTCGCGGGAGACCATCCTCTACTATCTGGCCATCCGCGAGGGGGAGCCCCTCGACCTGGCCAAGGTCCGCGCCAGCACCCGCAAGCTCCTCGAAGCCAACCTCGCGGCCGACGTGCGCGTGCGGGCCGAGGAGGACGAGGATGGGGTCCGACTGGTGGTCGAGATCACCGAGCGCCCCCTGCTGAAGATGCTCGCCTTCAAGGGAAACAAGGCCCTCTCCGCCAGCCAGATCCGGGACAAGTTCAAGGAGAAAAAACTGGGGCTCATCGAGGGGCGGGAGCTGGCGGACGACTTGGTGGCGAAGGCCCGAGTGATTCTCCAGGAGGCCTACCGGGAGATCGGCTACCCGGCCGCCGAGGTGACCGCCCGGCGGGAAAGCGTGGGGCCGGGCCTCGAAAACCTCACCCTGACGGTGGACGAGGGGACGAAGGTCCCGATCGGCGACATTGTCTTCGCCGGCAACACGCTCTTCTCGGAGCGCGAACTCCGGTGGGCGATGAAGAAGACGAAGGAGCATTCGCTGATCTCGATGGTCTCCAAGCACGACCTATATTCCGCGGAAAACTTCCGCGAGGACGCCGAGAAACTGCGGACCCTGTACAAGGCCAAGGGCTACAAGGACGCCAAGGTGGGCGAGCCCATCATCGAGACCTACACCCCCAAGCCGGACAAGCCCAAGAAGAAGCGCCTGCGGATCACCATCCCCATTGAAGAGGGGAAGCAGTACCTCATCCGGAACGTCACCATCACCGGCGCCACGGTCTTCCCCGTCGAGATGCTGATGAAGGACATCCGGCTCAACCACGGCGACATCCTCAATTTTAAGAAACTGCAGGAGGTCACCGAGTCCATCCAGACCCTCTACAACGGGCGCGGCTACATTTCCGCGGGGGTCACCCCTCAATTCGACCCCGTGGGCGGCGAGGAGAATCTTCTCGACATCACCCTTCAGGTCGAGGAGGGGGAGCAGTTTCGCGTGGGCCGCGTGGAGTTCCGCGGGAACACCAAGACCCTGGAGAAGGTCCTCCGGAGGGAACTGGGCATCCAGGAAGAGGAGGTGTTCAACGCCAATTCCTTCCGCCAGACCCTGATGCGGCTCAACCAGCTCGGCTACTACAAGCTCAACGAGGAGAAGCCGGTCGATCCCGACATCGATCCCGAGAAGAAACGGGTGAACCTCACCCTCTTCGGCGAGGAATCCACCAAGACCGACCTCCAGTTCGCGGCCGGCTACAGCGAATTCGACGGGTTCTTCGGCCAGTTCTCGTTCAGCACCCGAAACTTCCTCGGCCGCGGCGAGACGCTCAGCGTCTCCTACCTTGGCGGACAGAGCCGGACCCTGTACGAGCTCTCCTACATCAACCCCTGGTTCATGGATACGCGCAACAGCGTCTCCGGCAGTCTTTACAACCGCAAGTACGACTACCCGGGGTTCACCCGGTTCAGCCGCGGGCTCGGTCTGGGCTACGGGTTCCGGCTTGCGACCTTCTCCAACTGGAACGTCTATTACAACTACGAGAAGATCCGGGCCCAGGAGGACCTGAGCCGCCGGTTCCCCTACGAGGACGGAGACCATGAGCGCCCCCTGGGCGATCCGAGCGTCGGGGGCCGTTTCAAGGAGACCCGAGGCACCTCGTCGAGCATCACCCCCTCGGTCCGCTGGGACACGCGGGACGACCCCTTCGACCCCTTCAAGGGATATTTCCTCTCCGGCTCCGCCCGTTTCGCGGGCGGCCCCCTGGGGGGGACCATCGAACTGTTCAAGCCCGAGATCGCCGGCTCCTACTTCCTCCCTCTGCGGCGGAACCTCGCCACCATGTTCCATGCCGAGATGGGGGCCATCTTCCAGACCGGCGACTCCCCCGTCCCCTCCTACGAGCGGTACTTCCTGGGCGGTGAGAACTCCATGCGCGGGTACTCTTGGCGCTCCATCTATCCGGTCAACCCCGACGCGGGGACCATGGGGGGCACCAAATACGTCCAGCTCAATATCGACACCATTCTCCGGATCCAGTCGGCCTTTCGCATCGTCTACTTCATCGACGCCGGCAACGCCTGGGACGAGCGGACCGACTGGAGCCGGTTGAGCGTCGGCGACCTGCGCTATTCCACCGGTTTCGAGCTGCGCATTTTCATGCCGGTCTTCACTGCACCCCTCCGCTTCATCTACGGCGTCATCATCGACCCCCGCCCCGGGGAGGACCGGACCAACTTCCAGTTCACCATCGGCACCGGTTTCTGAACGCCGTCGCCTTGACATTTCCGACGGCCGGCGGTAAAATAACTCGCTGCTGACAAAAACCCAAGGAGGGTAGCCACTATGGCCCTGAAGATCAACGATACCTGCATCGCCTGCGGAGCGTGCCAGCCCGAGTGCCCCGTGAGCGCCATTGCCGAGGGCGACCCGATCTACACCATCGATCCGGCCGTCTGTGTGGAGTGCCAGGGGTATTTCGACGCGCCCCAGTGCGTCGCCGTTTGCCCTGTGGACTGCATCGCCAAGGCGTAGCCCCGTTCCCATGCGCTTCCATGCCGAAGTGGCGGAATTGGTAGACGCGCACGTTTGAGGGGCGTGTGGAGTGATCCGTGCCGGTTCAAGTCCGGCCTTCGGCAATAACCCCTCACCTCATGACCCCCCGATGCCGGGGGGTCTCGTTTTTCAACGCTTAAGAGCGGTCCTCCCCTCCCCCCCGCTCACTGGATCCTGAACGCCACCGACAGATCGAAGTAGCACGCCACCGGGCGGCCGGTGGGACAGTGATGAGCCGGCCGGAAGGTCAGGCGCCGCGCCGCCTCCGCCGCCGCCTGCGTCAGGCCGAAGGGAAGGCCGCTCAGGACGCGGACATCGGTCACGCGCCCCTCTCGGTCGATCGTCAAGCGCAGGAGGACCACCCCCTGGATCCCGGCCTTGCGCGCCGCCTCCGGATAGACGGGGGCCAGCGCGGCGGTCCGGACGGGCGCGCAGATATCCCCGCCCACCGTCATCGGGCCGGTCTCGGGCTCCGGCGGCCGAGGGATGTCGAACCCGTCCGGCAGACCGAAGGGGCTGCCGTCGCTCTCTCCGGCACCGAACAGGCCGTCAAACCCGCCGATCACGCCGTCCCCCGACGGCCTGGGGAGCGGCTCGGCGTCATAGATCACCGGATCGTCCAGGGGAACGGCCGCCAGGAAGTCGACGGCCGTCGGCCTCGGGCGCGGCCGCTCGGCCGCCGCGAGCGGCTTTTGCCCCCCGCCCGAAGGGGGCGGAACGAGGGCGACCGGGATGCTCGGCGTGGGGACGACGGGCGGCCCGGCGACATAGCGCAGGCTCCACACCGACGCCACGGCCAGCGCCCCCAGCAGCGCGGCGTGGGCGCCGGCCACCAGCGGCAGGATGAGGACGCGCCGGGCCTCCAATCGCATGGAGCGGCTTTCCACGAGGTTCTCGGTGAACATATCGGCCTCCTTTCCGTTGGGCTCCGCCACGGGGCGGGGCGGGCCTGGAGTGCGGTCCACACGGATCAGGACGCCGCCGATCGGGCATTCCTTGGACGGGCCGGTGATGTTGACGAAGCGGGGGGAGTTTGGTATAATCGCGGCCGGTGCGGGAATAGCTCAGTTGGTAGAGCGCAACCTTGCCAAGGTTGATGTCGCGGGTTCGAATCCCGTTTCCCGCTCCATTATCTTTTCGGGAGGCCCCGGATGAAAAAGCTCGTATGGCTCGTCCTGTTGATCGTCTTGGCGGCATGCGCCCACAAGCGCCCCGCTCCGGCGGCCGCCCCCCCGACGCCGCCCCCACCCACCCCGGCCCCGGCCCCGGCGGAGTCCGGTCCCACCCCCGTGCAGCCCCAGGTGGCCGTTCCCGCCACCGACACCCCCGCCGCGGAGGCGCTCACCTACTCCCTGGAGGAGCTCAACCGCAAGGGCTACCTCCAGGACGTCTTTTTCGACTACAACCGGTCCGACATCAAAGGCGAGTTCCGCGACGCCCTGCAGCAGAATGCCCTCTTCCTGTCCCGCAACCCCTCGGTGCGCGTCGTGATCGAGGGCCACTGCGACGAGCGTGGAACGCGCGAGTACAACATCGCCCTCGGCACCCGCCGCGCCGAGGCCGTGAAGGCCTACCTGGCCGCCCTGGGCGCCGATCCCGATCGGATGCAGACCATCTCCTATGGAAGGGAGAAGCCCTTCGCCGACTGCCACGACGAGTCGTGCTGGTCGCAGAACCGCCGGGCGCACTTCGTCATCACCGCCAAATGAGATCCGCCGTTCTTCTCGTCCCCGGCCTGCTCCTGGCGGGGTGCGTTTCCTCCTCGGATCTGGACCGGCTCCACCGCGAGGTCAACGACCTCCACGCCGACGTCCTGAAGGTCCGGGAGGAGTCCGCCACCCGCGCCGATGTGCAAAAGGCGGGCCAGGGGCTGGAGAAGGAAACCCAGCGGATCGTCCGGGCCAACGCCGACCTCGCCCTCAAGGTGAACGAGTTCTCCACCGAGATCGAGGCCCTGCGGGAGCAGCTCCGCGACACCAACGCGCGGCTCACGCAGATCTCCCAACAGCTCGTTCAGAACCAGCGGTCGCTCGAACAGCTCCGCGGACAGACGGCCCCGGGCGCATCCCTTCCCGGCACCTCTCCCTCCGCCCCCCTCCCCGGCGCGCCGGCCCCCGCCGACGGACCCGCCTCTCCGGTCGAACTGTACGCCGAGGCCTACGGCGACTTCCTCCAGGCCCGCTATGAGATCGCCATCGAGGGGTTCAAGGAGTTCCTCCGGGAGTTCGGAACGACCGAGCAGGCCGCGGACGCCCTCTTCTATCTGGGCGAATCGCAGTTCAACCTGAAGATGTACAAGGACGCCGCCGCGTCCTACGGCCAGCTCCTGTCCCGGTTCCCGCGCTCCGCGAAGGGCGCCGCCGCTCGCCTGCGCAAGGGGCTGGCCCACTTCGAACTCGGCGACAAAACCCAAGGCGTCGTCGAGCTGCAGTATTGCATGTACGAGTACCCGACCAGCGAGGAGGCCCGGATGGCCAAGGAGAAGCTCTCGGCCCTCGGGATCTCCGCACGATAGGAGGAACGCCATGTCCCAGATGAAGAAGGCCCCCAAGAAACGCAGCAAGTCCGTCCTGAAGCGGCAGCGGCAAAACGCCGTCCGCCGGGATCGCAACAAGGCGACCCGGAGCCGCATGCGCACCTCCGTGAAGAAGCTGCGGATCCTGCTTGACGAGCAAAAGCCCGAGGCCAAGGCCGCTCTGTCGGGGGTCGAATCCGAGATCGACCGCACTGCCCGCAAGGGCGTCATCCACTGGAAGACGGCGGCTCGGACCAAGTCCCGCCTCGCCAAACGCGTCGCCAAGATCAAGAAGGCCGAATAGCGGCGGCGCCCCCGCCCACGCCGATGCGCCTGCCGGATCCATCCGGCGGGCGTTTTGTTTTTATCGCCCGAAAGACCGCTCCAGGTAGAGGGCGACCTCGTTGAAGACCAACATCCCCCGCTCCGTCAGGACCATCCGCCCCTCCTTTCTTCGGACCAGCCCGGCCTCCAGCAGCGTCTCCCAACGCTCCTCCGGGATCCCGCCGGGGTCCACCCCGTCGTCCAGGCGTAGCCCCAATAGGAGCGCCTCCCAGGCCGCCTGGCGGGGCTCCAGGCCCTCCTCCCCGGCCGTGGGGTTCCTCCCCGCCTCCATCGCCTCCATGTATTCCCTGGGGTCCTCCAGGTTCCAGGAGCGGACCCCGTCGAGAAATGAGTGGGCCGAGGCCCCCAGGCCGCAATAGGGCTCTCGCCGCCAGTAGCCGAGGTTGTGGCGCGCCTCCGCGCCGGGTCTGCAGAAATTGGAGATCTCGTAATGCCGGTACCCCTCCTCCGCCAGCCGTTCCCAGGCCGCCGTCAGCAGGTCGGCGGCGGCGTCCGGCCCCAGCGCCCGGACCGGGGCACCGGGCTTGACCTCGATGGCGTAGAGCGAAAGGTGCGGGGGCCGCCGGTCGAGGACCTCGTCGAGCGTCGCCGAAAGGGTCCGCCAGGACTGCCCCTCCACGCCAGCAATGAGGTCCACCGACCAGTTGTCCCATTGCGCCGCCAGGAGGTCCATCGCCCGCCGGGAATCCTGAAGCGATCGGCGGCGTCCCAGCGCATCCAGCTCCTTTTCCACGAGCGATTGGACGCCCACCGAAAGCCGATTGATCCCGAGGTTCCGCCATCCGGACAGCCGCTCCGGGCGGATGTCCTCGGGGTTGGCTTCCAAGGTCGCCTCGGCCTCCGCGGCCAGCTCCAGACCGCGCATCGCGAGGGCCAGAGCGGAGGGCTCGAGTAGCGAGGGCGTCCCGCCGCCCCAATAGACGGAGTCGAGCGGCCCCGGCGGCAGCCGCCGATTGCGCTCCAGCCGGAGCGCGGCCATGTATCGTCCCTGCGGATCAGGGGGATGGCCGGAGCAAAAATCGCAGTACCCGCACTTGGAGCGGCAGAACGGGATGTGGCAGTAGAGGCGCATGGGGAGGGCGGAGGGCGCCCCGTCAGAGCCAGAGCTTCTCGTCGGGATAGAGAAAGGGCTGCCGGCCGCGGAGCGTGTCGTCGAGGAAGTCGAGGTCGAACAGCCCCAGGTTCCCCTCCCGTTGGATTTGCCGGACGTCCCAGGCGGCGCGCCAGAGGAGAAACCCGACCCGGTGGAACCGCCACGCTTCGATCTCTCGGCCGCAGAGGGCAAGCCAGTGCCAGAGGAAGAAACAGCGAAGGGCCAGGCAACGATTCTGGTAGAGTCCGCCCGCCTGCGGCGGAAGCTTGGGGAGCGCCCGCAGCCCCGCCGCGTGAAGAGCGGGCAGGATGCGCTGCCAGATGTGGGCCACATATTCCTTGCGCGAGCGGTGGAAGAAGATTTCCTGGAGGCGCGCCAGGTCCCGACCCCTCCGGGCGGCCGTCTCCATAAAACCCTTGATGGTCACGGCGTCGAACAGAGGCACGAAGGGCACCACCGTCTCCACGCCCTGCTCCCGCAGGCGGGCGAAGTGCCGCTCCCAATCGGCCAGCCCGTCGGAGAACCCGGGGAACACCGGATAGACCACCGCCGGGACCCGCGGCATGCCGCACAGGTCGAAAGGCCCGCTATCCATCACCAAGGGGACTCCCGACACCATCACCGCCACGCTCTCGGGGACCTCGATGGGAAAGGGCTCCTCCAGAAGGAGGGTGACCCCGCATTCCAGCTTTCGGAAGTGGGCCAGCACTCCATCCACCTGGCCGTAGGTCGCCTCCTCGCGGGGGAGGTAGGGAATGAGGACGTTCTCGCGGGGCTCGCGCACCGCCAGGCAGTCCTCGCGGAAGTGCTGGGCGACCACCCAGCGGTCCACCGCTCCGGGGGCGGCCACCTGCCGCTTTTCCCACACCACCGACGGCCCCGCGGCCTCCACCTGCCGATAGGGCAGGGCCAGCAGGGTGTGAAAGAAATAGGGCACCTGCAACGAACTGTACCGCCGCACCACAGGGGTGGCGCCCCACTGGAAGGTTCTCATGCGCGCCTCATCCATTGGGCGATGTACTTGCCGATGATATCAAACTCCAAATGGACCGGCTGACCGGGCCGCAGTTGCGGCAGGACGGTCCGGCGGGCGGTTTCGGGAACGACGGCGGCCTCGAAGACGGCCCCGGGCAGAAGCGCGGCCACGGTCAACGAGACGCCGTGCACCGCCACCGAGCCCTTTTCGACGAGGAGCATCCGATGGGCTGGGGGATAGGAAACCCGCAGGACACCCCCGTGAGCCGGCACGCCCCGCACGACCTTGCCCGTGCCGTCGATGTGGCCCTGGACGAGATGTCCCCCCAGGGGATCCTGCAATGTCAGGGGCCGCTCCAAATTGACCGGCGTCCCGGGCGCCCAAAGGGACGGATGCGAGCGGGAGAGCGTCTCCTTCGAGAGCGCGAACCGCAGGAGGCCGTCGCGCTCCTCCTCGAGGGTCAGGCAGACGCCGTTGACGGCGACGCTTGCCCCCGGAGCCAAGCCGCGCAGGGCGCTGGGCCGGACCGACAAGCGCTCCCCCTGGAGGGCGGCCACCTCCCCGGTGTCCGCGATCAACCCCGTGAACACACGGTCCCCCGGAGATACAAATCCCCCCCGGGCCTTCGCGCGAGGAAGGGGCGGAACCGGAAAGCGCGGCCGAGGGGAAGAGCGAAGCCCGCCATTCCATCCACCCCGCCGCCGATCAATTTCATGCCGTAGAACAGGGCCGCCTCCTGGACGAGGCCTGCCTCGAGGAAACGCCCCGCCGTCTCCCCTCCCCCTTCGACCAGCAGCGTCTGCACCCCCTTCGCCGCGAGCGCCTTCAGGAGGCGCCGAAGCGGGAATCGGCCGCCCGGGGCCGGAAGGCGGAGCAGGAACGCGCCGTCCGGGATCGCCGCCACCGCGGCCTCGCTGCCGACCACCCATACCACGGCCCCTCCGCGGAAGAGGCGCGCCCCGGGGCGGACCCGGCCCTCGGGGTCCAGGACCACTTTCAGCAACGGGGGCCGCGGCGGCTGCTCCCGCAGCCGTCCCAGCCGGGGGTCGTCGGCCAGGACCGTCCCGGACCCCACCAGGATGGCGTCCACCTCTTCTCTCAGGCGCTTTCCCTCCAGGCGCGCGGCCGGTACGGTGATCCAGCGGCTCCTCCCCGACCGGTCGGCGATGCGGCCGTCCAGCGTCATGGCCGCTTTGACGATCACATAGGGGAGCCCGGTCCGCTTGCAATGCAGGAAAGAACGGTTCAGGAATTCCGCCTCCTTGCGCATCAGGCCCACCTCCACCGCAAGACCGGCCCGCCGCAAAGCGGCGATGCCGCGCCCGTCCACCCGCGGATCGGGGTCGGGGACCGCCACCACCACCCGGTCGACGGGAGAGGCGAGGATGGCGTCTACGCAGGGGGGGGTGCGCCCTTGGTGGACGCAGGGTTCCAGAGTGACATACAGCGTGGCAGGGCCGCTGCCCCTCAGGCGGGCCAGGGCCTCGGCCTCCGCATGGGGTCCGCCCACTCGGCGGTGCCATCCCTCCGCGACCACCTTTCCGCCCCGAGTCACCACCGCCCCCACCATGGGATTGGGCGCGGTCGTGTAGCGGCCTCTCCGGGCCAGGGCCAAGGCCCGGGCCATGCACCGGGCGTCGAAGGCGCCGGGATCAGGGGTAGGGGGCAACCGCTCCTCCTTCGGGGGCCGATCGGCTCCGGCGCGTCAGAGGTTCTCGCGGATGATGCCGAAGGCCTTGAGGGTGTCGGCCGACGGCTCCCGCACGGCCCCCGAGAAAATGGGGAAGATCTGCCGCAGTTTCGCCCGGTCGCCCGCCTTGAGGCAGGCGATGATCTCCCGCAGGGCCTGGAGGCTGTCGGGGTCGTAGGTCTGGAGCCCAAACTCGCGCTCCAGGATGACCTGGGCCATTTGCAGGGGCTGGGCGGGGGGCGGCGCCGCGCGCTCCTCCAGCCGCGGCCGGTCGTCCATCACGTCCACGGCGGAGGGCAGGGCCTTGAGCTGGGGGGAAAACTTGCCCAGCATCAGGAAGATCTCCTTGTCCGAAGCGAAGTTCCCGACGAGGCGGGCGCTCTTGGCCAGCTCCAGGTCCTGGGCCTCCTGCAGCATGACGAAGGCCTGGGCCTTCTCTTCGAGGAGCAGTTTGCGCGCCTTCACCCGCCAGGCCGTGAGGTGCCCCTGCACCAGGCAGGTGTCGGCGGCCGAGACCTCCACGGCCTCCACGCTTACATTGGGCTCCACCTTGATGGAGCCCCGCTCCGAACTGAGGACCGAGTAGTTCCCCGAGTTCTGGATCACCAGGTTCCCCGGGGTCCGGATGGAGAGCTGGCCCTTGTCGTTGACCTTGATCTCGGTTCCCTTGGGGATGATCATGGTGGGGAATTCCTCGGGACGCTGGCTCATGGCTACCTCCTGAAGGTTGATGGCAGGGGCTCGAACTGGGAGCCCTGCGTGGAACGGGCCTGGGCCAGGATCTTGTCCATGTCCCGCCAGGCGAGGTCGAGCATGTAGATGCGAGGATCGATGGGGGCGAAGTCCTCCCCCGAGAGGTTGGTGCGCACCTCGTAGTGCAGATGGGGGCGCGTGCTCCAACCGGTGTTGCCGGTCCGCCCGATCTTCTGCCACCGCTTCACCTTCTCCCCCGCGCGCACGCCGACCGTGGAGAGGTGGGCATAGACCGTGATGAAATACCGGTCGTGCTGGACGGCGACCAGGTTGCCGTAGCGCCACCACGCCACCGACGTCGAGAGCGGGTATCGCCCCGCGTAGGTCACCGTGCCGTCGCCCGCGGCCCACACCGGCGTCCCCTCGGGGCACGCGAAGTCGAGCCCCTGGTGGAAGTCCTGCTTTTGAGTGAACGGGTTGATGCGGTAGCCGAAGGCCGAGGAGACGACGAAGGAGCCGGCAGGGATGGGGCAGACGCTGGGGACGGCGGTGGTGATGCTCCGGAAGAACGATTCGTGGGCCTCCAGCTCCTCCAGCAACTTCTCCGAGCGCGTCAGCTTCTCCTGCACCCGGTCGTACCATGCGGGCAGGGCCTGATCACTGGGCAGATTGGCGGGGATGGGGGTGAAGGCCATCCCGCCCTGCCCCGACGAGGTGAGGGGAACGCCGAAGATGTAAAAGAGGTTCTCCAACCGTTGTCGGTTGGCCTCGAGGGTCTCGGAATGCCGTTTGAGCGAACCCAGCAGCACCTGGATGGTGTTGGTGAGGGCGAGGTTTTTCTTGACCTCTTGGCGGTACTTCGCCTTCTTGACTTGGTGGCTGAAGCTCTGCGGCGCCACCAGGATGGACCAGACGAAGAGCGCGATCAGCCCCACCGCTCCGAGGCCCAGGAGTTTCAGCTGGCGCGACGAAAAAAAATAATAGCGCACCTTCTTGCGGATATCGCTCGGGTGCACCTGGATCTCAATCATGCAAATCTATGATATCACGCAATTTAATTGATTTGCAACCGGGGCGGGCCAATCGGCGAACGGCCTTGGACTGAGAACCGAAGGAGGGGGCCGGATCGTGCGGGACACGACAGAGTCCGATGAGGGACCGGCGCGGACGGCGAGAATATCGATCCCTTGTTGCAACCGGTCATCTGTTGGGGTATATTTTCATCCTGCCCAATTTCCAAGGAGAACGCATGGAGCGTCTGAGGTTCCTGTTCGGAGTCCACTGCCACCAGCCCATCGGCAACTTCGGGTTCGTCTTCGAGAAGGCGTACCAGAAGTCGTACCTACCCTTCTTCGAGCTCCTGGGCCGCCACCCCAGGGTGAAATGCTCGGCCCACTTTTCGGGATGCCTCCTGGACTGGATCTTCGAGCGCCACCCCGAGTTCATCGACCTCCTCCGGCGCCTGTCGGACCGGGGACAGGTGGAGATGGTGGGCGGGGGCTACTACGAGCCCATCCTGGCGGTCCTGCCCGAGCGAGACCAGCGGGCCCAGCTCGACCTCATGAACCAGACGCTGGAGCGCACCTTCGGCCGGCGCCCTTCCGCGTTGTGGCTGACGGAGCGGGTGTGGGAGCCCCAACTGCCCGCCGTCCTCGCCCCCGCGGGCATCCGGGCGGTCTTCGTGGACGATAGCCACTTTTTCGCCTCCGGCAAGATGCCCGACGAGGTGCACGGCCACTTCACCACCGACCACCTGGACCACGAGGTGGAGGTGTTCCCCATCAGCGAGAAACTGCGCTACCTCATCCCCTTCGCCCCCGTGGAGGAGGTGTTCACCCACCTGCAGGAGCGGGCCGAGGCCCACCCCGGCATCCTCCTGACGATGGTGGACGACGGGGAGAAGTTCGGCACCTGGCCCAAGACCTGGGACTGGGTGTTCGGGCAGGGGTGGCTGGAGCGCTTCTTCGAGCACCTTGCCGCCGCGGAATGGGTCCGCACCGTCACCGTAAGCGAGGCGCTGCGCGAGACCCCCAGCCGGGGCACCCTCCACATGCCCACCCTTTCCTACATGGAGCTGGGCGAGTGGGCGTTGCCCGTGAAGGCGGGCCGGGCCTACCACCACCTGATCGAGGAGGCGAAGCGCCGGCCGGACGCCGACCGGGTGAAGCCGTTTATCCGCGGCGGCTACTGGCGGATGTTCTTCGACAAGTATGAAGAGGCCCGATGGATGTATCGGAGGATGGTCCTGGCGTCCAACGCGCTGGCGCCCGGCGACCCCGGCTATGAGGACCTCCTCAAGTCGCAATGCAACTGCGCCTACTGGCACGGGATTTTCGGCGGCCTCTACCTCCCCTTCCTCAAGCGGGAGATCTTTTCCCGCATCGTCGCCGCCGAAGCGGCCCTGCCTCCCTCCGGATGGGAGCCCACATCCTGCGGCTGGCGGGCCCGCACCGCCGAGTTGCAGGCCTTCTTCAGCCCGGCCTGCGGAGGCATCCTGGAGGAGCTGGACACCCGCACCCCGCCGCTGAACCTCCTCGGCACCTGCCGCCGGCGCGTCGAGCTCTACCACGAGCTGGCGGCGCAGGCCGGCGGCGGCGACCACGCCTCGATCCACGACATGGCCCACGCCATCCCCGAGGAGTTCACGGAGGATGTCCGGGAGGACCCGCATCCGCGAAAGGGGCTCATCGTCCATCAGTTCTCCCGCGTCCCCGAGTCGCTCAACGAGGCGGCCCACCTCGACGTGTGGAAGGGCGTCCGGGAGGAGACCGCCGTCGAGGCGGCCGGAAACACCCTGACCGCTCGGAGCGAGCGCGACGGATGGACGCTGACCAAGACCCTCACCCTCGACGGCCGTTGCTTGACGGCGAGAGTGGCGTGGAACGAAGCCCCCTCTTCCGTCTGGTCCGTCGAGATGGCCGCCAGCCCCGCCGAGGGGTTCCTCCGCCTCCCCGGTTCGCCGCGCGAGTACCCCCTCGACCAGCTTCTTGCCGCCGAGGCCGGCGGCGTCGAGGTGATCGACACGGTGCACGGGGTGGTCATGGCGCTGGCCTGGGGGAAGGCCGTTCCCCTGCGCGTCTTCCCCCTGCGCACCGTCTCGCTGAGCGAGGACGGCTTCGAGCGCATCCAGCAGGGGGTCGTCATCCTCCCCATGTTCACCGGGCCGGCCGCCGCCCTCGTCATCGACTGCCGGAAGGAGCCCCATGTCTGACCTGCGCCACGACCCCATCCAGAAACGGTGGGTCATCATCGCTCCGGAGCGGAGCGGCCGGCCGATGGAGTTCCTGCCGCCGACGCCGGAAAAACAGGAAGTGTTTTGCCCCTTCTGCCCCACCCACGAGGCGACGACCCCGCCCGAGATCTGGGCCCTGCGCGAGGGGACCTGGCCCAACCAACCCGGCTGGGCGGTCCGCGTCGTCCCCAACAAGTTCCCCGCCCTCCGCATCGAGGGGGATCTGGACCGCACGGGGGTGGGCGTCTACGACCGGATGGCGGGCATCGGGGCCCACGAGGTGATCATCGAGGGGCCCGACCACCGCCGCGGCTTCGCCGATCACCCCGTCGAGCACATCGAACGGATCCTCCGGACCTACCAAGCCCGGGTGCGCGATCTCTCGGGCGACCCCCGATTCCGGTACATCCTCCTCTTCAAGAACCACGGGGCCGCCGCGGGGGCGTCCCTCGAGCACCCCCACAGCCAGCTCATCGCCACCCCCGTCACTCCGCGCACCGTGGCCATCGAGCTGGAGTCCATGCGCGCGCACTATATGGCCAAGGAACGGTGCCTCGTCTGCGACATCCTCCGCGAAGAGCTGGAGCGGCGAGATCGGGTGGTGGCCGCGGATGCCGATTTCGTCACTTTGGCCCCCTATGCCAGCCAGTTCCCCTACGAGCTCTTCATCGCGCCCCGCCGGCACGCCCACGACTTCCTCGCCTGCGAGGGCCCCATGCTCACCGCGCTGGCCCGGACCCTCCAGGGGGCATTCGCCCGCCTCCGCGCCGCGTTGAACGACCCGCCCTACAACTTCGTCTTCCATATCGCCCCCAGCATCGCCCTCCAGCCCCAGCGCCCCGGCTACTGGCAGACCCTGCCGTGGGACTTCCACTGGCACATCGAGATCATTCCGCGCTTGACGCGCATGGCCGGCTTCGAGTGGGGCACGGGGTTCTACATCAACCCCACCCTGCCGGAGGACGCGGCGAAGCGCTTGAGGGAAGTGGAGCTCTAGCCCTCATGCCTGCGGACCGATACTCACCTTCCAGACGAGGCGAGATCGCCTCCATGGCCGTTGCAGTCCTTGAGGGCAAACTTGATTTAAATGCTCTCATCCGTACCCTTTCGGATGACCCTTCAAATATACGGTAGCATCAAGCCCTCATGAAACCCCTCAGCAAGGCCCTCGCCGCCGACCTCGGCCTCCTTGCCGTCTCCGTCATCTGGGGCTCCACCTTCGTCCTGGTGAAGGAGTCGCTCCGGGCGGCGGAGCCGTTCTCGTTCCTCTTCATGCGGTTCACCCTCGCCGCGCTCTTCCTCCTGCTGCTCTATCCCCGCGCCATCCTCCGCATGGGGCGCGACACCCTCCGCGACGGGTTCATCCTCGGCTCGTTCCTCTTCGCCGCCTTCTCCCTCCAGACCTGGGGGCTCACTACCGTTTCCGCCTCCATCACCGTCTTCATCACCGGGCTCTATGTCGTCTTCACCCCGCTGTTCTCCAGCGTCGTCTTCCGGCGCGTCCCCAAGCCCATCACTTGGATCGCCGTGGGGCTCTCCACGATCGGCTTGACGCTGATGACGCTGAAGGAGACCCCCAAGCTGACGCTGGGCGAGTTCCTGGTCCTGATGTGCGCCGTGGTCTACGCCGTCCACATTCTTCTGACCGACACCTACAGCAAGCGCCATGCCACGGTTCCGCTGACCTTCACGCAGATCGCCACGGTGGCCGTATGGGCCCTCTTCTGCTCCGCCACCCTCGAGACGGCGGTCGTCCCGCCGCGGTTCACCGCCGTCCTGGCGACGGGACTCCTCGTCACGGGGCTCCTGGCCACGGTCGTGGCGTTTCTCCTCATGACGGGGTTCCAGAAGTACCTCACCCCCACCCGGGCCTGCCTGGTCTATGCCATGGAGATCGTGGCCGGGGCCTTCTTCGGCTGGTGGCTCGGGGGCGAGGTGCTGGGGACGCGGCAATATGTCGGCGCCGTATTCGTCGTCGCGGCCATGTTCGTGGCCGAGGGGGCGGGGTTTCTGCGCCTGTCGAAGAGGGGGGAAATGGATGGGTAAGACCATCATCATCCTCACCCTCGGCATCCTCTGCCTCTCCACCGCCTCGGTCCTCATCAAGTTCTGCGACGACGTCCCGGCGATCACCATCGCCGCCTACCGGATGGCCATGGCCACCGTCATCATGGCCCTGCTCGCGGCGTGGAAGCAGGTCTCCTTCCGCGGCCTCGGGCGGCGGGCGTGGCTGGGCGCCCTCCTGGGGAGCGTCTTTTTGGCCCTCCACTTCGCCTTCTGGGTCACCTCGCTGAAATACACCTCGGTGGCCTCCAGCGTCGTCCTGGTGACCACCAACCCCATCTTCGTCGGCGTCTTCTCCTGGATTCTCTTCAGGGAGCGCCAGCCGCTCGCCCTCCTCGCCGGGATCGCCCTCTCGTTCGCCGGGAGCGTGGTCCTGGCCCTCGGCGACGGCGGCCTGGACCAGCTCCTCGCCGGTGGCTCCAGCGCGGTGCTGGGCGACGCCCTGGCCCTGCTGGGGGCGGTGATGGCCAGCGGCTACCTGATGACCGGGAGCCGGATGCGCGAGCGGATGGACCTCCTCGCCTACGCCACGCTCGTCTACGGCTTCTCCGCCGTGTGGCTGTGGATCATGGTCCTGGCGATAAGGCTCCCCGTCTCGGGATTCAAGGGGAGCTCGTACCTTTCGCTTGTCGCCATGGCCGTCCTTCCCCAGGCCATCGGCCACACCACCATCAACTGGGCCCTCAAGCACCTCAAGACCGGCATGGTGGCCGTGACCATTCTGGGCGAGCCCATCGGCGCCTCCATCCTGGCGTTCTTCATTTTGAGGGAATCTTTAAGCGTGCCGCAGTTCATCGGCATGGGGCTCATCTTCACCGCGATCATCGTGGCGTCGCTGAAGGGAGCGAAAGATGAGGCGCAGCAGGAAGCTTGAATGTATCCGCAGGCTTTAGCCTGCGGGGAGGGGGAAGGTCGAAGCCTGAGCCCGGCAGGTCAACTCGTTTGGCTCACTAATTCTTTTAAGGATGCCAATCGCGAACCTTGGGATTTTGCCAAATTGGATCACCCAACAGTTTCAATTCCTTATTTGCTGTATCGGCTGATTTTGTCCCTAAGCACCAGTTGGTCCCGCCCTTCCTTGAAAATACAAGATATGTGCGGCCAGGGATGAAATCAACACCACATAAAGATCCAATATTGGCTGTCATTACAGAATTCTCTTCTTGCTTCGCACCTTTCCAAACTCTGATTACTTGGAAATGCGCAATGTAGGAGGATCCTTCTTCACTCGCCACATTTGTTGAGATCACTCGACCAAGAAAGACAGAATCTACGTCTTCAATCATCCCTGCTAATCCCCCCGATGTAGGGATACAAGAGCAAGGGTGAACATTGGATGCAATAAGCACCAGCCATAACAAGAACAACATAGAGCGATGCGCGGCCATTACTTGTATTATAGCAAACGGGCGGGCCGCCACGGCCCGCCCGAATGCTTTTCTGGCTACCGACTGCCGGCTACGATTTCGCCAGCAGGACCTTGATCTCCTCTTCCAGGACCTTTTCCTGCCCGTCCTCGAACCCCAGGTGGTAGTAGTAGACCTTGTTGTCCTTCCCGATTACGAAGGAGGTGGGGAAGACGCGGACCGAAAAGAGCTTTCTGACCACTTCCTTGTCGTTCTCCCCGTTTTCCAGGAAGGTGTAGGTGAGCTTGTGGTCGGCGATCAGCTTCTTGGCGTTGTCGGTGTCGCGGCGCGCTTCGATGGCGATGATGTCGAACCCCTTGTCCTTGTACTGCTCGTACAGCGGCTGGAGGCGTGGCAACTCCACGCGGCATCCCCCTCAGGTGGGGAACCAGAAGGCCAGGAGCATCACCTTGCCTTCCTTCTGTTTGCCGTAAGTGACTTCCCGGCCGGCGTAGTCGGGGAGGGTGAAATCCACCACCGCTTTGGCCAGCTTGTTGCGCAGTTCCTCGAGCTTGGACTCGAACCCGAACTCCGAGCCGGTCTGGGCGACGAAGACCTCCTTCAAAGCCGCCAGCGCCTCCGGCGTGCCGCCGAATACGGCGTCGGGGGTGAGGGTCTCGAAGGCCTTGTCGTATTCCTTCTGCATCAGCAGGGTGCGGCCCAGCCAGAGGTTGAAGGGGGTCTCCGAGGAACCCAGATAGGAGAAATTCGTGTAGGGGCGCGCTTGCTCGAAGGTGGCGAAGGCCTGCTCGAAGCGGCCCAGGTTGGCCCTGGCCCACGCGGCGGCGGCCAGGCACTCCGCCTTGCGGAGGTTGACGTAGCGTTCGATCCGGTCGGGGGCGAACTCCCGCCCCGGGTGGTCGGCCTTGAAGGCCTCGGGGGTGGCCACCATCAGCGCGCCGGCGGCATACTCTTCGGCCATCGGCCACAACCCCGTCTCCATTCCCGCGTTGGCGATGGCCATCCGCTGGTCGAAGGAGAGCGGCCCCACGGAGACCTCGCGCACGCGCGCGGCCACCATGTCCTGGTCCCCCAGCTTGGCCCACATGGCGAGACCGGCGACCTTGATCTTGCGGAGCAGCTCCGGATCCTTGACCCCGGCCAGGAGGCCCTCTACGATGGGTTGAGCCCCGGCGGCGTCCCGGGCTTCCTCCAGCTGGTAATAGAGGAGGGTCTCGAGCATGTCCATCGTGTGCTCGGACTCGGGGTGCGCCTTCAGGAAGTCGGCGCAGGCGGCCGCTTTCTCCCGGGGCGTCTTGGCGGCGTCCACGGCGGCGTTGGCCTTCTCGTAGGCGGCGTCGAGGGCCTTTTTCGACTCCTCCGTGCTGGTCGCCTTGGGCCCGCAGGCCAGACCCGTCAGCAACAGGGCAGCCAGGATGAATCGTAGAAATCGATTAGTCATTCGCTTCCTTTCTCATGCTGGGACGCAAAGACGCTGCGACGCTTCCCCCGCCCATATGATTGCTGCGGCAATCCGACCATTTTCCGGATCGGATGAAGCCCTCAAGGGCACAGCATGCCGAGCCCCTGTAAACGGCCAGCAGCCAGCCGCTGTTGTCATATCGATTTAAGGTATGGAATCAATCCCCCCGCCGACAGGATGGCCTGCACGGCGGGCGGGAACGGCGGGAAGGCGAAGGTGCCCTTGGCGGTGGCGATCGTTCCCGCGGCCAGGTCCACCTCCACGCTTTCCCCGTTTTGGATCGCTTCCACCGCCGCGGGGCACACCAGGGCGGGGAGCCCCTCGTTGATGCAGTTGCGGAAGTAGATGCGGGCGAACGAAACGGCGATCACCACCGCCACCCCGGCCTCCTTGACGCAAGTGACGGCCTGCTCGCGGGAGGAGCCGCAGCCGAAATTCTTCCCCGCGACGATGATGTCCCCGGGCTTCACCGTCTGGATGAACTCGGGGTCCAGGTCCTCTAGGGCGTGCTTGGCCATCTCCCTGCGGTCGGTCACCGTGTAGGTGTACTTGCCGGGGAAGATGACGTCGGTGTTGACGTTGTCGCCGTATTTGAAGACGCGCCCCTTATAGCGTGTCATCGAGGACTCCTTTCAGCGCCGTGATGGCGGCCGTCCGCGGGCTGGCCAGGTAAATGGCGCTCTCGTTGCACCCCATCCGCCCCTTGAAATTGCGGTTGGAGGTGGAGACGCAGGTCTCCCCCGGCGCCAGCGCCCCCTCGTGAGCCCCCAGGCACGGCCCGCAGTTGGGGTTCATCACGACGGCGCCGGCATCGAGGAGCGTCCCCAGCGTGCCGTCGGCCAGGGCCTGCTTGGTGATGGCCATGGAGGCCGGGAAAACAAGCAGGCGCGTGCCGCGGGCCACTTTCCGCCCCTTCAGCACCGCGGCGGCCTCGTGAAGGTCGCGCAGGCGGCCGTTGGTGCAGGTCCCCACCACCACCTGCTGGACCGGCGTCCCGCGCAGCTCGGCGGCGTCCTTGACGTTGTCCACGAAGTGGGGGCAGGCGATCTGCGGCCGGAGATCGGAAAGGTCCCATTCCAGCGTTTCGGCATAGGCGGCGTCGGGGTCGGAAAGGACTTCCTGGTACCGGCCGCGCACCCGCCCCTTCAGCCAGGCCCTCGTTTTCTCGTCCGGAAGGACATAGCCGTTCTTGGCCCCCATCTCGGCGGCCATGTTCGTCAGGACCATGCGGTCGTCCACCTCCATCGCCTCCACCACCGGTCCGGCGAACTCGACCGATTTGTAGAGGGCGCCGTCGGCTCCGATCTTGCCGAGGATGAACAGGACCACATCCTTGGCGGAGCAGTCGGCCGGCAGTTTACCCTTGAGCACCAGCCGCATCGTCTCCGGGACCATCAGCCACATCTGGCCGGTGGCCCAGAGGGCGGCGGCCTCGCTCCGCCCGATGCCGGCGGCGAAGGCCCCCACGGCCCCGTAGGTGGTGGTGTGGGAGTCGGAGCCCAGGAGGAGGCGCCCCGGGGCGGCGAACCCCTGCTCCATGAACACCTGGTGGCAGACACCGGAGTTGATGTCGAAGAAGTGCCGGATCCCCTGCGCGGCGACGAACGCGCGGATCTCCTTGTGGTTGGTGGCGTACTTGCTGTCGGCCGCCGGGACGCAGTGGTCGAGGACGATCACCGGCTGGGCGGGGTCCTTCACCTGCGGCTTGCCGATCTTGGCGAAGGTCTTGGCGATGGCGGCGGAGTTGTCGTGGGAGAGGACGTGGTCGGGGGCGACGGTGACGATCTCCCCCACTTCCACGCTTTTCTTGCCGGCGTATCTCGCCAGCACTTTTTGGACGAAGGTCTGGCCCATGGGCTAATCCCTTTGGCGGCCGGACCTCGCAGGAGGTTCGGCGACAAGCCGAGCGCGGTGAAGCGCCGGGTTGGGGTGAGGGTGGAACCAAGCGGATTTACTCCGCTTGGCGGGAGAGGGAAAGCCCTCTCCCGCCTGGCACAATATCGGCTTCTGGATATGTTGCCGGGTCATTTCTGAAAGATCTCGAAGTTGGTGAAGTCGGCGTGGTGGAGGAGCACGCCCTCGTTGGTCCGCCGCATCCCGTCGCCCTCCTTGGAGTGGTTGGCGATGATGTGGAGGATGGGCTCGGGGAGGCCGAAGCGGGCGGCCAGGCAGGCGCCGGAAACGGGGTGCCGCAGGAGTTTCCCGGAGCGGCTCTTGACGAACTTTCCGTCCTTCTCTTCCATCTCGAGCAGCTTCCCCACGTCGTGCAGGAGCGCCCCGGCGACGAGGATGTCGCGGTCGATCTTCAGGTCGCCGGCGTACACCTTCTTCAGCGCGTCGTGGGCGGCCACGCAGACGAGGACGTTGCCCCGGGTGTGCTCCAGCATGGAGGCCGGACAGGGGTCGTAAAGGAGGGTGAAGGGCATGCGCCGCAGATCCTCGGGCTTCCAGCCCCCCAGCCGCATTCCCTCTTCCCAGCATTGGAGGGTCTTCTCCCGCAGCTCCCGGTCCTGGATCAGGTCGAACTCGGGGATCAGTTGAATGAGGTCGTTTCGCATGCACCAATTATACCTGAGGGCCTTGCTCTACGCGAGGGTGACCGAATCGGCAATCTTAAGAACGGACGGGGCGGGCCTTCCAGTTCAAGAGTCATTCAAAAGCCGGGCGAAAATGAATTACGAACACCCGCCTCCAGAGGGCACAAGGGGCTTCCTCTCCGTGCCCTGTCCGTAGCCGCCGTAGGGCATGCCGCGGACCAGATAGAACCAGACCGTTCCCGGCGGCGGGTTGCCGGGATCGGGGTCGGTCGCCGTGGTGTTGGCGGAATTGGATTCGATGCAGGTCACCGTTCCCAGGTCGATCTCGTCCACGCCCTCCTGCAGGTCACCCAAATTACCGCGGATGACATCGTAGCCGGCGCTGCCGCAGGCCAGGGGAGACCAGGTCAGGGTGCCGCTCTTGTCCACGCGAAGGTCCCGGACCTCGCACGGCCGGGGTTCCCAGAGATCAATGTCGTCGAAGCCGTATTCGACCGTCTGCCAGATGATCTCCCCGTCGCGCACGCCGGCATAGATTGCCGTCTGGTAGGGGGCGTTGACCTGAAGGGTGCGGCCGTTCTCCCACCGCAGGACGGCGCCGTCATTCGCCCATACCACCTGCCCCCTGTTGATCCTCGGTTCGTAATTGCCCCCGGGGGCGCTCGTCAGGTTGTGGACCGTCTGCCCGTCCCACAGGTGGATATCATGCAGGGCCTCGCCCACTTGATGCTCCCACACCACCTGTCCCTGATGAAGATGGGGGTTGAAGTGGACCTCCCCCATCGGGGTCAGGGCCTGGACGGCGGCTCCGTCGTAGAAGAAGATCTGCACAGATTCGTCCTCCGAATGGGGCCACGCCATTTGCCCCGCATGAAGGCAGGGAGCGTAGCCCCACGTGTAAGAATCATCCAGAGTGAGGACGGTGCTCCCGTTCCATAGCAGGAGGGAATCGTGGGTCGTACCGTTGTCCCGCAACCAGGCGATCTGGCCGGCGTCCACCACCGGGTCGGTGTCGTTCACCGCGTTGTCCGTCACCTGGGCCACGGAAGAACCGTTCCAAAAATAGATCTTCTGGTCCTGGCCGTCCGAGACGGACCAGACCGCCCAGGTCCCGTCGTATCGGGGTGACTCCTCATTGATGCCCGGCGTGTTGGTCAGATTCACGGCGGCGGTCCCGTCCCACCGGTAGATGTCCCCCGATCCGGCGACCTCGTGCCGCCAGACGATGGTGCCCCCGCGAAGCGTTGCGTCGGTATTGTTCCCGGTGGCGTCGATTAGGATGTTCTGGACCCCGTTCCAGAAATACAGGTCGTACTGATGGCTTTAGTCCTCGTGGAGCCAGGCCACCTGCCGGTTGCCAGGGAGAACGCGACGCCTTGCGGGGGGCTGTCCGTGATCCTAACCTGGTGCTCGCCCTTCCACAGGATGATCTCGGTTGCCCCACCCTCCACGACGGGGGCCGACCACACCACCCAGCCGTTATGGACGGCCTGATTGCGATCATCGGGAATGACTTCCGACAGGGCCCGCGTCGTCAGGCCATCCCACAGCATCGTGTCGTAGCCGTCCACGTTCCAGCCCCGCCAGACCACCCGCCCGTTGCTGATCTGGAGGAGCGTCTCATGGTCGGAGCCGAAATCGAGGCAGTGGATCGCGGTCCCGTCCCACGCATAGGGCGTATAGGACCAGCCGTCGTATTCCTCCCAGGCCACCAGGTCGCCCCCGATGGCGGGGCGGACTTGGTCCACGCCGGTGTCGGTGAGCGGTTGGACCCCGGAGCCGTTCCAAAGGAAGAACTCGAAGTTCACACCGTCCCAGCCCTGCCAGACCACCCTCCCGTGGTCGATGCGGGGGTTGATGTCGTCCGTCGTGTTGGCGGTCAGGGCCGCGACCGTCGTCCCGTTCCAGAGGTAGATCTCCCAATCCGTGCCGTCGAAGCCGTTCCACACCGCCTGCCCGTCGTGGATGACCGGAAATTGGTCGTCGTAGGGGTTGCTCGAAAGCTGAGTGACCGCTGTGCCGTCCCACAGAAAAACGTTGCCGTCGCCCCCCTCCATCCGCCACCAGATCACCCGGCCGTCCCAGATCTCGGGCCACAGGTCGTCGGTCGCGTTGTCGGTCAGCTGGCGGGTGGTGGTCCCGTCCCAGACGAAGATCTCCCAATCCCCTCCGCCCGGCGACCCCATCCAGGTCACCCAACCGTTATTGATACGAGGGCGGCCGTCCCAGTAGGTGTTGTTGGTCAATCGGCGCGTCGTGCTTCCGTCCCAAAGATAGATCTCGGCTGTGGTGTTGAAGCCCTTGGTCCAGACCACCCATCCTTTATGGATATGAGATTCGCCATCCTCGAGGTCATCGGAGGTCAGCGCCATCCTGCCCAGCGGTTCACAGGTCGTGACATGCAGGGTACACACCGCCGCACAAGTCAAGAGCATAGCAATTGCAATTAAAGTGTTTCGCACGGCGGCCCTCCAAAGTATGACTCAATTCCTAAGATTTTATAGCAAATTCTTCGAATGTTATCAATCGGCGTACACTTTTGCGAGAAGCAGAGGAGCCTGTCGCTGAATGCAACATCGGAGTCCGTTCGGCTGTTGAGGCTGCTTGAAGGAGCCAACATCGTGCGGTCGGACTGCTGGCGGCGTCCGCATGGCGTTCCCGATGTCTCCTCAAGCCCTCCTGACGATGAAGGCGTCCTCCGCTGGGGCGTATTCAGGCTAGAAGCTATCCCAAAACCTAATATCGAGACCTTTAGATAGGCAAATGATCGAGGTGCATAGATGTCCCAATTGCGTTTTCTCTCTGGAAATGGCTGTTTCTGGCATTCTGTACGACCAGGATCTTCATTAGCTTGGTGCCATTTTCCAGTTTTGGGATAGCCTCTATTTTCCATTTCTGGGCCCGTGGCCGCCGCTGTGCCCCATGCAATTGCTTGAGATTGCGCGCAGCGGCATGGAGTTTCCACCCCCCACTCTAAACAATCCCCCGGGCAGATTCCTGCCCGCGAAAATCACAGGGACAGGCACGCCTCCGCTTCGCTGCGCATGTGCCAGTCCCGGGTTTTCGCCATGCTATAATCGCCCCCGGTGATCATCCTTTTTGACGGCAATTCCATCCTCTACCGCGCCTACTACGCCATCCGCGGCCTCTCGACCCGCGCCGGGGTCCCGACCAACGCCGTCTACGGCTTCATCGCCATCGTCAACAAGGCCTTCCGCGACTTCAAACCCTCGCGGGCCGCCGTGGCCTTCGATGTCTCGAAAAAGACCTTCCGGACCGACCTCTACCCCGACTATAAGGCCCACCGCCCCCCCATGCCGGAAAATCTCGTCCCGCAAGTCCCCAAGATCAAGGAATATCTCGACCTGCGGGGCATCCCCCGCCTGGAACTGGCCGACTACGAGGCCGACGACGTCATCGCCACGCTGGCCCGCAAATTCAGCCACAGCGAGCCGGTGGTGGTCCTCTCGGGCGACAAGGACCTCATCCCGCTGGTTTCCGAACGCGTCTCGATCTATCAGCCCGGCAAGGAAATCCTGCTCACGCCCGCCAAGGTGCGCGAGATGTTCGGCATCGAGCCTGCGCAGATGGCGGAAATCCTCTCCATCATGGGCGACAGCTCCGACAACATCCCCGGCATCAAGGGGATCGGCGAAAAGGGGGCGTACCACCTCATCACCGAATGGGGGACCCTGGAGAATATCTACGCTCACCTGGACGAGGTGAAGCCCGACGCGCTGCGGAAAAAGCTGGAGGCCGGCCGGGAAGCGGCGCTCCTGTCCCGCCAGTTGGTGCAACTGGTGGACGACCTGCCGCTGGATCCGGTCCTCCCCCCTCTGCCCACGGGCGGGGCCTCCCCCGCCCTTGTGGAGTGGCTGAAGAGCATGGAGTTCTTTTCTCTGCTCAAAGAGGGGACCGCGCGGCCTGAAGTGAGGGCGGAGCGGGAACCCTCCCCCCTCCCCGCCCTTCTCGACGCCGGCGACCGGCTCCTCGTTCTCGACCGCGGCCGGGTGCGGGAATGGGCGCCGGAGGACCTGGCCGCCCTCCCGTCGGACCGGCCCATCATCACCCACGCGGCCAAAGGGCTCTATCGCCGGCTGTTCGACGCCGGAAATCCGGACGCTCTGCGCTTCAAGGACACCGAATTGGCGGCCTGGCTGCTGGATCCCGGGCGCGGCGACTATCCGCTCGACGATGTCGGCGCCTCCGCCCTGGGCACTCGCGTCCCGGACGACCCGGCGGAACAAGTCCGGGCCCTTCCCCACCTCTGGGCGGCGCTGGAGGAGCGTATCGAGTCCACCGGGCAGAAGTCCGTCCTGGAGGAAATCGAAGAGCCCCTCACCCCCGTCCTGGCCGCCATGGAGGCGGCGGGGGTCTTCCTGGATCCGGCGGTCCTCAGCGCCCTCTCCAGCGAAGCGGGCACCGAAATGCTTCGCCTCCAGGAGCGGGCCCACGAGCTCGTGGGACACGGGATCAACCTCAATTCCCCCAAGCAACTGAGGGAGGTGCTCTACGGCGAGCTGAAACTGGAGCCGACCGGGAAGAGAACCACCAAGACCCGGCAACACAGCACCAACGAGGACGCCCTCAAGGCCCTCGCCATCCAGGGGCACGAGCTTCCGCGCCTCGTCCTCCGGTTCCGGGAGCTGGCGAAGTTGAAGGGCACCTACCTCGACCCCCTCCCCGCCCTGGCCGACGCGGGGGGACGCCTTCACACCACCTTCCGGCAAACGGGAACGGCCACCGGGCGTCTCTCCTCCGCCAACCCCAATCTGCAGAACATCCCCGTCCGCACCGACCTGGGGGCCGAGGTGCGCAAGGCCTTCGCCGCCCCACCCGGCCGCCTCCTGGTCGCCGGCGACTATAGCCAGATTGAACTGCGGCTCCTGGCCCACTTCAGCGGCGACCCGGTCCTGAAGGCCGCCTTTGAGGAGGGACGCGACATCCACACCCGAACCGCCGCCTCCATGTACCAGGTGCCGGAACGCGAGGTCACCCCGCGCCAGCGGCGGGCCGCCAAGACCATCAATTTCGGCATCCTCTACGGCATGTCGGCCTTCGGCCTCTCCGAGGCGCTGGAGATCCCCGTCGGCGAGGCCAAGGCGTTCCAGGAGGCCTACTTCAGGCAGTTCCCGAAGGTGAAGGCCTTTCTGGAGGGGGTGCTGGAGGAGGCGCGCTCTTCGCTGAAGGTGGCCACTCTCTTCGGCCGGGTGCGCCCCCTGCCGGAGCTGGGGGCGAAGGACTTCAATGTCCGCTCCAACGCCGAGCGCATGGCGATCAACGCCCCCCTCCAGGGGACGGCGGCCGACATCATCAAGAAAGCGATGATCGCGGTGCACCGGGAGGGGCGGACGCGGTTCCCCGACTGCCCCCTCGTCCTGCAGGTCCACGACGAGCTTCTCGCCGAGGCCCCCGCCGCCCAGGCCCCCGCGGTGGCCGCCTGGACGGCCCGGGCAATGGAAGGGGTGATACAATCAAGCGTGCCGCTGACGGCCACGGTAGCCGCGGCCGCGAACTGGTACGAAGCCAAATGAGACGGATCCTCGCGTTCCTTCTGCTCGCGTGCGCCCTCTGGGCGCAGGAATCCCCCTTCAAGGAGGCCGATGAGGCCTACGCCCAGGGGAAGCTGAGGACCGCCGAGAAACTCTATGGCGACATCGCCATCGCCCACCCCGACCCGCAGGTGCAGGCCGATGCCTTCCTCCGGCTGGCGTGGGTGCAGTTCTCCTTGGGAGAGAAACAGGCCTCCCTTTACTCGCTCGAAAAGGCGCTGGCGCTCAATCCCAAGCTCACGGTGGACCCCAACATCTACAACCAGGAGTTCTACAAGCTCTTCGAGATGGCCGGGATGCGCCGGGCGCTGGCCTCCTCCACCCCTGGAGACGACCCCTTGGGGGAGCGGCCCGTCGCCCTGCCGGGCATGTTCGCCCCGGTCCGGGAGGAGCCCCTTCCCGTTCCGGCGGTGGAGATGCTGACCCTCCCGAGGACCACCCCCTTTTTCATCCCCCTGGACGGCCCGGTCCAGCTCTCGGCCAACACCCCCCCCGGCTCCATCCCCCTGGAGGGGGATGTCACCCTCGCGGTGCTGGTGGACTCCCTGGGCAAGCCGCGCCAGCAGAGGGTGTATCAATCGGACTTTCCGCAGTTCTCCGACGCCATCCTCCGCCAGGTGCCGGCCTGGAAGTTCACCCCCGCCGTCAAGGGGGGCCGTCCCGTAGCCACCTGGGCCGCGGTGGTGCTCCATTTTAAGTCCAAGTACAAGTGGGATATCCATTCCACCAAGTTCACCCCCACGGCGAAGGACGATCCCCTCCCCATGTTCGTCCCCTGGGGATTCCACAAGGACCAGGTTCCGGCCCAGTTCCAGCAGGCCGTCTTCAAGGACGCGGAGAACATCCAGGCGGTGGACGCCGTCCCCGAAATCCGGGACACGGACCTCGACCTGGAGGATTTCAGCGGCCGTGAGACCATCAAGGGGGTGGTGTGGGTCGGCCCCGACGGGAAGGTCCGCAAGTTCAGGGCCACCGCCATCCACACCCCCGCCCTCATCCCCTTCCTCGAGCGGGTCCTTGTGGAGGAATATGGGTTCACGGTCCCTCGGAGCGACGGCAAGCCCTCCGAGGCCTGGCTCAACGCGGAGTTCGTCGTCGAATACGAACTCAACGCCCCCAAGCTCGTCGCCTCCAAGAACGTAAAGGTCAACCTCTACGTTCCGTGATCGCCGTCCATCGCATTACGCTGGATAACGGCCTCTGCTGTCTGTTCCTCGAGGACCCGGGCGCCCGGGCGGCTTCCGTGCAAGTGTGGTATCGCGTCGGGAGCGCCCACGAGGCGCCGGCGGAGTACGGCCTGGCCCACCTCTTGGAGCACTTGTGCTTCAAGGGGACGGCCGCCGTCGCCCCCGAGGAGCACATGCGCCTCATCCAGCGGGCCGGCGGGCAGGCCAACGCCTTCACCACTGAGGAGGTGACGGTCATGCATCAGGTGCTCCCGGCCGAGGACGCCGACCTGGCCCTGCGCCTGGAAGCCGACCGGATGGAGAACCTGGCCCTGGACCCCGACCTTTTCGAGAAGGAACGGGCCGTGGTGCTGGAGGAGTACAAGGAGCGGATCGAGAACCAGCCGCTGATGGCCGCCGTCAGCCGGGCCCGCGAGGCCCTCTTGTCCGGCCATCCGTACGCCCACGACCCCGCGGGGACGCGCGAGAGTTTGGCAGGGCTGACCGTGGCGCATGCCCGGGACTTCTACGCCCGGCACTACCACCCGCGCAATGCCGTGCTGGTTCTCTCCGGCCCCTATGACCCCGCCGCAGCGCGGGAGAAGATGGAGCGGTGGTTCGGCCCCGTCCGCAAGGGGGGCGAAGCGGCGCCCCCCCCGCCGCCGTTTCTCTCCACGCCCCCCGTCCGCATCACCGAAGCCGTTCCGGTGCAGGCCTCGGCCCACGCCGTCCTCGTCTTTCCCCCCAAGGACCCGTCGCTCTACCACGCGTATCAGATCCTGCAGGCCTACCTGGGCGAGGGGGAGAACGCCCGCCTGAAGAAGACCTTCCAAGAACGAAAGTTCTGGATCCATCACGCCGGGGCGCTGTTCTGCCCCGCCCTTTGCGGCTATGCGTTCCTCTTTTACGCCCTGCGCCTCCCCCATTCCCCCGACGGCGGCCTGCCCGACCTGGCCCGGCGCCTTCTGGAGCGGGTGGCGCGGGAGGGGATCCCTCCGGAGCGCCTGGAACAGCTCAAGGGGCGCCTCGCCATCGCCCACCTGGTAACCCTGATGGGGTCGGAGAAGAAGGCGCTCCGGCTGGGGGAGTGCGCAGTCCTGCGGGAGGACGCGGGGCTGTTCTTCGAGGACGCAGAGCGCTACGAAGGCGTTTCCGACGGGGACCTGCGGCGCGCGGCCCGGGCCCTCCTCGACGCCCCGCATTCCGAAGTGCTGCTCAAAGGATCGGTGTGGAAATCCTCCTAAGCAGCGGCCTGACCGTTTTCCACCTGCCGATGGCCTTCCCCCCCTGCCATTGCTTCGGCATGGTGTTCCCGCGCGGGACCTTCGCCGATCCGCCCGGACGGGAGGGGCTCCATTTCCTCTTGGCGCACCAGCTCCTGCGGGCGGCCGACGGCCTGACCCCCGAGCGCCTGCAAGAGGCCTGGGACCGGATCGGCGCCGTTGCCGAGGGCGCCGCCGAGGCCGAATACACGGCCCTCTCCCTCGAGGTGCTGGAAGACCGCCTCCCCGAGGCCCTGGAGCTCCTCGCCCGGTGCCTCGACGGGGCGGTGTTCCCCCGAAAGGAGACCACCCTGGCCAAGCGGGGCATGAAGGGCGGGCTACGGATGTCTCTCACCGACCCCGATTTCGTGACCGAGGTCCACGCCTTCGCCCTCGCCTACGGCGAAGGACACCCCCTGGCCCGCCCCGCCACCGTCCGCACCCTCTCCCGCCTCGGGCCGCGTGAACTGCGGGACGCCCACGGGCGGCTGCTCCGATCGGGCCGCCGGGCCTGCTACATCGCCTCCCCATGGCCGGCCGAGCGGATCCTTCCGCTCCTCGCCCGGTCGTTCTTCCGGTGGCGCGTTCCGCCCACGCCCGAGCCCCCCTGGCCTCCGATGCCGCAGGCGGAGCGTCCCCGAATCCGCATCGTTCCCCGGAGGACGATGAGCCAGGTGTGCCTCCATGCCCTGCTCCCCGCTCCGTCCCGCCCCGACCCGCGGTATCTGCCCCTGAAGCTGGCGGTATACGGTTTGTCCGAGGGGGGCTTCTCGGCCCGGCTCATGGCCCGCCTCCGGGTGGAGCTTTCCTCCACCTACGGGATTTCGGGCTCCTACCGCGGTTTTCGGGACTTCGGCTATCTTCAGTTTTCCACGATGGTGGACGGGGCCCTGGCCCCGAAAGCCCTGGGCGTCGTCCGCTCCGAATATGCCCGCTGGAGGGCCGCTGGACCCACCCCCGAGGAGCTGGAGGAGGCGCGGGAATACCGCCTTCGGGCCCTCCCCATCCTGACCGACAACCCGGCCGACCTGGGCACGCTCCTCCTGCGCAACCACCTGCACGGCTTCCCCCCCGATTACCTGGACCGGTACCTGGAGCGCCTGCGGACGGTTACCCTGGACGAGGTGCGGGCCGCCGTCGCGTCCCTCCCCCCCTTCATCCCCTTCTGGGCCGCCTCGGGGGAGCGCCGCGCCCTCCGGGCCTGCTTTGCCGGCCTGGACGCTGTGGAGGAGCGGGGGTGGGAAGAGTTCTGACCAACCGTCCACGGTGCTTCGTGCCGCGTCCGACGAAAGAACGTGTGGATCGGGAGACAGGGCTTCAACGCGCTGAACAACGGACGCGATCGGCCGCACGGCCCTGCGGTATAATGCGGCCATGACCGAACGGGAACGGTGGGCCACGCGGATCGGCCTCGTCCTGGCCATGGCGGGGAACGCCGTTGGACTGGGCAATTTCCTCCGCTTCCCCCGGCAAGCCGCCCTCAACGGCGGCGGGGCATTCATGGTCCCCTACTTCGTCGCTCTCCTCCTCATGGGCATTCCCCTGATGTGGCTGGAATGGGCCATGGGGCGCTACGGCGGGCAGTTCGGGGAGACGACCACGGCGGGCCAGTTCGACCGGATGTGGCAGAGCCGGTGGGCGAAGTATGTGGGCTCCATCGGCATCTCCATCCCTCTCCTGTTCGTCATTTACTACACCTACATCGAGTCGTGGTGCCTGGGCTACGCCTTCTTCTCCCTGGGGCGGCGGTATTTCGGCATCGCCGACATGAACCACATGAACACCTTCCTTCAGCAATACCAGGGCGTGGCCCCCGGCGGGGAGTATTTCGGCTCCATCGCCCTGGCGGTCCTCTTCTGGCTCGTCACCGTGGGGATCAACGTCTGGGTCATCGGCAAGGGGATCTCCGCGGGAATCGAGAAGCTGGCCAAGGTCGCCATGCCGCTCCTGATCGTCTTCGGACTCGTCCTCCTCGTCCGCGTCTTCACCCTGGGGACCCCCGACCCGGCCTACCCCGACCGCAGCGTCCTCGCCGGCCTGGCGTTCATCTGGAACCCCGACTATTCCCGCTTGGGCGACTTCGCCATCTGGCTCGCCGCCGCGGGGCAGATTTTCTTCACCCTTTCCATCGGCAACGGCACCCTCTCGGCTTACGCCTCCTACTTGCGGAAGGACGACGACTGCGCCCTGACGGGCCTCTCCACGAGCGCCACCAATGAGTTCGTGGAGGTGATCCTCGGCGGCTCCATCGCCATCCCTGTGGCCGTGGCCTTCTTCGGCCTGGCCACCACGCAGGCCATCGCCGCCCAGGGCTCCTTCGACCTGGGCTTCGTGGCCATGCCCATCATCTTCCAGAAGCTCCCCCTGGGGTTCCTCTTCGGGGCCATGTGGTTCCTCCTTCTCTTCTTTGCCGGCATCACCTCCTCGGTGGCCCTTTGCACCCCGTTCATGGCTTTCCTCAAGGAGAGCTTCGGCCTCTCCCGGGGCCGCGCGGCCCTCATCGTGGCCGCGGTGATGACCGCCTTCGGCCTCCCCATCGTCCTCTTCCTCAAGTTCGGCTACATGGACCAGTACGACTTCTGGATCGGCATGCTCCTGCTTTCGCTCCTTGCGCTCGTGGAGAGCCTCATCTTCATCTATGCGTTCCGGAAGCCGGAGGACCGGGGGCGGGGGTTGGGCCATAGGTTCCGGACGGCCGGAAGGGCGGGATGGGAGGAGATCACCCGCGGGGCGGAGATCCGTGTCCCCCGGGTGTTCTACTACATCCTGAAGTTCGTGGTCCCCGTCTATCTTCTGGTCCTGTTCGGCGGATGGCTGTGGCAGGACCTTTCCAGCCCCTCGTCCTATATCCTCATGAAGGGCGTCTCGGGCCGTCAACTGTTCTACGGCTGGGTCGCCCGCGGCACCATGCTGGGGGTCATCGCGGGGGTGGCGGTCTTGGTCCACGTTGCCTGGAAGAGGAGGCCGCGGTGACCGCCGCCGGGTGGCTCTTTATGGGGGTCTCCTGGGCGGCCCTCCTGGTCTTGGTAGTATTCTGCTACCGCCGGATTCTTCGTGGGAAATGGTGATCCGCGGTGACCGTCCAACCCCTTCAAGTTTGATATAATAGCGCTCCATCGCCGATGTAGCTCAACGGTAGAGCAGCTGATTCGTAATCAGCAGGTTCGGGGTTCAAGTCCCCGCATCGGCTTTTATCCCAGATAATGCAGTTGGGCTCAAGGGTCGCCCTGTTGAGTAGAGGTAAGTTC
>CAZRVT010000001.1:0-179253 GCA_964603505.1 uncultured Holophagales bacterium | reverse complement strand
GCCGCCTGATAGAGAACATTAGTTTTCGTCATTTAATGCAACATTAGGGTCCACTCTGAACTGACGGGCAGGAAAGGGGGCCTTCATGGCCGACCACGGGCTTCCGGAGAACGTGTATCGGGAACTGAAGGAGGGCGAATCCTACCGCCCCATAATCCCCGCCGAGACCTCGGTTCTGGAGGTGACCGTCCGCTCGGTCCTCTTCGGCCTCTTCATGGGGATGGTCTTCTCCGCGGCGGCCGCCTACGTGGCGCTGAAGCTGGGGCAGGGAATCGAGAGCGCCATCCCCATCTCCATCCTCGCCGTCGGCTTCTCCACCCTCCTCCGGCGGAAAAGCACCCTCCTGGAGAACGTCAACATCCTGGCCGTCGGGGCCACCAGCGGCATCATCGTGGGCGGCTCGGTCTTCACCATGCCCGCCATCTACATCCTCCATCTGGAGGCCCACTCCTCCTTCTTCCAGGTCTTTATCGTCCCCCTCCTCGGAGCGGCCCTCGGGGTGCTGTTTCTCATCCCGTTCCGGCGCTACTTCACCACCGAGATGCACGGCAAGCTCCCCTTCCCGGAGGCCACCGCCACCACCGAGATCCTGGTGACCGGGGAGCGCGGCGGAAAACAGGCGGTGGTCCTGCTCTACTCGATGGGCCTCGGCATCGTCCTCGACTTCTGCGCCGTCGGTCTGCGGGCCTGGCGCGACGTTTTCACCACCGCCCAGGTGGAGGTCCTGGCCCCTCTGACGGAGAAGGTCAAGGCCGTCTTCGCCCTCAGCACCACCGCCGCCGTCATGGGACTGGGCTACATCATCGGCCTGCGTTACGCCCTCGTCATCACCGCCGGATCCTTCCTCTCGACCCTCGTCCTGGTGCCCCTGTTCGCCTTCCTGGGGACCCGCATGACCGAGCCCCTCACCGCCGGCCTGCCGCTGCTGCGGGAGATGCCGGCGGAGGACATCTTCTACCATTACGTCCGCCACATCGGGATCGGCGGCATCTTCTGCGCCGGGCTCCTCTCCATCCTCAAGATGTCGCCGGTCATCGTGCAGGCGCTGAAGGCGATGTTCGGCCGGCACGGGGCCCAGGCCGTCGCGGCCCCCTCCCGGCTCGATCGGGACATCCCGATGCCCTGGGTGCTGGGCGGGACCGCCGCCCTGGCCGTCCTTCTCTGGGTCTACTTCCGCTTCTCGGTCCTGGCCGGGGTGGAACGGGCCGGCCTTCTGTCGGTCGTCTCCCTGGCCCTGACGACGGGGGTGGCCTTCCTCTTCGCCGCGGTCTCCGCCTGGGCCGTGGCCATGATCTCCATCACCCCCATCAGCGGGATGACGATGACGACCCTCATCCTGGCGGCCGTGGTCCTGGCGCAGATGGGGCTCTCGGGCCCGCAGGGGATGGTGGCGATCCTGCTCATCGGCGGCGTGGTGTGCACCTGCCTCTCCATGACCGGATCGCTGGTGACCCAGTTCAAGATCGGCTACTGGCTGGGTTCCACGCCACGCGCCATCCAATGGGGCAACCTGGTCGGGGCCGCCCTCTCCTCGGCGGCCGTCACTGCCTGCATCTTCCTCTTCGACCGCACCTACGGCTTCGTCGCCTCGGCCCAGCACCCCAACCCGATGGCCGCCCCCCAAGCCAACGCCATGGCGGCGGTCATCCAGTCGTTCATGTCCTCCGGGAGCGCCCCATGGACCCTCTATGCCCTCGGGGCCGTGATCGCCGTCATCCTCGAAATGCTGGGGATCTCCGGCCTGGCCTTTGCCCTGGGGATGTACCTCCCCATCGAGCTCAACGCCCCCCTGGCCCTGGGGGCGGCGGTGGCGTGGTTCGTCACGAAGTCCACCCAGGATGCAGGGCTTTCCAAACTGCGCAACGACCGCGGGACCCTCATCGCCAGCGGCCTCATCGCTGGAGGGGCGCTGGCCGGGGTGCTGGACGGGATGGTGAAGATGGCGGAGGACCAATGGGGGACGACGCTGCTGCCCGACTTCGCCAACACGGGTCCGGCCGGCAACTGGCTCGGCCTGGCCGTCTTCGCCGGCCTGGGGGCGTTCATCTATTGGGACAGCGTGAAGGTCCGGCGGGAACCCTGAGGGGATTCGCAGAACCGGGCGGGGTCCCCATCGGCATCAGCGGCATCCTCCCTCCGACGAAGGATGAGTCGTCCCGTGGCCCCAGCGGAGGAAGGACCGGGGGCAGGAGGGCGAACGCGAGAGCGGCGGGGAGGAGGGCCGGAGGGAGGAACCGGAATCGGGGCTTCTCCTCGGTCTTCTGAAGGGCGGCGTCCGGACGGGGCCGGGATGCTCGTCAGATATCGTGCCTTCCCGCATGGCATCCGGCGCGCCAAGCGATCGGCCGATCCGCTCGCTTGATGCATAAACAGGTTCAATAGCAATCGTCCCGACACCGTCCGTTCGGCGACGCGCGGAAGCGTCCATGGTTGAACGCAAAATAACAAAGGCACGGAACGCCCGGAAGGGCGCCCGTGCCTGGATGGGCGATGCGGTGCGCCGGCGGCCTACAACTGGAGCAGCAGCATCATGACCCCGATGAAGCTCTGAAACCCCTGGTGGACCAGGGTGGGCCAGGCGGGCTGCTGGATCATCTTGAAGGCAATCGCCAGCGCGGCGAGTCCTGCGGGGATGAGTCCAAACGGGACCCAGGCGAGGGGGCGTCTCATTTCTTCTCTCCGCCTCCCGGCGGGGTGAGCGGCCGTACCGGCTGGACCGGGACGGGTTGGGCCTGGAGCGCCGGCGCCGCCTTGGTTTTGGGGCGGGCCAGGGGGAGCGCCGGGGCGCGAAGGGCCCGCTCCCGGTCCTGGTTCCCCACGGTGAGATGGACGGGGATGGTCAGGAGCGGCTCCTTCGGATCGTTGGTGGCCACAATGATCTTGCCCTCGAGGGTCTTCGGCTCCATGGGGCCGGTGTACTGGACCGTGACGAGGTAGGAGCCGGGCTGCTTGGGTTCGGCGCGGACCGCGACGACGTCCAGGTCGGCCTTGGGGTCCTTGATCTCGAAGCCCTCTCCTTTATACTTGGTGACCCAAAGGCTGGTCGTGGTCCCCCCGTAGGACTTCTTCACCTTGGACCACTCCACCCACCCCAGCTTGCCGTCGGGGAACCGGATCTGGAGGTACTTGTCGCCGATGTCGGCCACGGCGTAGTCGCGCCCCGCCTCGAGCGTTCCGGCCGCCGTTTGCGCGGTGGTGTCGGTCCAGGCCTCCACCGCGGCCTCCGCGGTCACCTTGTAGGGGCGCGTGGAGATGTTCATCCACACTTCGGGGGGCGAAACGGTGAGGTCCTTCTGGACATTGATGTTGTAGTTGACGTTCACCTCGGGCTGGTCGGGGACGTTGGTGGTCAGGACCACCTTCCCGGCGTACATGCCGGCGGGCCGGCCGGCGGGGGCCTCCAGCGTCAGCTTGTAGCTGGAGTCCTTCGCCACGGGGGTTCCCGGCGGCGGAGCGAGGGTGAACTTGACGTCGGGTTGGTCGGGGGTGACCTTCTGGACGACCAGGGGCTTGTCGAGGGTCGTGCGGACCTCGACGGTCTGGGAGGCCGCCTCGCCCACATAGGCGCGAATGGAGACGACCTCGGGGACAACATCCACATAGGTAATGACGTTGGCTTTGAGGGTCAGGACGAACGACGCCTTCTTGGGGTCGTTGGTGGTGACGGTGATGGTCTTGGTGACCTGGCCCTTCAGGTGGGTGGTTTCAACGGCTGCCGAAACTTTGCCCTCCCCGCCGGGGAGGATCTTCGCATCGAACTGCGTGACCGTGCACCCTCAGCCGGCCTTGGCGGAGAGGATGGACAACTCCGCCTTGCCCGTGTTCTTGATCTTGAACGCGTATTCGACCTTTTTGCCCTTCAGGACTTCGCCGGCGTCATAGACCTCCTGGGGGACGACGGCCTCGGGCTGGTCGCCGACCGGCGCCGCCGGGGGGGGCGCCACGGCGGGCTCCTGGGCGGCCAGGAGAGGACTCAGGAGCAACAAAAAGGTAAACCAGCGCTTCATAGCACCTCCTAACGCGCAAAGGATGGGCGGCGGAGCCCGCCCATCCCTGGCGCCATTATAACAGAACCGTTGTGCAATACGTTCCCAACAATCCCGGCGTTGGGATGATAGAATACCCTGCGAGAGGGCCATGTCCGAATACCGCAACCTTTACAAGCGGCAGGATGTCTTCCGCTGCATCCACGCCGATCACCGGCGGTTCGCCCACGTGGTCTCGCCCTGGCACGTCCTGCGCGAGAAGGGGTGCTTCCCCGAGGGGTGCCTCTCCACCCTGTTCCGGTGCACCCTCCTGATGAAGGGCGGTCGCTGCCCTCGTGGCTTCCGGCGGGCGGGTCCCCGCTGCGAGCCCTGCCCCTCCCTGCGGGACGAAAAAGTGATCTACCGCCCGGAGGTGGCCCTCCCGGAGGCCGCATGGCGGGACTTCCGAACCGGCCTGGAGCGGTTCCGGTTCTGGCTCCGGGGGATGGAGGGGCGTACCGTGCCCTTTTATGGACGGGTGGAGGCGGTGAAGCCGTGCCTCCACCATATCTACGATGACCGGCGGAGCCACCTGGTCTTCCAGGGGTGGATCGTCACCTTCCCGGACGGCTGGCTCGGCACCGACCGCCTCCTCGACCGGTTCCACCTCCTCCTTCCCAAGGGCCGCCAGCGGCGCCTGCGGCTGGCCCCGGGGGACGAGGTGGAGGGGGCCGCCCGGCTGGATCTCCCCGAGGGGCGGATGGTGCTCCACCATCCCGTCCAGCTGGAGGCGGCCCGTAGGGGGGAAGGGGCGGCCCCGGAGGAGGCGGGGATCCTGGCCGGCCTGCGGTTCGGCCGCGCCTTCCGGGACCAGGCGGAGCGGTGCTTTGCCTGTCCGCGCGGGGTCTTGGCCCACGTCGTCAACGCCGGCGGGCTGCCGGGGCTGCCCCGGCGGGAGATCTACTGTCTGGAAGGATACCCCTCGCCGGCCGAGTGCGCTCACGGGGTGTTCTCCCGCATCGCTCTGGAGCGGTGCCGCCATGTCCGGGGGGCCTGAGGCGCCGATGGAGCCCCGGCGGAAGTTCGGCCTTTGGCTGGCCGCCGTCCGGGTGCTGGCGGCCGCGGCCGCAGCCGTCGACCTGGCCGTGTTCCGCTCCAGCGTTCCGGCCGCCTGCCTGGCCCTCGGCGCCTCCATCCCGCTGGATCGCCGGGGTCTTCCCCTCCACCTCCTCGGCCTTCCGGCGGCGGCTCTGGGGGCCTGGTCCATCCACGGCACGGGGGTGGGGGAGGCCACCGGCACGCAGATCGCCCTCTTCGTCCTCCCCCTCTTGACCGCCCTCCTGGGAACCCTGCGGGGCGAGACCCCGTTATATCGAGTGCCATGAATGAGCATGACCTGGTGAAAGCGGCCCTGGAAGGCCACCAAACGGCGTGGGAGGAGATCGTCCGGCGGTACGGGAATGCGATCTTCTCCCTGTGCTTCCAGTTCACCATGACCCGCGAGGACGCCGAGGAGCTGGTCCAGGAGGTTTTCATCAAGCTCTACAACACCCTCCACCTCTGGCGCCCGGAGCGGCCGCTCCTGGCCTGGATCATGACCATCACCCGGAACCGCTGCATTGACGAGTACCGCAAGGCGCGGCAGGAGCGGCGCCTGGAGCGGCTCCCGCACGAGGTCCTGGAACTCCTGCCCGGGGGGGGGCGGGATGCCGAGCAGGAGACCCTCGTCCGCGAGCGCTACGCGAAGCTCATGGAATGCCTGCACGAACTGCCCGAGGAGACCGCCTCGCTCATCCTCATGCGCGACCTGCTGGGGCTCTCCTACGAGGAGTTGGCGGCGATGACCAACCTCCCGGTGGGGACCATCAAGTCCCGCCTCAACCGGGGGCGCCTGGCCATTGCCACCCGGCTCCGGGACCACTTCGCCGAACAGGAGGAGGCGGCCGTATGACCTGCCTCCGCGTCCGGGACGCCCTGGCCGCCGGCCTTCCCCTGGAGCTTCTCCTCGACCACGTGGACGCTTGCTTCGATTGCCAGTTCTACCTGGAGAACCGGGTCCATGTCCGGGATCTGAAACTGGAGATCCCCGACCGGACGGCCGCGGATCTGGTCCGCGACCCCGAGGGACTCTCCTGCGGGGACTACCTCCGCCGCGCCGCGGAGGAGGGGTTCGCGGGGGCCTCCGTCGCCGACCCGCACGCCGTCCGCTGCACCCCCTGCCGGCGGACGGCGGAGGCGTTTGAGGGGTACCGGCGCGTGGCTGCCGCCGTGACGATGCCCCCCCGGTTGCGCCGGCGGCTGGAGGCGATCGCGGAGGAGCGGGGCGTCTCGGTCCTGGGACGCATCCTGCCCTATGTGGCCGCCGTGCTCTTCTCCCTCGGCCTCTCGCTTTTCCTGGCGGCCAAGGGGAACCTCAGCCAGGAGGTGGTCCGGCTCCAGGAGAAGGCGGTCCAGACCCGGGGGGCCGCGGTCAGCACCTGCGGCAAGGTGGTGGGCTTCATCGTCCGAAGTTTCGACAAGGAGGATCCGCGCCATGAAATGCGTCAATCACCATGAGGTCGAGGCCGCCGGCGTTTGCGTCGCCTGCGGCAAACCATTCTGTGTGGAGTGCATCGGGGTCAGGGACCACCGATACTACTGCCAGAAGCACCTGGAGGGGGAGGCGCCGGCGCCCGAAGGGCACTTCAAGCCGGGCCTGGCCGCGGTGATGAACTTCCTCCCCGGCCTGGGCTACCTCTACCTCGGGCTGTACGACCGGGCCCTCGTCGCGTTCCTCCTCTTCTTCGCCTTCACCCGGCTGGAAGGCCCCCTGGTGCTCGCGGTGATCGCCTTCGCCGCCGTGGACGCCCACCGGCAGGCCCAGGCGCTCAACGCCATAGCCGCGGACGCCGCGTCCCTCCCCTCGGCCTCGAAGGTCCCCCTGCGGATTGTTTCGGGTATCCTGCTGATCGTCATCGGGTTCCTCTTCTTCCTCGAGCAGGCCGGGGTCGACCTGGAGGCGCTCTCGGCCTTCTGGCCGATCCTCTTCATCGGCCTCGGGGTCTGGATGATTTGGTCCCACCTGAGCCGGGGGAGGACCGAGGCGAAGTCCGAGGACAAGCCGACCGGGACCGACCAGTCCTAACCGGGCCCGGTCTCCTTCCGTTCCGCCCCCGCGGTTTGCTATACTGGCCCCGTGGAAACCGTGCTGTGGAGCGTCTTCGCGGTGGTGGTGGCGGCGATGCTGGCCGCCGACCTCCTCGTGTTTCACCGGGACGCCCACGCCGTGGGCCGGCGCGAGGCGCTGGCCTGGTCGGTGGTGTGGGTGGCCGCCGCCTTCCTCTTCTGCGCGGGCATCTATTGGGCGGAGGGGGGGGAGAAGGCGGCCATGTTCCTCACCGGCTACCTGATCGAGAAATCGCTTTCGGTGGACAACCTCTTCGTCATCCTCCTCATCTTCGGCTATTTCGGGATCCCGCCGCGCCACCAGCACCGGGTCCTCTTCTGGGGCATCCTCGGCGCCCTGGTGATGCGCGCCCTGTTCATCTTCGCGGGGCTGGCCCTGGTGCACGCACTCCACTGGATTATTTACGTCTTCGGGGCCTTCCTCGTGTTCTCGGGGGTTAAGATGTTCTTCTCCGGGGGACAGGCGGACGTGGACCCCGGCCGCAACCCCGTCCTCCGGCTCGTGCGCCGGTTCCTGCCGGTCACCCGGACCCTCCAGGGGCAGCGGTTCCTGGCCCGGCGCAAGGGGGTGGGGGAGGCGCGCCGGAGGTGGGTCGCCACGCCGCTGTTCGTGGCCCTCGTGGCCATCGAGACCACCGACCTCATCTTCGCCGTGGACTCCATCCCCGCCATCCTGGCCATTTCCACCGACGCGTTCATCGTCTTCACCTCCAATATCTTCGCCATCCTCGGCCTCCGCGCCCTCTACTTCCTGCTGGCGGGGGTGATGACCTCCATCCGGTTCCTCCGCCCCGTCCTGGCCGCCGTCCTCACCTTCCTCGGGTTCAAGATGGCCCTCGCCCCGTGGGTGCACGTCTCCACCGGCCATTCCCTGGCGGTGGTGTTCGGGCTCTTGGCGATGGCCGGCCTCCTGTCGTGGATCTTCCCCGTCCGTCCGGATACGGGCTCTCCCACCCGCCCCGCCCCTTGACAAAGGGGGGCAACCTTCGCATAATAAATTATTCTATGACGCACGGGAGGTCCTCATGAAGATTCGTGCGCTCCTCGTCGTTTCCCTCCTCCTCCTCCAATCCATGGCCTTCGGAGCGGGCTTCGCCCTCTTCGAGCACAGCGGCCGCGCTACGGGGATCGGCGGCGCCTTCGCCGCCACCGCCGACGATCCCTCCGCCCTCTTCTTCAACCCGGCGGGGATCGCTTTCCAGAAGGCGTCGGTTCTCCTGGAAACCACCGTCATTGCCCCCTATGCCACCTTCGAAGGCGACGGCCCCTACCCGGGCGACGGGGTCCGGGAGGACATGCTCTCCCAGCACTTCTTTCCCTCCGATGTCGCCCTGGTGCTTCCCCTGTCGGACCGGTTCACCCTCGCCGGGGGGATGTTCAACCCCTTCGGCCTGGGGACCGCCTGGGACCACGCCGAAACCTATACGGGACGCTACGTCTCCACCAAGGCCGACATCCGGGGCTTCAACCTGGCCGCCGCCCTCTCCTGGAAGCCGGCCGACGGCGTCGCCTTCGCCCTGGGGTTCCACTACCTGGCCGCCAACCTCGACCTGGAGAAGTACGTGGGGGCGGTGAACCCCTACACCCTCTCGGTGGCGAACGTCGGGTTCGTCCGCATGGACGCCGAGCGCGAGGGGGACCTCGGCTGGGACCTCGGGGTGATGATCAAGGCGGGCGACCGGACCACCCTCGGGCTCACCTACCATTCCGAGACCACGATCGACTTCGAGGGCACCGCCAAGTTCCGACAGATCGCCACCGGCTACGCGGACTTCGATTACCTCGTCGGGCTGAGCTTTCCCGCGGGCGATCACGCTGTCACGACCACCGTCCACTTTCCGGCGATGGCCTTCGCCGGGGTGAACGTCCAGCTGACCGATCGATGGAGCGCCGAGTTCAACATCGGCTGGACCGGCTGGGACGTCTACGAGTCGCTGGCCCTCACCTTCCCCGACAATCCCGAACTGGACACCGTCCGCAACTCCCAGTGGGAAGACACCTACACCTACCGCCTGGGGGCCGAATACGCCTACAGCGGCGCCACGGTCTTCCGCCTCGGGCTCGTCTACGACGAGACCCCCCAACCGGTCTGGGACGCCGGCCCGCTGCTCCCCGACGCCGACCGCACGGGCTACTGCGTCGGCTGGGGCTACACCTACCGCCACATGAGCTTCGATGCCGGCTACATGTACCTGCAGATGAAGGACCGCTCCACCGGGGGGCAGTCCCAGGACGGCTACAACGGCACGTATGAGAGCTACGTCCATCTGCTGAGCGTCGGGCTCGTCTACCACCTGTAGGAGGCCGCCATGAAAAAGACCCTCTTGGCTCTGCTGTTCCTCCCCCTGCTGGCCTTCGGCCAGTACACCCACTACGTCGCCATCGGCGACAGCTTGACCGCCGGCTTCGTCTCCGGGGGGCTGTGCGAAACCTATCAGAAGAACTCCTACCCCGCCCTCATCGCCCGGCAGTTGGGCATCGCGGGGTTCGAGCAGCCGCTGGTCTCCGAACCGGGGATCCCGATCCAGCTCGAGCTCCAGTCCCTCAGCCCCCTGGTCATCGCCCCCAAAGGCGGCATGCCGGGGGTTCCGCTCAACCTGACCCTCCCCCGGCCCTACGACAACCTGGCCGTCGCGGGGGCCACTCTCTCCGACTGCCTGACCAAGAAGGACGACGGCGGCGGGATGCACTCCCTCGTCCTGCGCGGGATCGGGAGCCAGGTGGAGCAGGCCATCGCCCTTCAGCCCGACCTACTCACCGTCTGGATCGGGGCCAACGACGCCCTCGGGGCGGCCCTCATGGGCACCGCCGTGGAGGGGGTGACCCTCACGCCCAAGGACGCCTTCCGCATGCAGTACGCCCACCTGCTCGACCTCCTGGCCTCCCATACGGCGGCCGACATCGTCGTGGCCAACGTCCCGCCCGTCACGGTCGTCCCCTTCGTGACCACCATCCCCCCGTACATCATCAACCCCGCCACCGGACAGCCGGTCGTCGGCCCCGACGGCCAGCCCATGACCTACCTCGGCCAGTCGGACGACGGCTCGCCCTTCATCGGGCCCGACGCCCTGGTGACCCTGAATGCAAAGCAATTTCTGCTGCAGGGGTACGGCATCCCTACGGCGCTCGGCGGCAACGGCTCCCCCCTGCCCTCCAGTGTGGTGCTCACCCCCGCCGAGACGGCGATGATCGAAGATTACATCGCCTCTTACAACGCTTCCATCGCGGAGCTGGCGGCCGATCGGGGCGTCCCCGTCGTCGACATGCACGCCATCCTGAGCGGCTACCACGCCCACGGCCTGGAGATCGCCGGGATGGAGCTCACCACCGAGTTCCTTTCGGGCGGGCTGTTCGGATACGACGGGTTCCACCCCTCCGCCCTCGGCATGGCCCTGGAGGGGAACGCCTTCATCGAGGCCATCAACGCCGGTTACGGCGCCCACATCCGCCCCATCGGCCTCGCCCCGTTCCTGTCGGGGGAGGCCACCTTCGGCGGCGGTGCCGTCGACCTGGAGACCCTCGAGCTGAGGGGTTGGGAGTACTGGATGAAACTTTTCGCGCCCGAGCATTTCATCTTCGGCAAGGGGTCGCTCCGGTAGGGTTTTTCCCCCGTTTCCCGGGGTCGTTTTCTTCTGCCCCGCGGCGGCGAACCCGCCTCCGCGGGGCAGAATCCTATTCAACGCTTGACAAACCCTTGAACGGTATGGTATTTAGTTTGTATCATGCGCACATCGAGGGCCGTCTCACAAAATCTCAAGGAACGGTGGGAGCTATGATCTTTGGGAAAAGAAGCAAGAACGTAGTGGGGCTGGACATCGGCTCCTCGGCCATCAAACTCGTCGAGCTCAAGAAGAAGGGTGGCGAGTATCACGTTGAAAAAATGGGCTTCTCCACCCTCTCCTCCGAAGCGATCGTCGACGGGGCGGTGATGGACGCCACCCTCGTGGTGGACACCATCGCCAACCTGATCAGCCGCCTGGGGGTCAAGAACCCCAACTTCGGCATCTCGATCTCCGGCCATGCCGTCATCATCAAGCGGATCGCCCTGCCGGTCATGTCCGAGGAGGAGCTGCGGGAGTCGATCCAGTGGGAAGCGGAGTCCTACATCCCCTTCAACATCAACGAGGTGAACCTGAGCTACCAATACCTCGGCGACGAGCAGGACGGCCAGAACATGTCGGTCCTGTTGGTGGCCGCCAAAAAGGACAAGGTCACCGACTACACCAGCGTTCTCACGCAGTCGGGCAAGACCCCCGTCCTGGTGGACGTGGACGCCTTCGCCCTCCAGAACTGCTTCGAGGTCTGCCTGGGGCTCAACCCCTCCGAGGTGGTGGCCCTGGTCAACATCGGCGCCTCCGTCATGAACTTCAACGTCCTGGCGCAGGGGCAGTCGGTGTTCTGGCGCGACATCTCCTTCGGGGGCAACCAGTACACCGAGGCCATCATGAAGGAGCTCAACCTCTCCTTCGAGCAGGCCGAGGCCCTCAAGAAGGGGGAGAGCGTCGGCGGCTACACCGTGGAGAACGTCATTCCCATCTTCAACACCGTCACCGAGGAGCTCTCCGGCGAGCTCCGCAAGACCCTCGACTTCTTCCGCTCCTCCATGCAGCAGGACAAGATCGACCGCATCGTCCTGGCGGGCGGCTGCTCCAAGGTGGTGAACCTCACGGGGATCCTCCAGCAGAAGCTCGGGACCCCGGTCGAGATCCTGAACCCCTTCGCCTCCATCAAGTTCGACGAATCCCAATACGATCCGGCCTGGGTGAACGACATCGGCCCCTCCATGGTCATCGCCGTGGGGCTGGGCGTGAGGGAGGTAGGAGACTGACATGATCAAGATCAACCTATTGCCCGAAGCGAAAGTGGCGGCCAAGGGCCGCGCCGAAGGGGGGGGCGGGGGCGTCGCGGCGGACAACCTCAACAACATCCTGATCATCGGCCTCGTGGTGGGGGGGTTGCTCGTCGGGGGGTACCTGACCCTGATGAAGTTCAACAAAAAGCGCTCCCTCGACGCCCAGATCAAGGCGGCCCAGGAGGAGTACAACCGCCTGGCGCCCATCATCGAGCAGGTCAACAAGTTCAAGATCCGCAAAGAGCAGCTGGAGCAGAAGCTGAACCTCATCAAGGACCTCCGGGCCATCCAGGAGGGCCCCGTCCATCTGCTGGACGAGATCGCCGACCTGGTCCCCGACCTGCTCTGGTTCGACCAGGCCACCGTCAAGGGGCGCATCCTCGAGGTCAAGGGCTTCGCCCTGAGCCCCAACGCCGTGGCCGAGTTCCTCCAGCGGCTCGACGAGTCCGACTACTTCAAGGAGCCCAGCCTCAAGGAAATGAAGGAGACCAAGGTGGCCCACTCCTTCCAGCTCTCGGTCGGCTTCACCTACACCCCCGGGAAGGAGTCGGTGGAGGAGGAGACGGAGACCAAGGCCAAGGGCAAGGGGAAGGGGAAGTCCAAAGGGAAGGCCAAGCCCGCCGCGTCCAGCGGGGCGGCGGAATAGGAGGGGCCCATGGCACTGACGCTCGGCATCAAAGGAAAGCCCTGGTGGGTTGGCGCCATCATCGGCGCCGTCCTCATGGTCGCCATCATCGTCCTGACGGTGATGTTCGTGGTCAAGCCGCAGCAGCAGAAGATCGTCGTGCTTGAAAAGAAGCTCCAGGAGCTGCAGGCCAAGGTGGCGGAGGGGCAGTCGGCCGCCGCCCAGCTCCCCAAGTTCCAGGAGGAGATCGCCAAGCTCGAGAAGGAGCTTCAGAAGCTCATCCAGGTGCTTCCCACCAAGAAGGAGACCTACGTCATCCTCAAGAAGATCAAGAGCCTGGCCGACGCCGGGGACTTCGGGTTCAAGTCGTTCACCCCCAGCGCCACGCTCCAGGACAAGGACTTCTATTACGCGTGGCCCATCACGGTCCAGCTGGACGGGAACTATCACAACCTGGCCGTCTTCTTCGACCGCCTGCGGAACTTCCCCCGCATCATCAATGTGGGGGACATGGAGCTGAAGGCCGACAAGAAGCAGAAGGCCAACGCCACCCTCCAGGCGAAGTTCCAGCTCATTACCTATGTTTATAAGGAGCCCGCGGAAGGAGGCGCACAATGAGGACCCTACGGTTGATCGCCCTTGGCCTGCTGGCCGCCGCCGTGCTTCCGGCCCAGACCCTGGCCCCGGCGGGCGGGCCCCCGACCGCCCCTCCGGACCAGGCCCCCGCCGCGGCCGCCATGCCGCCCGGGGGCACCGAGGACACTCTGGAGGAGATGGTCAAGGACGAGCTTCAGGGCTCGGACGCTTCCTACCGGTACGATCCCCGGGGAAGGCGGGACCCCTTCCGCTCCCTGCTGCAGTACCAGACCAAGGGGCCCGAGAACTGCCAGCAGGGGACCGTCGGCTGCCTCCTGTGGGACGAGATCTCCCTGCAGGGGATTTGGAAGGTGAAGGGCGCCTTCGTCTCCCAGATCCTGGCCAAGAACGGGGACGTTTACTGGATCAAGGACGGGGACGCCCTCTTCGACGGGCAGGTGACCCGGATCGGCATCGACTGCATCTATTTCAAGCAGAAGGTGAACGACCCGACCAAGATCAACCCCTTCCGGGACGTTGAAAAATGCCTCGCGCCATAACGCTACGGCTCATTGAGGGAGGTTCGTGCATGAATAAACCCACCGTTTGCGCCATCCTGTTGATGCTCATCGGCCTGTTCGCCTGGCCCGGGGAGGTGGTCCTCGAGCAGGTCACCCTCTCCCGCCAGGGGGACCAGGTGCTCCTGGCTCTTGAAGCCACCGGGAGCCTGGTCTACACCTCCTATGCCGGCCCGGCCGGCACCACGGTGGTGGAGTTGGTGGACACCACCCTGGGGCCCGCCGTGCCGCCGCGGCTGGCGTCGGGCGCCTTGGACGGCGCCGTGACCCTTGCCTCCCGGGGGGAAAACGTGGTCATCACCCTCCCCGCGGGCGCGGACGCCGAGCCCCGCATCACGAGCGACGGGCGGAGCCTGCTGGTGGCCCTGGACGCCCCCCCGCGGATCCTCCTCAAGGACGTCGAGGTCGCCTTCGACGCCTCGGGCCCCGTGGTGAAGGTCCTGGGGGAAAACCTCCCCGCCCCCCGGCTGGAGCGCCTGACGGTCCCCGACCGGCTCGTCCTCGACTTCCCCGGCGCGGTCAACCAGAGCAAGCATGGGGCCTACTTCATCAACCAGGAGGAGCTGGCGCGGGTGCGCGTCTCCCAGTTCCAGCTCCAGCCCTCCCCCGTGGCCCGGGTGGTCCTGGAGACCCCGCTGTCGGCGCAGGCCCACGTCGAACCCGCCGGCGGCGGCGTGACCGTGCGGTTCGGCCGCGCGCCGGAGCCGGCCGTCCCCGAAGTCCAGGCCGACACCCCGCGGGCCGTCCTGCCCGATTTCACCGTCCAGGAGGCGGCCCCCGTTCCGGTGCCCCAGGAGGACGCCACCAAGCTGTATGAGGTGCAGACCCTCGGCCGGCAGGAGACGAAGTTCACCGGGGATCCGATCTCCTTCAACTTGAAGGAGGCGCCGATCGCGGACGTTCTGCAGACCTTTGCCGAGCTCACGGGGCTCAACTTCGTCCTCGACCCCGGCGTCAACTCCAAGGTCACGGTCCGCCTGGACCAGGTGCCGTGGGACCAGGCCCTCGAGCTCATCCTCAAGATCAACGGGCTGGGCTACGTCCTGGAAAACAACGTCATGCGGATCGCCCCGATCACCCGCCTGGCGCAGGAGGCCCAGCAGAAACGGCAGTTGGAGAAGGAGGAGGACCTGAACCAGCCGGTCCAGACCATCATCAAGCGCCTCTCCTACGCCCGCGCCAACCAGATCCAGGCCAACATCAAGAAGGTGATGAGCGAGCGCGGCGACCTCTTCGTCGACGAGCGCACCAACACCCTGATCATGATGGACATCGAGAAGTACATGGTCCGGGTCCTCAACCTAATCAAGGCCCTCGACATCCCCCCGCGCCAGGTGCAGATCGAGGCGCGGATCGTCGAGACCACCAAGAACTTCACCCAGCAGCTGGGGATCGCCTGGGGCTTCACCGGCCGGGGCAACACCCTCTACGGCAACACCACCGGCTGGAAGTTCCCCAGCACCTACGCGGTGACCGGCGACGTCAACCTCCCCTCCGGCAACCAGATCCTGGACATGACCTTCGGCAACATCCTCGGCTCCTTCAACCTGGATGTCTCCCTCTACGCGGCCGAACAGGACGGCCTCGTCAAGATCATCTCCTCGCCGCGGGTGATCACGCAGGACAACCTGGGCGCCAGCATCCAAAGCGGCGTGCAGATCCCCGTGCAGACCACCTCCAACAACACCACGACGGTCCAGTACATCAACGCCACCCTCGCGCTGAAGGTCACCCCTCAAATCACCGAGGCGGGGACCATCAGCATGCAGATCGACGTCCAGAAGCGCGAGCCGCTCCTCGGGCTCACGGTGACGGGCGGCACCAACGCCCCCCTCTCCACCCGCGACGCCCAGACGCAAGTCATGGTCAAGGACGGCGGGACGACGGTCATCGGGGGCATCTACCAGATCACCGACAACAACAGCCAGAACCGGATCCCGTTCCTGCATCGCATCCCCATCCTCGGGAACCTCTTCAAGGACCGGTCCATTCAGCGTCGGCATGACGAACTGCTCATCTTCATCACGCCGCGCATCGTGAAGAGCTACTAGGAGGTGGCCATGAGAAAGCCCATCATCCTCGCCCTGCTGACCCTCCTGGGGGTCCTGCTGGCCTGCACCGACCAGGAAAAAACGGACTGCGACATCGCCCTGGAGATCGACGCCAAGGACTATTCCAACTACCTGGTGGACGTCTCCAGCGGGTTCCCGCCCACGATGAAGACCTTCCGCATCCTGAGCGTCCCCAAGAACCCGGAGGCGCCGCTCAGCTCCACCAACGACGTCGAGGTCTCTTACATCCTTGCCCAGTGGCGGCGCTCGGACGGCGGCACGGTCAACCCCAAGGACTTCCGCCAGGCGTGGACCACGTTGGTCCCGGCCGGGGGGACGACCACGCTCAACAACATCAACTTCATGAGCCTCGAGCAGCTCATCGAGCCGCCCTTCAGCGCCCTGTTTCCGGAGAACGGCGGTCGCGACCCCGAGACGGGGGCCAGCGTCATCGTCTGCGACGCCCACATCCGAGTGTACGGCCGAACCCTGAACGGCTGCGACGTCGTTTCGGAGGAGGCCAAATTGACCTTTGAATTCTACTATGGGGGAGGGAGATAGCCATGAAGAAGACCTTCTTCCTTCTGCTCGGCCTGCTGGCCTTATTGGCGGCGTGCACCGACAGCCCCACCGAGCCGGGCGTCCCCGGGGGCGGCAATACTTCGGGTTACACCGTCACCCTGACGCCGGGCACCGGCTCCGCCTTCATCACCGGCGACACGGTGCTGAGCGAAAATGAAATCATCGAGCTCACCGCCACCGTGCGGTTGGACGGCGCCGTCATCACCGACCGGGTCCAGGTGATCTTCGAGGTCATCGGCACGGGGGCCGCCTTCGTGGAGACCGGGACTGCCTACTTCAACACCTACACGGTCAACGGCGCGGCGCTCGCCACCCTCTACTCCACGGCCATCGGCACCTTCACGGTCAAGGCCACCGCCCGCATCAGCGACAACACCTCGGCCATGACCTCCAAGACCTACACCTTTTTCGAGGACCCCCACCTCTCCGTCACCGGCGTCAGCCCCGCCACCGGCGCCTCCACCGGCGGGGAGACCGTGACCATCACCGGCACGGGGTTCATGCAGCCGCTGGAGGTTTACTTCGGCGGCGTGCGCGCGCAGTTCATCACCGGCACGTCCACCGAGATGACGGTGCGGACGCCCGTCCACTACCCCTCCGACTGCAACGCCAACGACGTGGTGGATGTCCGCGTGGTCGTCTTCCCCGGCCAGACCACCGAGAGCAGCGACACCCTGGCCAACGCCTTCACCTATCTCTTCGAACCCCTCGAGCCGAGCATCACCGGGATCGACCCCAACCACGGCGACACCGACGGCGGAACCCTGGTGACCATCTACGGGTCCAACTTCTACTGCGGCGAGGGCGTCATCGCCTACTTCCAGGGCAACAGCCCGGTCGAGGTCGCCGCCCCCATCGTTTCCTGCTCTTCCGACAAGCTCGTCGTCCAGGCCCCCCCCGCCCACGACCTGGGCATCGACAATTGCACCGATCCCGTCAACGTCCGGGTCCTGAACCTGTGCGGCGGCCTCAGCTACAACCTGGCCGGTTCGTTCAAGTACGGCCCCGACCTGACGATCACCGCGTGGGCACCCACGGAGGGCCCCTCGACCGGCGGGACGCCGGTCGTCATTTACGGCCAGGGCTTCGACTCCCCCGTGGCGGTCTCCTTTGCCGGCGTGGGCGCCTTCCCCACCAGCGTCGCCAACAACGAGGTGATGGCGACCACCGGCGTCTACGACCCGCAGGGCTCTTGCCGGAATCAAACGGGCCCCATCTGCGTCACCGACATCGAGTGCGGCACCCAGTTCTGTACCGAAGACAACGCCTTCACCTACATCGTCCCCGAACTCTTCGTCTCGGCCATCACCCCCACCCAGGGGTACGAAGGCTCCGTGGTCACCATTTACGGACAGGGGCTCATCCCGAACCTCGAGGTCCTCTTCGGGGACACCAATGCCGTCGTCACCGGTGTCGCGGCGGATTACAGTTCGATCACCGTGGAGGTCCCCCTCTACGCAGGCGAGTACGACACGCTCCCCTGCACCACCAGCGCCCTCTGCCCCGGCACGCAGGCCCAACCGACCCCCGTGGACGTGACGGTGCGGTCGCTCTTCACCGGGTGCTCCTACACCTTCAAGTCCTTCTTCTACAACCCCGCCAATCCCATGCCGGCCCCCTGCCTCCAGGAGCCGCCCACCTGCTCCGTGTCGGCGTCGGTGAATGCCTGCAACATCACCTGGAACGTCGCCCCGGTCTGCGGCGCCACCTACACCTGGATCCCGCCGGGGGCTTGCCCCAATCCGGGCAACTCGATCACCATGTCCTGCAACTTCGCCGCCTCCGGGACCTATGTCGGCCAGGTGACGGTGACCAACAGCGGCGGGGCGGCCAATTGCAGCGCCACCGGCACCATCGCCGCGGGGACCGCGGGTTGCCCGTAACCTAACTCCAGCGCCTTCAAGGTCTTATGGACCGCCTGCCCCTGGCAGGCGGTTTTTTTTTGTGCTATCATACCGGCATGACCGAGGGAACGATCGAGGCCTTGCAGGAACAATTGAAGCGCGCCCCCTCTCCCCGGCTCTACGCCCAGCTGGCGGACGAGCTGAAAGCGGCCGACCGCATCGAGGAGAGCATCGCGGTGCTCCGGGAGGGGGCGGCCAAGTTTCCCCGCTACCTCTCCGCCCTCGTCGCCCTGGGCCGGGCGTTATTCGGGACCGGGGCCTTCGGGGAGTGCGCCGAGGTGATGCGGGCGGTCCTGGCGGAGGATCCGGAGAACGTCGTCGCCATCCGCACCCTGGCCCAGGCCTACGAAGCCCTGGGCGAGCGGGTGGAGGCCATCAAGAAATACAAGCTGCTGCGCATCTTCATTCCCGACGACGAGGACCTCCAGGCGCGCATCGCCGCCCTCGACCTGGAGCTCAACCCCCCCGCCACTCCGCGGGAGCGCCGCCTGCGGCGCCTGCGAGAGCTGCTGGGGAAGATGGAGCACGCGAGGACCCTATGAACTTCCGCGAATCCCTGGAACTGACCCTCAACGCCGTCCCCGGCGCCCTGGCCCTCTCCCTGGTGGGGGACGACGGCATCGGCATCGAGAGCGCCGTCCGTGAGTCCCCCGTGGACCTGGACAACCTCTCGGCGGAGCTGACCACCTTCATCCGCGGCCTCAGCGCGGCGCACGCCGACCTGAAATTGGGCCGCCTCCAGCAGGTGGCGCTGATGAGCCCGGAGTATGTCAGCATCCTGGCCTCGGTGACCCCGGAGTACTACCTTCTGTGCGTCATGGAACGGCGGGGGTTTTTCGGCAAGGCCCGGTACGAGCTCAAGAAGCTCGCCTGGCACCTCGAGGGGGAGCTGCAGTGAATTTCGACGAGATCTGCGCTCTCATCGAGCTGGTCGCCAAGAAGGGCATCCCCCTGGTCGAGGTGGAGCACGAGGGGGTGCGCGTGAAAGTCCAGGGCGGGGGTGTGGAGGGGCGCCCGGCCGCCCCCCTCCCGCCGGTCCTTTCCCCCCCGGCCCCCGCGGCCGCGCCGCCTTCGGCCGCCTCGGTCTCCGCCGTCCCCGCCCCGACGGAGTCCGACCCCTCCCTGCACCTCATCGTCTCCCCGATGGTGGGCACCTTCTACCGCGCCCCATCCCCGCAGTCCGAGCCGTTCGCCAAGCCCGGCGACCGGGTCCGGAAGGGGCAGGTGCTCTGCATCATCGAGGCGATGAAGCTGATGAACGAGATCGAATCGGACGCGGACGGGGTGGTGGTCGAGGTCTTCCCCCAGAACGCCCAGCCGGTGGAGTTCGGCGAGCGTCTCTTCGCCCTCAAGGTTTGATGGGAACCGGTAGGGGCGCGTCGCGACGCGCCCGCCTGGCGCGCGCCGGCCATGTTTAGGAAAGTCCTCATCGCCAACCGGGGCGAGATCGCCGTCCGGATCATCGCCGCCCTCCGCGAGATGGGCATCCGTTCGGTCGCCGTCTACTCCGAGGCCGACCGCGAATGCCTCCACGCCCGCCTCGCCGACGAGGCGCTCTGCATCGGCCCCGCGGCGGCGGCCCAGAGCTACCTCAACATCCAGGCCCTCATCGCCGCCGCCGAGGTGACCCAGGCCGAGGCGGTCCATCCGGGTTACGGCTTCTTGGCCGAGAATCCGAAGTTCGCCGAGGTGTGCCACGATTGCGGGCTCGTCTTCATCGGCCCCGACGCCTCCATGATGGAGAAGCTCGGCGACAAGATCTCCGCCCGCAAGCTGGCCCGCAAGGCCGGGATCCCCATCCTGGGCGGGACGCTGGATCCCGTGGCCGACCCCAAGAGCGCCGTGGCCCTGGCCCTCAAGCTCCGCTTCCCTGTCATCCTCAAAGCCGCCGCCGGCGGCGGCGGGCGGGGAATGCGGGTGGTCACCGACGCGCGCGACTTCGAACAGACCTTCCTCTCCGCCTCGGGCGAGGCGGAGAAGGCCTTCGGCGACGGACGGATCTACCTGGAGAAATATCTCGAGAACCCCCGTCATGTCGAGATCCAGGTCATGGCCGACAAAAGCGGGGAGGTCCTCTATTTCCCCGAGCGCGAGTGCTCCATTCAGCGGCGCCACCAGAAGCTCCTCGAGGAGAGCCCGTCGCCGGCCGTCCATCCCTTCCTGCGGAAGAAGATGGGGGAGTGCGCGGTCAAGCTGATGAAGGAGGCCCGGTACGAGGGGGCCGCCACCGTGGAGTTCCTCCTGGACGAGGACGGGCAGTTCTACTTCATGGAGGTCAACACCCGCATCCAGGTGGAGCACCCCGTCACCGAGGAGGTGACCGGCGCCGACCTCATCATGGCCCAGGTGGCCGTGGCCGCGGGGGAGCGCATCGGCGCCCTGCGCAAGCACCTCCAGCCCGTTGGGCACGCCATCGAGTTCCGCATCAACGCCGAGGACCCCAAAACCTTCGTCCCCTCGCCGGGAAAGGTGACCGCCCTCGCCTGGCCCTCCGGCCCGGGGGTGCGGGTGGACAGCCACCTCTACGCCGGCTACAGCGTCCCCCCCTACTACGACTCCCTCCTGGCCAAGCTCATCGTCCGCGGGAGCGACCGCGCGGAGACGATCCGCCGGGCGCGCCGGGCCCTCTCGTGCGCCGTCATCGAGGGGGTCAAGACCTCCATCCCCCTCTTCCTGCGCATCCTCGACAACGCGGCCTTTCACCAGGGGGACCTGTCCACGCGGTTCCTGGAGAGGCAGGCGATTGTCTGACGCACGGCTCCCCGCCCCCCTCGCGGCGCGGGTCTACCCCCTGCTGGACCTCGATGAGCTCGACCGGGCCCTCCCCCTGGCCGCCGCCGGGGCGCGCCGGATCCAGGTGCGGCACAAGGGCGAGGCGTGGGGGCGGCACTTCGGACGGATCCTCGACTGCTGCGCGGCGCTGAGGGCCCGCGGCGTCCTCCTGGTCGTCAACGACCGGGCCGACGTCGCCGCGGCCGCCGGGGCCGGGGGCGTCCACCTGGGGCAGGGGGACCTCCCCCCTGCCGCGGTCCGGCGTCTGGTCGGGCCCGGGATCGTCATCGGCCGCTCCTGCGGGACGGAGGACGAGGTCGCGCAGGCCCTGGCCGACCCGGCCGTGGACGAGATCGCCGTCGGCCCCGTCTTCCCTACGCCGATCAAACCGGGCGTCCCGGCCGTGGGGTTGGAGCTGGTGCGCCGCAGCGCGGGGCGCGGAAAGCCCCTCACCGCCATCGGCGGCATCGACCGGGACAATCTGGAAGCCGTGCTGGGCGCCGGGGCCGATTGGGCATCCATGATCCGCGGGACCCGGGGGGCCCTCGGGGCGTGAGCGCCGAGCGGCGGCCCGCCCGCCTCATCCTGGTGGGGTTCCTCGCGGCGGGGAAGACCACCCTCGGGCGGGCGCTGGCCGAGGCCTGGGGGACGGGATTTTGCGACCTGGACGAGCTCCTCCTGGCGGAGGAGGGGGCCCCGTCGGTGCTGGCGGTGCTGGAAGCGAAGGGGGAGCCCCATTTCCGGGCCCGGGAGAGGGCGATCCTCGACGGGCTGGAGGCGCGCCCCGAGGGGGTGGTGGCCACCGGCAGCGGCACCCCCGCCTCGGAGGAGAACCTCGAGCTCCTCCACCGCCTCGGCACCCTCGTCTTCCTCCACACCCCGTGGGCGACCATCCTCTCCCGCCTCGCCTCCAAGGCGGGCGTCCTCCCGCCCGGGCTGGCGCCGGAGGCCCTCCATGCCGTCTACCTCCAGCGTCTCCCGTTCTACCGGCGCGCCGACTTCACCCTCGTCCCGGGTCCGGCGGAGTCCCCCGAGGCCCTGGCCCTGCGTCTCCGTATGATCCTGAAGGAGTCGGTCCCATGCGCTATCTGATCCTCTCCGACCTCCACGCCAACCTCCACGCCCTCGAGGCCGTCCTGGCCGAGGTGAAGGGGCGCCGGTTCCAGAAGGTGCTCGTCCTCGGGGACCTCGTGGGCTACGGCGCCTATCCCAACGAGGTGGTGGAGCGGGTGATGGAGATGAAGCGGCTGGAGGTGGTCCTGCGGGGCAACCACGACCGGGTGGCCGTGGGGGCGGGGGAGGAGAACGCCTTCAACCTGCCCGCCATGGCGGCCATCCTGTGGACGCGCGAACACCTTTCATCCGCCGCGAGGGAAGCGCTGCGCGGGCTGACCCTGGGTCCGGCGCCGGTGGAGGACTTCGTTATCTGCCACGGTTCGCCGCTGGACGAGGACCTCTACATCCTCTCCGAGCGCGAGGCCTGGGTGTCCTTCCAGAGCCTCTCCTCCGACTTGGCCTTCTTCGGGCACAGCCACATCCCGTGCATCTTCTCCCTCCGGAAGCGGACGCTGGAAGGGTGGCTGGCGGGGCGCGACTACCTTCACTACCGCCTCAAGCCCGGGGTCCGCTACCTCGTCAACCCCGGGAGCGTGGGCCAGCCCCGCGACGGCAACCCCAAGGCCGCCTACTGCATCTACGACTCCAAACACCGCACGGTCTCCTTCTTCCGCGTTCCCTACCCCGTGGCGCCGGCCCAGGAGGCCATCCTCAAGGCGGGCCTCCCCCCGCACCTGGCGCACCGGTTGGCGACGGGCCAGTGAGAGCAGTTCAGAGTTCAGGGTTGAGCGTTGAGAGCCGTGCGGCCATATTCGGGCATCAACCCGCCACTGCTTTGTTTTTGCTCTGAACGCTGAACTAATGCCGAAGGTATTGATCACCTACCCCCTCCCCACCCCCCACCTGGAAGCGTTCTGCGCCCGGTGGGACGGCGCCGTGGTCCCCAAGGGGACGCGGGTGGACGAGGAATTCCTCGTCCGCGAGGCCGCCGGGTGCGAGGCGCTGGTGACCCTGCTCAACCACCCGGTCACCCGGCGCGTCCTGGAGGCCTGTCCGCGCCTGAGGATCGTCGCCAACGCCGCCGTGGGATACGACAACATCGATGTCGCCGCCGCCCAAGAGCGGGGCGTCTACGCCACCAACACCCCTGGCGTTCTGGATAAGGCCACGGCCGACCTCACGTGGGCCCTCATCCTGGCCTGCTGCCGCCGCGTGGTGGAGGCCGACCGGTTCCTGCGGGAGGGGCGCTTCACCGGGTGGGAGCCCGACCTGTTCCTGGGGATGGACCTGGACGGCCGCACCCTCGGCGTCGTCGGGATGGGGCGCATCGGGACCGAGGTGGCCCGCCGGGCCTCCGCCTTCGGGATGCGGGTGGCCTGGCACGACCCTTCGGCGGACGCCGCGCCCCCCTTCCCGGCAGAGGCCCTGGGGTTGGAGGCGCTGCTTGCCGCATCCGACGTCCTCACCCTCCATGTTCCGCTGACCCCCGCCACGCGGGGGCTCCTGGGGCGGGAGCGTCTATTGAGGATGAAGCCCGGGGCGGTCCTGATCAACACCAGCCGGGGGCCGGTCGTGGACGAGGGGGCTTTGGCGGAGCTCCTGCGCACGGGGCGGATCGCCGCCGCGGGGCTGGATGTATACGAGCGGGAGCCCGCCGTCCATCCCGCCCTCCTCCCCCTCCCCAACGCCGTCCTCCTCCCCCACATCGCCTCGGCCGGCTCGGCTACCCGCCGGACCATGTCCGACCTGGCCCTCGACAACGCCGAACGGGTCCTGGAGGGGGGGGTGCCCTTGACAAATATATACCCGTTGGATACACTGATTCAGCACGCCAAAAACCCTTAAGGAGGAGTTTCTATGAAGCGGTTCACCCTCTGCGTCCTGCTCGTCCTCGCCGCGACGATGGCCTTGGCCACCACCGCCGACAAGGACCTCTACATCCCCGCCGTGGCTCGGGCCCAGGGCGCCTTCGGGACCTTCTGGTCCACCGACGTCCGCATCTACAACCCCAACACCGCCCCCCTCGTCGTCACCGTGACCTACCTGCCGATGGCCGCCTACGCGGGCGACGCCACCTCCACCACGGTGTCCGTCGGGGCCCTCGAGACCCTTCTCATCCAGAACATCCTCGAGACCCGCCTCGGCATCGCCACCAACACCGCCGGCGCCCTCCATCTGACGGCCGCCGCCAACTTCATGGCCGAGTCCCGCACCTACACCCCCGGCGCCACCGGCACCTACGGCCAGCGCATCCCCGGCATCCCCGCCTCCCAGGCCGTGGCCGCGGGCGAGAGCGTGGACCTCATCTACATCGACAACAGCGCCGACTTCCGCACCAACTTCGGGATCGTGGACGCCGGCGGGACGGGCGTGAGCTACACCCTGACCGCCTACAACAGCATGGGCGACGTCGCCGGCACCTACAGCGGCACCGTGGGCGCCAATCAGTGGGACCAGTTCAACCCCCTGGACAAGACCGGCGCCGGCGCGCTGACCAACGCCCGGGTGATGTTCACCGTCAACAGCGGCAAGGCGATGCCCTACGCCTCCCAGGTGGACAACGCCAGCGGCGACCCCATCTTCATCGACGGCACCAAGATCAAGGGCGGCGGTGGCGGCGGCGGGACGGCCACCTGCGGCACGGGCCTGTACTTCGGGTTCTACACGCAGTACAACAACAGCGACTGGGAGGGATACATCAACCACCCCGGCGTGTGGGCCGTGGACGACTACAACCTCTGGTCCGTTCAGGATCCCACCCCGGCCGATCCGGGCAACGAAGATGACTATAGCGCGATTTACATCACGCCGACCAACTATGTGATCGGCCTTGGCTTCGGCTTCACCGCCGCCGACCCTTCCGAGTATGTCCCTTTGACCGACGGGTCCCCGTTCGACTTCTCCATCCAGTACACCTACACCGACGGCGCGAACGAAGTCCTGAACGCCACCTTTCACTGGGTCGGGACTCTGACCTGCAACTACATTGCGGGCGACATGGACGCCCTGGTCAAGGCCCTGAAGCCCGATTACAAGGACTTCGCCGGCAAGTGGTATTGGCATTACACCGGCGGCATGCAGTAAGCTCTGCCGATACGGCAATTCGAAAGGCCCCCGAAAGGGGGCCTTTTGTTATCGTCGCTTCCGGCAGCCGGCGGCCTGCTGTCTGTATAACGCAACAAGCAATAGGGGTTCCTGCGGTCTCCGGCCGGCCAACGACGAGAAACGCTCACCGCCCTACGCGCCACGCAACAGGGTCTCCAATTTGACCACGTGCGTCCGGTCCCGGTCCCGCAGCGTCCCGGCCGGGGCGAGGGTGAACTCGGCGCCGCCTTCCAGGTATCGGAACCCCTCGATCGCCTTGGAGAGGGCGGGGGCGCCCTCCAGGACGGGTTCGGCCCGCCAGAGGCGCACGCCGGGCGCCTCGAAGGGGACGGCCCCCCATTCCACCGCCGCCCGCGTCCACACCTCCACCACCTCGTCGCGGCTCTCCACCCCCACGGGCAGGGCCGGGCCGGTGGAGACCAGCGGGCGGGGGTTGAACCCCTGCGAGAACGCCAGCGGCACGCCGGCGCGCAACAGCCCCTCCGTGACGAACGAGACGAAGTGGCGGTACGAGAGGAAGCGGGCGCGGCCTTCTTTGGTGAGATGCAGCCGGTAGCGGAACTTCGTTCCGCTACCGGCTGTTGAGCGTTGAGCGTTGAGCGGTGAGCGAGTAGGAGCATGGACAGGATCTCCGGCGTCTTCGCGCACGCTCTCGACTCTGAATCCTGAACCCTGAACTGCATTTTCTTCACTCTGAACTCTCAACTCTGGACTCTGAACTTCTCGCAGCGGGACCGAGAACCGGAGATCCTCCCCCCGTTTCCCCAGCCCGCACGCCAGACACGCCTCGGTGCACGCGGGGGAGAACTTTCCCTCCCGGGCCCGGCGCCACTCCCGCAGGAGGAAGGCCCGGTCGAGCCCCGCGTCCACCCACCGCTCCCAGGGGAGCTCCGCCTCCTCGCTGAACGCCGGCGGTGGGGGAAGGAGGGCGTCCCACACCACGGGCCGGAAGGTCTCGGTCCAGTTGTCGAACCGGCAGCCGCGCCGGTAGGCCTCCAGCAGGACCGCCCCCATCGCCTCGTCCCCGCGCGAGACCGCCGCCTCCACGCGCGACGGGGCGGGGTCGGCCAGCTTCAGCTCCACGCCCCGGCGGGGGATCCGGGCCCGGAGGAAGGCGCGGGCCCGCTCCAGGTGCTCCGCCGAGGCCGCCGGGGCCCACTGGAACGGGGTCCACGGCTTGGGGACGAAGTTGGCCACGTGGACCGTCACCGAGCGCATCCCCACGCCCCGCACCCGTTCCACCAGGACGGCCAGCTCCTCCCAGTGGGCCTCGGTCTCGAACGGGAGGCCGACCATGAAATAGAGTTTCACCGTCCGCCAGCCGAGGGCCTTGGCCCGCGCCACCGTCTCCAGGATCTGCTCGTCGGTGACGGCCTTGTTGAGGGCCGGCCGCAGCGAGGCCCCCGCCTCGGGGGCGAAGGTGAGGCCGCTTTTGCGCACCTCGCGGGCCTTCTCCAGCAAGGGGAGGGTGGCGGCGTCCACGCGCAGGGAGGGGAGGGAGAGGGAGACGCGGTGCTCCCACAGACCCTCCGTCAGAGCCGAGGCCAGGGGCTCGACGGCGCTGTAGTCGGCCGTGGAAAGGGAGAGAAGCCCCGCCTCGGAGAACCCCGAGCGGGGGCCCCGCCGGAGGAGGCAATCCAGGACGGCCGCCGCGTCGCGCTCGCGCCATGGGCGGTACCAGAACCCCGCCTCGCAGAAGCGGCAGCCGCGGGCGCACCCGCGGGCCACCTCCACGTGGAGGCGGTGGTGGGCCGAGGCGAAGGCGGGGAGGAGGGGTTCGAAGTCGAAAGGGGCCTGGGCGAGGTCCGGGAGCCAGACGCGCCGGGCCGGCCCCTTCGAAATGCCGGGGACCAAAAAGCCCTCCATCGCGGCGAGGGCCTCCAGCTTCGCCCTCCGCGACAGCCCGGGGTGGTCGCGGAAGAGGGCCAAGGCCTTCAACAGGAGGATCTCCCCGTCGCCGAGGGCGAAGGCGTCCACGATCTCCACGAGCGGCGCGGGGTTCGAGATCCCCAATCCCCCGGCCAGGACGATCGGGTGCTCCTCACCCCGCTCCTCCCGCCGCAGGGGCACGCCGGCCAGGTCGAGGCAGTAGAGGAGGTTGGTGGCGTGAAGGTTGGTGGGGAGGGTGAAGGCCACCAGGGGCAGATCCCCCACGGCGGAGAAGGTCTCCTGGGTGAATAGAGGGATGCCTTCGGCCTTCATCCGGTCGCCCAGGTCGGGCCACGGGGCGAAGACGCGCTCGAGGAAGACGCCGTCGAGGGCGTTGCCCAAACGGTAGAGCAGTTGCAAGCCCGTATGGGCCATCCCCATCTCGTAGAGGTCGGGGAAGACCAGGGCGGCGCGGCAGGGGGCGTCGGCCTTGGAGGCGGCCCCCATCTCCACCCCGGCGTAGCGCTGGGGCTGGCTGACCTGGAGCAGGAGGGGCTCCAGGAGGGGATAGACGGATTCCGGCATGGGCGGGTTCGCTTTCCTCGGGCGGTTCCATTATAATGAAATGAAACCCTTCAAGTTCTTGTTTAGCGATAGAACAATCCGAGGAGGCCTTTCATGCCCGAACTGAGCGAACGGATCCAGCAGGTCCTGGACAACGATATCCGCCCCGCCCTCCAGATGGACGGCGGCGACGTGGAGCTCGTCAAGGTGGAGGACGGGGTCGTGCAGGTGAAACTCCAGGGGGCCTGCGGCGGCTGTCCGATGGCCGCCTACACCCTTGCCGGGTTCGTCGAGGAGCGGCTCAAGGCCGCCATCCCCGAGATCAAGGAAGTCGTTCCGGCGGGGTAGGGGCGGGCAACGGCGCAAGTGCGCAAATGGGCAATGGAGGATTTGCGTGGGCCGCGCTTATATAGATCAGCCCCATTGGCCAGGCACGGATTCAGATTGCATGAACGCATAGCGCGCTTGCGGCATGCGCATTTGCGTCGTTACGCCTTCTGCGCTTCTTCCACCGCGATCCTGATGTACTCCTCGAACCGCCCCCTCAGCGTCTCCGACAGTTCCATCCCTATTTCCATCTGTTCCGGCTGGATCCCCAGGATGACCACCGGGGGGACGGGGTAGCCCAGCTTGCGGGCGAAGTCCAGCACCTTGAGGATGTCTCCCTCGTGGGTCGAGAGTCCCGTCAGGGGCTTGCGGGTATAGACCTCCTCGGGGCGGAAGAGGCGCCACTCGCCTGGCGGCAAGCCCAGCTCCACCGCGTCCACCAGGACGATGCGCTCCGTCTCGGGGGCGCAGTAATCCACCAGGCGCAACCCGTCGTCGGCGATCTCCACCGCCTCGAACCCGCGGGCCAGGCCGTCGCGATCGATCCGCTCCACGACCCGCAGGCCGACGCCATCGTCTCCCATGGACCAGTTGCCGATGCCGATCAAATAGCGCACAAGACCTCCTGCCCCTCTCCCGGTCGTCGGCAGCCTGCAGCCGGTCGATCTTCCTCCGGTGGATTTCACTTCTCCACGGGTGACCGGCCGCGGGCTGCGTTTCCATTAAAAACGGGGCCCCTTGACGGGGCCCCCTCCTTCTGACCCCTCCCTTTATCGGTCCGCCCGCTTGAACTCCACGGTCAGGTAGTGGGTGGAGCACGAGATGCAGGGGTCGTAGGCGCGGACCAGCATCTCGAGGCCGAGCTCGATGGCCTTCTCGTCCTTCTGCGCCGACACCAGCTCGGGGAGGAGCTTCTCGAAGTCCATCTGGATGTTGGCGTGGTTCTGGTTGGTGGGGATGATGCAGTTGCCCATCACGCACATCCCGTCTTGATCGTAGGCGTATTCGTGGAAGAGGATCCCGCGGGGCACCTCGGTGGCGCCGGCGCCCCTGGCGAACCTCGACGGCGGCACAAGCCCCTCGTCCCTGACGCCGTCCCGGAGCACCTCGTCGAGGAGCCGGATGCTCTCGAAGACGCTGTGGACGATCTCCACCAGCTGGGCGACGGTGTTCATGTAGGGGTTGAAGCACAGCGGCTTGAGGCCGAGGGCCTCGGCGATTTTCCGCGCCTCGGGGTGGAGTTGGTCGGAGTTGTTGTTGAACCGCGCCAGGGCCCCCGCCATGTACGACCCCATCTGGTTCTTGGTGTACTTGGCGGTGGACTGCGGGACGACGTATTCGTTGGTGACCTCGCGGTACCGGTCCACCGCCCAGGTGCGCTTGCGGCCGTCCGGCAGGACCGTCTGGATGTCGCCGTCGTAGAGGCCGTATTCGTCGGCCGCGTGGAGGGCCATGTACTCCGTCGGCCGCTCGAAGACGGGGATCTTCCCGGCCACCGACGCCACCGTCTCCACCGTGGCCTGCAGGTCGGGCCCCAGCCCCTCGAGGCGCGCTTTGAGGTCGCGCAGCTCCCGCTCGGTGGGAAGCTCGCTGAACCCGCCGGGGACGACCCGGGTGGGGTGGGTGGTGCGCCCGCCGATGAGCGCCCCCCACTCGTGCCCCAGCCGCTTCATCCGAAGGGCCCGGACGACGATCTCGGCGTGGGTGGGGATGAGCGGAAAGACCGAGGGGGCCCCGAAGAGGTCGGGGGCGGTGAGGAAGTACACGTGGAGGACGTGGGAGTCGTAGTTCTCCGCGTGCTTGAGGAGGGTGCGCAGCTTGCGGGTTTGGGGCGTCACGCTGATGCCGAGGGCGGCCTCCGTGGCCTTGACCGAGGCGAGGGTGTGGCCGATGGAGCAGATGCCGCAAATGCGGCTGGTGATGCGGGCCACCTCGGTATAGTGGCGGCCGCGCACCATGGCTTCGAAGAAACGCGGGGCTTCGGGCACCTGCCATTCGACCCGCTCGACCTTGCCGTTGGCGATGTCGACGACGATGTTGCCGTGCCCTTCGACGCGGGTCAGATGGTGGACGGAGATGTGGGTGGTCGGGCTCATGTCAGGCATCCTTCCTCAGGGCGGCGGTGAACAGGCGGCTCTTCTCGGCGGCGCGCTGCGGGGAGAGGCCGCCGCGCTCGATCAGGACGGCCTCCAGGGCCTCCTGGTTCGGGTGGTCGCAGAACCCTCGGCACGCCTCGCAGGGGATCCCGTCGGCGGGGCAGGGGGCCCCGCATCCGGCGCGAGCCACGAGGCCGAGGCAGTGGTCGTTGCGGTCGTAGCGGCAGACCGTTTCGCGCATCTTGCATTCCACGCAGACGGGGTAGGTGGGGACGACGGGCTCCTTGTCGTGGAGGAGGTGCGAAACCACGCGGACGAACTCGGCCCGGTCGATGGGGCAGCCGTGGAGGGCGTAGTCCACCGTGATGGCGGCCGAGATCGGCAGGGCCTTGCCGCTGGCCAGGTGGGGCATTCCGGCGTCCTTGCCGTAAACGACCTGGGCATAGTCGGCGGTGTGGTTCTTCATGGCGTTGATGCCGGCGGTCGCGGCGCACGCGCCGTAGGCGATCACCACGGCGGCGCGCTTGCGGATCTCCTCCAGCCGGGGGCGGTCGGACTCGCGGGTGAAGGAGCCCTCGACGAAGGCGATGTCGATGGGCTCGGCGGTCTTCTCGCTCATGACCTCGCGCCACTCCACGAACTCCAGGTGGGGCAGCAGCGAGACGAAGACGGGGTCGGAGAGGTTGGTCAACTCCACCTGGCACCCCTCGCAGCAGGCGAAGTCGAAGAAGGCGACGCGGACCTTGCGCTGGGGGCTCATCAGAAGGCCTCCTCGAGATGCTCGATGTCTTTGTAGCAGAAGACGGGCCCGTCGGTGCAGACGTAGAGATCGTTGATCTGGCAGTGACCGCACTTCCCGATGCCGCACTTCATCCGGCGCTCCAGGTCGACGAAGACATGCTCGGCGGGGATGCCGATGCCCTTGAGCTCGGCCATGACGAACTTGTACATGATGGGGGGGCCGCAGATGACGACGCGGGTGTCGGGGGAGAGGGTCGTCTTCTTAAACAGCGTGGTGATGACGCCGGTGTTGCCCTTCCACGACGGGTCGGGGCGGTCCACCGTCTCGTGGAACTCCACGTCCGGGGAGGCGCGCCAGGCGGCCAGGTCCTCCAGGAAGAGCTGGTCGGCCGGCGTGCGCGCCCCGAAAAAGAGCGTGAACTCCCTGAACGCCGCGCGGCAGTCGAGGATGTACTGGATGAGGGAGCGGGTGGGAACCAGGCCGATGCCGCCGGCGACGATGAGGACGTCATGGCCGCGGAGTTTCTCGAGGGGGAACCCTTTGCCCAGGGGGCCGCGGAGGAAGAGGGACTGCCCGCGCTCCAGGGCGTTGAGGGCCTTGCTGACGCGCCCGACACGCCGGACGACGAGGTCGAACGAGCGCTGGCGGGTGGGGGAGGAGGCGATCCCGAGGGGGATCTCGCCGTAGCCCATCCGCCCCGCCTCGAGGATCTGGCCGGGCTGGAACTCGAGAGCGCGGCCGTCCTTCAACCGGAGGGTGAACCGCTTCTCGGTGGCCGTCATGAACTCGGCGGAAAGGATCTCGGCCTCCCGGGGAAGGAAGACATTCGGGTAGAACTTGCCCGCGCAGGAACAGACGTGTTCGCTCATCTCAGTCCTCCATGAGCCGGTGGATGACGGCCACCGGGTCCGCGATGTCGGGGACGCAGCCGGCCGAGCAGCGCCCGCATCCCACGCAGGCCGGGCCCCCCAGCTTGGGGTTGAGGTAGGCCGCCTTGCGCATGACACGGTGGCGGAAGCGCTCCTCGCGGTGTTCGCGGAAGTTCTCGCAGGCGCCCGCGCCGAGGGAGATCTTGGCGAACTCCTCGGTCAGGCAGCCGTCCCAGGCGCGGGCCCGGGTGCCCGAGACCTGGTCGAGGGCCCAGTGGTCCTGCACGTCGAAGCAGTAGCAGGTGGGGCAGACGATGTTGCAGGTGCCGCAGGAGAAGCATCGGGCGGCCAGCTCCTTCCACACAGGGCTTTTGAACGCCTTTCGCACCCGGTCGGCGATCTCGCTGGAGGAGTACTTGAGCTTCTCGGGGCATTTGGCCATGCTCTCCTCGACCGCCTTCTTGGCCTGCTGGACCTGCTCCGGGAGAGCCGCCTGGAACCGGCCGTGGGGGAGGAGCTTCTCCCCCTTGGGGGTGAAGACTTCGAAGAGGTAGCCGTCGGGGAGCTTCGTCAGGAACGTGTCCATCCCGCGGGCCTTGGAGGCCACCCCGACGCTCGCGAAGAACGCGCGCCGGGAGACCGTCTGGACGCTGGATCCCACGATGGTGGTGCACTCCCGCTGGGCGAGATAGTTGTAGTCCACCTGGTTCTCGCGGAAGAGGTAGTCCAGCTGGTCGATGGCCTTGACGTCGTAGAAGTGGACCCCCAGAAGGACCAGGGGCTCGGGCTCGATGCAGCTCCGCACCCCCTGCGGCGAGAAGGCCACCAGGTCCTGCTTGACGGGGAAGAAGACCTTCTTGGGCGGCAGCAGGGTGACGTCATAGTCCAGCCGGAGGTCCTCGGCCCGCTCGAGACGGGCGAAGACGAACTTGTTCTTCTTCGCCACCGGCGCGACGACCGGCGTTATGGCCATCAGCCGGCCGACGAAGTCGGGGAAATGGCCGTGCGAGATGAATTGGGGCGCAACCTTGATCACGATAGGGTTCTCCTTTCCCGCAAGGGGGTCGGTAACCGGCCGTCCCGATGGCGGGCGGTCATCGTGAAAAATATCACAAAATGGAACAAAAGGCAAGGGGAAACAAGGCGGGCCCAAGCGGCGGGCGCCCCAGGGCGGCGGACCGATTCGTGCTACAATGTACCGATTTTCACAAGGAGGCCCCATGAAGAAGGTCCTCGTGATCGACGACGACGCCGACATCCGGGAGATCGTCAAGCTGACCCTGCAGGACGCCTACGAACTCCGGGAGGCGGGAAGCGCGATGGAAGGGGAGGAAGTGCTGAAGGGCTGGACGCCGGACCTCATCCTCCTCGACGTCATGATGGAATCCTCCACCGCCGGGTTCGACGTGGCGCGCGCCATCAAGGGCAAGCCCGGCCTGGCGGGGGCCAAAATCCTCATGGTGACGAGCGTGGACAAGGAACTGGGGATCGACTTTCAGTCCGCGGCGGGGGACCCGGACTGGCTCCCCGTCGACGGCTATTTGGTCAAGCCCATCGACCCCGGCGACCTGCGCCGGAAAATCACCGCCCTCCTGGGGTAGGCCCCCGCCGGCATCCCAACGGCGGGGTGCGTTCCGCCCGCCCCATCGGTCCGGCGACGGTCCGCGGCGCCCCCCGGAGGGCGCCGCTTCGCGTTTCCCCTCAACAGCAGGTGAAGTAGCCCCCCTCGAGGACGGTCAGGTCGGTATGGCCCCGGGCGGAGAGGATGCGGTACGCCTCATAGGCGCGGGAGGAGGTCATGCTCACCAGCAGGACGCGGGCGTGGGCGGGGAAGGGGAGCCCTTCCTGGCGGAGGTTCTCCAGGGGGATGTTGATCCCTTTGGGGAACCGCTGGGGGTCGTAGTCGGCGGTGGTGGAGACGTCCACGACCGCGTATTCGAGGGAGCGGCGCTCGAACTCCTCCCTCGACAGGGTGCGGAGGAGACCGTCCAGCTTGTTGCTCAGGACGAGGCAGGCGGTCTGGAGGAGGTCGATGGGGGTGTTGTGGGCGGGGAAATAGCCCAGGTCCTGCGCAAAGACATCCTCCAGGGTCAGCCCCTGGGCGATGGCCGAGGCCAGCACCTGAAGGCGGCTCACCACGTGTCCGGGGCCGAAGCCCTGGGCGCCCAGGAGCACCCGGGTCCGCCGGTCGGCCACCACCTTCAAGGTCATGAACCGGGCCTTGGGATAGTAATACGCGCGGTCCAGCCCGGCCACCGTCACCGAGTCCGCGTCATACCCCTCCGCCAGGGCCCGCTCCGTGGTCAGCCCCGTCCGCCCCACCTGGCAGCCGAAGAGGTTAAACATGGCCGTCCCCAGCGAGCCCCGGAACTCCCGGCGTCGCCCGGCGATGTTGTCGGCGGCGATGCGGCCCATCTTGACGGAGATGGAACCGAGAGGCCAGTAGGCCGGCCGGCCGGTGACCAGGTGGAAGGTCTCGGCGCAGTCCCCGACCGCGTAGATGCGGGGGTCGGAGGTCTGAAGGCGCCGGTTGACCCGGATTCCCCCCGAGGGGGCCAGGGCCAGCCCGGCCGCGCGGGCGAGGTCCGCGTTGGGCCGCACTCCGGCGGTGAGGAGGATGAAGTCGGCCGTGAAGAGGCCGTGGTCGGTCTCCACCACCAGCCCCCCGTCGCGCCGGGCGATGGACCGCACCGCGCACCGCGCCACGGTCTTGATCCCCTTCAGGTTCAGCTCCCGGCGCACCTGATGCCCCAGGTCGGGGTCCAGCAGGTTGGCCAGAAGGCGGTCCTCCCGCTCGAGGATCGTCACCCGGGCCCCCGCCACGGTGAGCGACTCGGCGACCTCCACCCCGATGAGCCCGCCGCCGATAATCAAGACGTCCTGGGCCAGCCCTTGGGCCAGCCGTCCCTTGAGGGTTTCGGCATCCTCGATCCGATAGAGGGAGTACACCCCCTCCTCCCGGATGCCCGGAATGTCCGGGACGGCGGGGACGGCCCCGGTGGCCAGGACCAGCCGGTCGTAGGGAATCCACGATTCCGTCCCCGTCGCCAGATCCCGCAGGCGGACGCGGCGCCCCTTCCGGTCGATGGCGATGGCCTCGGTGCGGTTCCGTACCCGGATGTTCTTGATCCCCTCGAAGAAGGTGGCGTCCCGCAGCGAGTTTTCGGTGGTGCTCATGAGGGCCTTCGGGGAGGCCACCCGCCCCGCCACATAGGCGGGGAGACCGCAACCGGAGTAGGAGAGGAAGTCGCTCTTCTCCACGATGGTGATGCCCACCGACTCGTCCAACCGCCGCAGGCGGGCGGCCAGCTTCGGACCCGCCGTGACCCCCCCGATGATGACCACCTCCCACTGGCGGACCCGGGCCTCGCTTTCGGTCCGCGCCACCGGCAGGTCCAGCGAGAAAGCGGTGCCCCTCCCCTCCTCCGATTCCACCGACAGGGTTCCGCCGTGGGCTACGGCGATGCGGCGGGCGATGGCCAGCCCCAGCCCCGTTCCGGCCACCTGGCCCTTGTGCTTGAGCGAGCGGTAGAAGGGCTCGAAGAGGCGCTCCAACTCCTCCCGGGGGATGCCCGGGCCGGTGTCCGCCACCTGGAGGCGCACGCGGCGGCGGCCGGGGGCCAGCGCCAGTCGGACCGTCACCTGTCCCCCCGCCGGGGTGTACTTGAGGGCGTTGTCCAGCAGATTGCGGATAGCGTGTTCCAGGCCGGTGCGGCTCCCCTGCAGGAGGATCCGCCGCCGCGGCTCGCCGGTCAGGACGAGGGCGATTTCGCGCTCGGTGGCGGTCAGGTGGAACCCGCGGACCAGCCCGCGGACCAGCCCGACGAGCTCCACCTCCTCGCGGACGGCGGGAGCTTCCCCTTCGGCGAACTGCGAGAAGACCAGAAGGTCGGCGATGAGCTGCCGCGCCTCGGTGGTCTTGCCCACCGCTTTTTCGATAAAGTAGCGGGCCCGGGGGTTCAGCTCCCCGGCCAAGCCCTCCTGCAGCGTCTTGAGGAACGATTCCAGGGTGTTGATGGGGGACTTGAGCTGGTGGGCCAGGACCCGGAGCAGTTCGGGGGGGAGGGGCGGGGCGGCGGAGGAGGGGGAGGGAGAGGGAGAGGGGGGATGGGGGGCCGGCGGTTTCCGGGCGCGCATGCCCCATTGTAGGGGGAGCGGGGCGGGCCTGTCAACGGCCGCGCTGAGCCGGCCGGCCCGGGTTGACAATTGGGCCGACTTCGGGTAAAATCTATGCTTCCATATATCCCGGAGGTCGTGACTATGTACGCCGTCATCGAAACGGGGGGAAAGCAGTATCAAGTATCCCCCGGCGACAAAATCCGTGTCGAACTGCTGGATCAGCGGGAGGGGACGGTCACGTTCGACCGCGTCCTCCTCGTGAAGACCGACGCCGCCGTCAAGGTGGGGACCCCCACCGTCCAGGGCGCCTCGGTCCAGGGCGAGGTGGTGCGCGCCCTCAAGGCGGACAAGGTGATCGTTTTCAAGAAGATCAAGTCCAAGCAGTACCGCCGCACCCGGGGCCACCGGCAGAACCTGCTGGAGGTCCTCATCCAGGAGATCAAAGGAGTGTAGCCATGGCACACAAGAAAGGTCAGGGCAGTTCCCGGAACGGCCGCGACAGCAGCAGCCAGCGGCTCGGCGTGAAGCGCTTTGCCGGCCAGTGGGTCTCCGGCGGCTCCATCCTGGTCCGCCAGAAGGGGACGCGGTTCCTCCCCGGCCCCAATGTGGGGATGGGCAAGGACCACACCATCTACGCCAAAGTGGCCGGCATCGTCCGGTTCGAAGACCGCGGCGGTTTGGGCCGCTACATCGCCATCACCCCCCAGGACGCCCGGTAACCTCCGCCCTCCGGGGGCATTCGAAGGCTTTTCCATCAGGGGCCCACGGGGGCCCCTGATGCCGTTTATAGGGGGGCTCTTGGGGATTGTGAAACAGAGGGACATACCCGGTTGCAATGAAGTAGCGCTGTGGTATAATGCAAAATTGAGGCACCCAATTTCCGACCTTTAAGAGGAGGTTCCTGGTATGCAAATTTCCTTGCTTGAGCTGTGGAGCAAAATGGGGTTCCTGGCCAAGGGCGTCGTCTGGACCCTGGCCATCATGTCCGTCTGGAGCCTCTGGGTCGCGGTGGACAAGTGGATCCTGTTCCGCCGGGCCAAGAAGCAGTCCCTCCTGTTCGCCGAACAGCTGGGCAAGCAACTGGAGCAGAAGAACCTGCAGCAGGCCTATACGCTCACCCGCGACAAGCGGTTCAAGCACAGCCACGTGGGCAAAATCGTCAACGCCGGCCTGCAGGAGTTCCTCCGCATCGTCGAGATGGGATCCTCCTCCGTCGCCAACCCCAAGGATGAGGGAATCGAGCACCACAAGGTCCTCGAGCGGACGGCCCACGCCATGGAACGCTCCGCCATCCTGATCATCAACGACTTCAAGAAGGGCCTCTCCATTATGGCCACCGTCGGCGCCACGGCCCCGTTCGTCGGGCTTTTCGGCACCGTCATCGGCATCATCAACGCCTTCGACGCCATCAAGAAGGCCGGCGCCGGCGCCATCGGCGAGGTCTCGGGCGGCATCGCGGAGGCCCTCATCACCACCGCCTTCGGCCTCTTCGTCGCCATCCCCGCGGTGTGGCTCTACAACTACTTCACCGGCCGCGTGGAGCGCGTTCAGCACGAGATGGGGAACGTGGTGGCCGACATGGGCGACTACCTGGTCGACGTGAACGTCGAGGAGTTGCGCCGTGGCCGGAACGCGTGACCGATTCTCCTCCAGCGCGCCGTCGGTCAACTCCGAGATCAACGTCACCCCCCTGGTCGATGTCTGCCTCGTCCTGCTGATCATCTTCATGGTCATCGCCCCGATGCTCCAGACCGGGGCCCCCGTCCAGCTGCCCAACACGGACAAGCCGGCGGACGTCAAGCGCGAGGAGAAGCAGCTCACGGTGTCCCTCGGGTACGACCTCGGGGTCTTTATCGAGAGCGACCGCTATGCGAAGACCATCGACTCGGCCACCGAGATGCAGCAGTTCGTGGTCAAGATGAAGGACGTTTATTCCCGCACGCCCGACCGCAAGATCCTGATCAAGGCCGACAAGCGCCTGGCGTTCGGCAAGGTGCGCGACCTGATGCGATACGTCCAGGAGGCGGGGTTCTCCAACGTGGGCCTCATCTCCGACAAGACCAAGGCGCGCGGCTAAGGAAAGAGGTGCCTTATGGGTATGGCAGTTGGCGGCGACAAGAAAGGCCCGATGGGGGATATCAACGTCACCCCCTTCATCGACGTCTGCCTCGTCCTGCTCATCATTTTCATGGTCATCGTCACCGTTACGATGATGCAGCTGGGGTACATGTCCAAACTCCCCCCGCGGACCCCGTCCGATCCCAACCAGCCCCCGCCGACGGACCAAATCGTCATCCGGCTGTCCAACTGTCCCAATCAGGGGCAGATCGCCGGGTGCAAGATCTACATCAACCGCGACGAGGTCCCCGTGTCCCAGCTCACGGCGCGCTGCCGCCAGCTGGCCACCGGCCGCTCCATGCAGATGATCTTCTTCACCGCCGAGGACAACGTCAACTACGAGAACGTGATGAAGATCCTGGACCTCGTCCACGAGGGCGGGCTGACCAACGTGGCGGTCCTCACCGAGTCCATCGCCACCGATGCGCTGGTCCAGTGAGGCGGGCCCGGTCGGATCGGCGGAACGCCCCCCCCGCGGGCCGGCGAGCCCGGTCCGGGGGGATTTCATCCCGCATGTCGGAGGCACACTGATGCGCGACAAGAACCGCCCGCACCGTGAAATACTGTGGGGATGCGCCCTGGCGCTTCTGGCCTGCGGCGCCTGGCTCCCCGCCCAGCAGGCCACCTACCCCGAGTGGGAGAAGGGGGTGGAGTGTTGGGGCAAGAAGGACTTCGCCTGCTGTGCCGCCGAGTTCACCAAGGTGGTGGACCTCGCCGTCCGGGACAATTCCGACCCCTCCGGCGCTTATTACATGGCGGGACGGTGCTACTTGGGCAAGCGCGATCTGGCGAACGCCGAGCGCAATTTCATGAAAGTGCTCGAGCGGACCCCCAACAACGGTTCGACTCTGGTTCAGCTCGCCCTGATCGCCAAGCAGCGCAACGAGAACGACAAGGCCGTGCAGCTCGTCAACCAGGGGATCGGGTCCATCACCGAACCGGCCGACAAGTTCCTGGCCCACAAGGTGCGCGGCGGGGCCCTCCTGGCTAAAAGCAACTATGCCGAGGCCGCCAAGGACCTGCAGGAGGCCTTGGCGCTTGCCCCCAAGGACGGCGATGTCCTCTTCCTGCTCGGCAACGCCGCCGCGGGGATGAAGCAGGCCGACAAGGCCTTCGACTACTTCAACCGGGCCTACGCGGCCGGGCCGTCCAAGGAGCGGGGGCTCGCCCTGCTGGGCGCCGCGTTCAAGCTCAACAAGTTCGATGTCGCCGCCCGGGTGGGCGACGCCCTTCTGGACCAAGGGGTGAAGGACGCCACGACGCTCACGCAGGTCGGCTCGGCCCACCTCGCGGTCAAGCAGTACGACAAGGCCGTCGCCGCCCTCGAGCGGATTCCCGGGTCCACCCTGGCCAAGGCCTCCGGCTTGGCCCAGGCCTACGTGGGGATGGCGAACTGGTCCGAAGCGGAGAAATACCTGCTGGAGTGGCAGAAGCTGGACGCCAAGAACCCTGCGGTCTATGACGGACTGGGCCGGGTGTATGTGAAGCAGGAGCGGCAGAAAGAGGCCCTGCAGTGGTACCAGAAGGGCTTTGCCAACACCGGGGACGCCAAGTTTAAGGACCTGGCCGCGCAGGTGGAGAAACAGCTCCGCGAGCTGGCCCCTACCGCCCCTGCCAAGGACGAGGGCGCCAAATCGTAGGGCGGGACGGGGCCACCTATGACCGAGGAGGACGCGAGACGATGACGGTTCACACGGATACGGCGGCACGGCGTTGGCGGCGGTTCGGGACGGCCCTCCTGCTGGGCCTCGTCGCCCTCGGGCTCACCGGGTGCGGCCAGCTCAAGGCCCGCACCAAGATGCGCGAGGCGATGGAGCATTACAACAAGGAGGACTACCAGTTCGCCTGCCCGGCTTTCGAGGAGGCGCTCCGGTACCGCCCGGACGACCTCGAGCTCAAGAGAACCCTGGCCTATTGCTATATGGCGTGGTACAAGCCCCTTGACACCGCGCCCGAGAACCAGGCCCTCATTGATAAAAGCGCCAAGCTCTTCCGGGAGATCCTCGCCGTGCGCCCCGACGACGAGAAACTGCGCGATTCGCTGCTGGCCCTCTACCTCAACGCCGAACGGTACAACGACGCCATCGGCGTCCTGAAGGACCAGCTCCAGAAGAAGCCCAACGACATCGAAATCATGAAGCAGATCGCCTCGCTCTATCAGCGGGCCGGGGACTTGGAGACCTCTTTTACGTGGTATGAGAAGTGGGCCCAGGTGGAGCCCCGCAAGGCCGATCCCTGGTATGCCATCGGAAGCCGCTGCTGGAGCAAGGCCTACTGCGAGCCGAACCGGTGCGAAGATCCCAACCTGCCCATGGACAAGCGGCAGGCCTTCATCCGCCGCGGTCTGGACGCCCTGACCAAGGCCATCCAGCTGGACCCCAACTACTGCGAGGCCGTGGCCTACCGCAACCTCCTCTACCGGGAGCGGGCCAAGTGGATCGACTTCGGCGACAAGCGCGCCCGCGAGGAGGCCTACCGCCTGGCCGACGCGGACCGGGACCGCGCCGTCGAGTGCGTCAAGAAGAAGGCGAAGTAGCCGGCCCCCCCCGCCGCGCGCACGACGCCAAGGAGGAACCGAGATGTTGGTTGAAGGATTGATCGAGAGCAGACGGACCCAGATGGACAAGCGCCGCGTGGCGATGCTCCCCCTCGTCATCGGCGTGCATATCATCGTGGCGATCGGACTCGTCATCTCCTCGGTGTGGCAGGTCAGCTACCTGGAGGAACCCCCTATCAACATCGCCCTGGTGGCCTCCGCGCCGCCCCCGCCCCCCGCCGCGGCCAAGGCCAAGTCGGCCCAGACCCAGACCAAAACCACCCCTCCCCCCACCAACGCCAACGTCACGCCCATCGCCATCCCCGACTTCACCCCCCAGGTCCTCGCCATGGAGGACACCAGCGGCGGCGATGATTACGGCGTCGAGGGCGGCGTCGACTGGGGCGGCGTCGGCACGGACCAGGGCGGCGTCCTCGGCGGCATCCCGGGCGGCGTGGCCGTTCCGCGGCCGCCGGAGCCGGACCAGGGGCCCGTCATCGTGGGGGGGGACGTGCAGGCGCCCCAGCGCCTCACCGAGCTGATCCCCATCTACACCGAGCCGGCCCGCAAGGCGCGTATCGAGGGGATCGTCATCCTCCAGCTGACCATCAGCAAGACCGGGGACGTCCTGGACGTCAAGGTCCTCAAGGGGCTGCCCATGGGGCTGACCGAGGCGGCCGTGGCCGCAGCGCGGCAGCAGAAGTTCAAGCCGGCCTACCGCTCTTCCACCGGCAAGCCGGTGGACTGCCTCTATACCATCACGGTGCAGTTCAAGATCAGCTGATCCTTCGGGGCCACGATGGCTTTCCAGGGTTCCCTCAAGGAGATCCCGCTCCCCGATATCATCCAGCTGGTGAGCGTTTCCGGCAAGAGCGGGGTCTTCCTCCTCGAGCGCGGGGAGGAGCGGGGGGAGATTTACATCCAAGACGGCGCCATCGTCCACGCGGTCTACAACGCCCTCCTGGGCGAGGAGGCCATTTACGCCCTGGCCATTTGGGCCGACGGCGAGTTCCACTTCCAGCCCGGGGTCGAGGCGGAAGCCCACACCATCACCAAGAGCAACACCAACCTCCTCATGGAGGCGGCCCGTCGCCTGGACGAGTGGAAGATCCTCTCCCGGAAGATCCCCTCCATGGACCTGGTCCCCGCCCTCAAGGTGGAGGAGAAGTGGCGCAAGGAGGTCATCCTCAGCCCGCAGGAGTGGACCCTCATCACCCGCGTGGACGGGCGAAAGACCATCGAAGACCTCGCCGCCGCCCTGGCGTGGTCCACCTTCGACGTCTGCAAGATCCTCTACGGCTTGGTGACCCAGGGCCTCGTGATCCTCAATCCGCGGACCTGAGCGGACGATGAGGTTCCGCCTGCTGCTTCTGGCGGGCGTGCTCGCCCCCCTCTGCCTGTTCGGGGCCCGCCAGGAGAAGAACGCCTGGGAGAAGGCATGGCAGCAGGGGATGGAGCGCTACAAGCAGGGGCAGTACGCCGAGGCCGTCCCCTCCTTCGAAGCGGTGGTCCGGCTCCTGCCGGAGCGCGCCAGCGGCCACGCCATGTTGGGCAAGTGCAAGTACAATCTGGGAGATTACCGGGGCGCCCTGGAGTCCTTCGAGACGGCCCACCGCCTTGCCCCCGAGGATGGAGATGCGGCGTGCCGCCTCGCCGCCGCCCACCTGGCGCTGAAGCAGTACGACCAGGTCCTGAAGGTCGTCGAGGCGTTCGACCCCTCCCGGGTTCCGGCCGACTCGAGGGCCGACTGCTGCCGGGCCGCGGGGCTCGCCGCCCTCGCCTTGGGCGATCCGCCCAGGGCCGCCGACCACTTCGCCCGGGGCCGGGACGCCGCCGGGGGGGAGCGGCGGAACGAGCTCCAGGCCTGGCTCGTCAAGGCCCTCATCCAGGCGGCCCGCCAGGCCCGGAGGGAGGACCAAGGCGCCGCCTACGCGCGGGCCCTGCCCGAGGCCGAGGCGCTGGCCGCCGCGGACCCCGGGCCGGAAGCGCACCGCCTCGCCGCCGAGGCGGCCCTGGCGGCGGGCGCCTACCCCCAAGCCGAAAGACACGCCCGCGCGGTCTTGGCGGCGCTTCCCGAGGACCCCTACGGCGCCCTCTACCTTGGACAGGCCCTCAGCGGCCAGGAGCGCTACCGCGAGGCCGTGGAGCCCCTGGAGGCGGCGACGCGCCTCCTCCCCGACGAGGGACGGTGGGCGGCCTGGAACCCGCTGGGATATGCCTGGGAGCGCCTCGGAGAACGGGAACGTGCCCGCGAGTGTTATGTCAAGGCGGAGAACGGGGAAAAAGTCCGGAAGCTCTCGGAAGCCCCGGCCCCGTGACCACGGCTGATGCAAGGAGGACGGCCATGACCCTGAGCGATCGATTGAAGCGCCTGACGCAGGTATACAGCCGGGAGCACCCCGTGCTCTCCCTGGCCCTGCATTACAGCCACCGCGAGGCCCGGGAAATGGACCGGATCCGCATCTTTCTGAAGAACGCCCAGAAAACCCTCGCCGCCCACCCCCAACGGACCCGCTTGGAGGCCGATTTCCAAACCGTCCAGGATTACCTCTCCCGTTCCGTCGCCCCACACACCCACGGCCTCGCCCTCTTCGTTAGCGCCCCCCTCGGGGTCTTCGAAGCGTTCCAGTTCTGGGCTCCGCTCCGTGACCGGTTCGAGGTGGGGCCCACCCCGCAGCTGGGGCCCGTCATCCGCGTCCTAGACGACTACGAGCCCTCCCTGCTCGTCCTCGCCGACTCCGAGACGGCCCGGCTCTACCGGATCAGTCCCGAGGCCGTCCTGGAGGAGGTGATCGAGGGGGAGGGGGTCCCGGCCATCCCCAAGCGCGGGTTCTGGGGGGAGGCCCGGTACCAGCGGCGCCTCGAGGAGGAGACCGCGCGCCGCCACAAGCCGGTGGCCGAGCAGGTCGCCGCGCTGTGGGACGGGGGAGGCTACGCCAACCTCATCCTGGCCGGCCAGGACCGGACGGTCGCGGCGTTCCGGGACCTCCTGCCCAAGCGTGCCCAGGCCGCGGTGATCGGGACCCTCAAGCTCGGGGTCCGGGAGAAGAAGGAGGTCGTCCTCCGCGAGGCGGTGCACCTCATCCGAGCCGTCGAGGAGGCCAAGGCCGAGACGGAGCGCGGGCGCCTCTCCAACGCCGGGCTGCTGGTGTCGGGGTGGGAAGCCGTGGCGCGCGCCGTTGGCGAGGGGCGCGTCATGCGCCTGTACCTAGCCCCGGAGGCCCGTCTCGACGGGTGGCACTGCACCGCCTGCGACCTGCTGGGGGCGGGGCGGACGATCCCCTGCCGGCTCTGCGGGGCGCCCACCCTGCCGGCGGACCTCGCCGACGCCCTCGCCGTGAAGGTGGAGCGCGAGGGGGGGCAGGTGGACATCAGTTACGGCATGAAGGACCCCGTCGCCGGCGCTTTGCGATTCTGACGGCTCCGGATCCAGAAGTTCGGCCACGGCCTGTCCTCCCGAGGTCCCGGCGGACCTGGGCGGAATCGGCCGTGCGGGTTAGTCGAATGGCAAGTAATTATTAGTAAGATTTAGTTATAATTCGTTGGACATGGTTTCGACCTTCGCCTATGATACGGCCCATGGCCGCTAAGGAAATGCTGACGACGCGGGAAGTCGCCCAATATTTAAGCATCCATGAAAAGCAGGTCTATCGGTTGATCCAGTCCCGCCGGATCCCGGCCACGAAGATCACCGGCAAATGGCTTTTTCCGAGGCGGCTGATCGGGGAGTGGGTCGTGCGCCACGCCCGGGAGGGCGTGGACGACCTCCCGGGGACGGCGCCTTCCCCCGATCGGCTCATCATCGCGGGCAGCCATGACTTGGCGTTGGATCTGCTCGTCAAGCGGGCGTCCCTGGGCTGTCCCCGCTATACGTTTTCCCTCTCGATCGTCGGGAGCTGGGGCGGTTTGGCGGCCCTGCAGGCCGGCCGCGCACAGATCGCGGCGGTCCATCTGCTGGATCCGGCGACGGGCGAATACAACCTCCCCCACCGTCACAAGCCTTTGTCGGACCTGAAACTCGTGGGGGTCCATTTGACCAGCCGGACCCAGGGGCTTTTGGTCCGCAAGGGGAATCCCAAGGGGATCCGGGACTTGGCCGACTTGAGGAACCCCGGCGTCCGTTTTCTCAACCGGCAGGAGGGATCCGGCACCCGCATTCTGATGGACGCGCTGCTGAAACGGGCCGGCATCCCGCACCGGTCCATCCGCATCTTGGAGGAGCCCGCGACCACCCACATGGAGGTGGCACTGGGCATCCTGGGGGGGGGCGCGGATGCGGGGATGGGGATCGCTTCCGCCGCCCGAGCGTTCCGGTTGGACTTCATCCCCCTGGCGGAAGAGCGGTTCGATCTTCTTGTCAGGGGGGAGGCGTGGCCCGAGAGGCCCGTCCAGGCTCTGGTGCAGATCCTCCGATCCAGGGACTTTCGGGAATCCGTGAGCCGGCTGGGCGGATATGATGTCCGTGAAACCGGACGGGTCTTTTACGACCGCAGATGAATGAAGCAGGAAGGGGCCGGCATGGTGTCCGCCGCTCATCATGTTCCGCGCACAGGAGGATCCGGTGCCGAAGGAAGCGCCCTTGATGGTCCGCGCAGTCCTTGGATTGATGCTCTTGTTCGCCCCGGCCGCTTCTGCCGGGGAGAAGGCCATCATCCTGGCCACCACGACCAGCATGCAGGATTCGGGACTTCTGGACCGATTGATCCCGGTCTTCGAGAAGGAATCCGGCTATCGGGTCCACACCATCGCCGTGGGGTCGGGTCAGGCCATGGCCCTCGGGCGGCGGGGAGAGGCCGATGTGCTCCTCGTCCACTCTCCCGAGGCCGAGGAACCGTTCGTGTCGGAAGGATTCGGGAGGGACCGTCGCCTCGTCATGCACAACGATTTCATCCTGGTCGGACCGGCGGGGGACCCCGCGGGGCTGAAGAAGGAATCCACGGTCCTTCATGCGTTCAAAAAGATCGCCGCGATGGGCGTTCTGTTCGTGTCCCGGGGCGACCATTCGGGTACCCACGCCAAGGAGATGGCGCTGTGGAGGAAGGCCGGAGTTCTTTGGGAGGGCGCGCCCCGGTGGATCGAGACCGGTTTGGGCATGGGCCAGACGCTGACCATCGCCTCGGAGAAGCGGGGTTACACGCTGACCGATCGCGGGACCTACCTGGCCTTGAAGAAGAACCTGTCCCTGGGCATCGTCCAGGAAGGGGACGCCGATCTGATCAACTTCTACCATGTGATCCTCGTGGATCCCGACCGATTTCCCAAAGTGAACGTCGCCGGCGCCAGGGCCTTCGCCGAATTCATCGTTTCCGCGGGGGCGCAGGAGGCAATCCGGACCTTCGGGGTGCCGCACTACGGTGTCCCGCTCTTTTACCCGGACGCCGTCCAAGGGTGCAAGTAGGGGCGCCGTGAACCTCCGATCTTCCCCAATCCCCGCTGGGGCCCCTGGCCGCAAGTCCCATGTTGGGAGCATGCCGGCGCGCGATGAAAAAGCGCGTCCGCATTTTGCAATTTGCATTTTGCAATGTGCAATTTCAAGCGCGGGCGGCTCCGCCGGACCATGGATCTGATCCTTCAGGGCCTCCTTGAAGCGTTGCGTCTCCTGTGGACCCTGGACCGGGAGGTCCTGGCGGTCGTGCTTCTGACGCTGAAGGTCTCCGGGAGCGCCACGGTCCTCAGCGTCCTGGTCGGGTGCACGGCCGGGACGGCCCTTGCTCTGACCCGGTTCCCGGGGCGCATGCTCCTGATCGCTGCGGTCAACATGGGCATGGGCCTCCCCCCCGTCATCGTGGGCCTGTTCGTGACCCTGCTCATCTGGAGGAGCGGCCCGTTGGGGTTCCTGGGCATTCTGTACACGCCGGGGGCGATGATCCTGGCCCAAACGGTCATCGCCGTTCCCATCGTGACGGGCATTGCCCTCGCTGCGATCCAGCACCTTCCACGGGAGTTGCCGCAGCAGATCCTCGCGCTGGGGGCCACCCGCTCCCAGATGGTTTGGACGATGATGAAGGAGGCGCGCCTTCCCCTCATGGCGGCCGTCATGGCCGGGTTCGGGGGGGCCGTCTCCGAGGTCGGGGCCTCCATCATGGTCGGCGGGAACATCAAGGGGCACACCCGGGTGTTGACGACCGCCACGGTGATGGAAACCGGCAAAGGGAACTTCGAGATCGCCATCGCCCTGGGGATCATCCTCCTGCTCCTGACATTCGGCATCTCGCTGGTCCTGACCCGCATCCAGCAGCGAGGGCGGGCCCGGTGACGGTCGGAGCCATCCTGGAGGCCCGGGCCATCCGGGTCCGGCGCGAAGGGCGCGAGCTGCTCCGGATCGAGGCGTTCGTCTGCCGGCCCGGTGAAACCACCGCTCTCCTGGGCCCCAACGGGGCGGGCAAATCCACCCTCGTGCGCGTTCTGGCCGGCCTGGAGGCGCCCGCGGAAGGCGAGGTCCGGTTCAGGGGGGAGGTCCTCCCCCGCGGAAGGGCCCTGACCGCCGTGCGGAGGCGGATGGCGGTCGTGTTTCAGACCCCCCTGTTGTTCGACACGACGGTCTTCTCCAACGTGGCGGCGGGCCTGCGCTTCCGCGGTTTGGAGCCGTCTCGGATGCGGCCCCGCGTGGGAAAGGCGCTGGGGGCCCTGGGGATCGCCCATCTGGCCGGCCGCTCCGCCCGGACGCTCTCCGGGGGAGAGGCTTCGCGCGTCAGCTTGGCCCGGGCCCTGGTCCTGGAGCCCGAGGTTCTGCTGCTGGACGAGCCCTTCGGTTCCCTGGACGCCCCCACCCGGGAGGGGGTGATCCGCGACCTGGCGGGGTGGATCCGGGAGACGCGGACCACCACGGTGTTCGTCACCCACGAACCTGCGGAAGCCGTACGCCTGGCCGACCGCATGATGATCCTGTGGGGCGGAAGGATCGTCCAGGCCGGCCCCTGCGACGAGGTCCTCCGGACTCCGCACGACGAATCCGTCGCCCGGTTCTTGGGCCTCGAAACCATCCTGCGGGGCCGCGTCGTGTCCATCCAGGGGGAGAGTTATTGCGTGGAGGTGGACGGCGTCCGGATCGTGGCCGCCGGGACAGCGGCCGTTGGGGAGGAGCTGATCCTGTGTCTCCGGCCCGAGGATGTCATGATCTCCGGCCGTCCCCTGGACCGCGCCGGGATCTCGGCGCGCAACGCGTTCGCCGGGAGGGTTCGGGAGATCGTCCCCCTGGCGCACGGCTGCAAGGTCTATCTGGACTGCGGGTTCCCCCTCACCGCCGCCGTCACCCGCCACTCCGTCGAAAGCCTGGGGCTGGCCCCGGGCCGGGAGGTCCAGGCCCTGTTCAAGGCCACCGCCGTCCACGCGATCCGGTTGTAGCATCCCCCCAGGGGGGGCCTTGCCCCGCAAGGGCGCCATCCCGGCCCCGGGAGAAAAACAACGGGGGGCCCGGATGGGCCCCCCGCGGGTCACCTGCGCCGGAATGCGGCGTCAGAACGCGTAGATCATCGAGAACACGAGCTGGTTGGCTTCCGAGGAGTCGGAGTCCTTGTAGTTCCCGGAGAACAGGGTGTACTCGATGCCGTAGCTGACGCCCTTGCCCAGTTTGTGGGCCACGCCGAGGAAGACGGCGTCGCTGTCGCCCAAGGCGCCGGAGGCCACTTCGTCCTCGTCGAAGATCGCAGCGGCATAACCGGCGTAGAAATCGACCTTGTCGCCCGCATAGACCAGTTCCAGCCAGCCGTCGAGCACCTGCTGCCCGTCCAGCTCGCCGTCCGGGTCGGTGAAGGTTCCCGCGCGGGAGAGGAAGGTCTTCAGGTTCTGACCCTGGGCCAGCTCGCCGAGCAGGGAGAAGGAGCTCCCCATCGGGATCTTGAAGTCCAGCCCGATGCCGGAGATCGCCACGTCGCCGGCGGCGAATTTCTCCTCGCCGTAGGTGGCGGCCAGGCCCACGAAACCGGCTTTCTTCTCGCCGAATTTGAAGGCGTACCGGGCGGTGGCCAGCGGCATGGCGTTGTAGATGGCTTCGTTGGTGCCGGGGTCTCCGAGGGAGACCGCCAACTCCCCCGACTCGAAGAACCGGGTGTAGCGGATCTGCGCCCGGCGGAAGCCGGTGTTGCCGGTTTGCCAGTAGAAGCCGTTGGTCAGCAGCGTCTTCGGCAGGCCGGCGCCGAAGAGGTCCCAGTTCTGCCCCGCCTGGAGCGAATAGTGCTCCCCCTTGAGTTCCAGATAGGCCAGGCGCGAGCGGAACTTCATCTGATTGCGGCTGTCGGGATCGAAGAGGTCCCACTCGAGGACGCCCTGCACCGTGGTTCCGGAGGCCAGCGCCGGCCCGCTCCACTTGAGCCCGAACCGGCTGTGCATGGCGGTCATGTTCAGCGAGTCGTCGTCGTTGGCCTCGGTGTCCGCCAGGGGATACCGCGGGACGGTGAGGCTGTTCATCTTGAAATCCTGGTAGGTTCCGTCGAATTTCAGAAACCCGTAAAAGGTGAACGTGTTGGAATCGGTCTTTAGGATCGTGACGTCCGCGAAGGCGGAGAGGCAGGGGAGCAGGATGAACAACACCACCCCTGCCCCGGTGGATTTGGAAAAGCGGCCCATAGCGTTTCCCTCCTTAATCACAGGATTTGCTATTTTATACTTCCAAGATGCATGTGAAGTCAAGTGCAAATGCCGGTTGGGGCAGGGAAGGTCCCTCTCTTGTGATAAAATCCGATAGATGAACGGCCCCCCCATCGCCCCGGCGGCGGGCACCCACCGAGACGCCGATCGTCTCTTCACGCGGCAAGTCCGGATGCTCCGCTGGCGGGATGGGCATGCGGCCCCCGACACCGATACCGTGGTGGAGGAGGCCCTGTTCTCCATCCGGGTGAACGGACGCCTTGTCGCCCGGTTGTCGTGCACCCCCGGGGAATTGGACTACCTGGGGCTGGGTTTTCTCAAAGTCGAGGGATATATCGAATCGATCGCGGACGTCCAACAACGGGCGCTCTCGGGGGAGGCCTTCTCGGCGACCCTCTTGCCGGGCGGCGTCCGACGGCGGGGGGCGCCTTTCCGCCTGACCGGATGCGCGGGGGGGGTCACCTTCCGCCCCGCTGGACGGGGACCCTCGCTGTACGATCGTCGGGTCAGCCTGCAGCACCAATTTTCGGCGGAGACGATCGCCGAACGGAATGGCGAATTCCTGGCGCGGGACGCCACGCACAAGGAGACGGGGGGGACCCACTCCGCCGCCCTGTCCACCGCGGCCTCCCTCCTCTATTTCGCCGCCGACATCGGGCGCCATAACGCGGTGCAAAAACTGGCGGGTTGGGCGCTGGTCCACCGCCCCGTCCTGGACGACGCCTTCATCCTCTCCACCGGGAGGATCACCTCGGAAATGGTCCGCTATGCGGTGCGGATGGGCGTCCCCCTCATCGCCTCGCGGTCCGCCTCTACCCTGCGGGCCATCCAGGAGGCGGAGGATGCCGGGATCACCCTCCTGGGATTCGTCCGGGGCGGCCGGATGAACATCTACACCCACCCGGAGCGCCTGGCATGACCGCCTCCTATCCGGAGGGGTTTCTGGATCATTTCCGCCGGCCGAGGCATGTGGGGAGGTTGGACCCCTGCGATCGGGCGTGGGAGAACCAGAGCCCGCACTGCGCCGATCTCATCCGGTTCTCGGTCCGGCTCGGCGGCGGGCGCGTGGAGGCCATCCGGTTCCAGGCCCGGGGATGCAGTGTCTGCATCGCCGCCGCTTCCGCCGCCGCCGAGGGGGTCCAGGGGAGGGCTCTGGCGGAATTGGTGCGCGACGACGGCGCGTTCCTGATGGCCGTCCTGGGGCCGGTGCCCGCGCGAAAGCGCCGGTGTGTGGCCTTCGTGTGGGAATCGCTCCTGGCCGGCCTTCGGACCTGACCCTGAGATTGGAGGAGGCAAGACCATGCCGTTGACCGAAATCCTCGGCGCCTATGATCGATACGCCGCGGCCTATCCCCATTTCGCGGTCCTGTTGGACTACACCCGTTCCATCCTGATGGTCTACAACGCGTTCCTCGCCCGGCACCCCGTTCCGCCGGACTCCTGTTCATTGGAGGCCGTCACGGCGCTGACCCAAGTGGGGACGCCCGGCGAGGCGGCGGAACTGGCCGAGGCCCTCGCCCGGATCTCTTCCGCCCAGGGCGAAGGACGCCATCTATTCGCGCGGATCTCGTTCGCCGACCTCGACCGATTCCTCTTCTCCCCGGGAGCAACAGCGAAGGAACAGGACGCGGTCCTCCCACAGGACCCGGCAGAGGCCGTCCTCGCCCGCCTCCTCCTGCTCCGGCCCTTCTACCTCCGGGCCCGGGACCGGCTGGTCCGCCGATCGGGGGACGCCGTCGGCTGTCCCGTCTGCGCCAGCCTTCCCTATTTCGCCCGGATCGAGAAGGAGGAAGGGCGGCGGATCCTGGCCTGCCCCCTGTGCGAAACCCAGTGGCCCTTCGCCCGGTTCACATGTCCGTTCTGCGGTGTAAGCGCCAAGGAAACCCAGTATTTCACCGCCCCGGAGTGGCCGCTTCACCGCATCGACGCCTGTGGCGGGTGCGGGGCGTACATCAAAACGGCCCTCGAAAAGGAGCGGGCCGAGGCGGCGGTCCCCCTCTGGGAGGACATCGTCACCCTGGACCTGGACCGGGCGGCGGAGCTCAAGGGTTTCAAGAAGGTGGTCGGTTATGGGCCGATTCGCTAAGGACCACTTTAGGGATGATGCGTTCCTGCGGGACTGGGCGGCCTGCCTGGGAACGGCCCGGTGGGTCGTGGCCGAAGGGGAGGGGTTTGCTGCCCGCGTTCCCGTGATCCCCAACAACGCCTGGGCCTTCGACCGGACGGAACTCGTCCCCTATGACCGGCGCCTCCAGGATTTCATGGCGGCCCACTTTGCGGATTTCAAGCCCTTCCCCGTTTCGGCGGGGGAGCTGGATGCGCTCTTTAGCGACATCTTGAACCTGGATGGGCGCGGCCTTGCCGATTATGCGTCGTCGCGTGAGATGGACCTGCCGATGTTCACGCTATATTGCATTTATCTCGCCCGGCCGTTCCGGAAGGCCGTGCCCGCCGCCGTCGTTCCCCCGGCGCCGGCGGCCACCTTCTGTCCGCTCTGCGGCACCCCGCCGACGCTGTTGGTGGAGGGGGAGGGGGGGGGGCAGGTCTGGTGCGCGCATTGCGGCGGCCTCCGCCCTTATCCTTCCGGGCGCTGCCCCTCCTGCGGGAAAGCGGTCGCCGCGCCGGGGCGGCTGCTCGGGATCAAACTCCTCACCTGTTCGTCCTGCCGGCGGTATGCAAAGGTTTTGCCTTCCGAGGCCGTTCCCCGGCTGGATCTCCTGTTCGTCTCCACCGGCGACGTGGACGCGCAGGCTCTGCGGGAGGGATTCATCAAGGAATTCCCCATTCTTCCTGCCGCACCGCTGGTCGGGAGGGCATAAGATGCGCGAGCGATTGAGGATCCGCGGGTTCCAGAGGAAACTCTACCTCCTGATCATCGGCGTCGTCCTCGTTTTCGGATTGGTCGCCACCCTGATCGGGACCTTTTTCCTGCAAACCACGACCTTGCGGGAGGCGCAGATGCGCGTGAGGAATAATCTGCGCGGGGCGTGGGCGGTTCTGGAGGCGGAGCAGGCCCGGATCCAGCAGGCGGTCGCCTGGATCGGGAGCAAGGAAACCGTGATCCAGGGCCTTCGCGAGGGAACGCTCGAACGACTTCACCCCCGGCTCGTGCGCCTGAAGAACGACTCGTCGCTTGATTTCCTGACCCTTACGGACCGCGAAGGCCGGGTCGTGCTGCGGACCACGGCGGCCGCGTCCGTCGGGGATAACCGCTCCAACGATATCTTCGTCCGCCGGGCCCTGGCCGGCGAGGCCTCGCGAGGGTTCCATATGTTCCCCCCCGAGCGGCTGGACCTGGAGGGGGAGCAGCTCGGCAAGAAGGCCTTCCTGCACCTGGTCCCCACGCCCAAAGCCAAACCCTCCCGTCAGGCGGTGGAGACCTACGGCACGGCCCTTCTGGCCGCCTGCCCCGTGACGGACGAGAACGGAGTTATCGTCGGGATGATCTACGGCGGCGTGCTCCTGAACCGGAACTACGAACTGGTGGACAAGATCCGCTCCATTGTCTTCGGCGACGAGCTCTACAAGGGGAAGATGGTGGGCACGGTCACCCTGTTCCAGTGGGACGTTCGGATCAGCACCAACGTGACGGACGAGCGCAACCTCCGCGCCATCGGAACGCGCGTCTCCAGCGATGTGTACGACCGCACCCTGGAGAACGGCCTTTCCTGGGAGGGGAGGGCCTTCGTGGTCCGGGATTGGTACATCAGCGCCTACGATCCGATGAAGGACATGAAGGGGGAGATCATCGGAATGCTCTACGTGGGGGCCCTGGAGCAGAAGTACAGCGACATGAAGACCAACCTCTTCCTCTTCTTCAACGCGTTCACCCTCCTGTGGATCCTGGTGGTGCTGGCCCTGGTCACCCACATTTCGAGCAAGTTCATCACCCCCATCCACAAGCTGGCTTCGGCCGCCCGGCTCATCTCCGCGGGTTCGCTCGATGCGGAGATCCCCCAGGTCAGGAACCGCGACGAGGTGTGGGAGTTGGCGGAGGCCTTCCGGGCCATGATCGCCGTGGTCCGGGAACGGGAAGCGGCGCTGATGCGCGCCAACCGGGACCTGACGGCGACGAACCGGAACTACATGGGAATGCTTTCCTTCGTCTCCCACGAGTTGAAAAACCGGATCGCGGGGTCCTCCATCGCGGTCCATGCCCTCCGGCGCAACATCTCGGAGCATCTCGACCCCGACGATGCGCGCCTGCTCAAGCAGCTCTCGGCGACCCTGGAGGATCTTGGGGAAATGCTGCGAAACTACCTGGACTTGGCGCGATTGGAGAGCCATGAATTCGCCCTGCGGGTCCGGGAAACCGCCTTTGTCGCCGAGGTGGTCCTGCCCACGCTGGACCGTCTGTCGGCGCTGAGCGACGAAAAGAACCTCCTCGTGAAAAATCAGAACGAGCCCTCCGCCCGTCTGTTCACGGATCCCCAGCTCCTCTCCATCGTCTACTACAACCTGGTCCACAACGCCTTCAAGTTTTGTCCGGCCGGCGGAATCGTCCGGCTGGCGTCGCAGGAACGGCCGGACGGGTTCGCGTTCGAGGTCTGGAACGAGGGGGAAGGGATCCCCCATAAGGCGCGTGAACACCTCTTCGAGAAGTTTTACAAGGTCCCAAGAGAGGAAGCCAACGGATGCTCCGGCTCCGGCCTGGGCCTGTTCATCTCCAAAACCCTGGTGGAGATGCTGGGGGGAGCGATCACCGTGGAGAGCGAAGAAGGGAAGTGGACCCGGTTCACCGTGCAGATGCCGAGGGCACGAGTCGGGGACGCGGATCGGGCCTAAAGGGGATCGTGGCCGGGGGCGTTTCGGGTCAGGATTTCCCCTTCTTCGGGATCCCGAACTTGTCCATCTTAAGATAGAGGGTGCTGCGATCGATGCCCAGGATTCGGCTGGCTTTGGAAACGTTGTGGCCACACTCGGCCAGGACGGCGGCGATGTGCTCCCGCTCCAAGTCCTCCAGGGAACGCGGCTTCTCGCCGCTTCCGCCGGGCAGAGACCGGAACAGGCGGGCCGGAAGATCCTCAGGGGCGATCACGTTCCCCTTGCAGAGAATCACCGCATGCTCCATGGCCCCCTCCAGCTCACGCACATTGCCCGGGAAGGGATAGTCCAGCAGGAGCCGCATCGCCTCCTTGCTCAGGGTGATTTCGGTCGTCCGGTTCAATTCCAGAGCGAATTTTTGGATAAAGTGCCGAGCCAGGAGCGGGATGTCCTCCTTGCGTTCCCGCAGGGGGGGGATGGCCAGGGTGATCACATTGAGGCGGTAGTAGAGGTCCTCCCTAAAGCCCCCCTCAAAGACCGTCTTTTCGATGTTCCGGTTGGTGGCGCTGATGATGCGGACATCCACCCGGATGACTTTGCTCCCGCCCAGGCGCGTGAACTCGCGTTCCTGGATCACGCGCAACAGGTCCAATTGCAGTTTGGCGCTGATGTCCCCGATCTCGTCCAGGAACAGGGTGCCCCGGTGGGCCAGCTCGAACTTGCCTTTCCGCTCCTCCCGGGCGTCGGTAAAGGCGCCCTTCTCATGGCCGAAGATCTCGTCCTCCAGGAGGGTTTCGCTGAGCGCCGCGCAGGAGACGGGGATGAAGGGATGGTCCCGGCGGGGGCTCTCCTCATGGATGGCCTGTGCCAGAAGCTCCTTGCCCGTGCCGCTCTCGCCCAGAATGAGGATGGTGGCTTTGCTGGCGGCCACCTGCCGGGCGGTCTCAAAGAGGCGCCCCATCTTGTCGCTGCATGAGATCATCCTGGAGAAGGCGGTTTGCCGCTCGACCTTGGCTTTCAGGATTTTGTTCTCCCGGACGAGGTTGAGATGGTCGCCGATTCGGCGGATCAGGAGGGAAACCTCCTCGGGATTGAAGGGCTTCGTGACGAAATCATAAGCCCCCTGCCGCATGGCCTCCACCGCCCGGTCGATGGAGCCATGGGCCGTTACGATGATGCACAGGACCTCCGGCCGACTCTGCCGGATCTTCGTCAAGAGCTCGATCCCGTCCATGCCCGGCATTTTCAAGTCGATGAGTGCGATGTCCACAGGGCGATTGTGGATCGCCTCTAGGGCCGCCTCGCCCGATTCGGCGGCCGTTACGGTGTAACCCTCCCCTTTGAGCCAGGAATAGAGCGATTCTCGGACGATTTTTTCGTCATCGACCACCAAGACCGATAGATCCACGGTTTTGATCATACGGTCAGCCTATCACGGCTTGTAGGATAATACAACACCCAGTTGAAATATCAATCAATTTTGGGGTGATGAACGAGGGAAAAGGTCTGGCATGAAGGTTGCACTGTTAGAGGGTGGATCGAAACGGGGAGACGGGGGCAGCGATCCAGAAAGGAGTTCAAAATGTTCGCTCTCAATGCTTGGTTCTGGTTGAATGTGGTCAATGCGCTGTTAGGGCTGGTTGTCGCCTATTATCTCGGCAGGGTGGTTCTGGCCCTCGTGCGCGACCTGAGCGGCGGTCGGAAGGAAGAGGCCACCATTGGAACGGAGGTGAGGCGCAAGGCCGCATAACTCTGGCCCATAGCGGCGGAAGCCGCACCATACATCCTTATCACAGAGCCCCGCCAACGCGGGGCTCGCCTTTTTTAACATCAGCAGCGGAGCCGTAGCGGCCCTTCCGACCCCTCCGATGTGCGCTCAACTCGAGTGCCAGGGGCATGGCGGTTGGGCGGATCGGGCCGTTCCGGAGGAGGCCGAGCATCCCCGCCTCCGGCCGGGGGGCTCCCCTGTCCCGAGTTGGTTCAAGCCGATCGTCCTCGACTTCTCGATCAGTCGGCACAAGGCCATGGTTTTCAACGGCTTTTCCTCGCTGGAGGCGGTCGCCATTCAACGGCAGAGGCGGGGGCGGGCAAGAAGACGCGGGCGCACTGATGGAATGAGGCCCCCCAAAGCCGACCTGACTTGACAACCCCCTTTCCATAGTGATAAGTTTCACTTATCTCTGTGATAAGGAGGTATGTATGCGGCTGACGCGGCGCGCGTTTTTCGCAACGGCCGGGGTGTGTCTGGCGCCATCACTTGCCAAGCTCTACGGTGCCGAACCCCCCCGTCCCCGCCCCCTCAAACTTGAGGAAACCAAGGAGACCACGACCATTTGCTGTTACTGCGGCGTGGGGTGCGGTATGGTGGTGGCCGCCAAGGACGGCAAGGTGGTCAACATCGAGGGCGATCCCGACCACCCCATCAACGAGGGGGCCCTGTGCAGCAAGGGCTCGTCGCTGTACCAGGTGGCCGTCAACGAGCGTCGGCTCGACAAAGTCCGCTACCGGGCCAAGGGATCCGATCGGTGGGAGGAGAAGGAATGGGACTGGGCCCTGACGGAGATCGCCAAGCGCCTGAAAGCGGCGCGCGACGCCTCCTTCGTCAGGGAGAAGGACGGCACGCTGGTCAACCGCACGGAGGGGGTGGCCTGCCTGGGCGGGGCAGCCCTCGACAACGAAGAGTGCTATCTGCTCTCCAAGATGATGCGCTCCCTGGGGATAACGTATCTAGAACACCAGGCCCGTATATGACACTCCTCCACGGTCGCGAGTCTCGCGGCCTCGTTCGGCAGGGGTGCCATGACCAACCACTTCAACGATTTCGTCAACGCCGACGTCATCATGCTCCTGGGGTCCAATCCGGTGGAGAACCACCCCCTGGCCTCCAAATGGATCAGCCGGGCCAAGGACCGGGGGGCGATCGTCCTCAGCGTTGACCCCCGGTATACCCGCTCCTCCGCCATCGCGGACGTCTACGCCCCGATGCGCTCGGGGACCGACATCGCCTTCGTCAACGGCATCATCAAGTACGCGTTGGACAACGATTACATCCAACGGGACTACCTGCTCACCCACACCAACGCGGCCTTCCTGATCAAGGACTTCTACAGCTTCCACGACGGCCTCTTCTCCGGGTACGACCCCGACAAGAAAAAGTACGACGCGGCGGCATGGGCCTACGAACTGGACGCCGCCGGGATTCCCAAGCGGGACGAGACGCTCCAGCATCCCCGGTGCGTGTTTCAGTTGATGAAGAAGCACTTCGAGCGGTACGATATCGACACCGTCTGTTCCATCACGGGGACGCCCAAGGACGTGTATCTGAGGATTTGCGAGCACTACACCTCCACCTGGGCCCCCGACCGAGTGGGCTGCTGGCTCTACGCCATGGGGACCACCCAGCATACCTATGGAGCCCAGAACATCCGGTCCTACGTCATTCTCCAGCTCCTGCTGGGCAATATCGGGATGGCGGGCGGCGGGATCAATGCCCTCCGCGGCGAGTCCAACGTCCAGGGCTCCACCGACTACGGCCTCCTCTTCCACCTCCTCCCCGGCTATCTCAAGATCCCCGATGCGGCGGCGCATCCCACGCTCGCGGCCTACCTGGAGAAGAACACGCCGGTGACCAAGGACCCCCACAGCGCCAACTGGTGGGGTAACACGCCCAAGTATATCGTCAGCCTCCTTAAGGCCTGGTGGGGGGAGAAGGCGCAGAAGGAAAACGACTTCTGTTACGACTACCTGCCCAAGAACGCCGGGGACCGCTCGTTCATCAAGCTGTTCCAGGCAATGTACGAGGGAAAGCTGAAGGGGTTGTTCCTCTTCGGCCAGAACCCCGTCGTGGGGGGGCCCAACACCACCAAGACGCTCGCCGCCCTGGAGAAGCTGGACTGGATGGTGGCCGTGGACCTGTGGGAGCACGAGACCGCCACCTTCTGGAAACGGCCGGGGGTGAATCCCGCCGACATCCAGACCGAGGTCTTCCTGCTTCCCGCCGCCTCCTCCGTGGAGAAGGAGGGGTCCATCTCCAACTCGGGCCGGTGGGTGCAGTGGCGGTACGCGGCCCAAAATCCCGTGGGGGATTCCAAATCCGATCTGTGGATCCAATACCATCTTTTCAACAAGGTCCGGGAGTTGTACAAGAAGGAGGGAGGCGCGTTCCCCGATCCCATCCTCCATCTGACTTGGGACTATGGCCATGACGAGCCCGACGTCCACAAGGTGGCCAAGGAGATCAACGGCTACTTCGTGGCGGATGCCGACTTCGGGGAGAAAGGGAGCTTCAAGAAGGGCCAGCAGGCCCCCTCCTTCGCCTTCCTCAAGGACGACGGCTCCACGGCCTGCGGCTCCTGGATCTACAGCGGTTGCTACACCGATAAGGGCAACATGATGGCCCGCCGCGACAAGGAGGACGCCCCCAACAAGATCGGCCTCTATCCCCAATGGGCCTGGTGCTGGCCGGTGAACCGGCGCATCATCTACAACCGGGCCTCGTGCGACAAGAACGGCAATCCCTACGCCCCGAAGCGGTGGGTGGTCAAGTGGGACGCCGCGGCCAAGAAATGGCTGGGGGACGTGCCCGACGGCCCCTGGGCCAACGACGACAAGTACGCCTTCATCATGCGCCCCGAGGGGGTGGCCTGCCTCTTCGCGAGCGCGCTCGCCGACGGCCCCTTCCCGGAGCATTTCGAGCCCGTCGAGAGCCCCGTTCGGAACATCATGTCCTCCCAGCAAAACAACCCCATCGCCAAGATCTCCCGGGAGAAGGGGGTGGATGTCTACGGCACCCCCGACCAATTCCCCCATGTGGCCACCACCTACCGCGTTTCCGAGCACTGGCAGGCCGGGGCCATGACCCGCAACCTCCCCTGGCTGGTGGAGCTGATGCCCGACGCCTTTGCCGAGATCGGGGTTGATCTCGCCAAGGAGAAGGGGATCGCCAACGGCGACCGGATCAAGATCCGCACCGCCCGCGGCAGCATGGAAGTGTACGCTCTCGTCACGCACCGGCTCCAGCCCCTGTTCGTCTGCGGCCGGTGGGTTCACCATGTGGGGATTCCCTGGCACTACGGTTATGCGGGGATCGCCAAGGGCGACATCGCCAACACCCTGACCCCCAACGCGGGCGACGCCAATACCCACATCCCCGAGTACAAGGCGTTCCTGTGCGCAGTGGAGAAGGCGTAAGGAGGCGGCCATGAAGGGATTCCTGATCGACAATTCCAAATGCATCGGTTGCCGGGCCTGCATGGTGGCGTGCAAGCAGTGGCATGATTTGCCGGCTTCCAAGACCAAGTTTTTCGCCGGGCCCGGCTACCAGAACCCCCGCGACTTGGACGCCAACACCTTCACCCTCATCACCTACAACGAGGTGGAGAAGGGGGGGAGGATGAACTGGGTCTTCGGCAACCGGCGCTGCATGCACTGCAACGACCCCGGCTGCGCCTCCGCCTGCCCCGTCAAGGCCCTCGAAAAGACCCCCGAGGGCCCCGTCTACTGGAACGCCTGGAAATGCATCGGCTGCCGCTACTGCATGTTCGCGTGTCCCTACCACATTCCCAAGTTCGAATGGCGCAGCGCCAATCCCGAGATCCGCAAATGCACGATGTGCTACGAGCGGGTCCAGGTGGGCATGATCCCGTCGTGCGCCAAGACCTGCCCCACCGGCGCCATTGAGTTCGGCGATCGAGACGCCCTCGTGGCGGAGGCCGAAAGCCGCCTGCGCAACAACCCCTCGGCCTACGTGCACCATATCTACGGCAAGGACGAAGTGGGCGGGACCTGCGTTCTCATCCTCTCCGAGGCCCCCTTCGACCGGCTGGGTTACCCCATGAACCTGCCCAAGAAATCCCTCCCCTCCTACACCGCGCCGGCGATGGAGGCAATCCCGAGCGTTGTGGTGGGGCTGGGCCTGGTCCTGGGCGTCACCTACAAGCTCATCCACCGGAGGGGCGAGGTGGCCACCTCCGAGGGGAAAGGAGGCCGCGCATGAACCAGATCAAGGCCATCATCACCACCCTCCTGCGGGAATTCATCCAATTCCTCCACACCGCCTCCGGATTCTTGAAGGCCATGATGCTGATCTTCGTTGCCGGCTTCGCGGCCATTCTCTACCGCTATCTCTTCGGGATCGGCTCCATCTCCAACCTTAACGATTCCTATCCCTGGGGGTTGTGGATCTCCTTCGACGTCCTCTGCGGCGTCGCCTTGGCCGCCGGCGGGTTCACCACGGCCGGGGTGGTGCACATCTTCGGCGGGAAAAAATACGAACCCCTGGCCCGTCCAGCCATTCTGACGGCATTCCTGGGATACTTGCTCGTCATCGGCGCCCTGTGGGTGGACCTGGGACGGCCCTGGAAGATCTGGCATCCCATCGTGCTGTGGCAACCCCATTCGGTCATGTTCGAGGTGGGCTGGTGCGTGACGCTCTATACGATCGTCCTGGCCATCGAGTTCAGCCCGGCGTTCTTCGAGAAGTTCGGCATGGAGAAGGCCCGCAATGCCGTGAGGAGCTTCTACATCCCGGGCGTCATCGCCGGCATGATCCTCTCCACCCTCCACCAATCGTCCCTGGGCTCCCTATTCCTGATCGTTCCCCATAAGCTCTCCCCCATCTGGTGGACCCCCATCCTCCCCATCATGTTTTTCCTTTCCGCCATTGCCGTCGGGCTGGCGATGGTGATCTTCGAGTCCATGATCGCCGCCAAGGCCTTCAAGCGGGAGTCGGAGCTCCACCTGCTGAAGGACTTCGGCCGGGCCATTCCATGGGTCCTCCTGCTCTACCTCACTATGAAGATCGGCGACCTGGTCGCCCGGAACCAGGTGATGCTCGTCTTCGAATTCAACGCCATGGCCATCGCGTTCTGGATGGAACTGCTGATCGGGATCCTCCTCCCCATCGCCATCCTCACCCAGCGGGACGCCCGCGAAGACGGCCGGCTCCTCTTCGGCGCCGCATCGTGCGTCATCGCCGGGGTGGTGCTCAACCGGTTCAACGTGAGCATGATCGGAATGCATGTGGAGACCTGGCAGTCGTACTTCCCCCATGCCCTGGAGATGCTGGTGACGGCGTGCGTCATCAGCGCGGGGATCATCCTTTACGCGTTTATCGTCAAGCATTTCCCCATCTGGCATGAAGCGGCCCACGCCGGGCCCTCGGCCAAGTAGGAGGTCGCCATGCAGCCCTTGGAAGCGGGAATGACCCTCAAGAACCGGTTGATCCTCCTGTTCTTCGTCTTTTGCAACACCATTCTGCTGGTTTTTCTCTGCAATATGGTCCTGTCCCTGCGGTCGGATCTTGCCGCGCTGAAGGGCGGCCTGGCCACGAAGCAGGACTTGGCCGCCATCAAGGTGGGGGAGGCCCAGCCGCTCCTCAACGAGAAGTGCACCCGGTGCCATTCGGAGCGCAAGTTCGCCGGCCTCCACGGAACGGAGCTTCAAGCCGCCCTGACCAAAATGGAAATGCTCAAGGATGCGCGCCTTTCGGCCCAGGAGGTCGACATGGTCCACGCCTCCCTCGTCATGGAGCGGTGCCTGACCTGCCACAGCAAGGATGTCATCAAGACGCTGGCCATCAAGAGCCAATCGGAGCGGGAGGAGATCATCGCCCGAATGCGGCAGAAAGAGGGGTCCGGTCTGCAGGAGGTGGATGTCCAGACGATCGAGAAATCGTTCGCGCAGATCTACGGGTTTTAGCCCCAGCCCCGGAGAATCGCCATGCCCAATCTCGGCGTTCAGGAATGGTTGGTCATCGGGGGGATCCTCGTCCTCGTGTTCGGCGTTCCCAAGCTCCCCGCTCTCGGCAAGGGGTTGGGCGAAGCCATGAAGAACTTCAAGCCGGGCCTCCGAGGATGGAAGGAAGCGGAACCCAAAGCGGAAAACCCGAACCGTTAGGATTCATGGAGGCGATTGCCAAGCGCTGGTTGCGCCCCGCCGCCTGCAAAGCGGCGGGGCGTTGTTTTATCTTATTTCTGGTGAAAGGCCCATTCCCATGATCGGCATCCAGATCGTCGGTTTTAACCACAGCGGGAAAAGCACCCTGGCCGCGGCGCTGGCCGCCCGCTTGAAGGCCAAGGGGGCGACGGTGGCGGTCGTCAAGCACGCCTGCCACCCCCTCACCCTCAATCCCAAAGAGGAGAAGGCGCTGGAACATGCCGGCGAAGTGCATGTTTTATCGGACGAATTGGCGCTGTCGGTCACGAAGCATCCCCGGCAACTCCTCCAGGTTCTCTCCCGGATCGAGGCGGAGGTGGTCATCGTGGAGGGGTTCAAGACGCTGGGGCTGATGCCCCGCCTCCTCTGCGTCCGAAAGGCCCAGGAGAGGAGGGCCTTGGCTTCGGGGCTGGAGCTCGCCGTTTTTGGCCCCGGCGAATCGGCGAATGCGAAGAAGGTGGACCGGACGGCCGCGGCGGTTCTTCAAAAGGGCTTTGTCCTCCCCGGCGTCAACTGCCACAAGTGCGGCTTCCGCATCTGCGCCGGCCTGGCCGCGGCCATCGTGGCCGGCAAGCGGAAAGCCGCCGATTGTACCGTCTTGGACGGAACGACGCGCCTGACGATCGACGGCCAATCCGTCGCCCTGAGTCCGTTCGTGGCGGACATTCTGAAAAGCACCTGCTGGGGGTTTATCAAGAGCCTCAAAGGGGTGACCCGGGGGAACGTGCGGATCGAATTCGAGCTCTGAGGGGGCGCCTCAGTTCCCGGTTCGGCGGCCCTCCCAGCGGCGCAGGGCCTCGAGGTCGCCGGGGCCGTTCACATTGAACAGGGCCCGGGGTTCCTCCCGCAGGAAGGGGAGTTCCTCCTCGCTCAACACGCGATGGGGCAGGGCCGCCAGAAGGGCGGTCATCCGGTATTCGCCCCGGTTTCGATACCGCTGAAGGACGGGGAGGACCGAGCGGGGATAGCGGGCGCAGGCGAAATGGAAGCGCCCTTCCGTCCGGGCAACGACGATCCGCTCTTCGTCCGGGATTTCCCGGAAGAATTCCAGCGCCCCGACCGGCAGGAGGGGCAGGTCCACCCCGAGGAAAAATCCGACCGGGGAAGCGCAGTGTTCCAAGCCGGAGACGAGGCCGTGGAGGAGGGCCGATCCCGGCGTCTCCTCTTCCAAGACGGCGCCGTCCCAGAGGCCGAACAGTGTCCGTTCCCCCTTCTTGCACAGCAGGGTTGCGCATCCGAAGGCGGTGCGCAGCTTTTCCAGTTGATGGAGATAGAGCGGCCGTCCGCGGAAGGGGAGGAAGCGCTTGTCTTCCCCCAGACGGCGCCCCCCTCCCCCGGCGAGGAGAAAGGCCTCAGCGGGCGGCGTGATGACCGGCACAGTCGGCGAGGGTTCCGCGCAGGATCTCGACGGCATGCCCGACGGCGGGGAGGACCGCCTCCAGGCACTCCACCGCCCCCTTCGGACTGCCCGGCAGGTTGATGATCAGCGTCCGGCCCCGCGTCCCGGCCGTGGCCCGGGACAAGATCGAGAGGGGGGTGTTGGCCAGGGTCCGCAGGCGCATGGCTTCGCCGAACCCGGGCAGTTCCCGATCCAGGACCGCCCGGGTGGCCTCCGGGGTCACATCCCGGGCGGCGAGGCCCGTGCCGCCGGTGGTGAGAATGAGCTGGCATTCTTCCCGGTCCGCCCAGTCCGAAAGGGTCCGTCCAATGACCGCGATCTCGTCCGGGACGACGGCGCGAAGCACGTCCGCCTCCCTCCAGGCCTCCCGCACCCGCTGTTCGAGGGCGGGGCCGCCCTCGTCCCGCCGTTCTCCGCGGGAGGACCGGTCGCTCACCGTCAGGATCCCGATCTTCATTCCACCACCTCGATGGGGTCTCCTTCTTGGACCTCGCCTCCTACCAGGACGCGGACGAACACCCCCTCGATGGGCATGACGCAGAAGCCGACCCGCGCCGAGACGGCGCAGGGGTGGAGGCACTCCTTCCCCTTCTGGGTGACTTCGCAGAGGGCCTCCGGACCGATCCGGAGGCGGTCGCCGACCCTCAAGGCCGTCAGATCGATCCCCTTCGTGGTGAGGTTTTCGGCGAAGATCCCGGGCCCCAGGTCCATGCCTTTTCCTTCCATCTTTTGCACCGATTCCACGGCCAGCAGGCTCACCTGCCGCAGGGGTTCTCCGGCGTGGGCGTCCCCCTCGATCCCCCAATCGGCCTTCAACCGGCCCCTCCCCACGCTCGTCTTCTTGTCGTGCTTGGTCGGGCTGATGCACACCGCCGCCACGGTGCCGCTCACCGCCCGCCTCCCGGCTCCAAGGCATTTGAACCCTGCACCCTCAAACGGGGGCAGATCGGATTAACGACGCCTATAGGTTCCACTCTTCCCTCCGGTTTTGTTGAGCAGGCAGATCTCCTCGATGGTGATGCCCTTGTCCACGGCCTTGCACATGTCGTAAACGGTCAGGCATGCGACGGCGGCCGCGGTCAGGGCCTCCATCTCGACCCCGGTCTTGTCGTCGGCCCGGACTTCGGCGATGACTTCAATGGCGTCCCGGCCCCGGACCCGGACCTGCACGTCCACATGGGTGATCTTCAGCGGGTGGCACAGTGGAATGAGGTCGGGCGTCCGCTTGGCCGCCTGGATCCCCGCGATCTGGGCGGTCGCGAAGAGGTCTCCCTTGGAAAGGCCCGTGGTGGCGAGCAGGCCGATCACCTGCGCTCCGATCCGCACCCTTCCGCGGGCCGTGGCCGTGCGGAGGGTGGGGGCCTTTCCGCCCACGTCCACCATCCGAACCCTCCCCTGGCCGTCCAAGTGCGTCAACCGGCTCATCTCAGCCTCCGATCCGGCACATGGCGCCGTGGGCAAACGATCCGCCCTGCCGGGGCTTGATCGCCACGCATTCGGCGATGGCCTCCCGGTAGCGACCACGATAATCCCTGATAGGGATGAAGCGGTCCGAAAAGAGGCACGGGATCAACCGTCCGTCGCAGGTCAGGCGCAGCTTGTTGCACTCCTCGCACGGGCCGGGGCGGTGGGCCATGCGAAAGCGCTCGGCCGGATTGCGCCGGCGGTGCAGGTCCATCGCTTCGATGATCTGGAGCGTCAGGCCGCGTTCGCGGCAGAAGACGGCCATGGGCTCCACCTCGTCCGTGTTGATGCCGGGAAGGACGACGAAATTGATTTTGACCGGGTGGAGGTCCGCCTCCTGCGCGGCCGCGATCCCGGCCAGCGCCTCGTCCAGCGCGCCGCCTCCGGTGATGCGGGCGTAGCGGTCGGGGTCGAGGGTGTCCAAACTAATGTTGACCCGGTCGAGCCCGGCCCGCTTCAACGCCCGCGCGAGAGGGGCCAACCGAGTGCCGTTGGTGGTCATCGCCCGCTCCACCAGCCCCGGGATGGCGGCGAGCATCTCCACCAGGCGGACGATGTCCCGCCGCACCAGGGGCTCCCCGCCCGTGATCCGCACTTTCGTGATGCCGGCGGCGGCGGCCTCCGCCGTGAAATCCCGGATCTCTTCGAAATCGAGGCGATCCCTGCGGGGAACCCACCGGATCTCTCCCGGGGGGACGCAGTAGTGGCACCGCAGGTTGCACCGGTCGGTGACGGAGATCCGAAGGTAGGTGATCGAACGGCCGAAGGGGTCCTGCATCACAGCGGATACACCTCCACGCGCGCCCCCTTGGGCAGGCCTTCGAGCCGCTCGGGCACCGCGATATAGCCGTGGGCGTCGGCCAGGGAGGTGAGGATGCCGGAACCCTGCGGTCCGGTGAGGAATGCCAGGGTCCGCCCGTCCCAGTCCTCCAGCCGGACGCGGTAAAATTCGGTCCTTCCCGCCTTGCCCTTCACGGCCTCCCCCAATTCGGCCGCCACCGGTCGGTTGTCTCCCTCCGCCGCTCCGCCCATGATGCGAAGGGCCGGCCGGACGTAAAGATAGAAGGCCATTAGGGCGGAAACGGGGTTCCCCGGCAGGACGAACACGGGTTTCCGTCTCGCCCGGCCGAACGCCAGGGGATGACCGGGCCGCTGGCGGACCTTGTAGAAAATCAGCCGGCCCCCGAGGGAACGCAGGGCCTCCAGGCAATAATCGGCCTCGCCCGCCGAGACCCCGCCGGCCACGATCAAGACATCGGAGGCCAAACCGCGGGCCATCTTTTTTTGGAGATCTGCCACCGCATCGCGTCCAATCCCCAGCAGGACGGGGCGGCCCCCGCTGGCCAGCACCGCGGCGGCGAGGGCCGGGGAGTTGGAGTCATGGATGGTTCCACGCTTCCGTGGCGTTCCGACGGGGACCAGTTCGTTCCCGGTGGCGAGGATGGCCACGCGGGGCCGCCGGAAAACCCTCACGCGAAGCCGCCCCACGGCGGCCAGAATGGCTGTTTCGGCGGGTCGGATGGTTCTCCCTTTGGGGATCAGAACGGCGCCTTTTGGGAAATCCTCCCCCTTGCGGCGGATGTGTATCCCGGAGGGGGGCAGGCGGGTGATGACGACGCAGCCATCCTGTTCCGAGGCCTCCTCGAACGGGATGACCCGATCCACGCCCCGGGGGATGGGGGCGCCCGTCATGATCTTGACGACCTCGCCGGGCCCCAGCGCGGCGCGAAAAGCGCTGCCTGCGAAAACCGTGCCTACGATCTTCAGCCGGGCCGGGAGCGCTGCCAGGCGGGAGCCTGCCAGCCCGTAACCGTCCATGGCTGAATTGTCGTAGGGAGGGTTGGCCTCGCTGGCCCGAACAGATTCCGCCAGAACCCTTCCCAGCGATTCGCAGAGGGAAACATTTTCGACCCCCACCGGTCGAACGGCACCCAAGACCAGGCGAAGGGCCTCTTCAACGGGGATGTTGCTCAACATGAGACGCCCCTTGTTTCGAGCACGGGAGTCATGGACACCCTATTGTACTAAATTGTGCGAGAACATGTGACGGGACCGAACCGAAAAGAAAGCGGTCGCGTGGAACTTGCTGTTGTAGAGCAATGGGGCTATCCCGTTTGGCGGCGGCCTCGATTGTAGGAAAATACAACACTAAAATCGCATTTCCCAACACCATACCCCCTGAAGAGGCCTTCGATGCATGGCGCGAAACTTGCATGAATCGTTTTGATATGCACCTCCAACAAGGGGAAGGGAGTTTGCGCTTGAGGCCGTAAAGTCGCGGGGGAGGCGTATTCAAGCCATGGCCGGTGGGCTTAACGAGATAATATACATGTGATAATCTTCACAATGCCTTGCGCCCAAGTGACACATTTCACATGCTTTGATTGTCAAAGAGTTCTGCGAGACCGAATGGTAAAGGAGGGACCATGGAAAGTGTACGGACCGTGAAATACGAATCGGAGTTGGACAAGGGTTTCGCGCAACGGGTGGCGCAACACTCCGGGTGCTCCAAAATCTCCGAGTGCATTCAATGCGGCACCTGCTCCTCCACCTGCCCCGTCTCCCTTTACATGGATTTCACCCCCCGCAAATTGATGGCCATGGTCAAGGCGGGGTTCAAAGACGAGGCCCTGCGGAGCCACACCATCTGGCTCTGCTCCTCGTGCTATTCCTGCACGGTAATGTGCCCCGCCCAGATCAAGATCACCGAGGTGATGTACTCCCTCAAGCGGATGGCCATCGAGGAGGGGATCTACCCCAAGAACGCCCCCGCCCCGGCGCTGGCGCAGGCGATGGCCGACATCATCGCGAAGAACGGCCGCAACTCCGAGATGGCGGTGGTGATGGAGATGCTCCTTAAGACGAACCCTGCGGGGCTGATGAAGATGGCCCCGATGGGGCTGGCCCTCCTGCGCAGGGGCCGGATGGCCGTCAAGGACTTCTATCACCGCGACAAGATTAAAAACCGGGCGCAGCTGGCGAACCTGGTGAAGGCGGTCAAGGAGAAGGCGCAATGAAGACCTACGGCTATTACCCCGGGTGCTCCGTCCGCTCCACCTCCAAGGCCTACGAGCGGTCGCTGCTGGGCGTCTTCAAGGCCCTCGGGATGGAGCTCAAGGAGCTGGACGACTGGAACTGCTGCGGCGCCACGGCTTACTTTGGCGTGGACAAGGACATGGCCATGGCCGTCTCGGGCCGCAATCTCGCCTTGGCCGAGCGGCAGAAGGTCGACGAACTGGTGGCCCCGTGCGCGGGGTGCTACCTCACGCTCCGGAAGGCCAACGAGTACCTTCAGGGCCACCCGGGCGACCCCATCAACAAGGCCATGGACCGGGTAGACCTGCACTACGGGGGCAAGGTCAAGGTCCAGCACCCCCTGGAGCTGCTCGCCACCGACGAGGGGGTGAAGGCCGTCGCCGCGGCGGTGAAGCGACCCCTGAAGGGATGGAAGGTGGCCTCGTACTACGGATGCCAGCTCGTCCGCCCCTACGCGGACATGGACGATCCCTACGACCCCCAGCGGATGGACCGCCTGATGGCGGCGGCCGGCGCCGAGCCCGTGCCCTACCCGTACAAGACGCGCTGCTGCGGCGGGTCGCTCACGGGGACCGTGGAAGACGTGGGCCAGCGGCTGGTCTACATGCTCCTCAGCGAGATGGAGAAGCGCGGCGCCAACGCCGTCGCCACCGCCTGCCCCCTCTGCCACTTCAACCTGGACGCCTACCAGGCCAAGGTCATCGCCCGGTTCGACGCCGGGTTCGACCAGGCGCGGGGCCGGACGCTGCGGCCCCTCCCCATCCTCCACTTCACGCAGATCCTCGGCTACGCCCTGGGGGTGGAGCCGAAGCAGCTGGGGTTTGCGGACCTGATGACCCCGCCGCCCGCGCGGCTGGTCGCGGCGTCGTAAGGAGGCCTTCCATGACGAACGGAACGAACGGCACCCTCCGCATCGGCGTCTATGTCTGCCACTGCGGATCCAACATCGCCGGAAAGGTGCGGGTGGACGAGGTGATGCGGTTCGCCCGCGACCACGGCCCGCACGTGGCGGTGGCCCGCGAGTACAAGTACATGTGCTCGGACCCCGGGCAGGAGCTGATTAAAAAGGACATCCAGGACCACCACCTCAACCGCATCGTCGTCGCCTCGTGCTCCCCGCTGATGCACGAGCTCACTTTCCGCCGGGCCGCGGAGGAGGGGGGGATCAACCCTTACTTTTTCCAGATGGCCAACATCCGCGAGCACTGCTCGTGGGTCACGGAGGACCCGGACGACGCCACCGGCAAGGCCAAGGCGCTCCTGCTGGCGGCCATCCACCGCGTGGCGCACCACCAGCCGCTGGAGGCCAAGACGGTGCCGGTCAACCCCCGCGTCCTCGTGGTCGGGGCCGGCATCGCGGGTATCCACGCCGCTCTCGATATCGCCCACGCCGGCAACAAGGTCACCCTCGTGGAGCAGAAGTCCTACATCGGCGGCCACATGTCGCGGTTCGACAAGACCTTTCCCACCCTCGACTGCGCCGCCTGCATCCTGACGCCCAAGACGGTCTCCGTGGCGCAGAACAAGAACATCGACCTCCTGACCCTTGCCGAGATCAAGGAGGTGAGCGGGTTCGTGGGGAACTTCAAGGTCAAGATCCAGCGCAAGGCGCGCTACGTGGACACCGACAAGTGCACCGGGTGCGGCGTCTGCTGGGAGAAGTGCCCCGGCCGCCGCATCCCCGCGGCGCGCACCATCGTCAAGGGCCAGCTCGTCATCGGGGACAACCGCGGCCAGTCGGCCCCCGAGGCCCGGCCAGCCGCCCTCGCTCCCGCCGGCGAGAAGATGAACTAGGGAGACCGCCATGTCCATCGACATCGCCAAAGCCGACGCCATCATCCAACGCCACGGACGGAAGAAGGAGCACCTGATCGGGATGCTTCTGGAGTGCCAGGAGGAGTTCACCCATCTCCCCGAGCCGGTCCTCCAGCGGGTCGCCGAGCAGCTGGACGTCCCGCTCCCCAGCGTCCTCGGGATCGCCACCTTCTTCCGGGCCTTCAGCCTCAAGCCGGTGGGGCGGTACCCCATCCACGTCTGCATGGGGACCGCCTGCCACGTGAAGGGGGCCCCGCGCCTGCTCGAGGCGTTCGAGCGGGAGCTCGGCGTGCTCCGGGGCCAGACCACCGACGATCTGATGTTCTCCGTCAACACCGTCAACTGCCTCGGCTGCTGCGGTCTCGCGCCGGCCGTAACCGTCGGGAAGGACGTGCACGGCAAGCTGAAGCAGGCCGACGTGCCCCGCATCCTGAAGAAGTACCGGCCCAAGGAGGCGTGAGATGCCCCGGATCACCATCGACGACCTGAAGAAGATCAAGGAAGAGGCCCGCCACCGGATGGTCCTGCGGGCCGGCGAGGCCCGGGTCCGCGTGACGGTGCACATGAGCACCTGCGGCATCGCCGCGGGGGCGCGGGAGGTGCTGGACGCGTTTCTGAAGGAGGTGGAGGCCAGAAAACTCGCCGACGTCCTGATCGCCACCTCCTCGTGCGCGGGGCTGTGCAGCCGGGAGCCGATGGCCACCGTGGAGATCGCCGGCCGGCCCCCCGTCAAATACGTGGACCTCAACCCGGCCAAGGCCCAGCGCGTCCTGGCCGAGCACGTCGTGGGCGGCGCGGTGGTGAAGGAGTACGCCCTCGCCGCCGGCTGCGAGACCGCGAGCTAAGGGAAGGGAGCGCACGATGGCCTACCGCACCCATTGCCTCATCTGCACCGGCACCGGCTGCGTCGCCGGGGGCTCCTTCAACCTGAGGAAGACCCTCGAGGCGGAGATCGCGAAGCGCAACCTGGCCGCCGAGGTCCAGGTGATCACCACCGGCTGCCAGGGCTTCTGCGCCGAGGGCCCCATCATGATCGTCCAGCCCGACGGCGTCTTCTACTGCCGCGTGGGCGAGCGGGAGGTGCCGCAGATCGTGGAGGAGCACCTCCTCAAAGGGCGCCCGGTCAAGAAGCTCCTCTACACCCCGCCGACAGAGAAAGACCCCATTCCCGCCCTCAAGGACATCCCCTTCTTCGCCAAGCAGAAGCTCGTCGTCCTGCGCAACCGCGGGCTCATCGATCCCGACCGCATCGAGGACTACATCGCCGTGGACGGCTATCAGGCCCTGGCGAAGGCCCTCACCCAGATGACCCCCGAGGGCATCATTCTCGAGATCAAGAAGAGCGGGCTCCGGGGGCGGGGCGGCGGGGGGTTCCCGACCGGAATCAAGTGGGAGACCTGCCGGAAGGCGGCTCTGCACGCCGCCGACACCTCCGGCCAGCGGATGACCATGGACCCGAGGGGGGCGGACCGGGGGGCCTCGTCGTCGCGGCTCCCCGCCCGCGAGCCCGTCATCATCTGCAACGCCGACGAGGGCGACCCCGGGGCCTTCATGGACCGCTCCATCATCGAGAGCGACCCCCACTCGGTCATCGAGGGGATGGTCATCGCCGCCCGCGCCATCGGAGCCCGGGAGGGGTTCGTCTACATCCGCCACGAGTATCCCCTGGCGCGCCAGCGCCTGCAGCGCGCCCTCGACCAGGCGCGGGAACTCGGCCTGCTCGGGAAGAACATCCTGGGGACCGGAATGGACTTCGACATCGAGATCCGCGAGGGGGCGGGCGCCTTCGTCTGCGGCGAGAGCACCGCGCTCATGGCCTCCCTCGAGGGGAAGGTCGGGGAGCCGCGGGCCAAGTACATCCACACGGTGGAGCACGGCTACCAGGACCGTCCCAGCAATCTCAACAACGTGGAGACCTACGCCAACGTTCCCGTCATCATCCAGCGGGGCGCCGAGTGGTTCGCCTCCATGGGGACCGGCGACGTGAAGGAGAACCCCTGGAACGGATCCTCCGGCACCAAGGTGTTCTCCCTGGTGGGCAAGATCAACAACACCGGCCTCATCGAGGTCCCCATGGGGATCACCCTGCGGGAGATCATCTTCGACATCGGGGGCGGCATTCCCGGGGGGAAGAAGTTCAAGGCCGTCCAGACCGGCGGCCCCTCGGGGGGATGCCTCCCCGAGGACAAGCTCGACATGCCGGTGGACTTTGACTCCCTCACCGAGGCCGGCTCCATGATGGGCTCCGGCGGGATGATCGTCATGGACGAGCAGACCTGCATGGTGGACGTGGCCCGCTACTTCATCGCGTTCCTCACCGAGGAGTCGTGCGGCAAGTGCACCCCCTGCCGCGAGGGGCTCAAGACGATGCTCGACACCCTCACCCGCATCAGCGAGGGGAAGGGGACGATGGACGACCTGGCGCTCCTGGACGAGATGGGGGCGGTGATGCAGGACTGCTGCCTCTGCGCCCTCGGCACCTCGGCCCCGAACCCGGTCCTTTCCACCCGGCAGTACTTCAAGCACGAGTACGAAGCCCATATCAAGGACCGCAAGTGCCCCGGCGGGGTGTGCAAAGAGCTCATCACCTACTCCATCGACCCCGCCAAGTGCGACGGCTGCCACGCCTGCGTCCGGCCCTGCTCCGCGGCGGCTATCTACGGCGACGTGAAGCGGGTCCACTCCATCGACATCCACAAGTGCATCAAGTGCGGCGCCTGCATCGAAGTGTGCAAGCGCGACGCCATCCGGCGGGTCTAAGGCGGGAGGAGGACGACGATGAACATGGCCAAGATCAAGATCGACGGCATCGAGCTTGAGGTCGCGGACCGGACGCCCCTGCTCCAGGCGGCGGAGAAGGCGGGCGTCAAAATCCCCACGCTGTGCCACCACCCGCTGGTGGAGGCCTACGGCGTCTGCCGCATCTGCACCGTGGAGGTGCACTTGCGGAACCGCGTCCGGATGGTGACCGCCTGCAACTACCCCGTCAGCAACGGGATCGAGGTGTTCACCCGATCCGAGCGGGTCCTCCGCAGCCGCCGGATGATCCTGGAGTGGATGCTCGCCCGGTGCGGCAACGTTCCCGTGATCAACGCGCTGGCGGAGGAGTACGGCGCCACCGGCCGCTTCGGACGCGGCGACGACGACTGCATCCTCTGCGGTCTTTGCGTCAAGGTCTGCAGCGACGTGGTGGGGGCCCACGTCCTCGGCTTCTTCGACCGGGGTCCGCACCGCACCGTCTCCACCGCCTACGACCGCACCAGCGAGCAGTGCATCGCCTGCGGCGCCTGCGCCTCCGTCTGCCCCACCGGCGCCATCAAGATCAAGGACGACCAGGAGGGGATCTACGCCGCCATGCCGATGGGGCCCCTGACCTCCATCCACATCGACTTCATGCAGGCGGTCCCCCGCAAGGCCGTCATCGACCGGGACTCCTGCATCCACTTCAAGACGGGCAAGTGCCAAGTGTGCGTCGACGTCTGCGAGGCCCGGGCCATCGACCACGCCCAGCAGGATCGGGTGGAGGAGGTGGAGGTGGGCTCCATCCTCCTCACCACCGGGTTCCAGCTGCAGGACCCCCGCGGGCTGAAGGAATACGGGTACGGCAAGTACAAGAACGTGATGACCAGCCTCGATTTCGAGGTCCTCAACAACGCCGGCGGCCCCACGGGGGGCAAGATCCTGACCGCCGACGGAAAGGTTCCCAAGAGCATCGGGATCGTCCACTGCGTGGGGAGCCGCGACCAGAAATACCACGAATACTGCTCCCGCGTCTGCTGCATGTACGCCCTGAAGTTCGCCCATCTGATCAAGGAGAAGATCCACGACTGCGAGGTCTACAACTTCTATATCGACATGCGGTGCTTCGGGAAGGGGTACGAAGAGTTCTACAACCGCCTGCTGAAGGAGGGGGTCAACTTCGTCCGGGGGAAGGTGGCGGAGATCAACGACGCCGCCCTGGACCCCTCGGAAGAGGGGCGCCTCGTCATGCGGGCGGAGGACACGATGATCGGCGTCGTCCGCCGCATCCCCGTGGACCTGGTGGTCCTCTGCCTCGCCATCGAGGCCAAGCCCGAGGCGCGGGAACTCTCCCACCTCTTCACCTGCAGCACGGGCAAGGACGGCTTCTTCACCGAGAAGCACCCCAAGCTGGCTCCCGTCTCCACGGCGGCCGACGGCATCTTCATCGCCGGCGCCTGCCAGGGCCCCAAGGACATCCCGGACACGGTGGCCCAGGCCGGCGCGGCCGCCTCGGCGGCGCTCTCCCTGATCCAGCGCGGCGAGGTGGAGACCGAGGCGGTGACGGCCGAGATCGTCGAGGAGCTCTGTTCCGGCTGCCAGATCTGCGTCGGCCTCTGTCCCTACACGGCGATCGCCTACGACAAGGAGAAGAACCGCTCGGTCATCAACGAGGCCCTCTGCAAGGGGTGCGGCACCTGCGTGGCCGCCTGCCCCTCGGCCGCGGCCTTCCAGAAGCACTTCCGCGACGAGCAGATCTTCGCCGAGATCGAAGGGATCCTGGCGGTATAGGAGGGATATGTGATGAGCGCGACATCCCAAGCCCATGCGTTCGAGCCCCGCATCGTGGCGTTCCTGTGCAACTGGTGCTCGTACACCGGCGCCGATCTGGCCGGGACCGCCCGCATGAAATACCTGCCCAACGTGCGGCCCATCCGCGTCATGTGCTCCGGGCGGGTGGACAGCCAGTTCGTCATGAAGGCCTTCGCCGAGGGGGCCGACGCCGTCCTGGTGGCCGGCTGCCACACCCCCTCCGACTGCCACTACCAGGAGGGGAACTTCAAGGCCCTGCGGCGCTACCACCTCCTGAAGAGGATGCTCCCCCAGTTCGGCATCGAGCCCGAGCGGTTCCGCCTCGAGTGGATCTCGGCGGCCGAGGGGGACAAGTTCCAGCACGTCGTCAACGAGTTCACCGAGCAGATCCGCGCCCTCGGGCCCTCGAAGGTCCGGAAGGAGGTCGTGCATGGCTAAGCCGAAGGTCGCCTTTTACTGGTGCGCCTCCTGCGGGGGGTGCGAGGAGACCGTCGTGGACCTGGCCGAGGAGGTCCTCAAGGTCGTCGCGGCCGTGGACATCGTCTTCTGGCCTTGCGCCATGGACTTCAAGCGGGAGGACCTGGAGGCGATGGCCGACGGGGCCATCACCGTGGCGTTCATCAACGGGGCCATCCGCTCCTCCGAGCAGGAGGAGATGGTCCACCTCCTCCGGAGGAAGTCGCAGGTCGTGGTGGCGTTCGGCTCCTGCGCCCACCTGGGCGGCATCCCGGCCCTGGCCAACTTCACCACCAAGGCCGAGATCATGAAGACCGCCTACGTGGACACCGTCTCTTCCGTCAACCCCGCGAAGGTGTACCCCCAGGAGGAGACGAAGGTCGCCGAGGGGACGCTCACCCTTCCGAAACTGTGGGAGCAGGTGTACGCCCTCGACCAGGTCATCGACGTGGACTACTACCTGCCCGGCTGCACCGTCCCGCCGGCCCTCTTCATGGCGGCCGTCCAGGCCCTGCTGGAGGGCAAGCTCCCCCCCAAGGGGGCGGTGCTGGCCCCCAACCGCACCAATTGCGACACCTGCGAGCGGAACAAGACCAAGCCGGAGAAGCTCTCCATCACCAAGTTCTACCGGCCCCACGAGATCGAGCTGGACGAGGAGAAGTGCTTCCTGGCCCAAGGGGTCATCTGCATGGGCCCCGTCACCCGGGGCGGATGCGACGAGCGTTGCATCCACGGCAACAGCCCCTGCCGGGGCTGCATGGGTCCCATCGACGGCGTCACGGACCAGGGGGCCAAGTTCGTCTCGGCCCTCGCCTCCCTGTTCGACGCCAAGGAGGACGAGGCCATCGCCAAGCTCGTCGAGTCCATCCCCGATCCCGCCGGCACCTTCTACCGCTACTCGATGTCCAAATCGTACCTCAAGCGCAAGGTCTGACCGAGGAGAACGCCCATGGAAAAGCGCATCACCATCGACCCCATCACCCGCCTCGAGGGCCACGGCAAGATCGAGATCTTCCTCGACGATAAGGGCGACGTGGCAAACGCCTACCTGCAGATCCCCGAGCTGCGGGGATTCGAGCAGTTCTGCGTCGGGCGGGCCGCCGAAGAGATGCCGCGCATCACCCAGCGCATCTGCGGCGTCTGCCCCACGGCCCACCACATGGCCTCCACCAAGGCGCTCGACGCCCTCTTCAAGGTGGACCCGCCCCCGGCCGCCCAGAAGCTCCGCGACCTCTTCTACTCCATCTTCATGCTCGAGGACCACACCCTCCACTTCTACTACCTCGGCGGCCCCGACTTCATCGTGGGCCCCGCGGCCCCCCGGGCCGAGCGCAACATCGTCGGGGTGCTGGGGAAGGTGGGGCTGGAGATCGGCGGCAAGGTGATCAAGATCCGCCGCGAACTGCGCGACATCATGACCCGGATGGGAGGCAAGGCGGTGCATCCCGTCCTCGGACTTCCCGGCGGCGTGACCAAGCCCTTCAAGAAGGACGACCTGGCCAACCTGCAGGCGGTCGCCGCCGCCGGCGTGGACTTCGCCCTCTTCTCCCTCCAGGCCTTCAACGACATCGTCCTCAAGAACAAGGACTACGTCGGTTTGATCACCGGCGACGCCTACATCAACAAGACCTACTACATCGGCATGGTGGACGGGGCCAACAAGGTCAACTTCTACGACGGGATGATCCGCACGGTCACCCCCGCGGGGAAGGAGTTCAACAAGTTCCGCAGCCCCGAGTACACCGAGCACATCGGGGAGCACGTGGAACCCTGGAGCTACATCAAGTTCCCGTTCCTCAAGAAGGTCGGCTGGCAGGGGTGGAAGGACGGCGAGGAGAGCGGCGTCTACCGCACCGCCCCCCTCGCCCGGCTCAACGCCTCCGACGGCATGGCCACCCCGCTGGCCCAGGCCGAATACGAGAAGATGTACGCGACGCTGGGCGGCAGGCCGGTCCACTTCACCCTGGCCTACCATTGGGCTCGCCTCATCGAAGCCCTCTACGCGGCCGAGCATATCAAAGAGCTGGCCCACGACCCCGAGATCCTGGACCCCAAGGTGCGCGCCATCCCGTCCCGGACCCCCGAGGAGGGCGTCGGCATCGTGGAGGCGCCGCGCGGCCTGCTCATCCACCACTACACAACCGACCCCAACGGCATCATCGAGAAGGCCAACATCATCGTGGCCACCCAGCACAACTCCGCCGCCATGAACCTGGGGCTTCAGCGCTCCGCCAAGGCCTTCATCAAGGGGGGCAAGGCGGACGACGGGATCCTCAACATGGTGGAGATGACCTACCGCGCCTACGACCCCTGCCACGGCTGCGGCACCCACACCCTGCCGGGGCACTATCCGCTCTCGGTTCGGATCTACGACCACCGCGGGGAAAAGGTGCGGGAGTTCAACACGTAGGCACGGGCTAAAGGCCGCAGGCGGAAGGCCGAAGAAGACCCAAGACGGTCTTTTCATGACGACCGACGACCGCAAGGATATATTGGTTCTCGCCCTCGGCAACGAGCAGTTGAAGGACGACGGCCTCGGCCTCTACGCCGGCCGCGCCCTGGACGCGCACTATCGCGGCCGGGTGGACGTCGTGGAGGCCCCGGAGTCCAGCCTCGGCCTGCTCGACCACCTCGTGCCCTACCGCCGGGTCCTCGTCCTCGACGCCATCCAGCAGGGGGAGGAGCCGGGCACCATCAAGGAGTTCGGCATCGCGTCGCTGGCCCCGGTCCCGTCCCCCTCCCCCCACTACATCGGCCTCCCCATGGCCATGGAGATCGCGCGGCGGATGGGCCTGCCCATTCCGGACGAGCTGGTGATTCTGGCCATGGAGGTGGAGGACCCCTTCCTCATCGAGGAAGGGTTGACGGAAAAGGTGGCCCGGGCCCTGCCGGCGTACGTGGACCGCGGCCGGCGCGTCGTCGACCGCTGGCTCGGGGCCCCCGGGATGGGCGAGTGACCCTCCAGTCGCTCATCCGGAGCAGCCTCCGGGCCCGCCTCATCCTCTCCTTCGCGGTCGCCATCCTGGTCCCCGCCCTCATCACCACCATCGTGGGGGTGCAGACCATCAAGAAGCACGTCTACGGCCAGGCCCAGTCCAAGATCAACTCCGATCTGGAATCGGCCAAGGAGATTTACGCCAACGCCCTCGACCGGCTCAAGGACACCCTGCGGATCCACGCCACGCGCATGGTCCTCTACCGGGCCCTCTCCGAGGGGGATCGGGCGGACCTGGGGCCGGAGCTGGAGCGCATCCGGGCCGAGGAGGGCTTGGACGTGCTCACCCTGGTGGACGCCCAGGGGACGGTGGTCTTCCGGGCGGCCAACCCGGAGCTTTCCGGCGACGACGTCCGGGCCGACCCCACGGTCCAGGAGGTCCTGGCGCGCCGGAGCCCCGTGGCCAGCACCGAGGTCATCGGCGAGGAGGAGTTGCGGCGCGCCTCGGAGGCCCTGGCGATGCAGGCCGCCATGGACCTGGCCCCCACCCCCCATGCCCGGCCCACGGACCAGAAGCGCCTCACGGCGGGGCTGATGCTCAAGGGGGGCGCCCCCGTTTTCACCCCCTCCAAGCGGTTTCTGGGGGCCCTCGTCGGGGGGAACCTCCTCAACCGCAACTACACCCTTGTGGACAAGGTGCGCACCGTGGTCTTTAAGGACGCCCTCTACCGGGGGCGCGAGACCGGCACCGTCACCATCTTCCAGGGGGACGTCCGCGTCAGCACCAACGTCAAGGGGGCCGACGGGGCCCGGGCCATCGCCACCCGCGTCTCGGCGGAGGTGGCGGAGGCGGTCCTGGATCGGGGGGAGACCTGGCGGGGGCGCGCCTTCGTCGTCAACGACTGGTACCTCTCCGCGTACGCCCCCCTCAAGAACCTCGAGGACCGGACCGTGGGGATGCTCTACGTCGGGCTCCTGGAGAAGCCCTACCGGGACGGCCTCCATCGCTCCCTGGCGCTCTTCCTGGGGATCGCCGCCCTGGGGGTGGTCCTCCTGATCATCGTCGCTACGCGCGTGGCCCAGAAGATCGCCCGGCCCGTCGCCGCGATGGCGCGGGCCGCCGACGAGGTGGCGACGGGGGACTACGCCCAGCGGGTGCCGGTGCGGGGGACCGACGAGATCGCCCACCTGGCCCACGCGTTCAACCGGATGGTGGCCGAACTGCAGGACACCCACCAGGCCCTCAAGGGGTGGACCGAGACCCTGGAGCAGAAGGTGGAGCAGCGCACCGCCGAGCTGAAAGCCATGCAAGCCCAGCTCTTCCAGACCGAGAAGCTGGCCGCCGTCGGCAAGCTGGCCGCCGGCGTGGCCCACGAGATCAACAACCCCCTCACCGGCATCCTCACCAACGCCTCCCTGATGCTCGAGGACCTCCCGGCCGACGACCCCCGGCGCCCCGACCTCCAGACCATCGTCGACGAGACCCTCCGGTGCCGCAAGATCGTCAAGGGGCTTCTCGACTTCGCCCGGCAGACCCCGCCGCAGAAGACGGCCACCTCGCTCAACCGGGTGGTGGAGGACGTCCTGGCCCTGGTGCGGAACCAGGCCTCGTTTCGGAACATCGCGATCACCACCGCCCTGGACCCCGCCCTCCCGACCCTGATGACCGACCAGGACCAGATGCGGCAGGTGGTCCTGAACATCGTCCTCAACGCCTCCGAGGCCATGGCCCAGGGGGGGGCGCTCCACATCGGCTCCCGGCGGGACCCCGCCCGCGGCCGGATCGAGGTGGCCTTCCGCGACACCGGGCCCGGCATCCCCGACGACATCAAGGACAAGCTCTTCGAGCCCTTCTTCACCACCAAGGCCACCGGGACGGGGCTGGGACTGGCCATCGCCTACGGCATCCTGGAGCGGCACGGGGGCGAGATCCGGGTGGAAAGCCGCGTGGGGCATGGCACCACCATCACCCTGTCCCTGCCCGAGGGGCCGGTCTGATGGAGGCGAACGTCCCCCGCGTCCTCGTCGTCGACGACGAGATGACCATCGGCAAGAGCTGCGAAAAGGTCCTCGTCCGGGGGGGCTTCGCCGTGCGCACCGCCCTCTCCGGGAAGCAGGCGCTGGCGTTGCTGGAGCAGGAGCCCTTCGACCTCGTGTTCACCGACCTGAAGATGGTGGAGATGGGGGGAATGGAGCTGCTGGACGCCCTGCGCACCCGGCACCCCGACATCGTCGCCGTGGTCATCACCGGCTACGCCACCATCGCCTCCGTGGTGGAGACGATGAAGGTGGGGGCCTTCGACTACCTCCCCAAGCCGTTCACCGCCGAGGAGCTCCTGGCCGTGGCCGACAAGGCGTGGGAGCGGCGCCGGCGCATCCTCGACCAGCGGGCCCTGGCCGAGGGGACCCCCGCCGTCGAGTTCCAGGGGCTCGTGGGCCGGTCGCACCGGATGCAGGAGGTGTACCGGATGATCCGCCAGGTGGCCCCCACCCCCTCCACCGTCCTCATCGTGGGGGAGAGCGGCACGGGCAAGGAGCTGGTCGCCCGGGCGGTCCACGCCCTCAGCCCGCGGCGGGAGAAACCCTTCTTCGCCGTTGACTGCGGCACCCTGTCGGCGGAGCTGCTCCAGAGCGATCTCTTCGGGCACGTCAAGGGAGCCTTCACGGGGGCCGTGGCCCACAAGCGGGGGATCATGGAGGCGGCCGATCGGGGGACCGTTTTCCTCGACGAGATCTGCAACGTGGACCTGGAGGTGCAAGGGAAGCTCCTGCGCTTCATCCAGGAGCGGGAGTTCCTCCCGCTGGGGGACACCCAGGTGCGAAAGGTGGACACCCGCCTCGTCTTCGCCACCAACCGCGACCTCGCGAAGATGGTGGGCGAGGGGACCTTCCGGGAGGACCTCTACTACCGCCTCCATGTGTTCCCGATCCTCCTCCCCCCGCTGCGCGAGCGCAGGGAGGACATCCCCCTCCTGGCCTATCATTTCATACGGAAGCTCGCCGGTCGGGCGGGGCGCCCCGTCCCCACCCTTTCCGAGGCCACCCTCCTGACGCTCGAGAACTACGACTGGCCGGGCAACGTCCGCCAGCTCGAGCACGTCCTCGAGGGGGCCCTCATCACCCTCGACGGCGGCGTCCTCGAGCCCCGCCACCTCCCCACCACCGTCTACACGCAAGGCCAGCCCGGCGCCTTCGTCGTCCCCCGCACCAACGAGGAGTTCCTGGAGATGAAGCGCAAGCAGCGGGAGCAGGTGGTGGACGACCTCGAGCGGATCTTCGTGCACGAGGCCCTGGAGCGGAACGGCTGGAACGTCAGCCACGCCGCCCGGGACGTGGGGATGCAGCGGCAGAACTTCCAGGCGCTGATGCGCAAGCACGGCCTCAAGGGGCACCGCCCGGAGTAAATGCATAGAATCGGGCCGGGGGTGCATCGGGGCTGCATGCACCATCGTAAGTGCCTGGTCCATAAGCTCTAATCGAACAATCGGCTTCCCGTCGCCGTCAAGCCCTGCATGGTGAAAACATGCACCATCGGGGTGGGATCGTCGTGTCTGCCGCCTTGGCGTAGATTAGGCAACTATCAATATTATCAGGCATACAGGCCATCGCGCGCCATGCTCATCCCCTCTCTGGGAAAATCTGGCATGACCGATGCAAAAGGTTCAGCGCCGAGGGGAAGCCCGAAGCCAATCTGAACCGAAGGAGCCGAACATGGAAAGCGCCGCCACCGCCAAGAAGACCCGGATCCTCGTCGTGGACGACGAGAACGGCATCTGCCAAAGCGTCGACAAGATCCTCACGCGCCGCGGGTTCGCCGTCACCCAGGCCCAGAGCGTCCACAACGCCCTGGATGTCCTCAAGCGCGAGGAGTCGGTGGACATGATCATCGCCGACCTGATGATGCCCCAGGTGGGCGGCCTCGAACTCCTCAAGATGGTCAAGGAGAACTCCCCGGCTCTGCCGTTCCTGATGATCACCGGGTTCCCCACCATCCCCACCGCCGTCGAGGCGACCCGCCTCGGGGCCGCCGGTTTTCTCCCCAAGCCCTTCACCCCCGAGGAGCTGGAGGCCGCCGTCAAGCGCGCCCTCGCCGAGGTCCCCGCCGTCCCCGCGGAGAGGGGGACCATCGACGCCGATCTGCCCTTCGACGCCCTCGAGGTCGCCCACGCCACCTCCGCCGCCTACGTGGAACACCTCACCCGCTCCGACGTCCCCGTCGTGCAGGCCCCGGCCAAGCGCCCCGCCGTCGCCGCCGACTTCTGCGCCCTCGGCCAGCGCTCGTGCAAGAAGTTCGTCAGCAAGGGGGTCTGCCCCGGGAAGGAGTGCCCCCTGGTGGTCGCCGAGCGCCGGAAGGCCGCCCAGCACCAGACCCTGCACGACAAGATCGAGGACCCGGTGGACGTGGACATGCCCTTCTCCTACGCCGAGCTCTCCGCCGCCGCCGGCGAGGCCTACGCCGCCTCCGTCGGCCCCTCCGGCATCCCCGTGGTCAGCCACTACCGCGAGGCCAAGGCCTCGGTGAAGGCCCCCCGGGTCCTGGTGGTGGACGACGAGGCCGTGGTGGCCAACTCCATCCGACGGACCCTCGCCCGCCGCGGCTACGACATCGCCGAGGCCTTCAACGGCCGCGAGGCCCTGGAGCGGCTCGCCGCCGAACCCTTCGATCTCGTCCTTCTCGACATGAAGCTGGGGAGCGAGAACGGCCTGGATCTGCTGTCCACCATTAAGAAAGGCAACCCCGACCTCCCCGTGGTCATGGTCACCGGCTACGCCTCCGTGGACACGGCCGTGGACGCGATCAAGCGCGGCGCGGACGACTACATGGCCAAGCCCTTCACCCCCGAGGAGCTCTACGGCGTCGCCCGCAAGACCCTCCGCCAGACGGTGAACTGACGAACGCCTCCTGGCCCGACGCCAGGGTTGAACACCCTGCTATGCTTTGCCCTCCGCACGGGGGGCTTTTTTGCGGCCGGGCGGAGGAAGGGGAGGGGGGCTGACCGGCATCGAACCGGCGGCCTTTGGATCAGGAAAAGGGGGCCCTGCGTTTCGGCGGCCCTTAAGGGGGAAGTCGGCAAACGATAACGGCAGCGCCGAGGGACATGGCACCGCTACAGCGCCGGCACCATCAGGGGACGGATGGCGGTGGCTTTTTTCGTCGCGTAGTCGATGTCGATGAGGACGCCGGCGAGATGACCCGTTCCCCGGGCCACCTCGAACCGCACGGGGGCCTGCCGCAGGAACTTGCCGACGATGACCTCCTTGTCGAAGCCGATGACGGAGTCGTAGGCGCCGCACATCCCGACATCGGTGAGGAAGGCGGTGCCGCCGGGGAGGATGCGGGCATCGGCCGTCGGGACATGGGTGTGGGTGCCCCAGACGGCGGCGACGCGGCCGTCGGCGTAGTGGCCGAAGGCCTGCTTTTCCGAGGTGGCCTCGCCGTGGAAGTCCACCAGGAGCGGGACCTCCGGCGGGAGCTCGGCCAGGAGGGCGTCGAGGGCGCGGAAGGGGCAGTCGAGGGCGTCCATGAAGACGCGCCCCTCCAGCTGGACCACCGCCACCTTCCGGCCGTCGGGGAGGGGCCAGACGATGTGCCCCCGGCCGGGGTTGCCGGGGGGGTAGTTGGCGGGGCGCAGGACCATGGGGTAGAGGTCGAGGGCGGCGGCGAACTCCTTCTTGTCCCACACGTGGCTGCCGGCGGTGAAGACATGGATGGGGAGCTCCAGCAGCTCCTGCATGGTCTTGAGGTCCGGCCCGAACCCCCCGGCCGCGTTCTCGATGTTGGCCACCACCAGGTGGACCCCGTGCTCCCGGATCAGCGGGCCGAGGTGCTCCGCCAGGGCCTTGCGGCCCGGCTTGCCCACCACGTCGCCGATGCCCAGGACGCGCAAGCTCACCACCCGCCCTCCCCCGTAGCCGGTAGCCGGCAGCTGGCAGCCAGGGAGGGGCGGCCTTCAGCCTTCTGCCTTCTGCCTTCCACCTTATTTAGCATAGTCGATCGCCCGGGTCTCGCGGATGACGGTGACCTTGATCTGGCCGGGGTACTGCACCTCGCCCTCGATCTTGCGGGCGACGTCCTTGGCCATCCAGAAGGCCTGCTCGTCGGTGATCTTGGCGCTCTCGACGATGATGCGGAGCTCCCGGCCGGCCTGGACGGCGTAGGCCTTGTTGACCCCTTGGAAGCTCCCGGCGATCCCCTCGAGCTTCTCGAGGCGGCGGACATAGGACTCCAGGACGTCGCGCCGGGCGCCCGGGCGGGCGGCGGAGAGGGCGTCGGCGATGGTGACGAGGACCGCCTCCACCATCCGGGGCTCCACGTCGCCGTGGTGGCACTCCATGGCGTGGATGACGCTCTCGCTCTCCCCCATCCGGCGCAGGAAGTCCACGCCGAGCTGGATGTGGGTCCCCTCCATCTCGCGGTCGATCGCCTTGCCGATGTCGTGGAGGAGGCCGGCGCGCTTGGCCACCTTCTGGTCGGCGCCGAGCTCGCGGGCCAGGATCTCCGCCAGGCGGGCAACCTCCTTGGCGTGGGCCAGGACGTTCTGCCCGTAGGAGGTGCGGAACTTGAGCTTGCCGAGGTGCTTGATGATGTCGATGTGGAGGTCGGGGATCCCCACCTCCATCGCGGCGGCCTCGCCCTCCTCCATAACCTTGGTGTCGAGCTCGGCCCGGCACTTCTCCACCACCTCCTCGATGCGGCCGGGGTGGATGCGTCCGTCCTGGATGAGGCGCTTGAGGGCCATGCCGGCGAGCTCGCGCCGCATGGGGTCGAAGGAGGAGATGGTAACGGCGCCGGGGGTGTCGTCCACGATGAGGTCCACGCCGGCGGCCAGCTCCAGGGCGCGGATGTTGCGCCCCTCGCGGCCGATGATGCGCCCCTTCATCTCGTCGCTGGGGAGGTCCACCACCGAAACGGTGTTCTCGGCCACATACTCCGAGGCGATCTTCTGCATGGTGGCGGAGAGGATGTTGCGGGCGCGGGCGTTGGCGTGCTCCACCGCCTCCTCCTCCAGCCGCTTGATCATCTGGGCGGCCTCGAGGCGGGCGTCCTGCTCCAAGCGGCCGATCAGCTCCTTCTTGGCCTGCTCGGCGGTGAGGCCGGAGAGGGCCTCCAGCTTGGCCTGCTGCTCGCTCACCAGCTCGGCGATGCGCGCCTCCTTGCCCGCCAGGGCCTGGGTGCGCTTCTCCAGCTCCTTCTCCCGGTTTTTGAGATCGTTGTCGGCCTTGTCCAACTGGCTCTGCCGCTGGTCCAGCTTGGATTCGCGCTGCTGGAGACGCTTTTCCTGCTGTTGGAGCTCCCGTTTCGCCTCGCGGCTGGCGGCCTCGAACTCGTTGCGGAGCTGGTGCACCTTCTCTTGGGCGGAAAGGGCGGCCTCCCGCACCTTCTCCTGGGCCTCGCGTTCGGCGTGGGCGACGGTCTCCTTGGCGCGGGCTTCGGCCTCGGCGACGATGCGGGCGGCGTGCTTGCGATGGCGCGACGATTGGATAAAGGCCGTCAGCCCGGCGCCGGCGGCGAGGGCGAGGACGGACGCGAGGACGACTGCGAGTACCATGGTCACCTCCTGGCGGAGGCGACCCCGTCTATGGAGCGGGCGAGAGGGTCAAAATCCCCCGCTTCGGCCGTAAGAGCGGTGGCTCTGAACCTGGCAGAGCCAGGTGGGATCCTCGGGCCGGGCCCATCAGTTCCCCGCGGGGATCACCGGGCCCGGTCGTCCACGAACGATCCCGGGGCGGAAGTGTTGGTTCAGGAGCACGGAGCTCTACACGCACCAAGCAGGGGAATACGGCTAAAAGCGCGCGAAGCAGGGGGATCAGGATGCTACTCAACCTTCGCCTCCAACACGTCGTTGAGGCGGTCCAAAAGCTTGTTCGCCCGTTCCTCCGTCCGACGGAGGTCGTCTCCCCGTTGGGCCTCCAGCTCCTCCAGACGGTCCACCAGGTTGAGCGCGGTGAGCGTCAACAGCTTGACGGCGTCCACGGTGGGGGCGTGGGAGGCCACTTCGGAAATTCGGGAATTGAGTTTGGAGGCCAGGGACTCCATGTAGGCGGGGTCCTTATCGCTCTTTAAGCGATAGGTCTGCCCCAGGATGGTCACTTCGACGGTGTGCATGGTCGTCCCTTTCACTCCAACGGCGATTATGACACAATTCCCCTCCTATGACAAGTTGCCCCCATGGCGGGGGGAAGCGCGGGGTCATAAGCCTATCCGTATTGAGTGATATGTGGATTTCCGGCGGATCCGAAAACCCCGCGGCCCGAAGAGGGCCGCGGGGCGTGGGAGGACGGGGCGCCGGGGGCTATTCCTTGACCTCGGGGACCTCGGTGCCGTAGATGTATTTGTCGAAGAAGGGGCGGTAGTCCTTTTTGGTGATGGCGTTGACGAACTGGATCAGGTCCTCGGTGGTGGCCTTTATCTTCATCTTCTGGCACGCCTCGGGAAACTTCTTGTAGAGGGTAAAGAAGGCCTGGTCGCCCATCTCCTTGCGGAGGGCGTGGAGGACGAGAGGGCCCTTGCTGTAAAGCAGGTTCATCGAAACTTCATCGGCTTCGTCAAAATCGAGCAAGGCACTGTTGACTACCGTGCCTCGTCCTTTGATCGATGCGGTGTTGTTAATCCATCCGTATTTCCCGCTGAATTGCTCCTTAGCTTTTTTCTTGTCAAATTTCGACATGAACAGGAAGGAGGTATACTCGGCCCATGACTCGGAGAGCCAGCTGTCGAGGTCGGAAGACCAGGAAACCAGGTTGCCCCACCACTGGTGGGCTAATTCGTGGGCAAAGCGAGCATTGAGGCCTAAAGCCGCGAATCGTTCAAATTGAATTTCTCCCTCCTCAGGGATGCTGTTTCCCCACGGATTCGTTCCTTCAGAAGTGAATTCCACGATGCCAGCCGGGGCTTGCCAGAAGCCGTGCCGGTAGTAGGGGATCTCAACTGCATCCAGCTCGTTGTATGGGAAGGGAACCATCCCATTGCTGTAAAAATCAAGAGCCGCCAATCCGTTCTTTGCCATTTTAGCGGCGCCTTTATCCTTGGATTTGACATACGAATGCAACCGGAGCAGGTAAGGCCCTTCTTTGAACTCCTGGCTCGTGTACTCCCCCACGATGACGAAGGGGAAGCTCATGGGCTCCTTCTCGTCGGACTCCAGGCAGTTGAGGTCCCCCTCCTTCCACTCCTTGACCAGCTTCCCGCACGCAATGGGCACCCAGGGGGCCTTGACCTTGACGACGGTGTGGAACCGGCTGGCCTGGGCGTAGAAATCGAGGGTGGGATACCAGTCCCAGTTGCCCAGGACCATGTAGGAGTCGCCATAGTAGTTCTTGAGGAAGGCCCCCTCCGACTCGAAGGTCAGGACAACGGGCTGGCCCTTTTTCGTCGGGGCGGGGAGCAGGAGGATGATGGCGTCGAACTTGTGGGCGAAGGGGATGTTTTCCCCCTTGGGGCCGGTGATCCTCTTGACGGCGATGGGGTCGGCCCGGTCGTCCCAGAGCTTGTACTCCTTGGACTGGCCGCTGGACATGGAGAGCGAAAGGACCCGCACCCCGTCCACCGTGGGGGTGAACTCGATGGCCGCCTTCTGGGTGGCGCTCACGTTGTCCTTGGAAACGAACTCCATGTCCACCCCGGTCTGGTAGACGGGCCAGATCCTCCGCTTGTTCCAGTCCCAGCCGGTAGGGGAGGTCACCAGCCGGTTGAGCTGGTAAAATTCGGGCTGGTAGCGCGACTTCTTGTAGGTGAACAGGTACTCCTTCATCTCCTCGTTGGCGTCGAGGTAATACAGCAGGTTCTTTTCCTGACTCCCCTTGATGAACGCCATCACCTGGGGGCCCTTGTAGCCGTTGAACAGGGCGGGGGCCAGGATGAAGTCCAGGGTGGGCTGTCCCATCCACTTGGTGATTTCCTGGTATTCCTTGAGCCGGTCGGCCCCGGGGGCGCCGTCGCCTTGGAAGAGGGCGCCATCGAGGAACGGGAAGACGATGAAGAACCCCTCGGTGAAGGTTTCGTGGAGGGTGTTGGAGGCGTCCAGCGCGTAGGAACCCGCTTCCTTGAGGTTGACCTTGGCCGCCGAAAGGGCGATGCGGTCGGGGACGGCCAGGGCCATCGTGCCCGTGCCGGAGAAGAGGAACCCGATGGTGTGGGGGCCGGCCGCCACCCGGGCGCAGGTGCCGTTGAAGGTGAACGCGGCGTTGCCCCATGCCTGCTTCCAGTCTTTGGCCTCCAGGGTGCCTTGGACGGTCGGGGCGGCGAGATTTTGGAGGGTCTGGTCCCAGTCCTGGGCCCAGAGGGCGCCCGCGATCAGCAGGCACGCGAAAGCGAACTTCTTCATGAGGGGGAACCTCCTTCGAGATTGGCTTGCTTCAGAATGTCGGCGCGGATCCGCTCCGCGGCCGCGGTTTCCGGGGCGTTCTCCAGGACCGCGTTGAGGGCGTTGAGGGCCCGCTGCTCGTCGCCCATTTTCTGGTATACCCGCGCCTTGACCCACTCCGCCTCGGCCAGCGTCTCCATCCGGGCCCTCACCCGGCCGGCCGTGGGGGAGGCGGGGTAGGCGTCCAGGAACGCGCGGCCCGCCTTGAGCGAGTCGAGCAGCGGAAGGACGGTCTCGAACCGCTGGCGCACCAACGGCTCCAAGGCGGAGCCGGCCACCGCGTCGGCCAGGCGCTGGCAGGCGGTCAGCGAGCGCACCTGGTGGAGGCGGGCCAGGACGGAGGCCTCCGCCCAGTCGCGGACCATCGGGTCGGGGGAGGCCCAGGCCCGCTCCAGGGCTTCCACGGCCTCCTCCTCCTCGCCGAGCTGGAACTGGTTGCGCGACTGGAGCAGGGCGGCGTAGGGGGCCCGGGGGTCGTCGGGGTAGTTGGAGGCGAACGCCTTGAGGAACGCGACGGAGGGGACCCCGAAATCGAGGATGCCGACGAAGGCGGGGCGGCACCCCTCGTTCTCCTCCCGCAGCCGGTCGTAATCCGCCTGCGCCCGCTGCAGGGATGCCGCGGTCTCGGGGTCGTCCCTGAACCGGTCGAGCAGGCGGCGGTAGCCCTGGAGCAGGACGCCGTAGTCCCGCTCCGGGAAGGGGGCGGCGCGCAGGCGATCCTCCATCTGGTCGAGCGCCTTGCGCCGGAGGAGGAAGCTGGTGAGCCCCGTGGGGGAGGCGCTGACCGCGAGCCGCTCCAGGGCGCCGGCCCGGGCGGGGTCCTTTTCCGCCTGCGCCAGCCGGAACAGGGTCTCCTGGGCCGCCCGTTGCGTCCCCGAGGGGTCGGGCCGCTCGCTGGCGGCCTTGAGCCGCCCGGCGCGCGCCTCCGCCGTGCGGGCCCGCTCCTCCAAATACGGATGGCTGCGCCAGTAGCCGTATCCCGGGGCCTCGTAGGTCCGCTTGCGCATGGCCTCCAGCAGTTCCAGCACCCCCTTCGGGTCGAACCCGGCCTGGGCCATCAGGTAGGTGCCCTCGCGGTCCGACTCCATCTCGTTGTCCCGGCTGTAGCCCTGCATCAGGAGGGCCTGCATGACGACCGAGAAGGCGAGGGAGGCCTGGACGATGCTGGCCGCCTCGCTCTGGTGCCGGTTCTGCCCCTGCGACCAGACGCTGTCGGGGGTGGTGAAGGGGTCGGGCTGGCCCGGGGCGGGCCGGCTGGGCCCGCTCCGGGAGGCCCCGAAGAGCGCCCCCAGCACCAGGGCGTTGCCCAGGATGCCCAGGAGAGTCTGCTTGCGCTGCATTTCGCGCGAGTGCTCGTTCTGCGCGTGGATGATCTCATGGCCGAGAACGGCCGCGACGGCGTCGTCGGAGAGCCCCAATTCCAGCAGGCCCGTGGTGAGGAAGATGAACCCCGCCGGCAGGGCGAAGGCGTTGGGCTCCGGCATCTTGACGATCTGGAAGCTGTAGGTCCCCTTCGGGCGGTCGATGGCCTTCACCAGGGTGTAGCCGATGCGGGTCACCCGCTCCAGGTCGGGGTGGTCCTCCAGGATTTCGTAGTGCTTCGCCAGTTCCACCACAAAGGTGACGCTCTCCTTGAGTTCTTTGGAACTCTCGGGCGGCGCCTGGGCCCCCAACAGGCCCGGCATCAGGAGGAGGGCAATCCATTTCCGGGGCATGATCTTTAATTATACGCTTCGAAGGGCGCTTCGGTTTCCGGGGGCCGCCAATGATACAATGGATCCGTGAAGGCCGCCCTCGTCCTTCTGACCGTTTCCCTGGCGTTCCCGGCCGGCGCCGACATCGTTCTGAGCGTCCGGGACGCGGTGACCGGGGTCGGGCTCCAGGCCACCGTGGCCCTGAAGGCCGCCGGCGACGCTCCGTCCGACCTTGCCGTGGACGGCCGAGGGCGCCTGCCCGCTCCCGGCGGGCCCGTCCGGATCTCCGTGTCCGCCCCCGGCCGCCTGCCGCTGGCGGCCTCGTTCGACCCGGGGGAGGGGCAGGATCTCGCCGTCACCTTCTGGCTCGACCCCATCGGCGCCCCCGCGCCGGAACCCGCCCTCCCGGGCCAACTCTGCATCGCCGGATGGGTAGTGGACGCCGGCACCCTGCGGCCGCTGGAAGGGGTGGATACCGAGGCAGGGGCGAGCGGGCCCGACGGCCGGTTCCGCTTCTGCCTCCCCGTCCCCAGGCCGTGGGACGAGGAGGCCCTGCCCACCGCCTCCGTCCTTTTTCGGAAGCCCGGCTACGCCGACCTCTCCGTGGACGGGATCCTGCTTCGGGAGGGGACGGTGGTCCTGCGGCTGGAGATGGAGCCCGGGGAGGGGACACGGCGGGCGCAAGACCTCCACCGATTCCTCCTGCCCCAGGAGGGGGTGGACGGGGAGGCCCTGGAAGGGGACGATGGGGCGCCGGCCGTCCTGGTGCCGAGCACGCTGGAGGGCCTGCCGGTCCCGCTGGCCGCCGTCATCGACCCGCCTGACACCGTGAAGGTCGGCATGTCCTGCTCCTGCACCACCTGTTCGTCGGTGGACGTGGTCTCCTTGGAGACCTATGTCAAGCGCGGCCTCAACGACGAGTGGATCGCCTCCTGGGGCCAGCACGCCCTCCGCTCGGGGGCCGTGGCCTACCGCTCCTATGGCAGCTACTATGTGCTCCATCCCCTCAACGCCAACTACGACATCTGCTCCACCGCCTGCTGTCAGGTCAACGACGCCGACACCGCGACCGCCACCAACACCGCCGTGGACCGCACCGCCGGGATCCTCCTGCAGCGGAGCGGCGCCATTCTGCGCTCCGAATACAGCGCCGAGAACAACGCTTGGGACGACCCCGACGACGGGTTCCCCTGCACCAATGCCGACCTCTCCTGCGGCGACGGGGAGGCGGGTTCGCCGTCCACCTCCTGGCCCTGCCTGTCGGATCCGGTCTGCGCGGGTCACGGCTGTTTCGGCCACGGCCGGGGAATGTGCCAGTGGGGGACCCAGCGGTGGGCCTCCACCCAGGGCAAGTTATGGAACTGGATCGTCAACCACTACTATAATGACAACGGCGCGGGTTCGGGCTACCGGACGGGCACCATGACCTCGCCCCTTGCCCTCGCGGCCGCCTCCCCCTCCCCCTCCACCGTCGCGGCCGGGGAGACCTTCACGATCAACCTATCCGCGCTGAACTACGCCGAGACCGACCATGCCCATGCCATGATCGGCGCCTCGCTCTATTCGCCCTCCTCCGGTTACATCTCCGACCCTGCCCACGACGCCAAGGTGACCCTCCATCCCGGGAGCAACGCCGTTTCACGCCTCTTCATGGTCCCTTCGGGGACCTCCGCCGGCGGCTACGACCTCATCACCGCGCTGTGGCTGGACACCGACGAGGATGGCGCCATCACCGCGGCCGACCTCATGCTGACCAGCCGCACCGATGCCGGCGCCGTGACCGTCACGGCCCCCTCCGGGGGGACCTGCGCCGACCCCTATCCCGTGGGGGCTTTCCCCTACACCGACACCCGGACCACCGTCGGCGGGGCGGCCGTCCTCTCCGCCACGAATTGCCGGTCCACCCGCTCGCTGACGGGGCCGGAGCGGGTCTACCGCTTCACTACCCTCCAGCCGGGGACCCTCTCGGCCTCCCTCTCCAGTAGGGAGGATTTGGACGTCCTCCTCCTGCGGGCGTGCGGAACCTATGACTGCGAGGCGTGGGGCGACACCGGTTTCACCCGCGACAACCTCCCCCCCGGCACCTACTTCGTCGTGGTGGACACCGCCGGAACGGCCGGGACCTACACGCTGAACCTCGCCTTCGCCGCCGGGGACACCCTCCCGCCCGAAGCGGTGGACGACCTGCGCCTTTCCAAGAGCGGCGGGAGCGTCCTCCTGGCTTGGTCGGCTGTCGCCCGCGACATCGCCGGCCAGCCCCAAGCCGCGGACCACTATCGTATCCTGCGCGGCGCCACGCCCGACGTCCTGCCCCCGATCGCCTCCATTCCCGACACCTCCCATCTGGATGCGGTCCTGGCCGACGGGCTGAACTGGTTCTATCGCGTGCAGGCCGTGGATGCTTGGGGGAACGGCGCCGCACCGTGTCGCTCCGCCGTGGTGGACGATCCGCAGGCCGCCTTCACCGGTTCCTGGTCGGCCGCCTCCGCCCAACCGGACCAGTACGGCCCCTCCCACCGCACCGCCGCCTCCAACGGCAGCGGCTCCACGACCGCCATCTTCACGCCGGCCCTCACCTGCGCCCGGCCCCACCGGGTCTATTCCTGGCACCCGGCCGCGCCCGACCGTTCCCCCGCCGTGCCGGTGACGGTGCAGACCGCCTCGGGGCCCTCCGCGTTGAGCGTGGATCAGACGGCCGACGGAGGGAAATGGACGGTGCGCGGGGAGTTCGACGTCGTCCCGGGGGCGGCGTCGGCGCGGATCTCCGACGCCGCCTCCGGCGGCACCGTGGTCATCGCCGACGCTTTCCGGTTTGCGCCCGTGCCGAAAACGGAATTCCTCCTCGATGAACAGCAGAGCGCGAGGACGGGGAACTGGAACTGGGGCGGCTCCACGGGGGGGTGGGAGGAGGATTACCTGTACATCAGCGAATCGGCCGCCGCCGGCGCCGAGTATCGCCCGGTCCTGGAGGTTCCCGGCCCCTACGCCATCTACACCTGGTACCGCGAGGGGACCAACCGCTCCACGGCGGTTCCCTACACGATCACCACCGCAGCCGGCGACACGGTCGTTTCCGTCAACCAGCAGACCAACGGGCGCCAGTGGTTTCTCCTCGGGACCTTCGACCTGCATCCCGATTCCGCCCGCGTCCGCATCGGCACCCCCGGCTCGGGCTCTCAGGTCGTCATCGCCGACGCGGTGCGATTCGTCAAGCAATGAAACTGCAGCCGGGGGAGAACACCGCAAGCCGGCCGAGGGACGAACAGCAATTAAGTTGCCGCCCGCTCTAAAATAGAGTAGAATAGCGGCCAATCCTTATGTTCACCGCCATTCTGACCAAGATCTTCGGGACCCGCAACGAGCGGGAGATCAAGAAATTGCAGCCGTTGGTGGGGGCCGTCCATGCCCTCGAGCCCGGACTTCAGGCCCTGACGGACGACCAGCTCAAGGGGAAAACGGCCGAATTCCTCACCCGCCTCGATCAGGGGGCCTCCCTGGAGGACCTCACCGCCGAGGCCTTCGCCGTGGTCCGCGAGGCCGGCCGGCGGGTGCTCAACATGCGCCACTTCGACGTCCAGATCATCGGGGGCAAGGTCCTCTTCGACGGCCGGATCGCCGAGATGAAGACGGGCGAGGGGAAGACCCTCGTCGCCACCCTCCCCGCCTATCTCCGTGCCCTCGAGCGCAAGGGCGTCCACATCATGACCGTCAACGACTACCTGGCCCGGCGCGACGCCGAGTGGATGGGGCGGCTCCACCGCTTCCTGGGGCTCGAAGTGGGGTGCCTGCAGTCGGGGATGGACGACGCCCAGCGCCAGAAGGCCTACGCCGCCCACATCACCTACGGCACCAACAACGAGTTCGGCTTCGACTACCTGCGCGACAACATGAAGTTCGAGGCCGCGGCGCTGACCCAGCGCGGCCACCACTACGTCATCGTGGACGAGGTGGATTCCATCCTCATCGACGAGGCCCGGACCCCCCTCATCATCTCCGGCCCCTCCGAGGAGAGCGTGGACATTTACTACCGGGTGGACCGCATCATCCCGCGCCTCCAGCCCGGCCTCCATTACGAGGTGGACGAGAAGCGGAAGAACGCCTCCATCACCGAAGCCGGGGTGTCCAAGGCCGAGGAGCTGCTCCGCGTCCGCAACCTCTACGACCCCGCCAACATCGACATCCTCCACGCCGTCCAGCAGGGGATCCGCGCCCACGCCCTGTACAAGCGGGACGTGGACTACATCGTCAAGGAGGGGGAGGTCATCATCGTGGACGAGTTTACCGGCCGCCTGATGCCCGGGCGGCGGTGGAGCGACGGCCTCCACCAGGCGGTGGAGGCCAAGGAGGGGGTCAAGATCGAGCGGGAGAACCAGACCCTCGCCACGATCACCATCCAGAACTACATCCGCATGTACACGGTCAAGGCGGGCATGACCGGCACGGCCCTGACCGAGGCGGTGGAGTTCGACAAGATCTACAAGCTGGACGTGGTGACCATCCCCACCCACCGGCCCATGATTCGGATCGACTACCCGGACATGATCTACGGCACGACGGCCGAGAAGGAGAGGGCCATCATCGACGAGATCAAGGCGATGCACGCCATCGGCCGCCCCGTCCTGGTGGGCACCGTCTCCGTGGAGAAGTCGGAGCGCCTTTCGGGGCTCCTGCGGCGGGAGCACGTGCCGCACGTGGTGCTCAACGCCAAATACCACGAGCGCGAGTCCGAAATCGTCGCCCAGGCCGGCCGCAAGGGCAGCGTTACCATCGCCACCAACATGGCGGGCCGAGGCACCGACATCCTCCTGGGGGGGAACCCCGAGTTCCTGGCCATGAAGGAGTGCCACCCGGAGGAGAACCGGGAGAAGTACGAACGCGCGCTGGAGGAGTACCGCGCCCAGTGCGCCGCCGAGCATGAGGAGGTGGTGGCCTTGGGCGGGCTCCACATCCTGGGGACGGAGCGGCATGAGGCCCGGCGCATCGACAACCAGCTCCGCGGCCGCGCCGGACGCCAGGGCGACCCCGGCTCCTCCCGCTTCTTCCTCTGCCTCGAGGACGACCTGATGCGCATCTTCGCCTCCGAGCGGATGGCGGCGCTGATGCAGCGGTTCGGGCTCCGCGACGGGGTCCCCATCGAGAGCCGCCTGGTCTCCCGCTCGATCGAGCGGGCCCAGAAGACGGTCGAGGCCCACAACTTCGACACCCGCAAACACCTCCTCGATTACGACGACGTCATGAACAAGCAGCGCGAGGCCATCTACACGATGCGCCGTGAGATCCTCGAGGGGAAGATGGCCCGGGACTACATCCTCGAGGTGGGCCGCAACATCCTGGAGGCCGCCGTCGACGAGGCGTGCCCCCCCGACAAGGACCCGCAGGAATGGGACCGGCCGGGGATCATCGCCAAGTGCGCCGCCTACTATAACCTTGCCGTGGCGCCCGAAGAGCTGGAACCCTTGGGGCCGGAGGCCATGAAAACGGAGCTGTGGGCGCGGGCGGAGAAGCAGTACCTCGACAAGGTCGCCCGCCTCGGGGACGACCTCTGCCGGCAGTTCGAGCGGTTCATCATGCTCCGCGTGGTGGACACCCAGTGGAAGGACCACCTCCTGGGGCTCGACCGCCTGCGCGAGGGGATCGGGATGCGGGCCTATGCCCAGCGCGACCCCCTGGTGGAATACAAGCGGGAATCGTTTCAACTCTTCGAGGCGATGATGGACCGCATCGAGGACTACATTGTCGGCCAGGCGTTCCACGTGGAGCCCGTCCCCGCGGAGCCGCTCCAACCGCAGCGGCGGCCCCTGCCGCCGCCTCCGAAGCCGCCCGAGGTGCCCGCCCCCCTCACCGCGGTGCCGACAGCCCACAAGGCCGCCCACAAGGTGGGCCGCAACGACCCCTGCCCCTGCGGCAGCGGGAAGAAGTTCAAAAAATGCCACGGCGCAAGTTGAAAAGCGTAAATAGTAAATGGTAAATAGTAAATGTCCGATCGCCAATATCAGTACCAATCTCCTGATCCGTTTTGCCCATTTATTCTTTACTCTTGACCATTTACGTTTCTTCATTCTTGAGGTGAAATTATGCTGAACGAAACCCTCCCCCTCGGTCTGACCTTCGAGGACGTCCTCATCCAGCCCGCCTACAGCGCGGTGCACCCCAACCAGGTGGACATCCGGACGAAGCTCACCCGCACCATTCCGCTCAACCTCCCCATCGTCTCCGCGGCGATGGACACCGTGACGGAGAGCCGCCTGGCCATCGCCCTGGCCCAGCAGGGCGGCCTCGGGTTCATCCACAAGAACCTCGCCATCGAGGAGCAGACCCGCGAGGTGGACCGGGTGAAGCGGTACGAGTCGTGGATGATCACCGATCCCGTCACCGTCACCCCGGAGATGAAGGTGGCGCAGGCCCTGGAGCTGATGGGGCGCTTCAACATCTCGGGGGTCCCGGTGGTGGACGGCAACGGGAAGCTCTGCGGCATCCTTACCAGCCGCGACCTGCGCTTCGAGACCAACCTGGGCAAGAGGGTGGCCCAGGTGATGACCGCCCAGCCCCTGATCACCGTTCCGCCCGGCACCGACCCGGAGAAGGCCAAGCAGGTCCTCCACAAGCACAAGATCGAAAAGCTCCTGGTGGTGGACAAGGCGGGGGCCCTCAAGGGGCTCATTACCGTCAAGGACATTCAGAAGAAGCTGGAGTTCCCCCACTCCTGTAAGGACGGGCAGGGGCGGCTCCTCGTCGGCGCGGCAGTGGGGGTAGGGGGCGACGCCATGGAGCGGGCCCAGGAGCTCATCCGCGCCCAGGCCGACTGCCTGGTGGTGGACTCCTCCCACGCCCACAGCAAGGGGGTCACCGACTTCATCGCGAAGTTCCGGAAGCGGTTCCCCGACTTTCCCCTCATCGCGGGCAACGTGGGGACCAAAGAGGGGGCCCAGGCGCTGGCCCGGCTCGGCGTGGACGCGGTGAAGGTGGGGATCGGTCCCGGGTCGATCTGCACCACCCGCATCGTCACCGGGGCGGGCGTGCCTCAGCTCTCCGCCATCCTCTGGGCGGTCCAGGGGGTGAGCCGACAGGGGATCCCCGTCATCGCCGACGGCGGCATCCGCTTCTCCGGCGACATCACGAAGGCCCTCGCGGCCGGCGCCCACTGCGTCATGATCGGCTCCATCTTCGCCGGGACCGAGGAGAGCCCCGGCGAGGTCATCCTTTACAAGGGACGCACCTTCAAGTCCTACCGCGGCATGGGGAGCCTCTCCGCCATGAAGAGCGGCTCGAAGGACCGCTACTTCCAGGAGGGGGCCGAGGCCGCGAAGCTGGTCCCGGAGGGGGTCGAGGGGCGTATCCCCTACAAAGGCCCCCTCTCGACCGTCATCCACCAGATGGTGGGCGGCCTGCGGGCGGGGATGGGGTTGGCGGGGTGCCGCACCATCGAGGAGCTGCGCACGCAGGCGCGGTTCATCCGCATCACCTCCGCGGGGCTGAAGGAGTCGCACGTCCACGACGTCACCATTACCAAGGAGGCCCCCAACTACCAGGTGGACTGGGCCGGCGCCGAAGCGCAGGAGTAGGCGGCCCCGATGCTGTTTTTCGATCTGCAACTCCCCGGGCGGACCGTGACCTTCCCCTTTGGGGACGGTTCCCGTCCCCTCCATGCGGGCGCCCACCCCGACAACCACATCGTCCTCCCGTTCCGGGGGGTCTCCCGGTACCACTTCACCCTTGCCCGCCGGGACGGCGCGTGGGTCCTCAAGGACCTGGAAAGCCGCAACGGGACGCGCGTGAACGGGGACCGGGTGGCGGAGGCGCCCCTCCGGGCCGGCGACCGCGTGGGGGTGGGGGTGGTGGAGCTGGTGGTGCGGGAGGCGCCCGAGGGCCAGGCGGAGTTCGTCTCCGTCCGGCGGCCGCCCCTGAAGCCCGTCGCCCCCATCGACACGGAAACGGTGGGCGCCCTGCCCGTGGGGGCCCGCGAGGACTTCTTCTTTTTTCCCAACCTCACCTTCCCCGAGGGGATGATCCTCGGCCGCTCGGCCCGGATCCTGGAGGTGTACCAGCTGATGGACGCCGTCGCCCGGTCGTCGGCCCCGGTCCTGCTCGTGGGGGAGACGGGGACCGGCAAGGAGATGTTCGCCCGCACCCTGCACCTTTCGGGGAAGCGCTCCGCGGGCCCCCTCGTGGCGGTCAACTGCGCCGCCCTGCCCCAGGAGCTCCTGGAGTCGGAACTGTTCGGGATCGGGAAGCGGGTGGCCACCAGCGTGGACGAGCGGGCGGGCAAGATGGCGCTGGCCGACGGCGGGACCCTGTTCCTCGACGAGCTCAACGCCTTCTCCCCCGCCCTCCAACCCAAGATCCTCCGGGTCCTGGAGGAGCGGGCGGTGACCCCCGTCGGGACCGCCACCTCCATCCCCACCGACTTCCGCCTCGTGGCCGCCTCCTCGGTGGAGCCGGAGGCGCTGGTGCGCTCCGGGGCCCTGCGCGAGGACCTCTACCACCGCCTCGCCGCCATCGAACTGCGGATCCCCCCCCTGCGCGATCGGCGGGACGACCTCGAGCCGTTCGTCCTGGCCTTCCTCGAGCGGATCTGCGCCCAGGAGCAGAAGGCGGTGGAGGGAATCGCGCGGCGGGCGCTTGTCCATCTGCGGGAGTACGCCTACCCCGGCAACCTGCGGGAGCTGCAGAACATTCTCCGGACCCTCGTCATCCTGGCCCATCCCGGCGAGGTGCTGGACCTGCGCCACCTTCCGCAGAAGGTGCTCGCCTCGCCGGTGACGGGCGACGCCCAGGAAGCCCTCGCGCACCGGATCTCCAAGGGGCGGTTCAACTACCGCGAAATCCTGGACGACGTCTCCGAACGGCTGGTCCAGCATGTTTTGCGGATGACCGACGGGAACATCACCCGGGCGGCCCAGCTGATGGGACTCTCTCCCTTCGGCCTGCGCAAGATCCTCAAGCGGCTCAAGATCGAAGTAAAGAAGTGACCGCAAGCCGCTCTCCGCAATCCGTCCACCGCTCACCGCCAACCGTCAACTGCGGAAGGCGGACAACGGAACTCGGCATCGAGATCAAGAAGTAGACGGGAGCCGGAAGAAAGAAGCCGAAAGCCGGGTTTTGCCGCTGGAGATCTTATCCGGCCGGGGTCCGATTGTCGGGTCGGCCTGCGCAGATTGCAGGCCGAGGGGGGCTCCATGCGGGGAGAGGGTGGACCCCCGAGAGCTTCGCTCTCGGGGCGGGAATGGGAACCCCCCTCTCCCGCTTTCAATGGGAGATCGTGCAGGGGGGAAATGGGAGGGGGCCGGTCAGGGCTTGAACATCCCCTCGTCCCGCAGCCCCCGGCATCGGGCGATGTAATAGGTTCGGATCGTCCGCTCCCACTCCCGCACCGGCAGTTCCACCACGCTCTCCACCCGCTCGAAGCGCAGGGGCAGGGTCCGGAGCACCGCCGGCTTTGCGGTGACGAAGAGGACATCGCGGCCGGCCAGGGCCAGCCCCTCCTGCCAGTACAGGTAGGAGAGGCCGTGCACCCCTCGGTCCGCGTTCGCCAGGAGGACCGTCCCGGTCCGGCCGGAGCGGAAGTTCATCAGGGCGGCCGTGCTGTAACTTTCGGTCGCAAGCGTCTCCCCGGGCTGGCGGGTGCGGACCAGGACCTCCCACAGCCGGTCGGGGCCCAGCAGGTTCCCCGCCGCTTTGGGGGCGAGGGGGATGAACGGGTGGGGGACGACGACGAGGGTCAGCAGGAACGCGATGAGGAGGGCGTTGACGGCCAGCGCGGCCCGCAGCCACCGCCGGTCGAGGCGGGGCCGGGCCAGGACGGCCAGCGGGATGAGGCCGGGCAGCGCCCAATGGGGCGCCATGGGGGACCGGAAGGCGAGAAGCCCGAAGAATGCCGCGGGGATGAGACCGGCGGCGAGGAGGAGCCGGTCGTCGCGCCGGGCCCGCCATACGGCCGCGGCCCCGAGCGGCAGCAGGAGGGGGCCGACGAAGGCGAACTGGGGGAGCCAGTAGCCGGCGAGGTCTCCGGCCAGGGTGTGCAACCGCGGGTGGCGCCCCACGAGCTGGAAGACGATGTTGGCCCAGTCGTGGCGGAGGGCGTAGACCCACACCGGGGCGGTGAGCGCCGACGCCAGGGCCGCGGCCGCCAGCACCGGGGCCAGCCGCACGCCCCTCCAGGGGATGAAGAGGAGGAGGAACCCGGCCAGGACGATGGGGAACTTGGCCAGGAATCCCAGTCCCCCGGCGGCCCCCAGGAGGAGCCACCACCGCCACCGCGAGGCCTCGCGGATGCGGACGAAGGCGTAGGTGGACAGGAGATAGAAGAAGACCAGCCCCGCGTCGGTGGAGAGATAGAACGAGCCGAAAAACACGATGGGCAGGAGCCGCAGGCCGAGGAAGAGCCCTAAGCCCGCCTCCCCCAGCCAGGCCCACAGGAGCAGGCCCGTGAGCCCCGTGAAGACGAGGGCGGGGGCCCGCACCGCCAGGGCGGTGTTGCCCAGGATCTCCGTGAACCCCCGCGCCATCCAGATGACCAGGGGGGGCTGGTCGAAATAGGACCAGTCCAGGTTCTGGCCGCACTCCCAGTAGTAGGCCTCGTCCCCGGAGAGGGGGAGGAGGGCGGCCGGGAGGCCGAGGCCGGCGAGCACGAGGAACCATTTCAGCAGCGATCGGGTCATGGATGCGCCGGGATCAGGAAGCATGATGCCGGCCTGCGTTACCGGCGGGCCGGGAGGGTTCCCCTCGGGGCTGAGGGGGTTCCCCGAGGCGAACAGCCCGGCCTGGAACGGTCCGGGCCGGGTTGCGGGTTCATCGGGGGCGGCTGCTCCGCCTTAGAGTTCCCAGCGGTCGAACGGGTAGCCGCCCTTGGAATACAGGTGATCCGAAACCGCCGTCCGGAGGTTGTCCACAACGGTGAAATCGGTCTCCAGGAGCTGCCGCAGGCGGGGCATCTCGAAGTGCAGGAACGCGCGGCAGTAGGTGACGGCCTCGGGCTTCTGCTTGACCTCTTCCACGGTGCGCGACAGGGTCGCCACCGCGGCGTAGAGGCCGGCGGCGATGTCGGCCACCCGTTCCAGGTGGTACTCGCGGTCCTTCAGCCCCGTGCCGTACTTCTCCAGGAGCCCCTTGTTGAACTCGCCGAACCTCCGGATGAGCCGGAGGAGATCGTCGCACTCCTCCTTCAACTCCGCGGGGGCCCAAGCCAGGTCGCCGTGCGGGGCGCCGCCGCGGGCCGCCTTCTGGGCGTGCCGCAGACCCAGGTTGGCGCCGAACATGCGGGTGATTTCGTTGGTCCCCTCGAAGATCAGATTGATGCGCGCGTCGCGCAGGAACCGCTCGAAGGGATACTCTTCCATGTAGCCGTTGCCGCCCGCGCACTGCAGGGCGTCGTTGATGACGCTCCAGAGCACCTCGGTGACGTAGAACTTGCAAAGGCACGACTCGGTGGAGTAGTCCTTCAGCCCCTTGGGGATCAGGCCGGTGGAGCAGTAGACCATGCTCTCGGCGGCGTAGGTGTAGGCGGCCATCCGGGCGAACTTGTGGCGGATCATCTCATACTCGCCGACGATGGTGTCGAACTGCTTCCGGCGGCTGGCGAACTCGTAGGCCTGCTTGATCATCTCCTTGCACCCGCCGAGGCAGGAGGCGGCGAGGCCCATGCGGCCGGTGTCGAGGACCTCCATGAAGAGGAGGAAGCCGCGCCCCTTGCGCCCCAGCAGGTTGGCCTCGGGGACGAACATGTTCTCGTAGATGAGCTGGGTGGTGGAGGAGCCCTTCAGCCCCATTTTCCGCTCCGTCTTTCCGACGGAGAAGCCGGGGGTGGCGGTGTCCACGATGAAGGCCGTCAGCGCGCTCTCGTCGCCCGTCTTGGCCAGGGTGGTGACGGTGTGGGCGATGCCGCCGTTGGTGATCCACTGCTTGGTGCCGTTGAGGACGTAGCCCTTGCGCTCCGGGTCGTATTTCGCCACGGTCTTGACGCCGGAGGCGTCGCTCCCGGCCTCGGGCTCGGTGAGGGCGAAGGCGGCCAGCCGCTCGCCGGTGGCCAGGGGAGGGAGCCACTGCTGCTTCTGCTCCTCGGTGCCGCCGAGGACGATCCCCTTGTAGCCGATGCTCTGGTGGGCCCCGACGAGGATGGCGGTGGAGGCGCAGACGCGGGTCATCTCCTCCATGACGCGGCCGTATTGGCTGGGGGTGAAGCCGAAGCCGCCGTAGGCCTCCGGGACGGTCATCCCAAGGATCCCCATCTCGCCCAGACCCTTGATGATGGACTCGTCGATCCGGTGCTCCTGGTCGATCTTCTCGGCGTTGATGTTCTCCTTGGCGAACTTGCGGAACGCGTCCAGCAGGAAGGCGACCGTTTCCCGCTCCTCATCCGTGAGCTGGGGGTAGGGAACCAGACTGTCCGTCTCGACGCAACCGGCAAACAGCCCTTTGGCGATGCTTTCCATGCGGAACGCTCCTTACGGAAAAAGATGGCGAATTATAACAAAACCAGGGCGTTGGGTAAACCGGGATCAGGCCTCGGCGGCCTCCGCCGGCTTCTTGTGGATGAGCATCAGGTTGCGCAGGTAGATGAACGCGCCGGCCGCCTGGCCGAGGATGAAGACCGGGTCCTTGCGGTGGATGGCGTAGACGAGCAGGACCAGGCCGCCGGCGAGGGAGAACCACCAGAACGCCAGAGGGATGACGCTCTTCTTCCTCCGCTCCGAGGCGATCCACTGGATGATGAAGCGGGCGCTGAAGAGGGCTTGGCCGGCGAAGCCGACGACCAGCCACAGGGTCGGAATCTCGATCTTCACGGGTTGATCTCCTCCACGGGGTAGCGGATCAGCCGCTTTTTCAGCCACTTCACGCCGCGCAGGTCGGCCAGGCCGGCGGCGAGGCGGTCCCAGGTGCCGTATTTCGAGGCCCCCCCCGCCCGGGGGCGGTGGCCCACCTCCACCTCGACGACCCGGAACCCCTGCCACAGCGCCAGGAGGGGGAAGTAGCGGTGCATGTTCTGGAAGTAGGGGATGCTCTCCAGGACCTCGCGGCGGAAGGCCTTGAGGCCGCAGCCGACGTCGCGGAAGGGGTCGTCGAGGGCTCGCCGCCGGTAGGCGTTGGCGACCTTCGACGAGAGGCGCTTCCAACCGGTGTCTTTCCGGCTGGCCCGCACCCCGGCGGCCAGATCGGCCCCCTCGAGGGCCTTCAACAGGGCCGGAATGGAGGCGGGGTCGTTCTGCCCGTCGCCGTCGAGGGTGACGACCACCTCCCCCCGGGCGGCCCGGAAGCCGGCCGACAGCGCCGCCGACTGCCCGCCGCGCCCCTTGGCCCGCAGGACGCGGATCTCGGGGCGGGTGGCCCGGACGGCGGCCAACACGGCGGGGGTGCCGTCCGTAGAACCGTCGTCCACCGCGACCACCTCGAAGGGCCGGCCCAGAGGGGTGACGGCGTCCAGGACTTCCTGCAGGACCCCCCCGGCCGCGGCCTCTTCGTTATAAAAGGGGATGACGATGGAAATCATTGAGTTTATGGTATCATAGCCGTCCATGAAAAAGAAGGAACCTCCGGCCGGCCAGGCCCCGCCGAAGAAAGACAAGTTCCGCGAATACTACGAGGCCATCCTCGTGGCGGTGATCTTCGCCTCCTTCGTCAAAATCTTCATTTTCCAGACCTACAAGATCCCCACCGAGTCCATGGTGGGCACCCTTCTGGTGGGGGACCACCTCATCGTGGACAAGTTCGGCTTCCGGAACCCCGGCAACGCCCTGTTCAAGGCGATCTTCCCGTTCCGCGACATCCAGCGGGGCGACGTGGTGGTCTTCAAGTATCCCAAGGACCCCACCTTCTTCTTCGTCAAGCGCGCCATCGGCCTTCCGGGCGACACCGTCTCCATCGTGAACAAGAAGGTCTATGTCAACGGCCGGGAGCTTCACGAGCCCTACACGGTCTTTGCCGACGACACCGTCTTCCCCCCCGACCCCGGCCTGCCCGACCTCCTGCGCCTGCGGGACAACCAGGCGGAGATCCGGGTGCCCGAGGGCCATTACTTTGTGATGGGCGACAACCGCGACCGCTCCAACGACAGCCGGTTCTGGGGGTTCGTCCCCCGCTCCTCCATCGCCGGCCGGGGGTGGATCATCTACTGGTCCTACGAGGCGCCCCGCTACGACCCCCACCGCTCCATGCTCGGCAAGGCCTGGGACATGATCTCTGTCTTCCCCAACTTCTTCACCAAGACCCGGTGGGAGCGCACCTTCCGGTGGGTGCGGTGAGCGCCGGGAAGCGAAGGCGACCGCCGTAGGCGATGGGGGCGGACCCCTGCGTCCGCCCTTTTCGCGGGGCTATCGCCTCCAGCGATGATGGAGTGGAATGAAAAAACGCCTCCATCGGGGACGGAGGCATTGGGAGGGGTCGAATGGCTCCGGCGGAGGGGCTCGAACCCCCAACCTCGTGGTTAACAGCCACTTGCTCTACCATTGAGCTACGCCGGAAGAGGGGAAAATATTACCAGAAAGTGCTTTTGCTGTCAATATGGCGCTGGCTCATGGCCGGGCTGTTCCCGTGCTCGAGGCCGCCCGTTCGCCGCACGGCGCCCGCTCGCCTGGCCCGCTCGGTCGGCCGGGCCGGCGACCGCCGTTTCGGTGAAGGATGCTTCCGCTTCCGAGACCCCGCCGCCCCGGTCCTCCGGCCATCCCGGAGGCCTGGACGGCGGTTCCCAGCGGTGCACTTCCTGATGCGTCAGAAGCCCGGGGCCGCCCCGAGGAGGTACTTGAAGTCCTCGTCCTCCCAGGAGACGCCCCCGCCAAGGAAGAAGGAGCGGGTCTCGTCGTTCATGATGTCGTTGACGCCGGTGGAGAGGTAGAGGTTCTTGTTGAGGTAGAACTTGCCGCGGACGAGGAGGCGGAAGTCGCGCTCCGGGTCGGCGAAATCGAAGGCGTCGAGGGAGAGCTTGATCCGCTCGCGGAAGAGGAGGGCGTCCATCCCCACGCCGCCCGTCCCCTCCTTGATGCCGCCGCGCAGCAGGAGGTCGCGCCAGCGGAACCCCAGCTGGGCGCTGAAGGTGAACCGCTGTTCGTATTTGACGCTCGTCCGGGTGGTCGTGGTCGTGGAGCCGTCGGGCAGAGTGACGGTGATCGTCTCCGTCTCCTCGCTCCGCTTGCCGACGGGGTCGTTCACCGCTTCGAGGAGGTAGAAGCGCCTCGGGCTCGGGGCGACGCGGACGGTCAAACTCGCGAGCAGGTCCTCGCTGTCCGCCAGGTAGTCGCTGTTCATGTCCATGGTCAGGCCCCACCGCTGGACCCGGCCGAAGGAGTTCTGGAAGGTGTCCACCCCCCCCTTGACCGAGTCCATGGCGGCCACCAGCTTGTCGTGGGTCTCGGGGGAGTTGATGAGCTTGCCGATGGTCCCCTCGCCCCGGTCGATCTTGACCATGATGGAATCCACCGACTTCATGGTGGTCTCCAGCCGGGCGGTGGATTCCCGGAGGTTCTTGACGGTGTCGGCCAGGGTGGCGCGGTTGTCCGCGACCACCCCGTCGAGGTTTTCGAGAAGGGTGCGGGCGGAGGCCAGCACCTCGGGCAGGTCCTGCCGGAGGCGCGCGGTGATCGCCTCGATGTGGCCCGCCGTCGCCCTCACCGTGCCCCGGTTCTCCGCGACGAGCAGGTTGGCCTGCTCGGTGAAGGCGCGGATGTTCTCGACGATGGCTTTCATCTTGGCCTCGGCCTCGGGCCCGGCCAGGGAGGCGCTGAAGGAGGCGGTGAGGGCCTTGACGTCGGTGCCGATGGAGGAGAGTTTGGCCAGGATTTCGTCGTAGGAGACGGGGCTGGTCCCCGCCAGCCGGTCGGGGTTCTCCGGCGGGCCGGCGGCGGGGTCGCCGGGGATGAGCTCGACGTATTTGTCGCCCAGGAGCCCCATGTTGCGCACCGCCGCGGTGGCCCCCTTGCCCAGCTTCAGCGAGGCGTCCACGGCCAGCACCGCCTCGGCGTGGCCCTCCTGAAGGAGGATGGACTCCACCTTGCCCACACGGACGCCGTAGACGCGCACGGCCGCCTTGGCGTCCAGGCCCGAGACGTCGGGGAAGGAGACGCGGATGCGCTGGACCTTGCCCGAACCGACGGGGATGTCCTCGATCCGGAGGATGAACAGGGCGGCGATGAAGAGGACGACGAGGGCGAACAAGCCTACCTTCGCAGTAGAACTCATAACTCTGCCTCCGTGAGGGGACCGATGGGGTTGGAGGTGCGGAACTGCGCCACGACCGGCTCGGCGCTGGCCTGGAACTCCTCCGGGGTGCCCTCGAAGACGATGCGCCCCTGGAAGATCATGGCGATGCGGTCGGCGACGGCGTAGGCCGCCTGCAGGTCGTGGGTGATGGTGAGGGCGGTGACGGTTTCGTCGGCCGTCAGGGCGCGGATGGTGTCGGCGATGAGCGCCGTCATCACCGGGTCGAGGCCGGTGGTGGGCTCGTCGAAGAGGAGGATCTTGGGCTTCAGCGCGATGGCGCGGGCGAACCCGACGCGGCGCCGCATCCCGCCCGAGAGTTCCGCGGGCATCTTCCCCTCCACGCCGTGGAGGTTGACGATGCGCAGGCATTCGCGCACCCGCTCGGCCACGCCGTCGCGGTCGAGCCCCGAGTGCCGGCGCAGGGGGAACGCGATGTTGTCGAACACCGTCATGGAGTCGAACAGCGCCCCCTCCTGGAACGCCATGCCGAACTGCCTCCGGAGGGTGTTGAGCGCCGACTCGGAGAGGGTCCCGATCTCCACGCCGTCCACCCACACCTCCCCGGCGTCGGGGCGGAGGAGGCCGATGACGTGCTTGAGGAGGACCGACTTCCCCACCCCCGACCCGCCCATAATGACGGTCGAGGAGCCCTCCGGCACCTCCAGGTCCACGCCCTGGAGCACCTTCTTGGGTCCGAAGGCCTTGTGGAGCCCGCGCAGGGAGATCTTCGTGCGCCCGTTCATCGGAAAAGGACCTTCGTCAGGAAGAAATCGGAGAGGAGGATGATGAGGGAGGCCATCACCACCGAGCGGGTGGTGGCCTTTCCCACCCCCTCCGCCCCGCCCTCGGTGTGGAAGCCCTTCATGCAGCCGGTGACGGCGAGGATGAGGCCGAAGACGGCCGCCTTCACGACGCCGCTGAAAAAGTCGTTGAGGTCGAGGAACTGGAAGGTGGCCTGCTCGTAGACCACCGCGTTGGCCTTGAGCAGCCCCACCGCCACCAGGTAGCCGCCCAGAATGCCGGTGGCGTCGGCCATCACGACCAGCAGGGGCATCATGAGGACGGAGGCCCACAGGCGGGGCACCACGAGGTACTGGATGGGGTTGGCGGCCAGGGCGTAGAGGGCGTCGATCTGCTCGGTCACCCGCATGGTGCCGATCTCGGCCGCGTAGGCCGAGCCCACGCGCCCCGTCACCATCAGCGCCGAGAGGACGGGCGCGAGCTCCCGGAGCATCGAGAGGGAGACCACCGAGCCCACGTAGCCCTCGGCGTGGAAGCGCTGGAACCCCTCGTAGGTCTGGAGGGCGATGACGGCGCCGGTGAAGAAGGCGGCCAGGAAGACCACGGGGACGGAGTCCACCCCCACGCGGGCCATCTGCCGGAACCACTCGCGGAGGTCCCACGGCCCCCGGAAGGTCCAGTAGAGGGCCTTCCAGAGCATCGTGACCCAGCGGCCGGTCTCCTCCACGAGGCCGCGGACGGCGCGGTCGAGGGCCTGGACCGCCTTCACTCAGCTCCCCTCGCCGACGAAGGCGTCGCTGTCGCGGTTCATGAAAAGGGCCAGCTCCTTGATGAAGGCCAGGTGGAACGAGCCGGTGGGGCCGTTGCGCTGCTTGGCGATGATGATCTCCGCCTGGTTCTTGTGGGCCTCCGGCTTGGCGGGGTCCTCCTTCTCCCGGTGGAGGAGGATGACCAGGTCGGCGTCCTGCTCGAGGTTGCCCGACTCGCGAAGATCGGAGAGCTGGGGCTTGGCGTCCCGCTCCCGGCGCCGCTCGGGGTTGCGGGAAAGCTGGGAGAGGGCGATGACCGGGATGGAGAGCTCCTTGGCCAGGGCCTTCAGCGACCGGGAGATGGCCCCCAGCTCCAGGTTGCGGTTCTCGAACCGGCCGTGGGGCCGGATCAGCCCGATGTAGTCCACGAAGACGATGTCCAGCCCCTTCTCGCGCTTGAGGCGGCGGCACTTGGTCCGCATCTCCAGCACGTCGAGGGCGGGGGAGTCGTCGATATAGATGGGGATCTTCGCCAGGGTCTCCACCGCCTCGGCCAGGGGGCCGTAGTCGTCCTTCCGGAGGTAGCCCCGGCGATACTTCTGGATGTCGATCTGGGCCTCGGCGCACACCAGGCGCATCCCCAGCTGCTCCCGGGCCATCTCGATGCTGAAGAACCCCACCGACCGACCCGCCTTGGCCATGTTGACCGCCATGGCGAGGGCGAAGGAGGTCTTGCCCGACCCCGGGCGGCCGGCCAGATAGACCAGCTCGCCGCCGTGGAAGCCGCAGGTGTACTCGTCCAGTTTGGTGAAGTCCGAGGCGATGCCGGTGATGTGGGCGCGGTTCATCCCCATCGTCTCGAGGGTCTTGAGGTTCTCCTCCACGATGGTCTTCAGGGGGACGAAGGAGGTGCGGAGGCCCGACTCCGCGAGCTCGAAGATGCGCTTCTCCACCCCCTCCAGCACCTCGCGCGGGGTCAGCGGCGCCGGGGGGGGATCCCCCTTGCGCTTCGGCTTGGGGGGGACGCCGAAGGCCTCCTTCTGCGCCATGGAGGCGATCTCGATGAGGCGGCGGAGGATGGCCTTGTCCTTGACGATGCGGGCGTGCTCCTCCACGTGGGCGAAGTCGGGGACCCCGTCGGCCAGGGCCCCCAGCTCCTCGGGGGTCACCTTCCCCTTCAGCGCCTCCGACAGCGTCACCAGGTCCACCGGCCGCCCGTCCCCGGAGAGGGTCAGCATGGCGTCGAAGATGAATTGGTTCCGCTGGGAGAAGAAGTCGTCGGGGCGCAGGAACTCCGTCACCCGGTCGAGGGAGAGGGGCTCGACCAGGATGCTGGAGAGGACGGCCGTTTCGGCCTCCAGCGACTTCGGAAGCTCGGCGTCGGGAAGGGGGGCGCTCATGGAAAGTCCATTATACCGCTTGCGGGGGCGGGGTCAAAGGGGCGGGGAGCCCCCCGGCGGCAGGGAGCCGGTCCGATGGGTGAAGCGCGGTGCGCCAAGTTGCTCCCGCCGTCCACTTGGTTTATAATCCCTGGTACGCCACTTTGTGAATAAAGGAGCGTGTCGCCGGTGATCGAAAAAACCCACGATGTGATCATTTTCGGAACGGGGCTGGCGGGCCTGCGGGCGGCCGTGGAGATCGCCCGCACTTTGGGCGACGCCGTCCGCATGGCCCTGGTCTCCAAGGTGCAGATCATGCGCGCCCATTCGGTCTGCGCCGAGGGGGGGACCGGGGCGGTCCTGCGGCCGGAGGAGGGGGACTCCTTCCAGCTCCATGCCTGGGACACGGTCAAGGGCTCCGACTTCCTGGCCGACCAAGACGCCGTGGAGCTCTTCGTCGAGATGAGCCCCAAGGAGATCCTGCTCCTGGACCACTGGGGGCTCCCGTGGTCGCGCGACCCGGACGGCCGCATCGCCCAGCGCCCCTTCGGCGGCCACAGCTACCCCCGTTCCACCATGGCGGCCGACAAGACGGGCTTCTTCGAGATGCAGTCGCTCTACGACGAGATGCTCCGGCACGCCAATTACGAGCGATACGACGAGGTCTTCGTCACCTCCATCCTCATCGAGGACGGCCAGTTCAAGGGGCTCACGGCCTACGACCTGGCCCAAGGGGAGTTCGTCCTCCTTCGCGGCAAGGCCCTCCTCATCGCCAGCGGCGGCCTGGGCAACCTCTACGGCTTCACCACCTACTCCCAGACGGTCACCGGCGACGGGCAGGCCTACGCCTACCGCGCCGGGCTGAACCTGGAGGACCCCGAGTTCCTGCAGTTCCACCCCACCGGGCTGGTCCCGTCGGGCATCCTGATGACCGAGGGGTGCCGCGGCGAGGGGGGCTACCTCGTCAACCACAAGGGCGAGCGGTTCATGGAGAAGTATGCCGCCAAGTTCATGGAGCTGGCCCCGCGCGACATCGTCTCCCGCGCCGAGATGACCGAGATCCTGGAGGGGCGCGGCTTCCCCGGCCCCAACGGACTCGACTACATCCACCTGGACCTGCGCCACCTGGGGGCCGACCGCATCAACCATGCCCTGCCCCTCATCCGCGAGGTGTGCATCAAATTCCTCGACCTGGACCCCATCAAGGAGCCCATCCCGGTCCGTCCCGTCGCGCACTACAGCATGGGCGGTGTGGAGTGCGACCTCCGGGGCGCCTGCAAGGCCAAGGGGGTGTGGGCCGCCGGCGAGGTGGCCTGCGTCTCGATGCACGGGGCCAACCGGCTGGGCTGCAACTCCACCGCCGAGTGCCTCGTCTGGGGCGACATCTGTGGAACCGAGATCGTGAAGTTCATGAAGACCAACCCCGCCCTGCCGCCGGCGCCGACGGCGGCGGCCGAGGCGGAGGAGAAGCGGGTCTTCGGCGCCGTGCTCAACCAGAACGGCCCCGAGAACCCCTACGCCATCCGCGAGGCGCTGCGGACCCTGATGGACCAGCACATGGGGGTCTACCGCGAAGGGAAGAAGATGCGGGAAGGGTTGGAGAAGCTGGCGGTTCTGCGCAAGCGGTTCTCCAACATCGGCGTGGCGGACAAGGGGAAGGTGTACAACAGCAACCTGGTGAATGTCCTGGAGACGGAAAACCTCCTCGACCTGGCCGAGGTGATGATCACCGCGGCCCTGGCGCGGGAGGAGTCCCGCGGCGGCCACGCCCGCCGCGACTTTCCGGCGCGCGACGACGCCAAGTTCCTCAAACACACCCTGGTGAAGAAGGGGGCCAAGGGGCCCGAGCTGGACTACAAGCCGGTGACCATTACGCGGTGGAAGCCGGTGGAGCGGAAATACTAGGGCCGGCCATGCGTGGCCGGGATGGTTTCCGCATGGGGAGAGGGTGGAACCGGGCGGATTCACTCCGCCCGGCGGGAGAGGGAATCGCCCTCTCCCGCCGTGACGATGACAGGAATCTAACCTTTGTTCCGGCCTGCAGCCAAAAGGCTGCAGGCCGACCTGCTTAGGAGGCCGTCATGGCGCAAAAGACCCACGACAACCATCTGGGGATCAAGGGCTGGGCGTTCGGCGGGGCTTGGAGCCCGGAGCGCTACCTCTACACCCTGCACCGCGTCACCGGGCTGGGGATCCTCTCCTATTTCCTCCTCCACATCCTCGTCACCACCTCGCGGGTGTTCGGCCCCGGGCCGTGGAACCGCCTCCTGGGGGACGGCGGCTTCCTCCGCCACCCCGTCTTCGTGGTCGGCGAGTTCCTGGTCCTGGCGGCCTTCGGGTTCCACGCCTTCAACGGCCTCCGGCTCGTCCTGGTGGAGCTGGGGTTCGCCGTGGGCAAGCCCATCGAGCCCGTCTACCCCTACAAGACCAGCCTGCACGCCAGCCGGATCGTCACCGTCATCCTGATGCTGGCCGCGGCCGCCTTCGTCGTCACGGGCGGCCTCGAGTTCCTGAAGCACTGAGGAGGGACCCATGAAACATTCGCGCCTCTGGACCTGGCACATCCTCGCGGGGCTGGTCATCCTGGTCCTGCTCGGCCTCCACATGGTCATCATGCACCTGGACGACCACCTGCCTTTCGCCGCCCTCAATCCCGCCGGCGGGGAAGGCATCCACTGGGACAACGTCGTCGCCCGGGCGAAGATGGGCTTCTTCATGGTCTCCTACGTCGTCCTGCTGGGGGCCGCCCTCTTCCACGGCCTCTACGGGCTCAACACCGTCATCGGCGAGACGAACCTGCAGGCCGGCCTCAAGCGGTGCGCCACGGCATGCCTGGCCACGCTCGGCGTGGCCCTCTTCGTCGTCGGGACCTACGCCGCCATCGCCGCCCGGGCCATGGCGACGAAGGGCTGATAAGGGGACCCCATGAGCGAATCCAAGACCATCACCTTCCGCGTCCGCAAGTACAACCCGGAGACCGACGCCGCCCCCGCCTGGAAGTCCTTCGAGGTTCCCAACACCAAGGGGATGACGGTGCTCGACGGCCTCCACTGGATCAAGATGCACGCCGACCCCGGCCTGGCGTGGCGCTACTCGTGCCGGATGGGCGTGTGCGGCTCCTGCGCCATGCTCATCAACGGCCGCCCCACCCTGGCCTGCAACACCCAGGTGGCGGCCCTGAAATGCTCCACGGTCGCCGTGGCCGCCCTGCCCAACTTCCACACCGTGCGGGACCTCGTCCCCGACCTCACTCCGATGTTCGAGAAGCACCAGGCCGTCAAGCCCTTCATCATCCGCGACGACAAGGCGGAGATGGAGAAGCCCTCCGGGGAGTTCCACCAGACCCCGCACGAGCTGGAGGCCTACCTCCAGTTCTCCTACTGCATCCGCTGCGGGGCCTGCATGGCCGCCTGCCCCACCATGGCCGCCGACCGCGACTATCCCGGCCCCATGCCGCTGGCCCAGGGCTACCGCTACTCGGCCGACAGCCGCGACGGCGGCTTCGCCGAAAGGGCCGGTGCGGTGGACCGGAAGAGCGGCGTCTTCTCGTGCCACTTCGGCTCCGAGTGCTCCGCCGCCTGCCCCAAGGGGGTGGACCCGGCCAAGGCCATCCAGCTCATGAAGCGCCGCCTCGTCTTCGACTACCTGAAGCTGCTCAAGGCGAAGAAGCCGTGCGGCGTCGTCCACGGCCAGCGCACCACCGGGCGCCGGGAGGGCATCCCCGAGGCGCCGGAGTACACGATCAAATAGGATGATCCCCTGATTCGGGCATCGGCAATCCAGCAGGGGCACGGCATGCCGTGCCCCTGTGTTGTTCAAGGAGGCGGCGATGGGTAAGTTGGAATGGCGCGTGACGGAATACCCCCTGCTGGTCGGCGGCGAGTGGATCATGACCCCCGACCCCCTCAAGGTGACCTTTCCCTTCGACGGCTCCGAGGTGGGGCTCGTCGCCCTGGCGGGGGAGGAGCACATCCAGAAGGCGGTCGAGAAGGCCGAGCGGGGCTTCTACCAGACGCGCAACCTTTCCGGCTACATGAAGCACCAGATCCTGATGCGGCTGAAGGAGCTGGTGGAGAAGAACAAGGAGGACCTGGCGGCCACCATCTGCCTGGAGGCCGGCAAGCCCCTCGGGCAGGCCCGGGCCGAGGTGGCGCGGGCCGCCTTCACCGTCGAGACGGCCGCCGAGGAGGCCCGCCGCATTGGCGGCGAGGTGCTCCCCCTCGACCGGGTCCCGTGGGCGGAGGGGAAGGTGGGGGTCGTCGCCCGGTTCCCCCGCGGCATCGTCGCGGGCATCACCCCCTTCAACTTCCCCCTCAACCTCGTGGCCCACAAACTCGCCCCTGCCATGGCGGCCGGGTGCCCGTTCCTCCTCAAGCCCTCCTCCAAGACCCCCCTCTCGGCCTGGAAGCTGATGCAGATGGTCCTGGACGCCGGCTACCCGGAGGAGGCGGTGTCGTTCCTCCCCATGGTCTCCTCCCGCGCCGAGAAACTCTACACCCGCCCCGAGGTCGCCTTCGTCTCCTTCACCGGCTCGGCCGAGACGGGCTGGGAGGTGAAGCGGCGCGCCTATGATAAGTTCGTCACCCTGGAATTAGGGGGCAACGCCGCCGTCGTCGTGTGCGACGACGCCGCCCTGGACGTGGCCGCGGTCAAGTGCGCCACCGGGGGCCTGGCCTACGCCGGGCAGTCGTGCATCTCGGTCCAGCGCATCCTCGTCCACGAGCGGGTCTATGCCCCCTTCACCGAGAGGCTGCTGGCCGACGTGGTCAAGCTGAAGGTGGGCGACCCCCGCGACGAGGAGACCTTCATCGGCCCCATGATCGACACCGGCGCCGTCAAGCGGATCGAGGGGTGGGTGGACGAGGCGGTGGAGAAGGGGTGCAACCTCCTGACGCCGCGGAGGCGGGAGGGGAAGGTGCTCCACCCCGTCGTGCTCGAGGGGGCCCGGCCGGGGATGAAGGTGTGGGACGAGGAGGCCTTCGCCCCGCTCGTCACCCTGACGCCGTTCGCCGACTTCCGCGAGGCGATCGAGCTGGTCAACGCCAGCCGGTTCGGCCTCCAGGCGGCGCTCTTCACCAACCGAGCCGACTGGATCCAGGAGGCGTTCCGGGAGATCCACGTCGGCGGCCTGGTGGTCAACGACGCCTCCAGTTTCCGGGTGGACCACCAGCCCTACGGCGGGGTGAAGCAGTCGGGCGCGGGCAAGGAGGGCGTCCGGTGGGCCATCCACGAGATGACGGAGGAGAGGATCCTGATCTATCAATCATGACCGTGGGGAAGAAAAACGGGGAATGGAATGGAGGGCAGGGTGAGGGGGTGGTGCCAGTCCCCGCGTCTCCCGAATCGCGCTTGGCTCACTGGCCGCATCCCCGTCTTCACGCAGGAGGAAGGGGTGGGCTGGCGGTGCCGCTGGGAGGATTACCTGGAGTGGCGTTCCGCCCGCAAATAGGAAGCCACACCCGCTGTCGGCGAAGGCCGTTTATAACCATTGTTGCAGGCGTTGGCATCTCCCGGTAGAATAACCGCATGACCGACGATGCCCGGCGCCAATTGAGGGTGCTGAGAGAACGCTTCCTGGCCAAGGAGATCGGCGAGGAGATGTACCGGGAGCTCAAGGCGGAGATCCTGGCCGATCTGGCCCCCGAGGAGCGGGCGGCGCTGGGGGGGATGACGCCCACGCCGTCGGGGCCGCCTCCGCCCCCCCGCCCCGCCGGGGTTCCGGCCCGGTCCCCCATCCCCCCGGCCCCCGTTGGCACCTTCATGCCCATGCTTGGTCCCGGCACTGTTCTCGAAGGACGGTACAAGGTGGAGCGGCCCCTTTCCAGCGGGGGACAGGGCGATGTCCTCCTGGCCCACGACGAGCGCACTGGAGACAAGAAAGTCCTCAAGGTCCTGAAGGCCGGGCGGGAATACGATCCCGTCTCCCTTGACAACCTCCGCAAAGAATACCGGCGCCTCAGCAGTCTCAGCCACCGCCACATTAACAGGGTCTTCGACCTGGGCAGGGATGGGGAGTACGAATATCTAGTCGTGGCCTATGTTGAAGGACAGAGTTTGCGGGAGGTCCTTAATGAGCGCAAGACCCTTCCTGAGCCGGAGGCGGTCAAGATCTGCGCCCAGATCCTGGAGGGGCTGGCCGAGGCCCACCACGAGGGCATCTACCACCTGGACATCAAGCCGGAGAACATCCTGATCGAAAAGAAGACCGGCAACGCCAAGATCATCGACTTCGGCATCAGCGTGGATATCACGCGGAGCCAGGTGTCGGCGGCGTCGGAGGCCCGGAAGTTCATGGGGACGCCGTGGTACATGGCGCCGGAGCGGATCCGGGGGGAGGAGATCACGGGGAAGGTGGACGTCTACGCGGTGGGCATAATGTTGTACGAGATGCTGGCGGGGCGGGCCCCGTTCACCGATCCGGACGCGGAGCTGGTGCGCTCCCAGCACTGCACGGTGGAGGCGCGCCGGCCCCAGGAAGCGGACGATGCGCTGTGGGGCGCCTTGGGAACACTGCTGAACAAGGATGGCTCCAAGCGGCCGGACGCCGGGGCGGCGAAGAAGCGGCTGGAAGGGCTGGAGGAGGAGCGCGTGGCGGCCCAAGACCCCAATCTGCCGCCGCCTCACCAGCGGGAGGGGATCCGGAAGAACGAAAAGGGCTATTACGAGAAGGAGCTTAAGAACGGACATGTCATGGTCTGGGTGCCGCCCGGGGAGTTTATGATGGGGAGCGAAGATGAAGAGGCCTATGGCGATGAGAAGCCCGTCCACAAGGTGACCTTCAGAACGGGCTTCTGGCTTGACAAGCATCCGGTGACGAACCGGCAGTTTCTGGCCTATCTTAAGAGCGCCCGGGCCGGGGACCTGGAGGAATTCATGGAGCGCAACGATGGCACATTCGATGAGCTGGAAGGCAATTACCTGGAGGGCTACCCCGACCACCCGGTGGTAAACGTGAATTGGGAAGAAGCAAAAGCATATGCTAAATGGGCGGGGCTGCGGTTGCCGAGCGAGGCGGAGTGGGAGTATGCGGCAAAGGGGAAGGATGGGCGGAAATATCCGTGGGGGAACGGGGAGCCGAACGCGGGCCGGGCCAATTATGATGAAGCTCTCGGCCACCCCTCGGCGGTGGGCGAGTATCCGGAGGGGATGGGTCCGTTCGGGCACCTGGACCTGGCGGGGAATGTGTGGGAGTGGTGCGAAGACCGGGGGAACGGTAATTACCAGGGCGCCCCAATGGATGGCCGGGCTTGGGTTACAGGCGGTAGCGAATCTCGGATATTGCGCGGCGGTTCCTGGTACTTCCACCCCGGGGACCTGCGCGTCTCCAACCGCAACGGGGGCGACCCCGGCCGCGGGGACTGCTACCTCGGCTTCCGTTGCGCCCAGGACAGGTGACCTTGCTTTTGGTTTCGGTTTTGGGGTTTGGGGGCGGGGGATGGACTTGGGGTTTTTTCCCATCGCGGCCGTCAGGCCGCCGGCGTTGCCCCCTATCCCATTGGCCATCTGCCGGGAGAATGGACGGGAAGGTCGTGTGGTATCATCATAGAGAAAGGTGATCCATGTCCATTTTTAAATTTAAGAGCTTCGAGGACGCGGAGCGTTTCGAGGCCGGGGGAAAAGGGATCAGCCGGCGTTTCACGCCCGATCGGGCGCATATTGAGAGTGCCCTGGCGTTCACCCCCACGATCCAAATGCCCCCGGGACTGTACCGTTTCGAAACCTTTCACGAGGCCCAGGCGCAGGCCATGCGGGCGCGGATCCGCCTTGGAAATCAAGGACGAACTCGTTAAGCTATGCCGGGCCCTCAACGGCGCCGGGGTCCGCTATGTGGTGATCGGCGGTTGCGCTATCGCCCTTCACGGTTACTTCCGGACGACGCAGGACATCGACCTGCTCGTGGACCCCGATCCCGAAAACATCCGGAGGATGAAGGAGGCGCTCCACCGGGCGTATGGCTCGGAGGAGATCCTGGGGCTGGGGGACGGGGAGGTAGCACAATATGCGGTCGTCCGGTTCGCTCCGGCATCCGGGGAGGTCGTCATTGACCTCATCGGTAGGGTGGGGGAGGTCACATTCGAGACCGCGGTCGGCGATGTGGAGGAACTGGTCCTGGACGGTTCGACCATCCCGCTGTGCGGCCTTTCCACGCTGATCGAGACCAAACGGGGCGTGCGGCCGCGCGACCAGGAAGATCTTCTCTTTCTTCTCGGGAAAAAGGAATACTTGGAACAGGGGGAGTGACCACCCGGGGGAACGCTGTTCCCGCTCCTTTCCATTGGCTATCTGCCCACTGCCTGGTGGGTGGGGGACAAGATGACCGACACCGACTATCCTGTGGTGATGAAAATGCAATCCATCCTGGAGTGGCTCCTGCCGCCAATCGGCCGGTTCCCCCGCGACCACCGCTTCACGCTGGGGAAGCGGCTGGAGGACGAATTATTCGCCGTCCGCGACGCCTGCGTCCGGGCATTGAACGGCCTCGACCCGCCTCGGGCGGTGCGCGAGGCCTCGGCCGCCCTGACGGCTTCCGCCTCACCCTGCGCCTGGCGGCGGGGATGGGGTACCTCCGGCGGAAGAAGTACCACCACCTCTGTACGGAACTGGACCCCGTGGGGAAGATGCTGGGGGGCTGGCTCAAGCGGGTGCGCCCGTGATGCGCGCCGGCGGCCTGTGGGAGCGGATCATCGCCCTCCTCGTCGCCGGGACTGCGCCCATGGGGCGCATGATCATGATCGAAATGGCGTAGCCCCTACCGGTGGCGCTTGGCCTTCCGGGCCGGGGCCTTTCCGGTGCCGTCCACGGGGGGGGGCGGCGCGGAGGCGCTCGACCTTGGCCTTGGGACCCGACTCGATGTAGGGGGTGATGAAGTCCCGGTAACCCTCGGTGCGCATGAACATGAACATGGTCTGGATGACCAAATCCTGCTGCCAGGTCCTCTCCAGGGCGGCGGCGTCGCCGGCCATGAACCCGTCGAGGGCCGCCCGCCACACCGGTTCCTTGTTGGCCAGGATCTCTCCGCAAGCGGTCTTGTGGAGCCATTGGGCCGTCGAGGGGGTCTGCCGCATGAGCTCCGGCTTGAGGACGAGGCGATGGGCGAGGGTGTAGGGGAGGGCCCAGGTGATGTCTTCTTCGGACACGCGCGCCTGCCCGTTGAGCCAGGCCCGGGCCTGGGCCAGCCGCAGGGTGCTGTGGGTGAACCGGTGGCCGGGGATCTGCTGGAGATGGGCGCAGATCTCCGCCTGGAACTTGCAGTCGGCGCAGTTCAGAACGAAATCCGGGGAGAGCTCCGAGCGCTCCTGCTTGATGCAGAGGCGGAAGGCGTCCGAGAGCATGCAGGCCCACACCCGCTGCCGAATATCGATGGCGACCTCCTGGACCGCGGCCCAGATTCGGACCAGTTCTTCCACGCGCAATACCGCCGGCGCCAGGTGCTCCAGGGAGCCCCAGTGCAGTTTCTGTCGGACCGTGATCCGGTCGTATAGCCGCAGGGTCTCGTCGATATGCATGACCGGAAGGTCGAAGCCGAAGTCGATGCGGTCCATGAACGCGCGCGGGATCTCGTTGCTCGCCTCGTCATGGGGGTTGCGGTCCAGAAACATGATGTAGCCGGGGCTTTCGAAGACCTTGTCTCGGAAGGTCACCCGCCGCTCCGAGAGGAGGGGCAGGACGCTGTTGAAAAAGGTCGGGTTGGCGCGCCTGGGGATCTTGCGTCGGAATGCCGCCACCTCCGCAGAGGAGGCGAAACAGAAAAGGACCAGGCGCCCCCGCCGCGCGAGGACCTCCATGGCCGGCAGGCAATCTTCCAGGTCATACACGCCCGTGTCGGTGAACACCAGGGTGGAGGTGCTCGTCCCGCGCTCGGAGTAGGCCAGGGCCTGCTGCAGGGCGGGCAGAAGGGCGGTTCCCCCGCTGAGCCCTCCGAGCGAACAAATGAGGTCTTCCCCCGCCAGGTAATCGAATCCCGGCTCCATCGCATGGGTGACGCGCGTCCCGAAAACGACGACGGAAAAGAGGTCGCGCTTCCGCCGGGCCGTCTGGATGACGGCGAACGAGGCCTCCTGCTCCCGTTGAATGGCGGCCCCCGATGTGGAACCGCTGTCGTCGATGACGCAGCACACATGGGCGGCCGAGCCGGCAGACGATTCCGGACCCCGGTTCCGATGGGCCCGTCGGAGGGTGGTCACATTGGCCAGGACCTCGCCGTGCCGCTGGATCGTCTCCTCCACCAAGAGCCAACGCATGGGCATTCCGGCGTTCCAAATCTGGAACCCGCAGCGCTCGCGGGGGGTGCGCCGCCGCAACAACCGCTCCATGGGGGTGACCACGAGCTCGTAGAGCTCCAATTTGCGCACTTCCATCGCCAAGGCCCGCCGGTGACGGGCAGGGACGAGGCTGGAGTTGCCGGCCGTTTCGCTCTTGACCCTCATCTGGCGCAGAAGGCGGGCGAGGCGGGAGAGGTCCAAGGGAAGGTCGGCGTCCTCGGGAAGGATGGAAGAGCGGCCCCACCGGGCCAACAGGTCCACCAGACGCTTCAGGCGGTTAAGGTCGGCGACATAGCGGCCCCCCTCGCGGACCAGGGCCCTCAGCCGCTCCTCCACCGGCGATAGGGGATCGGTCAGGGCCGCGTAGGCCCGCCGTCCGGCTTTGGCGGGCGCGTCTCCCTTGCCGCCTCCCCCCGGCGGCGGAGGGTACCCATGGGCCACGAGCATGGCTTCGTAGATTCCGCCCATAAAACGCAGGACCTTGTCGGCGTAAGGGAAATCCCCCCGTCGCCGGTCCTGGGCGAGCTGTTCCCGGATCTCCCCGACTTGGCGGGTGATGGAACGCGCGTAGAGCTCTTTCCACGGATCGAGCGAGAGATAGCGGTCGTCCACCCAGACATCGGCGGCGATGTTGACAAGGTCCTGCGCTTCCGCGGACCCCATCCCCTCCTGTTCAAGAAAAACGCCCCACGCGATCCCCTGCTCGATGTTGGCGGGTGAAATGGTTCGGTGGCCCCATTCGTGCAAGAGAAGGTGTAGAACCCGGTCGTCGCCCTTGAGCAGTTGGTCCCGGGCCACGGAGACATAGTACCAATCCATCCGCGCGGGCCCCTGGTCCACAACGCGAGGAAAGAGATGCGCCCCCCAATAGCGGTTGACTTGCCGGGCAAGTTCGTGGAACCGGGCCTCGTCCATTGAAGCCATTATATCAAAAGGGCCGATACCCCCGTGCCGCCGAGGGAAGCGTTCGGCCCATGACTCTTCGGGCGCGGCAAGCCGGGCTATTTCAAGATTGGCTTGGGCGGCCGGACGGATCCTTTTCGGGCAAGCTCAAGGCGCCGATGCCGCTTTCTTCGGGGGGTTCGATGCGGCCGCTTTTCAGCCGCCTTCTCGCGCGCGCCACCCGTTTGCGGTATGCCTCGGCCTGGGATGCGTCCATTCTATCCGAGTCGGTGAGCCGCTTGATGGTTCTTTCCAGAAGGTCCAGGGCCTTGTCCGGAGAGTGACCCAGACGACCCTCCTCGACGCAATACATGGCGCCCATCAAGCCGGATTCATCGTCCGGTTGGGAGGCCGACCACAGGTCCATGTAGGCCTCCATCGCGTTCTGGCTCACTTCGGGGCGGGCCGAGTGGAACTTGGCCTCCAGCAGGCCCAAAACCATTGAAGGTTCCCAGTGCCTGGCCTTCGCCGCGTCCCGGATGAAGCCGATGCTCGACAGGGCGTCCCACCCCTTGAGCCAGAGCGAAAGGTGGGCGTCGGTGAGCCAGGGCGCCCGGAGATGTTTCCGGACGGCCTCCTGCCGATCCTCGGGGGAGAGGACCGATAACGCCAGGCCCGTCGTCCAGGGAGACCGCGGGTGCAGACGGCGCAACAGGTCCGGCATCTCCTCTTCCCACGCCTCCAAGCCCCGATACGCCCAGATCTGGGCCCAGGTGAAGCGGTCGAGCAGGTCTCCATGCCGCATCCCGGCTCGGACCCGGTCCTCCAGCGCCTCCGGCGACGGCAGGGTGGCCCCGTCGGTCTGGGTCCCGAAGGCCTGCAGACGGTCGGCGTGGGTGCGCGGTCCTTTCGTGGAGACGAGCCCCATGACATGGACCGGCAGGCCCCGGAACGCGAACATGGCCTGGATCCGAAAGGCCTCCTCCGGCCGGTGGATATTGAGGTATTCCACCATCGGCTGCACCAGTTCAAAATGCCTTTGCGTCCACTGGGCACTGGGCCCGGAGAAGGGGGATGCTTGGCCGGCAACGCGGCGCCCCAGGAGAATGCCAAGAATGCGGGAGAGTTTGTCCCCCTGAACGAAATCAGCCATCGTGGGCATACCGGTGAGAATCAGGGCACCTAAAGCGATGGCGTCCGCGATGGGCAGATGGAAGCCAAATGAGACCGTGTCCCGGACGACCCGCTGCATGGTCTCTTCGCCCAGGGCGCGTCCCAAGGGATCGTCCTGATCTTCCCTCAGGGCGACCAGGGCGGCCCGCAGGAATCGCAGAATGAGCGGGAGCTGTTTCTCCTGGGTGATCTTCAGGAAGGCGGATAGATGCCATTGCAATTGGCTTTCGATGAAGTCACCGAAATAGGCCGCGGGGTCCCGCCCGAAGAGATGGCCGCTCAGGATGCCGGCCGCGAGCTCCCGCATATTTCCGGGAAGGTGATCGTCCAGGTCGGGCATTCGGATCCGAGGGGCCGGACCGTTGGGGGGGAAGCGCTCCTCGAACAATCGGGAGAGGCGCTCCGGGTCCGTCTCATGGCTGATCAATGTCATGAGCGCCGAGGAGGCATCATAGGAGTCCTCCTTGTCGAAGTTCCGGCGCAGCGCGTTCAGCCGATCCGGTAATCCCAGCCGGTCCAAGGCCATGGCCGCTTGGACCGGCGCCGGCCCCTTGAGTTCTTTGCGGAGCTGATGGACCAGGCCGGTGGGGAGGGGCGGCCGGCGATGGGAAGTGGAGCACAAGACGATTCCATTCGTTCCCCTCCGCCACCCTCCAGACTGGCCCAGGCCTTCCAGCCAGGCCCATCGGGCTTGGATGGGTAGAGCCCGTTCCCTCAGCGCACGCGGGGCGTGCCGGGGGAGGCGGTCCGGGAAAGCCCCGATGAGGGCGGAGATGTTGGCTTCGTCCCGGACCTGGGGAGGGAGGGACAGGAGGGTGGGATTGATCAGGGAGAGCATGCGATCCACTGCGCCGGGGCCCCGCGCCAGGAGATAGCCACAGATCATCCGTTGCACGGAACTTGGGGCCCTTACCAGAAACTTCATGGCCGCCGCCAGGCCGGCGTCGCCCTTCTGGAGCAGGGTGAACATGGCCATGGCGCCTGCATAATCGTCCGCGGACCGGATTTCCCGGCGGTCCACTTCCTTTAGGGAAGAAAGCCATCGCGCACCGGGGGGATAGTGGTGGGTCCGGTGGCTGGTGTAGGCGGTCACACCGGTTGTATCCGGCCGGATGGAGATCAGGGTCTCCTGGTCGTCGAAGGATGATGAACGGTCGGATGCTGCCAAGGCGCTCAAATGGGCAATCACCAGCGCGACCTCATCCAGGTCCCTGGGGGTCCCCCGGCGGAACCGTTCCAGAAGTCCGAACTGGGCTAATCTGGCCGGCACGGGGAGGGGGCGGATCGGGTTGGGGCCCGGAACGAAGGAAAGCGCCGGGTCGTCCAGATCGTTCAGGAGAAACACCTGGCCCTTGATGACGAGCACATGGCAGTTGGGGTACACCGTGTCTCGTTCCGTCCGGTCCAGCAGGCGCGCGCCGGCGGGTCCGCCTGCCAGAAAGGATTTGGACAGGGACACGACCGTCTGCAAATAGCCTTTATCCACGAGGATGATGGAATCCTCCGAAGGGAAAACCAGATCGAAAGAAATAATGCGATTCCCATCCACCACTATCGTCTCCGGGAAGAATCGAATGCGTTCGATCCCTTTTGGGGAAAAGCGGCCGTGCGCGAAGAGATATTCGTGTTGCCCGCAGGAAAATATATCCTCGCCATCGACCATGAAACAGCGATGATCCTCCGGCCATGCCTCGGTCCACAGGAGTGTCCCGCGCATTGAATACCCCTGCACGAGGCCGAGATCCCTGTAGTATAAAAGGATCATATCCCTTCCCATGCCGGCATGGATCTTCGAATCATCTATGTCTGGCAAAGGACCGATGAGGCGCCAGTCGCCCATCGGCAAGGCCTGATAGATTGAAGCATTGGTGATCAAAAGCAATTCACCCCGGGGGCCCGGAAAGACATTCTTGATCTTCTCCTGCTTGGCCACCCAGGGGGCTTTCTTTACGGAAATGTTCAGGGGTTTGGCCATGTGTCCTCCTCTATGGATGACGGCGAATTTCATTGTATTCCGGGGCACGGGTTGAAATCAAGAGAGCGGATGACCTCATCCAAAACCTGCTCGAACAATAATCGTCGCTTCGCACTGCTTTCAAGATTCAAGTGCAACACTGGATTAGGTTAGGGCCGCACAAAGACTTCGTCGAAAGGAGGCCATCCCAAGCCTTGGCAGGGCGGGTGTGGGGACTGGCGGCGATGGCGTTGAGTCCCCGTTGGGAGTAACAGGGGAGGTCGATCCCTTTCGGGAGGGACCGGCGGAGCAGGCCGCTGATGTTCTCGATGGTGCCCCGCGGCCATGGGCTGTGGGGGGGCGGCGAAGAAGATGCGGATAGGAAGGTTCCGGGCCAAGCGTTCATGGTCGGCCATTGCCTTGTCCTGGCTATCGGTGAGGGACGGGCGGAGGGGTTCGGGAACGGGGCGGAGGCAGCGTTCGAAGGCCCGGCGGGCCTCGTCCAGTTTCAACCGGGCCACAATCGGCGCGGGCGATCCGCGGGCCATGTCCCACGACGGCCTCCCGGCGCCGAGGATGCAGCCATGTTCGCCTCCGCCGGGGACGCCAGCTCCGGGCCTGGGCCCGCTGCGGGGCGTCGGCGGCCCGGGCGTCATGCCCGGACGGCCCATGGCGAGCCACCTCCCGTCGGAGGGGGGCGCTGGAGGCTGCGGGCCATGGCCCGCAGCCTCATCCCCAACGCCCAATCGATCGTCAGTTCTTCTCGTTCTTCCGCACTCAAATGCTTGTATCGGGCATTTCCCATAACAACCCCTTTGGGAAATGATCCCCACAGTGTTGCCCTCGGATTTTGAGATCAGGACGTGAAAAAATTGAGGATGGCTCAATACATTCCGAAATTCCGTCCATCGGTGGAAATCTTTTAGTTTTTGGGCTCGTCCCTTTTTCAGCCAGACTGGTCCTCAAAATAGCAAAAACGGACGGGTACACTTTGGGTACACTGGGAGGCCCATCCATGGCCTATGGACGCTCATCCATGCCGTGGGCCGGAAGGCCGGCAACGGCTTGAAAGGCCTTTGAATCATTGATAGATGGAAGAATGGGGCTGGCCGGAGTCGAACCGGCGGCCTACGGATTAGGAATCCGTTGCTCTATCCTGCTGAGCTACAACCCCGAAAGAGGCCCCAGTGTAGCCGTTCCCGCCCCCGGTGTCAATGCCGCGCGGAGCGCCGGGCCGGTATGCTATGATGAAGGGGGAATCGAGGGAAGAAGGGGGCGCGTCCGGCATGAACCTGATCAAGATCCGCGAGATCCTGGAGGCCTCGGTGCTCTGCGGCTCGGAGTCCATCGATCAGGAAATCCAGTGCGGGGGCGGGGCGGACCTCATGAGCGACGTCCTCGCCCTGATGGAGCCCAATAGCATCCTCCTCTCGGGGCTCACCACCCTCCAGGTGGTCTACACCGCCGAGATGTCGGGCATCATGGCCATCTGCTTCGTCCGCGGCAAGCGCCCCTCGCCCGAGATCGTGGAGCTCGCGCGGGCCCGCGGCATCGTCCTGCTGGCCACCCACCTGCCGCTCTTCGAGAGCTGCGGGCGCCTCTACCAAGCGGGACTCCGGGGGAGTTCCGAGGTGCCGCCGGGGACGGCCCGGCCCGGGAAACTCCGACGGCCGTGAGACAACCCCCCCGGGACGCCTCCATCCTCCAGGAGCTCACCTACCGTCTGAAAGTGGGGCAGGCGATGACCCCCGACCCCGTCACGGTCACCCCGCGGACCCCCATGGCCCGCCTGCGGACGCTGCTCCGCGACCGCCGCATCTCGGGCGTCCCGGTGGTGTCGCGGGGGCGCCTCGCCGGCATCGTCACGGTTGAAGACCTGATCAAATGCCTGATGAACGGGGAGGCGAAGGCCGCGGTGGGGGCCGTGATGAGCCGCGAGGTGAGCGCCGTTGCCGCCGACGACCCCCTGGCGCGGGCCCTGGAGCGGTTCCAAGCCCTGGGGTACGGCCGGCTCCCCGTGGTGGATCCCTCCACGGGGCGCCTGGTGGGGATCCTGACCAAGGGGGACATCCTGCGGTGCCTGCTCAAGCAGATGGAGGTGGACTTCCGGGAGGAGGAGATCCACCGCTACCGCGCCAGCCACATCTTCGAGGACATCCTCGCCGACGACGTCGCCATTGCCTTTCGCTATCAGGTGGCGGGCGGCGATTTCCAGCGGGCGGGCTCGTGCTCCAGCCGGCTGCGGACCAGCCTCCTCCGGCTGGGCGTCCCCCCCGAGACGGTCCGGCGGGTGGCCATCGCCACCTACGAGGCGGAGATGAACCTCGTCATCTACACCCCCGGCGGCACCCTGGAGGCGCGGGTGGACAAAGAGCGGGTCACGGTGCGGGTGCGGGACCGCGGCCCGGGGATCCCGGACATCGAGAAGGCCCTCACGCCCGGGTACTCCACGGCCCCGGACTGGGTGCGGGCCATGGGCTTCGGCGCCGGGATGGGGCTCCCCAACATCCGGGAGCTGGCCGACGAGATGCGGCTGGACTCGAAAGTCGGTGAATTCACCGACCTGGAATTCGGAGTGTGCCTATGACCCTGGCCGACCTGGTCGAACGGATGCCGCTGGAGGTGCTCGCGGGCGGGGGACGGCTCGACCGCCCCGTGACGATGGTCTACACCGGGGACATGCTCTCCGATGTCCTGGCGCGCGCCCGCCCCGGAGAGCTGTGGATCACCATCCAGGTCCATCTCAACGTCATCCCGGTGGCGGTGATGAAGGAGCTGGCGGGGATCCTCCTGCCCAACGGCCGGCGCCCCGACGCGGAGGTGCTGACGAAGGCCGAGGAGGAGGGCGTGCCCGTCCTGGGAACGCCCCTGGGGGCCTACGCCGCGGCCTGCCGGCTGTACGAACTCGGCCTCAAGCCGTGAGCCGATGCGCGCCTTCCGCGCCGACCTCCACCTGCACACCTGCCTCTCCCCCTGCGCGGAATTGGACAATTCCCCGCGCCGCCTCGCCGCGGCCGCGCGGGCGGCGGGGCTCGACCTGATCGCGGTCACCGACCACAACGCCGCCCTCAACGTCCCCGCCGTCCGGCGGGCGTGCGCCGGCGGCCCCGCCGTCCTCGGGGGGATGGAGGTGACGAGCCGCGAAGAGGTGCACCTGATCGTCCTCTTCCCCGGCGACGGCCCCCTCTTCGCCTTCCAGGAGGCCGTCCACGCGCGCCTGCCCGACACCGCGGACGAACAGACCGCCCGCGAGCAGGTGGTGGCCGACGAAGCCGACGGCGTGAATGGCTTCTGTCATAAATTGTTGTGGGGCGCCGTGGACCTCTCCCTCGAGGAGCTGGCGGCCCGGGCCCACGCCCTGGGCGGCCTCGCCGCCGCCGCCCACGCCGACCGGGAGGGGTTCGGCATCCTCGGACAATTGGGGTTCATCCCCCCGGGCCTCCCCCTGGACGCCCTGGAGGTGCGCGACCCCGCCGTGCGCCGGATCGAAGGGACCGCCCTGCCCCTTTACACCGCTTCCGACGCCCACCGCCCCGGCGAGGTGGGGACCCGCGTGACCGTCTTCACCCTCGAATCGCCCACCCTGGAGGAGATCCGCCTCGCCTTCCGGGGGGAGGGGGGGCGGGGGCTGGAGTACTGACCGTGGAGGACCTTTCCCTGCACATCCTCGACGTCGTCGAGAACTCCCTGCGGGCGGGGGCGCGGCGGGTGGAGGTGCGGCTCCTCCAGCATGGGGACGGGCGACTGCTCTTGACCATTCGAGACGACGGCCGCGGAATGGATTCCGCCGAGCGGGAGCGAGCCTTGAGTCCATTCTTCACTTCCAAGGGGAACAAGCGGTTCGGGCTCGGCCTGCCCCTGCTGGCCCAGGCGGCGCAGGAGACGGGGGGCGGCCTGACGCTGGAGAGCGCGCCCGGGGCGGGGACGACGGTGTCGGCGGTCTTTCACGCCGACCACATCGACATGAAGCCGCTCGGCGACCTCGCCCGCACCCTCCGCGTCCTGCAGGCCACCCATCCGGAGGTGGATTTCGTCCTGGAAGTCATGGAGCAGTAGCCAGAGGCCCGGAGGCCGCAGCGCACGGACGGACCCGGCCGTGATCGCGAACCGCATGCCGCAAGTTGGTGGGGTAGAACTTGAAACTTGGAACCGGAGACTTGGAACCGCTTCTACGGCCTCCAGGCGTAGGAGAACTTGACGAAGAGGGTGCGATTGAGGGTGGTGCGGTCGGTGCGGTCGTCCTCGATGCCAAAGTCGGAATAGCCCAGGTAGGCCAGCGTGAAGGGATTGACCTTGTAGGTGAGGAGGAGCTGGGTGCCCAGCGACTTTTCGTTCTTCATCACCTCATCGCGGTAGAGGGCCGGGTCCCGGTCGACGTCGTAGAACTGGACGATGCCGCGAATGAAGAGGGCGTTGGAGAAGTGGTAGAGCCCCTTGACGTAATAGATCCGGGCGTCGTAGACCGTCCCCTCGGCGATGTCGAGACGCTCGAGAGAACCCTCCAGCCAGAGGAAGAAGCGCCGCCAGAGGCGGACGTCGTATTGAAGATGCAGGGCCGTCGCGTCGCCGAGGCGGTCGTTGGCGTAATCCACTTGGTCCCCGGTCTCGAACCGGACGAAGGCGGTCATCGTGCGGTTGAACCGGCTGTTGAACTGCACGTGGAACCGGTTTTTGAGGTAGTCGGTGCCGTTGTACCGCTCCATCGCCCGGCCCCAGGCGACCTCCCCGTCGGTCTGCCGGGCGAGTTTCATGTTGAGCTCCCCGCCGCCGCTCCAGTCGGTGAGCGTTCCGCCGTGGTCCTCGGTGAAATCGCACCAGATCGAGGGCCGCAGCCGCGACCACCAGGGGCTGGTTTCGGATCGGAAGGTGTAGGAGAGGAACCCCATGCCGTAGCGGAGGTCCACCCGGGGGACGAACCCCAGGTCGGCCCGGAAGTCCGGGTCGCGGTCCAGGTACGAGAGCTCCCAGTACCAGTGGCGGCTGTCGTGGACATAGGCGGCGGTGATGGAGGCCCCGTCCCGTTCGGAGCCGTCGAAGGCGGGGTCCACGCCCGGGGCTTCGGGATATCGCGTCGAGCTTCCGACGGCCTGCAGGGTGAGAACGTCGGCGTCGCCCAGGCGGATGCGGCCGTCGGCGCCATAGACCTGGTTGGCGTAGCCGTCGCCCCGGCGGTCGGTGTAGAGGACGCCGACGGTGCTGTCGCGCCCCAGGTCGCGCCGGTAGCGGAACGCGCCGGTGGTGACCGGCTCGTCCCAGGTGAAGAGGTCCGACCCGGCGTTCGAGGGGATGAGGAAGTTGGCCTGGCGGTCCTCCGCCAGGAGGGCGCCGATGCCGTGGGCCCCCTCCTTGCCGGTGAACTTGAGCCCCCAGTCGGGGTCGGCGATCGTGCGGGTGTAGACCAGGTTCTGATCGGTCTGGAAATAGTTGCGCCCCTCCAGGAAGAAGGGGCGCTTCTCGTCGTAGAAGAGGGCGAAGCGGGTGTTGACGTCGATCTGCCGGGCGTCGGCCTCCACCTGGGAAAAATCGGGGTTGACGGCCCCCGAGAGGGTGAGGTTGGGGGTGACGCCCCAGAGGCCCGAGAGCCCGGCCTCGGCGTCGGTCCCCCCGCTTTCCATGGGAGCGCCGGAGGTCTCCCGCGCATCGGTCCGGATGCCGGTCAGGGTGGGGACCAGCTCGATGTTGTGGCCCGGCCGGATCCCCCGCAGGCCGTCCATCGTGTCGAGTTGGCAGAGGCCGCACGAGAGGTCGCGGTCCTGGGGGGCGGAGGCGTAGAGGCGGCGGAAGTTGCGGGGGTGGACGCGGAGGACGATGAAGTTCCACGCTTGGACCTCGGCCTTGGGGAACCGGAGCGACTGGAACGGGATGGCCATCTCGACCTCGTATCCTTCCGGCGTGATGCGCCCGGCGGCGTCCCAGATGGCGTCCCAGGTCCCGTCCTCCCTCCCATCGGCCGCCACCGTAAGGTCCATCTGGGCCCCGAGGGGGTTGACGAAGAACTCCACCCCGTTGCGCCGGTCGCGGAACGGGTCCAATTGGAACCCGATGAAATCGTCGGGGAAGGCGCTGTCCCGGTCGGCGTAGCGCCCCCGGATCTGCTCCGGCTCGGGGTCGTCGCACCGGAAGGCGGCGTAGAAGTACGCGTCGTCGTAGGCAAACCAGGCGGTTGTCTTGACGGGGGGCTCGGTGTTGTCGCCCGGGTCCACCTCGTAGAAGCGGTCGATGCGCAGGGCCGCGGCCCAAACGGGCTCGTCCAGGACGCCGTCCACGCGGACGGGGCCGCCGGCAGGCTTGATCTCGTAGGTGGCGGCCGGCAGGAGGGCGGCCGTCAGGAGCAGCGCGCAGAGGATGGTCCTCATGGGCAGATAGTACGGATTATTCGGGGGAGGGTTCCGGCGGCCGGAGCCCGCCGATGGCGGCCCCGGCGGCCGTGAGGAGGAGGACGAGAGCGCTCCCCGCCGCCCAGGGGAGGAACCGCCTCCCGCAGGCGATCGTCGCCCGGTGCCGCCCCTTCTCGAGCAGGACCCCCGTCATCCCCCCGTTGACCCTCAGCGTCTCCGCGGCCGAGCCGTCCACCTCGACCCGGGCCCAGAGGGGGTTGTGCTTGAACGGGAGGACGAGGAGGGAGGGGGCGTTGGCCTCCACCTCGACCGCGGCGCCGTAGCGGGATAGGGCATCGAACCGCACCGTGCCCCGCCGGTTCACGGTGTCCGACCGCAGCCAATCGCGGACCCGCTGCAAAGCGGCCGGCTCGACCACCGCCTGCGCCCGCAGGCGCTCCGGGTTCGGGGGGAAGGCGTCGGCGGCGTGGAACCGCAGAAGGGCCCCCGTGTCGGCCTCCCGGTTCTCGAAGACCGTCAGGTCGGGGCCGGCATACACCGGGCGCAGAGGGCTCATCCCGACCGAGACGGCGAACTCGAAGGGGTCCCGCATCCCCGCCTCCACGGCGCCACGAACCGGGACCACCTCGATCTCCAGCGGGACGAAGGCCAGGTCCCACGGAGCGTCGAGATCGGTCCACACCGTCCCCTCGCCGGGGGGGACGTTCAGCACGGCCCGCCGGAGAGGGGCTTTGATGAAGTCCTCCCAAACGATCAGCTCCACGGCGGACGGCTGCGCCGCGCGCAGGGTCAACCCCAGCCGGTACGGGGTCCCCGCGGGATGGAGGCCGCGCCGCAGGCCGGTCGGCGGGAGGGCGACCCAATGAGCCACCGCCTCCCGCACCGTCCGGGCCTCGATCTCGTTCTCCACCGTCTTGATGAACGGCGGTTCGGCGAGGTACCTGACGAAGAGTCCCGTCAGGAGGGGGCTGTGGACGATGCGGGCGTCCCAGAGGAGGAGGAAGGTGCCCATCCGTTTGGAGGCGAGGGGGTCGGCCTGGGCGAAGGCGTCGCGATACCACCCCTCGGCGGCGAAGTGGGCGCGGACATCGGGGAGGCGGGTCCACTCGGCCGAGTTGGGCCAGAGGGCGTCGTAGAGCCCCGCGACGCGGTAGGGCGTCCCCGCGAGGCGCTCCTCCAGAAACGCCAGCCCCGGCGTGCGCTGGGGCAGGACATCGCCCCACCGCTGGTAGGGGAGAAACGCGGCGGCCGCAAACCCCAGGTCGGCCGCCAGCACGAGCGGGACTAGGGCGGCCCAGGCGGGGCGGGGCAGGACGCGCGCCAGCCGCTCGAGGCCGAACCCCGCCAGGACGCAGAGGGAGAAGGCCAGAAGGAGGGAGAGCCGGTGGAACGCCGACGTGCCGATCCCCGGCCAGTGTCCGACGAAGGTGCGGAGGGGGGAGGGGACATAGAGGAGGAACACGAGCCCCGCGGCCGATCCCGTGAAGAAGGCGGCCCGCCGGTCGCGCCAGGAGAGCATCCCCAAAACGGCGAGGAGGAGGGTGGGGACGCCCAGATAGGCGGCGGAGGCGTGGTAGCTGTCGGGGGGGGGGAATCCCGGAATCCCTTCATATCCCTGCGGCGGACCGAAGGCATGCGGGTCGAGATACAGCGCGAGGTGCCGCCACGGGAGCGGCGGTTCCACGGCGGCCGCCCCCGCGCGGGTGTCGAGGAACCGGGTCGCTTGCAAGTCCTTGGCCGCCAAGACCAAGAAGGGGGCGACGATGAGCAGGGAGAGGGCGGCGGGGAGGGCGAACCGCCTGGCGAAGGTCCACGCCGCGCGGCGCTCCACCGCCGCGAGATAGATCGCGAAGAGGTAGGTGGCGTAGAAGCAGAAGACGGGCCAGCCCGCTCCCAGGAACCCGAGGCAAACGGCGGCGGCCAGGGCGAAGAACCACCGGCGTTCGGTCACCGAGGGGAGGAGCAGGAGCCAGGGGAGGAGGACGGCGGCGTTGGTGTGGGGCCAGAAGAGGAGGACCAGGTTCGGGCCGCAGAAGGCCCACGCCAGCCCGGCCGTTACCCCCGCCGCCGGCCCCAGGCCCCACCGCCGCAGAAGGAGATACATTCCGCCGCACGCCGCCAGGACCTTCAACAACAGCATCAGGGCATACCAGCTCCGGAGCGAAACGAGCGTCGGCAGGAGGGCGAACGGGCTCCAGAGGCCCGATAGGAGGTCCAGGTGTCCGGGAACCCCCCCGGCCAGGTAGGGGTTCCAAAGGAGGGAGGCGGGCTCGCGGCGCAGGAGGGCCGCCTTGGTCCAGTAGCCGGTGGCGGGGTCGTTGAGGGTGGGGTTGGAGGCGTGGCGCTCGAACGAGCCCTCCCGCCAGGGGTCGTAGTTGAGGAAGACGTCGTTGGCCGACGGCACCATTCCCCAGACCAGGGGATAGAAGACGATGGCGAGGAGAAGCAGGAGCGGGGCACAGAAGACCCACGCGGGCTTGGACGGCATTCCGTTATTCTATCAGAGCGATAGCGCCGCCACCGACTCGATGTGGGCGGTTTGGGGGAACATGTCGGCCAGGCGCATCGAGACGATGCGGTAACGCTTTGCCAGCGCCGCAAGGTCGCGGGCGAGGGTCGCGGGCTCGCAGGAGACATAGGTCAGGCGGCGGGCTTGGAGCTCGAGGAGAACGGTCAGCCCCTTCGGGGAGAGGCCGGCGCGGGGAGGGTCCACCACGGCCGCGTCGAAGGGCTTGCGGGGCCGGGCCCGCTCGAAGGCCGCCTTCAGGATCTTGACATTCCCCGCCCCGAGCCGGCGGCGGGCGGCCTTGGCGTCGGCCACCGACGACGCGGCGGACTCCACCGCCATGACGCCGGCGGCCCGGCGGGCGAGGGCGAACGCGAAATTGCCGCCCCCGGCGTAGGCGTCGAGGACGGCTTTTCCCTCCAGCGGCTCCAGGGCGTTCCGCACGGCCTCCACGAGCCGGTCGTTGAGCGCCGCGTTGGCCTGGAAGAACGAGCCCGCACCGACGGTCAATGGGGTATCGCCGTGCGGGATGGTGACCGAACGGGCGCCGGCGAAGGCCCCCGAACGGACATGGACCACTCCCGCCACGCCGGGGAGCGCCGCCTTCAGCGCTTCGATGGTGGCCCGCTTCGGCGGGTCGCCGTAGAGCCCCAGGAGGATGCCCTCCTCGCCGGAGGCGGCCTCGACCGCCTTTAACCCGCGCAGACGCTCGCGCTGCAAGGGGAGGGCCGCCAGCAAGGCGTTGAGCGGGGCATCGAGGAGAAGGCACCGCTCCACCGGGACCAGGGTGTGGCTGTGGGCGCCGAAGAATCCGACCGTTCCGTCGGGACCCACCTGGAACGAGGCGCGGCGCCGATAGCCGAAGGGCGCCCCCGTCAGAGCGGGCAGGAACTCCGGCTCCATCTTCCCGATGCGCCGGAGGGTCTCCGCCAGGATCCCCTGTTTGTACTCGATCTGGGCGCCATATTCGATGTGCTGCCACTGGCACCCGCCGCAGCGGCCGAACCACGGGCACGGGGGCTCCGTCCGCCTCGGCGAGAGCTCCAGCACCGCCGCGAGGCGGGCGACCGAGAACCCCTTGCGCTTCTCCACGACCTCCGCTTCCACCACTTCCCCGGGCAGAACAAAGGGGACGAAGACCACGCCCTCGGCGCGGGCCAGGCCGCGGCCGCCGTGAACGAGCGATTCAATCGTCAGGCGCATCCCTCAACCATGGAAGAGGGAGGCGCGGGCCAGCTCCACCGCTCCTTGGGCGAACTCGAGGAGGTCGCGGGGGGAGCGGACCCGCGCCAGGTAGTCCACCACCGTCCGAGGGCGGAAGAAGAAGCGGAAGTTGGCCTTCCGCTGGAGCCGCTTCAGCTCCTCCGGGTCGCGCCCCTGGGGGATGTAGGGCGGCGCGCCGTCGCGGTAACCCGCCATCAGCGAGAGCGACATCCAATCCTCCACCCGGGCCTGGCCCTCGGCGTGGGCGATCGCCCACAGCTCGGTGCCGGGGAACGGGGTGGCGAGGGCGAAGCGCACCTGGTCGAGGGGGAGGCGGCGGGAGAAGGCGATGGTGGCCTCGCTCTCCTCGCGCGTTTCGGTGGGGATCCCCAGGATGAAGGTGCCGCGGGTCCGCAGGCCCGCCTCCTTCGCCCGCCGGACGGCTTCCTCGGACTGCTCCACGGTGATCCCCTTCTTGAGCCGTTCCAATAATCGCGGGACCCCCGATTCGATGCCGAAGGAGAGGAGGAAGCACCCCGCCTTCTTCATGGCCTTGAGCATCTCCGGGTCCACGCAGTCCACGCGGAGGGAGACCTGCCAGGGGATGCGCCGGTGGTAGCCGCGGCGGATGTAGGCCTCGCAGAACTCCATCGCCCGCTCGCGGCGGACGCCGAAGTTGTCGTCGCCCACGAGGAGGGAGCGGATGCGGTAGCGCGCCACCACCTGGTCCAACTCCTCCATGACGGAGGGGATGGTGCGGGGGCGGAAGACGTTGCCGATGACCGACTGGGAGGCGCAGAAGATGCAGTGGAAGGGACAGCCGAAGGCGGTGAAGAGGATGTCGAAGGGGCGCCGGAGGGAGAAATCGGGGCTCATCCGATACGGGCGCATGTCCACCAGGTGCCGCGCCGGGAAGGGGAGGAGGTCGGCGTCGCGCACGGCGGGGCGGTCGGGTTCGTGGACGATCGTTCCGTCAACCCGATGCGAGACGCCCTTGATTCCGGCCGGGCCCCGTCCCTCCTCCCACGCCCTGACCAGTTCCGGCATGGTCCACACCCCCTCGCCGCGGACGGCGGCGTCCACCTCCTCCGTCGCCAGCGCGTCGTCGGGCCGGACCGAGGCGTGGACCCCGCCGAAGACCACTTTGGTCGCCGGATCGTGTTCCTTGACCAGACGGGCCGCGGAGCGGGCGCTGGCCAGGAGGGCGGAGACGCAGGTGACGCCGACGACGGCGGGACGGAACTCCCGCAGGACCTCCCCCAGGGGCCGGCGCTCCGTCTGGGCCTCATAGACGCGGACCTCGTGCCCCGCCCGCTCGCAGGCGGCGGCGACGTAGAGGAGCCCCATGGGGGGCATGACCCACCCCACCCGGGCCAGGTGGCGGCCCATGTAGCGCTCGATGGAGTAGTGGGGGTTGATCAGCAGGATCTTCATCGTTCTCGGCGTCTCCGGGATAACAGCGGCGGCGCGGCCTCTGTTCCGACCCCATTGTACCGCACGCGTTCCCGGATTGCGCGGGGCAACCCCGTGTGTTATAAAGAGCGCTTACTTTCCCAACACAGGAGGCCGCCATGCCTGAACTGCCCGAAATCGGAAAAATATCCCCCGAAATCTTCGAGGAACTGATCTACCCCCGCCTGGGGGCGGTTTCGAAACACATCCTCGTGGGGCCCCAGCACGGGGTGGACGTGGGCATCGTCGAGATCGGCGGCCAGGCGGTGGCCATGACCGCCGACCCGGTCTTCATCGTCCCCGAGTACGGCTGGGAGCGGGCGGCGTGGTTCGCCATCCACATCCTGGCCTCCGACGTCGTCACCAGCGGGCTCCCCCCCACCTACCTCTCCATCGACCTCAACCTCCCCCTGGCCATGACCAAGGAGCAGCTCACGGTCATGTGGGACACCATCCACCGCGAATGCGTCAAGATGGGGATGGCGGTGGTGTGCGGCCACACCGCGCGGTACGACAACTGCGCCTACCCCATGGTGGGAGGCGCCACGGTGATGGCGGTGGGGGGGATGGACCGCTACGTGACGCCGCGGTTCGCCCGGCCCGGGGACAAGGTCATCGTCACCAAGGGGCCGGCCGTGGAGGCCTGCGGCATCTTCGCGACGATGTTCCCGAACTACCTGGCGAAGCAGTTCGGGAAGGAGTTTGCCGACCGGGCGCAGGGATTGTTCTACAAGATGTCGGTCGTGGAGGAGGCGATGGCGGCCGTCACGGTGGGCGTGCGCGACGACGGCGTCACCTGCATGCACGACGCCACCGAGTGCGGCATCTGGGGCGGCCTCTACGAGATCGCCCAGGCGGCCGGGGTGGGGATGCGGGTGGAGAAGGAGGCCATCGTGGTGGAGGCGGGCGTCCCCGAGATCTGCTCGCTCTTCGGGATGGAGCCCTACGCTTCCATCAGCGAGGGGACGCTCCTGATCACCTGCCGCCCGCACAAGGCCGACGCCGTGGTGGAAACGCTCGCCGGGAAGGGCATTCGCTCCTCCGTCGTCGGCACCCTCCTGCCGAAGGAGAAGGGGATGGTGCTCGTGGAGAAGGGCAAAGAGCGCCCCTTGGAGCACCCCCGCGTGGACCCGTTCTGGAAGGCGTTTTACGACGCGCTGGGACGGTATGCGGAGCTCGAACAATGAAACCGTTCCCAAGGTCCTGGTTCCGAGTTGCGGGTTGTCCGCCGGAGGGACGCTTCCGGACGACGGTCGAGATCCTTCTCGGGATGGGGGGGGAACCCGGGACTCGGAACGCGGAACCTGAACCGTGAAACCGTTCCCCGTCCTCCTGGTCAACTGCGTCGACCCGAATTCCGAAGTCCAGACCCGCTACCCGGCCCTGGGGTTGGGGTATCTCGCCGCCGCCCTGAAGCGGGCCTTCGGAGGAGAGGTGCGGGTCCGCATCGCGGACCGGGGCGTCGAGCGCCTCCTGCGGGACGATCCCCCCGGCGCAGTGGGGCTCTCGTCGGTGTCGCAGAACTTCGGCCTCGCGGCCCGCTACGCGCGGGCGGCCCGGGAGCGGGGAATCCCCGTCATGGTGGGCGGTCCCCACATCAGCCAGCTCCCCAACACGCTCACGGCCGACATGGATGTCGCGTGCATCGGCGAAGGGGAGGGGACGGTGGCCGCCCTGGTCGGCCACCTGCTCGACCACGGGGGGCGGTTCGACCGGGGCGCCCTCGCGGCCGTCCCAGGGGTGGCCTTCCGCGACGGGGACCGCCTGGTGGAGACCCCTCCCCCGGTCCCGGCGGGGACGGCCGAGCGGTCCCTCGATGCCCTCCCCATGCCCGACCGCTCCCTCCTGGAGGTGCGGTCCCACACGAACATGTTCACCTCGCGCGGCTGCCCCTACCGCTGTCTCTTCTGCGCCTCCACCCGCTACTGGCCAGGCCTCAGGTTCTTCTCCGCCCAATACGTGGCGGAGGAGATCCGCCTCCTGGTGGAGCGTCACGGGGTCTCCTACATCACCTTCCACGACGACCTCTTCCTGGCCGACCCCAAACGCCTCGAGCGGCTGGTGGAGCTCCTCGGGGCCAACGGCGTGCTGGCCCGGAGGGTGAAGTTCTCGTGCAGCGCCTCGGTCACCACCCTCTCCGACGAGACGGCCCGCCTCCTCAAGGCCATGAACGTCGTGACCGTGGCCATGGGGCTGGAGTCGGGGAACGACGGGGTCCTGAAATGGCTCAAGGGGGACGCCTTCAGCGCGGAGAAGAACCGGGCGGCCGTGGAGGCCCTCCACCGCCGCGGCATCCACGCCCACGGCTCCTTCATCCTGGGCTCGCCGCCGGAGACCTGGGAGACGGTGGGCGACACCCTCGCCTTCATCCGGCGGACGCCGCTCTCCATCTTCAATGTCTATGTCCTGACGCCCCTGCCCGGGACGCCGGTGTGGGCGATGGCGGAGCAGGCCGGGCTCGTGTCGGCGACGATGGACTGGTCGCGCCTGGCCATCGACTTCCAGCACAACTGGCGGCAGGCCGTCCTCCTGCCGGGGAACCTCTCCCGGGAGGAGCTCTACCGGGCCTACCGGAAACTGCGCAACGCGCGCGCCCGCCGGATGCTGGCCTCCATCTGGACCCATCCCTTCCTCGCCGAAGTGCCCCGCTACGCCGCCAAGTCGGTCCGGCAGATCGTCGTCCAGACCTTCCGCAAGCGAGCGTCCTAAGGGCCCGACGCCTCAGCCGCCCCTTTCCCCTTGCGCCGCCCGAGCCCGGTGTGGTAATCTCCGGGCATGCCAAAGTGGTTGCCACCACTCGAGGCCCCCAGGGGAACCACGAAACATCGCCGGATTGTGGAGGCGGTGCTGGAGCGGCTCGCCGACGGGACCTATCCCCCGGGGGAGAACCTCCCCTCCACCCGGGCGCTCGCCGTTCGGTTCCGGGTGGACCGCTCCACGGTCCTGGCGGCGCTGACCGAGCTCAAAATGCTTGGAGCGGTGGAAACCACTATCGGCTCCGGAACCCGGGCCGCCTCGGTGCGGGCGGGGCTGGCGCTGGCCCCGTGGGTGGAGGGGGCGGTGGCTCGTCCCGCCGACGACGAGGAGGAGGGCGAGGGGGAGGTTCTCGACTTCACCCTCCTGCGCCCCGACGAGTCGCTCTTCCCCATGAAGAAGATGCGGGCCGTCCTGCAGGAGACCCTCGAGGAGGAGGGGGAGGCGGCGGCCGGCTATGCCGACCCCATGGGCTACGCCCCCCTGCGCGAATGGATCGCCCGGCGCCTGGGGACCCGGCCGGAGCAGGTGCTCCTGGTCAACGGGGCACAGCAGGGGCTCTCGCTCCTGTGCCAGCTCCTCCTCTCCCCGGGCGCCCGCGTCCTGGTGGAGTCCCCCACCTATGCCGGCCTCCTCCCGCTCCTCCGGCTCCACCAGGCGGAGGCGGTCCCCCTGCCGCTGGGGGAGGAGGGGCCCGACCCTGCCGCTCTGGCCCTCCACGCCGCCTCCCCGTTCAAGTTCCTCTACCTCCAGCCCTCCCATCATAACCCCACGGGGACGACCATGGGGGAGGAGGCCCGCCGCCGGGTCCTCAAGCTCCTCCCGCGCCACCAGGTCTGTCTGGTGGAGGACTCCGCCGACCTGGTGACGGGGGAGCGGCGCACCCTCTTCACGCTCGACCCGGCCGGGCGGGTCGTCACCCTGGGGAGCTTCTCCAAGCTCATGCTCCCCGGGTTCCGGGTGGGGTGGATCGCGGGACCCCCGGAGGTGGTGCGCGCGTGCGCCCGCCTCAAGGCCCTGGCCGACCTCCATGCCCCGGTCCTCCTCCAGGCGGCCCTCCACCGGTTCCTGGGCTCCCCGGAGTTCCCCGCTTATCTGGAGCGCTCCGCCGCGCAGGCCCGCCGAAAGGAGGCGCTCCTGCGCCGCCTGTTGCGGGCCGCGCTCCCGGCGCGGACCCCCTTCGTCCTGGCCCCGTCGAGCGGTTCCCTCTGGCTCCCCCTCCCCCCCGGCCGCTCCGCTCGGGCGGCCTGCCGCGACTGCCTCGCGCGCGGCGTCCGCGTCTCCCCGGGCGACTGGTTCTACCCGCTGGCCTTCCCGCCCCAGGCCCTGCGGGCCGTCTTTGCCCACGCGAACGCGTCCGATCTGGAAACCCTCGCAAGCGCCCTGGGCGCCGCCCTGGCCCGTCAACCGGGCCGGCCCGCCGCCCCACCGGCGATGCGCATCCCCTCATAGGAGGTTCCCCGTGCACGCGATCCTCAACGACAAGGACTACAAACTGAAGGTCGGCCTGGCCGAGATGCTCAAGGGGGGCGTCATCATGGACGTCACCAACGCCGAGCAGGCCGCCGTGGCCGAGGCCGCCGGCGCGGCCGCGGTGATGGCCCTCGAGCGGGTCCCCGCCGACATCCGGAAGGAGGGCGGGGTGGCCCGGATGGCCTCCATCGCCAAGATCCGCGAAATCCAGGAGACCGTCTCCATCCCGGTCATGGCCAAGTGCCGCATCGGCCACATCGCGGAAGCCCAGATCCTGGAGGCCCTGAAAGTGGACTACATCGACGAGTCGGAGGTCCTCACCCCGGCCGACGAGGAGAACCACGTGGACAAGCACGCCTTCAAGGTCCCCTTCGTCTGCGGGTGCCGTAACCTGGGCGAGGCCCTGCGCCGCATCGGCGAGGGCGCCGCCATGATCCGCACCAAAGGGGAGGCCGGGAGCGGCAACATCGTCGAGGCCGTGCGCCACCTGCGCGCCGTCAACGGCGAGATCCGCCGCCTGACCGTCCTGCGCCCCGACGAGCTGATGCGCGCCGCCAAAGAGCTAGGCGCCCCATACGAGCTGGTGCGGTGGGTCCACGAGAACGGCCGGCTCCCCGTCCCCAACTTCGCCGCCGGCGGCGTCTCCACCCCGGCCGACGCGGCCCTGTGCATGCTCCTGGGCGCCGAGGCGGTCTTCGTGGGGAGCGGCATCTTCAAGTCCACCGACCCCGAGAAGCGCGCCAAAGCCGTCGTCCAGGCCGTCACCCACTACCAGGAGCCCAAAAAGCTCCTCAAGATCTCCGAGGACCTGGGCGACGCCATGCCGGGGCTCGACACCTCCGCCCTGCCGCCGGACCAGCTCCTCGCGGGCCGGGGGTGGTAGGGGCGGTGAAGCCCGTCGGCGTCCTGGCCCTCCAGGGCGACTTCGAGCGGCACCTGGCGGCGGTGGAGCGGCTGGGCCGGCCGGGGCGGGAGGTCCGCACCCCCCGCGGCCTGGCCGGCCTCTCCGCCCTCATCGTCCCCGGCGGGGAGAGCACCACCCTGCTGAAGTTCTTCGACGCCGACGGGTGGTGGGGGCCCCTGCGCGCCTTCGCGCGGTCGCACCCCGTGATGGGAACCTGCGCCGGGGCGATCCTGATGGCCGAGGCGGTGACGCACCCGCCCCAGCCCTCGCTCGGCCTGATCCCGGCGGTTGTGGAGCGCAACGCCTACGGACGCCAGGTGGACTCCTTCGAGGCGGCGCTGAAGGACCACGCCCTGGGGGGCGGCCCCCTGCCCGCGGTCTTCATCCGGGCCCCGAAGTTCGTCCGGGTCGGGGCCGGGGCCGAAGTGCTGGCCCGACACCGGGGCCGCCCGGTCATGGTTCGGAAGGGGCGCCACCTGGCGCTGACCTTCCACCCGGAGCTCACTGGGGACGACCGGGTCCACCGGTATTTCCTCGGCCGGTAGGGGCCGGGTTTGCTTTCCCGGCCCATAAGGCGTATGATAAGGGCCGAGGCATCGTCGGACGTCGGTTGCGATCGGCCGCTTTGCCCAACACTATTTCAAGGAGCGGCCCATGAAGATCTATGTCGGCAACCTGTCCCGCGACGTCTCGGAAGGCGAGTTGAAGGAGGCGTTCGCCGCGTTCGGCGAGATCGCGTCCGTCGCCATCATCACCGACAAGTACAGCGGCGAGTCCCGCGGCTTCGGCTTCGTCGAGATGCCCAAGCAGGAGGAGGCCACCGCGGCCATCAACGCCATGAACGGCAAGGCCCTCAAGGGGCGGAACCTCACCGTCAACGAGGCCCGTCCGAAGGAGGACCGCGGCGGCCGCGGCGGGTTCGGGGGCGGTGGCGGGCGCGGACCCCGCGGCGGCGGCGGTGGGGGCGGACGGCGCCCCTGGTAACCGAAATCCTCCCGCCCCCGGAAACGGGGGCGGGTTCGTTTTGGGCTCCGCCATCGAACAGGGGCCGGCCATGGAAAAGGCCAACCTCGCCGATCCGTTCGCCCTCTTCACCGACCAGCGGCCCCCCCGCCTCGTGGGGGAACTCAACCGATCCGGCGGCGCCAGCCCGACGAGGAGGACGAGCCGTTTCGCGCCGCGAAGGGGCGCTTCCGCCGGGATGCGCGCGAGGATCAACCCTGGGTGAAGGAGGGGGAGTTCGTCGTCGTGTGCCCGGCGTGGAGCGCCAATCCTTCGCGGAACAGGAGGCCCAGGTCCCCATCGTCGAACCGCTGGACCCCTCAACCCCGGCGACGCCGCACCCGACCGGACCGTGCAGAGCGATGTGGATAAAGATGGTCATTGGAATGGTATGATGCTATCGAATAAAACGACTCTTCATGCGTGTCCATGGGAGGTAGCCGGTGGGCATTCTGACCCAACGCATTACATTCAAGTGGTTTTTGCAGGTCTATGCAGGTCTGAAGGTTTTCCACTATCTTGCCAGTTTAATCATCCTTCCAAGAGAATGGACCTTGGGACGTCCCTTCCGCGTTCCATTGCCGTTCAATGAACTGGATCTGGGATGGAGGATGGGCCTTCGCCTCTTGGGATTGGGGTGTTGGTTGATCGTGTTCTTTTGGGCCGGCGGCCGGCTTTGGCCCGCTTCGAACCGATCGCCTGAAATGCCGGCGAATCACTGACCGTTGCGATCACCATGCCGGCCATGGAATCCCTCCTCACCGTTCTGGCCGGCCTGTCGTCCCCCCAGCTCGGCGCGCTTGTCTTCACCATCGGCCACGCCCTCTTCTTCGGCCTGGCGGCCCTGTCCCTGCTCGCCACGCGGACCTTCGAGCGCGAGCCGGAACCGCCGACCCCAGACCGCTGGCCGCGCCTCTCCGTCGTTGTCGCCGCGCGGGACGAGGCGGAGCATTTGGAAGCGGCTGCCCTCACCCTCCTCGCGCAGGACTATCCAGGCCTGGAACTCGTCCTGGTGAACGACCGCTCCACCGATGGCACGGGCGGGATCGTGGACCGGCTGGCGGCGGCCGACCCTCGGGTGAAGGCCGTCCACATCGAAGCGGTCCCTCCGGGCTGGCTGGGAAAGGTGAACGCCCACCGGGCCGGGACCGAGACGGCATCGGGGGAGTGGATCTTGTACACCGACGCCGACGTGCGCTACGCGCCGGGGACGCTGAAGCGCTCCGTCGCCCTGGCCCTGGAGCGGGACCTGGACCATCTGGCCCTCCTGGGGCGCTCCGACACCCGGCAATTCTGGCTCGATGTCGTGTTCCGGGCCTTCGATGTGGGGTTCGTGATGATCACCCGGGCGGCGGCCCTCAGGCGCGGGGGATCGGCCACGGGGACGGGCGGCTTCGGACTGGTCCGGCGCGCCGCCCTGGACCGCACCCCGGGATTTGAGTACCTGAGGATGGAGGTGGCCGACGATGTGGCCCTGGCCCGGATGCTGGAGGCCCACGGGGGGCGGCACGCCTTTTTCACCGCCTTTGGGCACCTGACCATCCCGTGGTACCCCTCCCTGCAGGCCATGGCGCGGGGGCTGGAGAAGAACTTCTTCGCCGCCGCCCATTACAGCGCGGCGCGCCTCCTCCTGTCGGTCGGGCTGGTCTGGGCCGTCCTCCCCGCGCCGTGGCTGGCCCTGGGGGCGGGGCCCTTCTGGCTGCAGGTCCTCGGTGGCGCGGCGCTTATGCCGGCGCTGGCCGCTTCGCTCCTGCTCTGGTTGAAATTCCGGCACCGCCTGTTGCCCGCCGCCTGTTTGCCCGTCGGCTTTTTTTTAATGTTCTGGATGCAACTGCGCGCGGGCCTCCTGTGCCTGTGGCGCGGCGGGGTGTCCTGGCGGGGGACCTTCCACCCCCTGCCGGATCTTCGGGCGGGGCAGCGGGTGAAGTGGTAGGCCTTCTCCTTTCGTCTTGCGCTTTTGGGGCCGCCCCGCTACCATAGGCCCATGAACAACATGCTCGACGACTTCGTGGAGAACGCTCCCGAGCGGGCCCGGCGCTGGTTGGAAACCCTCGCCCGCGACGCCATGCGCGAGCGGGGCCTGAATCCCGACCATCCGCCGGAGGCCCTTGCCGAGCTGGCCCGCCTCCGGGCGGCGGTCCCGGCGGCCGACGACGGCGTGCAGGACCTGCGCGCCCTCCCCTGGTGCTCCATCGACAACGACGACTCGCTCGATCTCGACCAGCTCACCTGCGCCGAGCCGCTCCCGGGGGGGCGGACGCGTGTTAGAGTTGCGGTGGCGGATGTGGACGCCCTCGTGCGCCCCGGCGGGGCCATCGACGGGCACGCGCGGCACAACACCACCTCGGTCTACGTTCCCGGCACCGTCTTTCACATGCTTCCCGAAGGGCTCTCCACCGGCCTCACCTCGCTCCATTTGGGGGCGGACCGGTATGCCCTGGTCATTGCATTCGAGGTGGGAACGGAGGGAGAGGTCTCCGGCGGGGAGGTGTGCCGGGGGGTGGTCAGGAACCACGCCAAGCTGGCCTACCGCGGCGTGGGGGAATGGTTGGAGGGGGAGGGGCCTCTGCCGGAGGCCGCGGCGGCCGTCCCCGGGCTGGAGGCGAATCTCCGCCTGCAGGACCGGACGGCCCGGGCCCTGAAGGCCCGCCGGCACGAACGGGGGGCGCTGGACTTCCAGAGCGTGGAAGCCAAGCCGGTCTTCGACGCCGACGCGCTGAAGGACCTGCGAGTGGAGAGGAAGAACCGCGCCCGGGACCTCATCGAGGACTTCATGATCGCCGCCAACGGGGTGACGGCCCGCTTCCTGGAGGACCACGGGGTCCCCTCGCTCCGCCGGGTGGTCCGCTCGCCCAAGCGGTGGGACCGCATCGTTCAGGTGGCCGCCGACCTGGGCGAGGCCCTCCCCGCCGCTCCCGACGCCGGCGCCCTTTCGGCCTTCCTGGCCCGTCGCCGGGCGGCGGACCCGCTGCGGTTCCCCGAGCTGTCGCTGACGGTGGTGAAGCTGATGGGGGGAGGGGAATACGCGGTGGAGGCCCCCGGCCGGGACGCGGGCGGCCACTTCGGGCTGGCCGAGCGGGACTACGCCCACTCCACCGCCCCCAACCGCCGGTTCCCCGACCTGGTCACCCAGCGGCTGGTGAAGGCCGTCCTGGCCGGGGCCCGTCCCCCCTATTCGGAGGACGACCTCGGGGCGCTGGCGGTCCACTGCACGAAAAAGGAGGACGACGCGGCCAAGGTGGATCGGCGCATGCGCAAGTCGGCCCTCCTGCTGGCCCCCCGCGTCGGCCAGCGGTTCGACGCCCTGGTCACCGGCGCGTCGGCAAAGGGGACCTGGGTGCGCCTCTTCGATCCGCCGGTGGAAGGGAAGGTGGTGCGGGGGGCCGAGGGGCTGGACGTGGGGGAGCGGGTGCGGGTGCAGCTCCTCTCCACCGCGGTGCGCCAGGGGCACATCGACTTCCAGACCGTGGGGTAGGCGCGGCGGGTCAGCGGGCGCGGCCGGACTGAAGGAGGCGATTGAGGCCCGCCGCGGCCTGCGCGTTGTCGGGCTGGGCCTGGAGGGCCGCCCGGCACATCCGGGCGGCCTCCGCATCATCCTGCTTCATCAAGGCCAGGTTGGCCAGGTTCACCCAGGGTTTGGGATCCCTGGGGGCGATCTGGGCCGCCTTGCGGAACAGCGCCTCCGCCTCCGAAGCCCTTCCAAGCTGCGCAACCACGATCCCGAGGTTGTTGAGGGCCTGCGTGTTGTGGGGATCGAGATCGAGGGCTTGGTGGAGGACCGACGAGGCCTCCTGGAGCGCGCCCATCTGTGCGAGCACCGCGCCCAGCCCGCCGAAATAGCCGGCGTCGTGGGGATAGAGGGAGACGGCCCGCCGGTAGAGCGGCAGGGCCTCCTCGAGGCGCCCCTGCTTGGACAGCGTCAGCCCCAGCCAGGCATGGGCGTCCGCGTTTTGGTCGGACAGGGCGATGGCGCGGCGGAACAGGGTCTCCGAGTCCGTCCAATATCCCACCTGCACCGTGGTCAGCCCCGCCCAGGCCACCCCCGCCGCCAGGACCGCCGTCGGGAAGGCCCATCGGGGGGCCCGCCAGCGGGCCGCGAGCGCGTGCAGGCCGAAGGCGGCGGCCATGGCGATCCCGATGGAGGGGATGTAGGTATAGCGGTCCGCCCTCGCCTGCCGGCGGAACTGCAGGAAGCCGATCACGGGGAGGAGCGTGACGAGATACCAGGTCCAGCCGGCCGCCAGCCAGGGGGCCCGCTCCCTCCACCGCCAGGCCGCAGCGGTGGCGGCCGCCAGAAGGGCGATCACGGCCGCGGTGAGCGCGATCGGGATCGCCTCCCGGGGGTAAAAGTACTGAACCCCCAATCCGCTGGGCCAGACGGTCACGCCCAGGTATGTGCAATACGCGCGAAGGGCCACGGCCAGGGAATGCGCATACGGGACGGGCTGGGCCGAGCCGAACACCGCCGCGTGTCCACCGATATAGCTGGTCGCGGCCAGGCCGGCGGCCATGACCAGGAAGGGGATTTTCTCCAAGAGAACCCGGGTCCAGGGAACGGTTCCCGGCGGGTCGGGTCCGGAGCTCCGCGGCCGGATCCGCCGCAGGGGCCACCCGTCGAAAATCAGGAGGGCGAGCGGGAGGGTCATCGCCATGGCCTTGCTCATGGCCGCCAGGGTGAACCCCGCCAGAACCCAGAGGTACCTTCCCCACGAGGGACGCCGGGCATACCGGGCGTGGGCGGCCAGCGTCAGAATGTAAAACAGGGCGCAGAGGATGTCCTTGCGCTCCGCCACCCACACCACCGATTCCACGCGCAGGGGGTGGACGCCGAAGAGCAAGGCAACCATCAAACTGGGCCAGTACAGCCCTGTGGTGCGGGCGAGGAGGAGGAACAGGGCGGCCGTGGCCGCCTGGTGGATCAGGACGCTGGTCCGGTGGAACCCCCTCGCCTCCAGGCCATACAGTTCGTGGTCGAGCATCAGCGACAGCCATGCCAGGGGGATCCACTAGGTCGTTTCGAGGTTGGTGAAGGCCCAGCGGACGCTCTCTCCCGTCAGGCCCCGCCGCACGAAGGGGTTTTCCGTCACCAGATCGGCGTCGTCCACTTCCACGAAGGCGCAGTCCAGGGCCCCGTGGAAGGCCCAGCCGACAAGCAGGACCACGAAGAGCGTCCCCAGGACCAACCGGGCGATGGGGGGCGCCGGCGGCGGAAGGGCGGCCGTTCGGCCGGCGGTCGGGGAGGGGGAGGCGCGACGGCTTTTCTTCATGGGCAGGCCGCCGGGCGGTTGGACGGGGCCGGGCTTCGCATCTCCGCTAAGGATAGCCCATCCGGGGCCAAACGGCAATCCGGGCCGGGCGCTCCCGCCGGGTCCGGTTGCGCGGGCAAGCCGTTTGGATTACAATAATTGGCATCATTGATGAAAACCACCCTTACAAGGAGCGGAGCATGAAAAAGTACGTGTACTCGTTCGGCAAGGGCAAGGCCGACGGCAATGAAGCGATGAAGAACTTGCTGGGCGGCAAGGGGGCCAACCTGGCCGAGATGGCCGGGCACAAGGACCTGCGCCTGCCGGTCCCCCCCGGCTTCACCATCACCACCGAGGTCTGCACCCACTATTACGCCAATCGCCGCTCCTATCCCCGGGAGTTGAAAGGCCAGGTTCAGAAGGCCCTGGCCCAGGTCGAGAAGCTCATGAACAAGAAATTCGGCGACCCGGCCAACCCCCTCCTGCTGTCGGTCCGCTCGGGCGCCCGCCGTTCCATGCCGGGGATGATGGACACGGTCCTCAACATCGGTCTCAACGACACCACCGTGAAGGGGCTCATCGCCAACACCGGGAACCCCCGCTTCGCCTACGACGCCTACCGCCGCCTCGTCATGATGTACGCCGACGTGGTCATGGAGAAGGCCGAGGGGCGCGAGCCCGCCCGCGGCAAGGGCATCCGCAAGCTCATGGACGAGCGGCTCGATCAGATGAAGCATGCGAAGGGGATCCAGGACGATACCGCCCTGACCGCCGAGGACCTCCAGGAGCTGGTCTCCATCTTCAAGGGGATGGTTCAGTCCGAGCTGGGTCGGGCCTTCCCCGAGGACCCGATGCAGCAGCTGTGGGGCGCCATCGGGGCGGTGTTCATGAGCTGGAACGGCAAGCGGGCCGTGGAATACCGCCGCATCGAGCGGATCCCCGACGACTGGGGGACGGCGGTCAACGTGCAGAGCATGGTCTTCGGCAACATGGGCGACGACTCGGCCACCGGCGTGGCCTTCACCCGCAATCCGGGCACCGGCGAGAACCAGTTCTACGGCGAGTATCTGGTCAACGCCCAGGGCGAGGATGTCGTGGCGGGCATCCGCACTCCGGCGCCGATCAACGAGTATTCCAAGAACGCCCAGAGCCAGAACCTGGAGACGCTGGAGAAGCGGATGCCGAAGCTCTACCGGGAGCTCTATGACATCCAGCGGCGCCTCGAGAAGCACTACCGCGACATGCAGGACATCGAGTTTACCATCGAACGGGGGACGCTCTACATGCTCCAGTGCCGCGTGGGGAAGCGCAACGGCGTGGCCGCGGTGCGCATGGCCACGGAGATGTACAAGGAGAATCTCATCGACGCCGCCACCGCCGTGATGCGCGTGGCCCCGACCCAGCTCGTGGAGCTGCTCCTCCCCATGATCGACCCCCAGGCCGAGGCGGGCGCCGCCCCCATCGCCAAGGGGCTTCCCGCCGGGCCGGGCGGCGCCCGCGGGCGGGTGGTCTTCTCCTCCGCGGACGCGGTCGCCTGGGCCGGGCGGGGGGAGCAGGTCATCCTCGTCCGCGAGGAGACCTCCCCCGAGGACGTGGACGGGATGCACAAAGCGCAGGCCATCCTCACCTCCAAGGGGGGGATGACCTCCCACGCGGCCCTCGTGGCCCGCGGGTGGGGCAAGTGCTGCATCGTGGGGTGCGGCGACATCGAGATCGCCCAGGACAACAAATCGTTCAAGACGAAGAAGGGCGTCGTGGTGAAGGAGGGGGAGTGGATCTCCCTCAACGGCACCAAGGGGCTGGTCTACCAAGGGGCCCTCGACCTGGTGGACGTGGACCTGGCGCACAACCGCTCCTACACCGAGCTGATGAAGCTGGTAGACAAGGTCCGCCAGCTCAAGGTGCGCACCAACGCCGACACGCCGAAGGACGCGAAAAAGGCCCGCGAGTTCGGGGCCGAGGGGATCGGCCTGTTCCGCACCGAGCACATGTTCTACGGGGAGGGAAGCGACAAGCCCCTCTTCCTCCTGCGCAAGATGATCATGAGCAAGACGCTGGAGGAGCGCCGGGCCGCCCTGGCCGAGCTGGCCGTCTTCGTCAAGAACGACATCAAGGCGACCCTGGAGGTGATGGACGGCCTGCCGGTGACCATCCGCCTGCTCGATCCGCCCCTGCACGAGTTCGTCCCCCATTCCGCCGAGAAGCTGGAGGCGCTGGCGAAGGAGCTCGGGGTGGACATGGCCGAGCTGAAGAAGCGGGCCGAGGGGCTCCGCGAAAACAACCCCATGCTGGGGCACCGGGGCGTCCGCCTCGGCGTCACCTACCCCGAGATCACCGAGATGCAGGTGCGCGCCATCCTGGAGGCGGCCGGCGAGCTCCTCAAGGCCGGGAAGAGGGCCCTTCCCGAGATCATGGTCCCCGTCACCTGCGCCGTCACCGAGCTGGACGACCAGAAGAGGATCGTGGACCGGGTGTATCCGGAGGTCTGCGCCAAGGTGGGCCTCAAGAAGATTCCCTTCCTCTTCGGCACGATGATCGAGATCCCCCGCGCGGCGCTCGCCGCCGGCAAGATGGCCCAGACGGCCGAGTTCTTCTCCTACGGCACCAACGACCTGACCCAGATGACCTTCGGCTTCAGCCGCGACGACATCGGCGGGTTCCTCCCCGACTATCTCAACGGGAAGATCCTCCCGGCCGATCCGTTCCAGACCATCGACCAGGAGGCCGTGGGCGAGCTCATCGCCCTGGGCATCCGGCGCGGACGCGCCACGCGCCCCAACCTCAAGGTGGGCATCTGCGGCGAGCACGGCGGGGACCCCGACTCGGTCAAGTTCTGCCACCGCGTCGGGATGGACTACGTCTCCTGTTCCCCCTTCCGCGTCCCCATCGCCCGCCTGGCCGCCGCCCAGGCCGCCCTGGAGGGGGCGAAGCCCCCGAGGAAGGGCGGCAAATAACATGGCCTCGGTCCTCGTCCTCGGACTCGGCCGGTTCGGCTCCAGTTTGGCCCGGGAGCTTCTTGCCCTGGGCCACCAGGTGCTGGCCGTGGACGCCTCCCCTGCCCTGGTGAACCAGCTCAAGGAGGAGCTCCCCGACGTCGTGCAGGCCGACATCAAGGACAAGGATGCCCTGGCCGCCCTGGGGGCCCGCGACGTGGACGTGGCGGTGGTGGCGGTGGGCAACCGGATGGACGCCTCCATCCTGGCGTCCCTGCATCTGAAGGAGCTGGGGGTGCCGCGCGTCATCGCCAAGGTCTCCAGCGACGACCACATGAAGATCCTCCAGGCCCTGGGGCTCGACGACCGCGACCTGGTCTATCCCGAGCAGGAGATGGCCACCCGGCTGGCCCACACCCTCTCCACGCGCAACATCATGGACTCGCTCCCGCTGGAGGAGGGGTACAGCATCGTCACGCTGGCCCCCCCGGCCTCGTTCATCGGCAAGACCCTCAAACAGCTGGCCCTCCGCAAGCACCACAACGTTCAGGTGGTGGCCGTCAAGGACACCCTCACGGGGGCGTGGAACCCGGTCCCCAGCCCCGACGCCCTGATCAAGGACAGCGACCAGCTCCTGGTCCTGGGGGCCGACAAGGACCTGGACAAGCTGGGGGCCCTCAAATAAGGCCGGCGCTCGGGGCCGCGGGAGCGGGATAAGGCCGCGATGAACAGGCCCAAGACCATCTTTACCGGCCATTTCGGCTCAGGGAAGTCGGAGATCGCCGTCAACCGCGCCCTGCGCGAAGCGCGGGAGGGGCGTCCCGCCTATTTCATCGATCTCGACATCGTCAAGCCCTTCTTCCGCTCCCGCATGGTCCGCAATGTCCTCCTCACCTCGGGGGTCCACATGATCATCCCCTCGGGGGAGCAGGTGTATGCCGACCTCCCCATCGTCCTGCCGCAGGTGAAGGGGATCCTGAAGGAGCCCGGGACGCGGGTGTTCCTGGACGTGGCCGGTGACCCGGACGGCTGCCGGGTCCTGCGGTCGTTCCACGACGCCCTCGACCCGGACGAGGTGGAGCTGGTGCTGGTGGTCAACACCTCCCGCCCCCGGACGGGAGACGCCGCTTCGAACCTGGCCATGATGTGCTCCATCGAAGCCATGGCCGGCCTGCGGGTCGCCGGAGTGGTGGCCAACACGCACCTGATGGACGAAACCACCCCGGAAATCGTCGAGGAGGGGTACGCCCGGACCCTCGCATTTGCCAACGGGGCCGGTTTGCGGGTACAATACGTGGTGGCCCGCGAGGACGTCGCCGCCCGGCTGGACCCAGCCCGGTTTGCCTGCCCCGTCCTCCCCATTACAACCTTCATCCGCCCGCCCTTCGGGGCCAACCCCGCGGGCACGCGCCGGTCGCCGATCGTCGTCTGAAAGGAGGGAATGCGTGTCGAAGATCACCATCGACCCGAACAAGTGCAAGGGGTGCGAGCTCTGCGTCAAGGCGTGCCCCGAGCAGATCCTGGCCATGGGAAAGCAGCTCAACGTCAAGGGCTACTTCTACGCCCAGGTCAAGGAGCAGCCCCGCTGCATCGGCTGCCGCATCTGCTGCATCGTCTGCCCGGACGTGGCCATCGAGATGTCCGTCCAGGGGACGATGTACCGGTACTTCGACTACTGAAAAGGGGGCCTGGAACCATGGCGAAACTGCTCATGAAGGGGGCGGAGGCCATCGGCGAGGCGGCCATCGCCGCCGGCTGCCGGCTCTTTTTCGGCTATCCGATCACCCCCCAGAACGAGATTCCCGAGTACATGTCCCTGCGGCTGCCCCAGGTGGGCGGCACCTTCGTCCAGGCGGAGAGCGAGGTCGCGGCCTCCAATATGCTCTACGGCGCCGGCGGCGCCGGGGCGCGCGCCTTCACCTCCTCCTCCTCGCCCGGCATCGCCCTGATGATGGAGGCCCTCTCCTACCTGGCGGGGGCCGAGGTGCCCGTCGTGATCGTCAACATCATGCGGGCCGGGCCGGGGTTGGGGGGCATCCTGCCGGCGCAAGCCGACTACTTCCAGGCCACCAAGGGGGGCGGGCACGGCGACTACCGTTGCATCGTCCTGGCCCCCTGGTCGGTCCAGGACGCCGCCGACCTGGTCCAGGACGCCTTCGACCTGGCCGACTTCTACCGCAACCCGGTCCTCGTCATCGGCGACGCCCTCATCGGGCAGATGATGGAGCCCTGCGAGATCCGGGAGGGCCGGAAGCCCATCAAAGACCTGGCCCCCAAGGACTGGGCCACCACCGGGAACCGGGGCCGGAAGCCCAACATCATCAACTCCCTCATCCTCGACCCCGAGGAGCTGGAGCGGCACAACCGGCGGCTCAAGGCCAAATACGACCGGATGGAGAAGGACGAGGTGCGGTGGGCCTCCTACAACACCGACGGCGACTACGACGTCCTCGTCGTCGCCTACGGCACCCCCGCCCGCGTCTGCCTCACGGCCGTCAATGAATTGAAGGAGAAGGGGATCAACGCCGGGCTCTTCCGACCCATCACCCTGTGGCCCTTCCCCACCGAGGCCCTGAGGGAGAAGGCGAAGAAAGCCGAGGCCGTCCTGACGGTGGAGCTCTCCACCGGGCAGATGGTGGAGGACGTCCGGTTCGCCGTCCGCGAGGGCCTTCCGGTCCGCTTCTACGGGCGCCAAGGCGGCATCCTGGTCACCCCCGAGGAGGTGATGGAGCAGGTGACCGCCATCCTCGGCGCGGCCCCATCCAAGGCCGCCGGGAAGGGAGGCAAGGCATGAGCGAAATCACCGTCTTCAAGCGTCCCGAGTCCCTGCGGCCGGGGACGATGCACTACTGTCCCGGCTGCACGCATGGGATCTCCCACCGTCTCGTGGCGGAGGTCCTCGACGAATTGGGCCTGCGCGAGCGCACCGTGGGGGTCGCCCCCGTCGGGTGCTCCGTTCTGGCCTACGACTACTTCAACTGCGACTTCCACGAGGCCTCCCACGGCCGCGCCCCGGCCGTCGCCACCGGCATCAAGCGGGCCCGCCCCGACCTGACCGTTTTCACCTACCAGGGGGACGGGGACCTGGCCTCCATCGGGATGGCCGAAATCATCCACGCCGCCAACCGGGGCGAAAAGTTCACGACCATCTTCATCAACAACGCCATCTACGGCATGACCGGCGGCCAGATGGCCCCCACCACCATGCCCGGCCAGGTGGCCACCACCTGCCCGCTGGGGCGCGACACCGCTCTGGCCGGGTTCCCCATCCGCGTGGCCGAGCTCCTCTCCGCTCTCGTCACCCCGGCCTTCATCGCCCGCGGTTCCCTGCACGCCCCTCTCGATGTGGTCAAGACCAAGGCCCTCATCAAGCGGGCGTTCCGGTACCAGATGGAGGGGACCTGCTTCTCCCTCGTCGAATGCCTCTCCACGTGCCCCACCAACTGGGGCATCGCCCCGACCGATTCCGTCAAGTGGCTGGAGGAGAACATGCTGCCCTACTACCCGCTGGGGGTCTTCAAGACCCCGGAGGGGAAGGAGGCCTGAGATGCAGAACGACATGATCCTCGCCGGGTTCGGCGGCCAGGGCGTCCTCCTCATCGGGAAGATGCTGGCCTACGCCGGGATGAAGGAGGGCAAGGAGGTCTCCTGGCTCCCTTCATACGGCCCCGAAATGCGCGGCGGCACCTGCAACTGCACCGTGGTGGTCTCCGACAAGCCGGTCGGCTCGCCGGTGGTGCGCACCCCCCGCATCGTCGTCGCCCTCAACCGCCCCTCGCTCGACAAGTTCGAGCCCGCCGTCAAGCCGAAGGGGATCCTCCTCATCAACAGCTCCCTCATCGACCGCAAGGCCGAGCGCACGGACCTCGATGTGGTCTATGTCCGGGCCAACGAGGTCGCCATCGAGTGCGGGAGCCCCAAGGCCGCCAATATGGTGGCCCTGGGGGCCCTGGTCGGAAAGACGGGGATGGTGGGGGTGGAGAGCGTCAAGGCCGCCATCGCCGCCACCTTCGAGGGGAAGGAGAAGATCATCCAGCTCAACTACAAGGCCCTCGAGCGCGGCATCGCCATCGGAAAAGGAGAAGCGCAATGAGCCAGGCCCCCGAAGTGAAGGTCGAGATCCCCGTCCAGTGCGAGGCGTGCGGCAAAAAGCACGTCACCGCCGCGCAGGGGAAGTTCTTCGTCGAGAAGTGCAGCGTCCCCCCGCGCTATTTCGCCCTCTGCGACGCCTGCAAGCGGGAAAAGTACGCGAAGAAGTTCGCGGGGTTCCTCAAGGGGGTGCAGCTGTGAAGCTCTACACCGTGACCGTGTCCCGCTGCATCGCCTGCGGCAAGTGCGAGCTGGCCTGCGGCTTCGCCCACGCGAAGGATGGCAAGGCCGGCCAGACCCGCATCAACATCATCCGGCGCGGCCCCGAGGCCGGCGTCCCCATCGTGTGCTACCAGTGCTCCGACGCCGCCTGCGTCAAGGCCTGCCCCAAGGACTGCATCGTCCGCAACCCCGCCACCGGGGCCCTGGACATCGACTACGAGAAATGCACCAAGTGCAAGGCCTGCGTCGCCGCCTGCCCCTTCGGCAACATGCAGTGGGACGAGAAGTTCAAGATGGTCCACAAGTGCGACCTCTGCAAGGGCGACCCGCAGTGCGTCCCGTTCTGTCCCACCAAGGCCCTCGAGTACAAGGAGTACAAGGCCGCCGGGGAATAGCGGCGCACCGTTTTATGAATCCTGCGGCCCCCCGCCTCGGGGGGCTGGTTTCTTTTTCCCGGTGCTACAATGGGCCGATGAGCCGCCGCACCGAGCGCGTCCTGCTCGCCCTCCTGCTGGCCGCGGTCGCCCTTTTCCACGGCCTGACCCTGAGGCCGGGGTTCGATTGGGGAGGCGACTGGGCGCAGTATCTCGAGCACGCCCGGAACCTGGCGGAGGGACGGCCCTACGCGGCCCTTAACTACCTTCACAACCCCGGCGCCTCCCCGAGCGCCCCCGTCTATCCGCCGGTCTATCCGCTCCTGCTGGCGCCGCTGGTCAAGGCCTTCGGCCTCGGCCTCGTTCCCTTCCAGCTCCAGAGCATCGCGTTTCTCCTTCTGTTCCTCTGGCTCTTTTATCGCACCTGGCGGCCCCATGTCTCCCCGGCGCCGCTCCTGGCGGCGATGGCCGCCTTCGCCCTCCATCCCTACCTTTGGGGGTGCAAGGACCTGCTCCTCTCCGAGTTCCCCTTCCTCTGTTTCGCCCAGGGAGCCCTGTGGGCCCTCGACCGATGCCCGGAACGGGGAGGGGCGCGTCGAGGGACCGCCGCGGGGCTTCTGCTGGGGCTGGCCGCAGGGACGCGGGCGGCGGGGCTGGCGCTCGTGCCCCTGCCGCTGCTCTATTCACTATGGAAGTTCCGCCGGTTTCCGGTGTGGTCCTGGACGGCGGTTGGAGCGGCCGGGGGGGGCGTAGGGATTCTGGCCGCCCTCTTCGGGGCGTTCTGGAACTACGGGGAGTTTCTGCACCCTTCCTATGACGCGGTCGTCCACAATGGCGTCTATGCCGCCCAATGGCTTGCCCAACTCCTGGCGGGTCCTCCCGCGATCGTCCGGCCGCCGATGGGCCTGATCGTGGTCCTGGTCTCGGTCCTTGGCTTCCTTGTCGCCGTCAAACGCCGAACCCCCCACGAGACCTATCTCCTCCTGCTCGTCGCGCCCCTCCTGATCTATCCCAGCGATCAGGGGCTTCGGTATCTCCTGCCGATGCTCCCCTACTTATTCTTCGTCCTCGCGCTGGGCGCTGACGGTTATGCCGCAACGCGGGGGGGAAGAGTCGTCGTCCCCGTCGTCGGACTATGCTTCCTTTGGGTGTACGGCTCCGTCTACGCCCGCACGGACCTTCGCGCCCCCGTCCCCGGGAGCGTGGACGCCGCCTCGACGGCGGAACTGCTCAAGGCGCTGGAGGAGCACACCGAGCCCGGCGCCGTCTTCGCGACGACCAAGCCGCGCGCCCTGGCGTTGCTGGTCCGTCGCCACGCCGTGTTCCTGCCGCTGGAGGACGCCGGGGCCCTTGGCGCGCTCGACCGGTTTCGCGTCTCCTTCGTCCTGACCTCGCCCGCCTGGCCCTCCGACCGGGCGCGGATCCTCCCGTTCATTCAGCGGCATCAAGAGCGGTTCCGGCCGGTGTTCAAGAACAACGACTTCCTCCTTTTCGCGGTAGCCGCGCCGGCCCGCGGCCGCGAGGCGAGCGAGACGCCCACGACGACCGGGCCGATCGAATAGGCCCGCCCCCGTGGATGACCCGCGGGATACCTTAGTGTTAAAATAAAACCTTTATGAATTTCATCAAGATCCGCGGCGCCCGCCAGCACAACCTCAAGAACGTCTCCCTGGAACTGCCCCGGGAAAAACTGATCGTCTTCACCGGCGTCTCGGGGTCGGGGAAATCGTCGCTGGCCTTCGACACCATCTTCGCCGAGGGGCAGCGGCGGTACGTCGAGTCCCTCTCCACCTACGCCCGGCAGTTCCTCGAGCTCATGGACAAGCCCGACGTGGAGGCCATCGAGGGGCTCTCGCCGGCCATCGCCATCGAGCAGAAGTCGGCCTCCCACAACCCCCGCTCCACGGTGGGGACCACCACGGAGATCTACGACTACCTCCGCCTCCTTTTCGCCTCGGTCGGGAAGGTGTTCTGCCCCGACTGCGCCATCCCCATCGAGGCCCTCTCGGTCCAGCAGATGGTGGACGCCGTCCTCGCGAAGCCGGAGGGGACCGCCCTGCAGGTGCTGGCGCCGCTGGTGGAGGGGCGCAAGGGGGAGTACCTCAAGCTCTTCGAGCAGGCGCGGCGGGACGGCTTCTCCAAGGTGCGGATCGACGGAACGGTGCACGACCTGGAGGACCTGCCGGCCCTGGAAAAGAACAAAAAGCACTCCATCGAGGTGCTGGTGGACCGCCTCGTCCTGAAGGGGGACGTCAAGGGGCGCCTGGCCGACTCCCTGGAGACCGCCCTGCGGGCGGGGCGGGGGAGGGTCGTCCTCTGGACGGAGAAGGGGGAGGAGCTCCTCTCCGAAAAGCACTCCTGCCCGCGCTGCGGCTTCGCCTTCGGCGAGATCTCGCCCCGCTTCTTCTCCTTCAACTCCCCCTACGGCGCCTGCAAGGCGTGTTCCGGCCTGGGGACCCAGCGCAAGATCGCCCTCGAGCGCCTCATCCCCGACCCCTCGCTTTCCCTCCACGAGGGGTGCTTCGCCCTCTACGGCCCCGAGTCGGAGACCTGGAAGATGAAGCAGATCCGCCAGCTGGCCGACCACATGGGCATCCGCATCGACACGCCGTGGAAGAATCTGCCCGAACACTTCCGCGCCCTCGTCCTCTACGGGAGCGAGGAGGAGTACCCGTTCCTCTACGTGGCGGAGAAGTCCAACTACGCCTACACCGGCCGGTTCGAGGGGATCGTTGCCAACTTGGAGCGGCGCTTCCGGGAGACGCAGTCGTGGGCGGTGCGGCAGGAGATCGAGCAGTTCATGGCCTTCACCCCCTGCCCCGACTGCGGCGGGAAGCGCCTCAAGCGGGAGGCCCTCGCCGTGAAGGTGGGGGGGCGCTCCATCGCGGAGGCCACCGAGCTCTCGGTGGACGCCGCCCTCCGGTTCTTCGCGGAGGCCGAGGCGGGCTTCAGCCCCAAGGATCGGCAGATCGCCCACAAGATCATGAAGGAGATCGCCGAGCGGCTCCAGTTCCTCAAGGACGTGGGCCTGGGGTATCTCACCCTCGACCGCGGGGCCGCCACCCTCTCCGGGGGCGAGGGCCAGAGGATCCGTCTCGCCACCCAGGTGGGGAGCAAGCTCACCGGCGTCCTCTACGTTCTCGACGAGCCCTCCATCGGCCTCCACCAGCGGGACAACCGCAAGCTCCTCAACACCCTGCTCAAACTCCGCGACCTGGGCAACACCGTCATCGTGGTCGAGCACGACGAAGAGACCATCCGGGCCGCCGACCATGTGGTGGACCTGGGGCCCGGGGCGGGGGCACTCGGCGGGGAGATCGTGGTGAGCGGGAGCGTGGCGGCGGTGTCCAAGCACCCGGCCTCCCTGACGGGCGCCTATCTCTCGGGCCGCCTGGTCATCCCCGTGCCGAAGGAGCGCCGAAGGGGGATCGGCCGGACCCTCTCGGTGCTCGGGGCGGCCGAGCACAATCTGAAGAATGTGGACGCCCACTTCCCCCTCGGGACCTTCTGCTGCGTCACCGGGGTCTCCGGGTCGGGCAAGTCCACGCTGGTGGAGGACATCCTCTACAAGGCCATCCTGTGGCGGCTCTACTCCGGCGGCGAGGCGCCGGGGAGGCACCGGGAGGTGAAGGGGCTCGAATATCTTCAGCGCGTCATCGACATCGACCAGAGTCCCATCGGCCGGACGCCCCGCTCCAACCCGGCCACCTACACCGGCTGTTTCACTCCCATCCGCGACCTTTTCGCCCTCACCCCCGAGGCGCGCCTGCGCGGCTACAAGCCGGGGCGCTTTTCTTTCAATGTAAAGGGGGGGCGGTGCGAGGCGTGCGGGGGCGACGGCTCCGTCAAGATCGAGATGCACTTCCTTCCCGACGTCTTCGTCGCGTGCGACGTCTGCGGCGGGAAGCGCTACAATCGCGAGACGCTGGAGGTGAAGTACAAGGGGCTCTCCATCTGGGAGGTCCTCAACCTTACCGTGGACCAGGCCGCGGAGTTCTTCAAGAACCACCCCCCCATCGTCCGGGTCCTGGAGACCTTTCAGGCGGTGGGGTTGGGGTACCTCGCCCTGGGCCAGCCGGCCCCCACCCTCTCCGGCGGCGAGGCCCAGCGGATCAAGTTGTCCCGCGAATTGTCCAAGCGCCCCAAGGGGCACACCCTCTACCTCCTCGACGAGCCCACCGTGGGGCTCCACGCCGACGACGTCCGCAAGCTCCTGGCGGTCCTCCACGCCCTCGTGGACCGCGGCGCCACCGTCATCGTCATCGAGCACAACCTCGACGTCATCAAGACGGCCGATTTCGTCCTGGACCTGGGACCCGAGGGGGGGGACGCCGGCGGCGAGGTGGTGGCCGCCGGGACGCCGGAGGAGGTGGCGAAGGTCAAACGCTCCTATACGGGCGCGGTGCTGAAAAAAGTATTAAAATAGTTGCCGGAAGCACCACTTCGACACCCCTGGAGGGACCATGAAGAGTAAGCGCATCCTCCCCGAGCCGTGGCGCGTCAAGATGGTGGAGCGGATCGAGCTCCTCCCCCGCGACGAGCGGCTCCGCCGCCTGAAGGAGGCCCACTACAACCTCTTCCTCGTCAAGGCGCGCGACATCTTCATCGACCTCCTCACCGACAGCGGCACCTCGGCGATGTCGGACGCCCAGTGGAGCGGCCTGATGATGGGGGACGAGTCCTACGCCTATGCCCGCTCCTGGGAGCGGTTCGAGGCCGCCGTCCGGGAGGTGACCGGGTTCAGGCACGTCCTGCCCACCCACCAGGGGCGGGCTGCGGAGCACATCCTCTTCGGGACCCTGGCCAAGAAGGGCGACATCATCCCCTCCAACAACCACTTCGACACTACCCGCGCCAACATCGAGGCCCTGGGGGCCCAGGCCCTCGACCTCGTCATCGAGGAGGGGAAGGACCCCCAGAGGATCCACCCGTTCAAGGGGAACATGGACGTGGAGAAGCTGGAGATCCTCCTCGCCAAGAAGAGGGACAAGGTCCCGTTCTGCATGCTGACCGTCACCAACAACACGGGCGGCGGCCAGCCCGTGTCGATGGCCAACCTCTTCCAGGTCTCGGCCTGCTGCCGCAAGCACGGCGTCCCCTTCTTCCTGGACGCCTGCCGGTACGCCGAGAACGCCTACTTCATCAAGCTGCGGGAGGACGGATACGGCGACGCCCCCGTCGCGAAGATCGGCCGGGAGATGTTCGCCTGCGCCGACGGCTGCACCTTCTCCGCCAAGAAGGACGGGCTCGCCAACATCGGCGGGTTCATCGGCCTCAACAGCACGGCGACCTACGACGCGGTCAAAAACACCCTTATCCTCAAGGAGGGGTTCCTCACCTACGGCGGCCTCTCCGGCCGCGAGCTGGAGACCATCGCCGTCGGGCTCAAGGAGGCCCAGGACGAGGAGTACCTCCGGTTCCGGATCGAGCAGGTGGAGCTCTTCGGCGAGCGGCTCAAGGAGGCCGGGGCCGCCATCCTGGAGCCCACCGGCGGCCACGCCGTCTACCTCGACGCCAAACGGATGCTCCCGGCCATGAAGCAGGAACAGCTCCCCGCCCAGGCGCTTGCCGTGGCCCTCTACCTGGAGGGGGGCGTCCGGGGGGTGGAGATCGGCTCGGTGATGTTCGCCTCCACCGATCCGGCCACCGGCAAGGTGACCTACCCCCCCATGGAGCTGGTCCGCCTGGCCGTGCCGCGGCGGGTCTACACCAACGACCACCTGGCCTATGTCGCCGAGGTGGCGGGGGAGGTGGTCAAGAACCGCTCCCGCCTTCCGGGCTACCGGATGGCCTGGGCGCCGGAGCGCCTGCGCCATTTCACGGCCCGCTTCGCGCCCCTCGGGCCGCTGGAATAGGCGGGTCAAATCGCGTGACTTGTGTAATAAAGTGGCATGGCCGCTTGCCCCAGTTTGAACATCGGCGCCGGATATCCCTGACAAATAATGTCTTAATAGTGGCCTTCCCCCGGGCATGCGGCTTGCATATGGTCTTTGGAGAATGAATGCGTGCCACTTGACACCGGCCGATTTATTCTTTACACTACTGATCGTGTCCTTAGTCGGTACCGATCACTTTAGGAGGGTCGTATGAACGCTAAGAACAAATCCTTTGGGGCAATGCTGCTCCTGCTGGCGCTCGTGCTGGCGACCGCGGCGTGCTCCACCACCCACCAAGCCACGCGGCCGCTCCAGCCCCTCGTGCCGGGCGCCGGCGCCGCAGCGGCCAAGTCGGCCGTGGCGCCATCGCCGGCGGCGGTATTGCCGGACCAGCGCCCCGCGGCCCGAGCGGTGCTCACCACGGCTTCTCCCGACGAGACGAAGGTCGCCCTTCAATCCATCGCCCCGCAGGAAAAGCCCCAGGCCCTCCCCGCCGGAGTCGGGGAGCAGGCCGCCCGGCCCCCGGCGGGCGACGACGGCCTTCCGCCTCCGGGCACCGGCTGGATCCTCCCTCCCGATGCCGTCACGATGGGTCCGGAGTTCGGTCCGGACATTTCCGAACTGGACCCCAACATCCCGATCAACATGAAGGGCAAGATGCCCGAATGGGCCGAAGAGGCCGAGCGGGCCTTGAGAGAACAATTCAGCGGCTGGGTCCCCATGGGCGAGGATGTCGGTCCCACCGTGGACCTCGCCGATCCCTCCACCCCCCCCTCCTCCCTGTTGCCAATCTCCGAATTTATTGAAGGCCCCAGCCGCGCGCTTGGCGCCCTCTCGGCCGGATGGCAGGGCTATCCGGCGAGCAGCCCCACCGGGGGGCCTCCGGACGTCCACCTGGCCGTCGGCAAGGACTACATCATCGCCGGCTACAACTCTTATTATGCGGTCTACAACAAGGGCACCGGCACGCTGGCCGCCTCCTTCAACATGAGCACCCTCTTCAGCGGCACCGGCACCATCTGCGGGAGCCCCGCCGCCATCTGCGATCCCTACGTCCTCTATGACGAGTCCTACGGCGGGAGCTGCCCCAACCCGACCGACCCCCGCTATGTCCTGATCGCCCTCGCGCTCAACGCCTCCAACGAGGGGGCCGTCTGCATCGCGGTTTCCAAGAGCGGCGCCACGCCCACCAGCACGGCCAACTTCTGGAAATACGAGCTCAACCCGAGCGGCACGGGCTTCCCCGACTATCCGAAGGTGGCCGCCGGGCCCGACGCCCTGATCATCGGCGGCAACTATTTCGGCTCCGGCACCCCCATGGGCTGGGCCGTCTCCAAGTCGCCGGGCGTCTACACCGGCGCCGCGCCGACCACCCGGGAATATACCTTCGCCGGCATTTTCACCCCCTGGCCCGCCAACATCGCGGGGTGCAAGCAGGGGCAGACGCCGACCTACAACGGCACGCACCTGGCCTCCATGGTCTCCACCACCAACGCGCTCCAGCTCTGGCGCTGGCCCGTCCCCTCCACGAGCAACAACCCCGCCACCTACGGGAGCGCCGTGCTGACCGCCACCGATTGCACCAACCCCTTCGGCAGCTACTTCACCAACCAGCCCATCGACTGCATGTACGGCCAGTGGATGGACCCCGAGCAGCGCGGGGACTGGTTCTACGCCGTTCACGGCACCCAGGGCGGCGCCGGGGCCGCCCTCGGATACGCCAAGATTAACGTGAGCGGCGCCAGCCCGGGCACCCCCATCAGCGGGACGGTCACCGAAACGGGCTACTTCCTCTGGATGGGCTCCATCGCCGCCGACCGCAACTACGACTTCGCCCTCGCGTTCTCCCGCGCCTCCCAAACCGACTCCATCTACATCGGCGCCGCGCTGGCCGGCAACGAAGGCGGCACGTGGGGAACCGTCCAGGTGGCCAAGGCCGGCGAAGCGCAGTACAATACCGGCGTATTCCAGAGCCCCTCCTATCGCTGGGGGGACTACAGCGGTCTGGCCGTGGATCCCGAGGACGGTTGCACCCTCTGGTCCAACGCTCAATACGCCAGGAACGGCGGCGTCTCCCTCGACGACGCCTCGTGGATCCGCCCCTACAAGTTCTCCGGCTGCTCCTCGGCGCCCCAGGCCTTCCTGGCCAAGCCCAACTACAAGTGCTACGACACGATCAGCGGCTCCATCATCGACCTGGGGGGCACCCCCACCAACGCCGTCTACCACGCCTCCAACGGCAATACCGTCCCGGCGCTCATCAGCGGCGGGCCCAACAACTACACCGTGGCCCCGATCACCGTCGCCCAACTGGGGGCGGCCGACGGCAACACCGTCTGGCTGAGCTTCACCGGCAGCGACCTGGCCACCCACAACTCCTCCAACGCGGTCGTGGGGTGCGCCGTCAACCTCTGCGTCTCCAAGGTGGACGACGTCGTCGGCGGCTGCGACGGCGACGGCTACATGGACCGGGGCGAGACCGTCAACATCATGGTCCAGTTCCAAAACAACGAGACCTTCGCCCTTCCCACGGGGTTCAAGGCCGACCTCCGCGTGGACCCCGCCTTCCCGGACGCGAACGTGACCATCGTCAACGCCACGGCCGAGTGGGAGGCCCTCGACGCCGGCGCCACCGGCTACCCGGTGGGCCAGCCCTTCCAGGTTCGGGTCACCGGCGGCACCGACATCCGCACCGTCAACTTCGAGATCTACAACATCCGCGCGGTCGACGGCTCCTGGACCGGCGGTTCGGGGTGCGCCTCCGGCAACCTGAAGTTCCAGAAGATCGCCAACGCCAACAATTCCCTCGGTGCCTCCATCACCGGCTTCCCCGAGAGCTTCGACGGCACCACCTTCCCGCCCACCAACTGGGCCCAGACCGATGTCGTGGGGACCGCCCTGAACTGGGGCCGCTCCACCGCCACGCGCTACCCCACCGGGGGGACCACCCATTCCGGGGCGGGGCTGGCCTACGCCAACTGCTGGGACGATCCGAACAAGGGGGACCAGGTCCGCCTGGCCCGCTCCACCAACGCCAACCTTTCCTCGACCCCGCTGGCCGCGGTGGAGTTCTGGATGTTCCACGATACCCAGTACTCCAGCTATCAGGACCGGATCCAGCTGCAGATCTCCACGAACGGGGGCGGCTCCTGGACCGATGTCGGCCCCACCTTCAACCGCACCAATCTCTACGGCGGCGCCAACAAGTCCTGGTCCAAGCACGCCGTGGACGTCTCGGCGGTGGCGGGGGGGCAGGCCTCCGTCCGGCTGGGGATCCTGGCCATCAACGATTACGGCAACGACCTCACCATCGACGACGTCAATTTCGCCGCGATGACCCGCGTGGCCGACACCAGCACCTGCTCCGGGTCCCCCAACATCCAGCTCTACGATTCGTTCTACGGCTACGGCTATTTCGTCTATGATCCGACCTGCAACGCCAACTATTACCTCGACGCCGGCGAATCGGGGACCTTGCTGGTCTACCTCTCCAACACCGGCAACGAGAACGCCTACGGCGTCACCGCCACCCTCACGTGTCCGTCGTGTCCCGCCGGCGTGACCATCTGCAAGAACACGGCGAATTACGGCACCATCCCGGCCAACACCGCCTATTCCTACTCCCAGCCCGACAACGGCTTCCAGGTGGCCCTCCCCACGGGCCTGGCGGCGGGCTCGGCCCTGCCGTGGGTCGTCACCGTCAACGCCACCAACCCCTACACCACCACCGTCAACATCCCCACCGTCACGGCGGGCCAGTCCCGCTCCGGCACCTACACCTGGGTGGACAACGGGGATCCCAACCAGTTCACGATCGCCGATTACTTCGACACCGCCCCCAACACCTCCGGAACGACGGGCCGCTACGGATTCTCCACGGCGTGGACCACCACCGCCGGCGTCACCCGTCAGGCCAGCGCCACCCTTGGGGTCAACGTCGCGCGCCTCACGGGCAAGTCCTCCACCTCGCCGCAGACCATGGCCCACACCTTCTCCACCGCCGGGATCAACGGCGACATCCGGGCCCTGTGGTACTTCAACATGGGCCGGGCCGCCACCAACTCCTACTTCTTCTTCGAGTGGACCAACAACGGCTCCACATGGAACAACTTCATCCCGGGCGGGACCGGCCAGCCGGGCTCCAACGCTGGCACCGACCAATGGGTCGTCTACGGGTATTACAGCCTCTACTGGATCACCTACAACTCCACCGTCTCCGGCTACGGCCCCGCGACGGCCGACGCGATGCTGAACAATGCCAGTTGGGGCGCGCGCTTCCGCTGCACCTATGCCGCAAGCACAAACTCCTACTGGGAAGTGTGGCCGATGTGGCTGGATTTCCTGAAATGGGAGAACACCCCCACCAGCTGCACCGGCGCTTGTGCGCCGCCCGAGGCGCCCGTCATCAACGAGGTGCGGGACCTTGCGCCATGTTCCCTGACGGGCGTCCAGGTCTACTTCGACAAGGGGGTGGGGACGGTCGGCACCGATCTCTACCGTGACGGAGCGCTGGCGGCCTCCAGTTACACCTCCGGCACGACCTATCTGCCGGGCGACAACCTGAGCCACGACTATGTGGTCCGGGCGACCAACACCTTTGGGACCACCGATTCCAGCCCGGCCACGCCCGGCACCGACCTCACCAACAGCGGACAATACTTCACGTGCAACCCCTCGAACTGCACCGACACCACCTCCGTCGTGCTGACGGCGCCGTCGGGAATGAGCAACTACCAGTGGTACCGCAACGGGTCCTCCCTCGGCGTGACGATCAACACCTACACCGCCACCGTTTCGGGCAGCTACACGGTGCAATACACCGCCGGGGCCTGCACGGCCCAGTCGCCCGCCCAAACGGTAACCATCACCGGCGGCTCCTATCCCGGCAGCCTGTACAACGCCGCTTCCCTGCGGGTTTCCAAATCGGGCGGCAATCTGTTCCTCGACTGGGCGGCCCCCGGCGGCACCTGTTCGGTGACCAACTACGGCATCTACGAGGGGACCATCACCGGGCCCTGGGCCTACAACCACACCCAGATCGACTGCAACGACAACGGCACTCCCACCGAGGAGACCATCACCCCCGGCGCCGGCAACCGGTATTACCTCGTGGTGCCGTTCAACGGGACCGCGGAGGGCTCCTACGGTCTTGGGAACGGCAGCGAGCGGCCCCGCGGGACCGCGCAGTGCACGGCGAACCGGGACATCACGGCCTGCAACTGATCGGTTCCGGAACCGCAATCCCGGCCGGAGGCCTTCGGGCCTCCGGCTTTTTTTTCGGGTCGTTGCGGGAACCGGCGGGCCCATGTTAGGATGAACGGCATGACGACCGTTGACGGGCCGGGATCGCCGCGCTCGCGAGGCCGGGGAAAGTCGGCGCTTTTGGTCCTTGCAGGGGCGCTCGCCGTGTGGGCGTGCCGAGAGGGAGGGGCGCCATCCCTTCCGGCCGAGGGCCGGTCCGCCGGGGGGCCCCCGTCCATGCTCCTAGTCAGTATCGACACCTGGCGCTGGGACCACCTGGGGGCCTCGGGCTCGAGAGCGGTTGAGACGCCCCACCTGGACCGGTTGGCCCGGGAGGGGATCTACGAGCCGGAGGCCGTCAGCCCCTATCCCCTCACCACTCCTGCCCACGCCTCGCTGTTGACCGGCCTCGATCCGGTCCGCCACCGGGTGTGGGACTGCGTGCAATATCCTCTTCCCGCCGGCATCCCCACCCTGGCGGAGGCCTTCCGGTCGGCAGGGTTCGCCACGGCGGCTTTTGTGGCCAGCGAGACCCTGGCCCGCCGCCTCGGCTTGGATCGCGGGTTCGAGACCTATCGGGATGGGCCCCAGGCCGGAGCGGGAACCCGGGTCGGAACCGGCGCCTCGCGCGACGGTTCGGAGGTGACCCGGGAGTTCCTGGATTTCCTCCGGGAACGCCCCGCTCCGGAGCGCCTCTTCTGCTGGCTCCATTATTACGACGCCCATGACCCCTACCGGCCGCGGCCGGGGCTGGATGAGCGATACCCCGGAAACCCTTACGCGGCGCAGGTCGCGTTCATCGACGGGGAGGTGGGGCGGGTGCTTGCGGCGATCGGCGCCGACGGACGCGCCTGGCGCATCGCGGTCGTCGGGGATCACGGCGAAGGGCTGGGCGACCGCGGCGAGCTCTCCCATGGGATCGGGCTCTACCGGTCCACCCTGCATGTCCCTTTCATCCTCCATCCGCGGCCGGAGCGCCCCCTCGTCCGGCCGAAGCCCTGGGGCCTGGTGGACCTCATGCCCACCCTGCTGGAGTGGTACGGCCTTGCGCCGACCGCCCCCCTTGACGGGGAGAGCCTGTTCCAAGGGGACGGAGAGGAGCGGGCGCTCACGGCCATGTCGCTGCTGCCGACCCTCTTCTTCGGCGTTCAGCCCTCCTTCGGGGTCCGGCGGGGCGCCCTCATGTACATGCGGTATGACGGCGAGGAGCTCTACGATCTCAGCCGCGACCCGGCCCAGACGGTCAACGTGGCCCCCGAGGCGTCGCGCTCCGGGGCCTTGCGGACCCTCCGGGCGCTGTGCGACCGAGAATGGCCCGACGGGTGGTCCGCCGCCGCCCCCCCGGCCGCGCGGCCGTCCGGGGAAGAGCTCCTGCGCCTCCGGAGTTTGGGCTATGTCGCCGGCGTCGGCGGCGGCCCCGTTCAGAGGGCGGCCATTGGCGATCTGATCCGGGATTTTTCCGACTGGGAGATGGCCGGCCGGCAGATCCTGGCGGAGGGAAGGGGGGAGCGGCACCTGGCGCTCTTTGCCCGGCTTGCGGAGCGGTATCCCGCCTCATCTACCCTGCGGAAGGATTACGGCACCACCCTGGCCGCGCTGGGGAGGGTGGGGGAGGCCATCCGCCAGCTGGAAGCGGCGGTGCGCCTCTCCTCCGACGATCCCGTCGTCCTCGGCAACCTCGGGACCCTCTATCTGGCGGAGGGCAGGGCCGAGGAGGCGAGGGTCGTCCTGGAGCGGTCGGTCGCCCTCGACCCCCTCCAGGCGGGGCCGCAGAAGAACCTCGGCCTCATCTATCTCGACCACCTGCACCGGCCGGACCGGGCGGTGGAGCATTTCAAGAAATACCTGGAAGCGGGCGGCGATGCCGAGGCGGAACGGATCCGCGAGTGGGTGCAAACCGCCGAGAGGGCCGGCGCCGCCTCCGCCCGGCCCGGACCTTAGGAGACCCTGCTATGAAATGGAACATTCCCTCTTCTCATCTTCGGAACGGCTGGTTCCTCGTCGTTCTGGCCGCCGTCTGCTTCGCCGCCCCGGTGGCGGCCCAGGTCCCGGATCCCCCGCCGCCTTCCCAGGAAGCCCCGCCGGTCCCTTCGCTCCTCCTCATCACCATCGAGGCCTGGCGCTGGGACTCCATCGGGGCCTCCGGGTCGGGCCGGGTGGCCACCCCCAACCTGGACCGCCTGGCCAGGGAGGGGGTCTACGAACGGGAGATCATGACCTCCAGCCCCCAGACCGTCCCGGCCCTCGTCACCGTCCTCTCCGGGCTGGAGCCGGCCCGGCACGGCGTTTTGGACAACGCCCGATTCCTGATGGACCCGTCCGTCCCCTCGCTTCCCCTGGCGTTCGGACCCACGGGGGCCTACGCCACCGCGGCATTCCTCGCCAACGACGCCCTTCGGGCCCGCTTCGACATTGGGCGCGGCTTCGAGCTGTTTTACGACACGTTCGGGGCCAAGAGGCGGTCCCCAGAGGACTGGTTGCCGCCCAAGCGGGACGGTTCCGAGATCACGGATGCCGTCCTTCGCGGCCTCCCCGTCCTTGCCGCGGGAAGGAGCGCGTTCGTCTGGGCGCATTACGCCGATCTGATCCTTCCCCGACGGCCTCACCCCGGTTTCGACGACCGATATCCCGACGATCCCTATGCGGCCCAGACGGCATACCTTGACGCGGAGATCGGCCGGTTGGTGAGCGCTTTACAAGGCGAGAAGGGAAAACGCTGGCGCATCGTGGTGGTGGGATGCCAGGGAGAGGGCCTTGGCGAGAAGGGGGAGGACGGCCACGGCCTGGGGCTGTACCGCGGCACGCTCCATGTCCCGTTGATCCTCCACCCCAAGCCCGAGCAGCCGTTGCGGAGCCCCAGGCCCTGGGGGTTGGTGGACCTCGCGCCGACCATCCGGGAATGGTTCGGCCTCCCGGCGGCCGAGGGGGCGGATGGGGTCAGTTTATTCCAACCGAACACCCCGGCGCGAGTCCTTCACGCGGTCAGCACGGAGCCCGCGCTCCTCTTCGGCGCCCCCATAACCTTTGGCGTCCGGCAGGGCCGGTTCCTTTATTTGAAGGGGGGAAGTGAACACCTTTATGACCTGGAGGCCGATCCCTCCCAGGAGCGGGACCTCATCGCGGACCCTGCACTCCGGGACGAGCTGGAGCGGCTCCGGGATCAGAGGGCGCGGACATGGCCGGAGGATTGGATCGCGGGGGCCGTGCCCCCCGTTCTGAGGCCCTCTCCGGAATTCCTCAAGGAACTCCTCCGACGGGACAGTCCTCCGCGCACCCCCCGGGCCATCGAGGTCCGGGACATCTTGAAGGACAAGAGCGAGTGGGACCGGGAGCGGGAAACGGCTTTTCGAACGGGCAAGGACGACAAGCTTCTGGAGCTTTATCCCAAACTTCTGGAGAAATATCCCGGTTCGTATGCCCTGCGCAATAATTACGCCCCGCTTCTGGCGAAAGCCGGCCGCCGCAAAGAGGCCGTCGCCCTCTTGGAGGAGACGGCCCAGCTCTTTCCGCGGGACGAACTCTCGCTCTTCAATCTCGCCGCCGTCCACCTGGCCGCCGGAAGGTCCGCGCCGGCGAAAGGGGCCCTGGAAGAGGCGGTCCGGCGGAACCCTGCAAGCCGCTTGGCCCATAAGGCCATGGGCATCCTCTATGCCGAACACTTGGGGGACCCCGGGAAGGCGGTGGAGAGTTTCAAGCGGTACCTGGACCTGGGCGGCGACGAAGACGCCCCGAAATGGAAAAAATACATTGAGGCACAGGAGGCGAAAAGCACCCATGCCCCTTAGCCCCCGGGCGTTGAAGGCCGGTGCCGTCCTGACCCTCCTGCTGGCGCCGGCCGCCTGCGGGCGAATGGACCGCTCGGTCAGGACTCCGGAATCCCCAAGGGGGGGCCGCCCCTCTCTTCTGCTGATCACCATCGATACCTGGCGCTGGGACCATATCGGGGTGTCGGGGTCCGGCAAGGCGGCGACCCCCCACCTGGATCGCCTGGCCCGCGAGGGGGTCTACGAGCCCGAAGCCGAGACCCCCTACCCCCTCACCACCCCCGCTCACGCCTCTCTGCTGACGGGGACGCTTCCGCTTCGCCACGGCCTGCTGGGGGTCATCAGCTATCGGCTGGCGGAGGTCCCAACCCTCGCCGAGGCCTTCCGGTCCGCCGGATACCGGACCGCGGCCTTTGTCTCCAGCGCCACGCTGGACCGGCGGTTCGGCCTGGACCGCGGATTCGAGATTTACGACCAGGGCAGCAACGCAGAAGGAAGGGATGGGGTGGGGGAGGCCCCCGAGAGGGACGGGAGCGATACCACGCGGGCCGCGCTGGCCCATCTCCGCACCTTGCCCGCCGATGCGTCGGTCTTTCTGTGGATCCACTATTTCGACCTGCACCGGCCCTACCGTCCTCGACCGCACTACGACGCGAGATATCCGGAATCGCCCTACGCCGCACAAGTCGCCTTTGTGGATGACGAGGTCGGCAAGGTTCGGGATGCGCTGCGGGCCGATGGCGGGCGGTCCTGGCGGATCATCGTGGTGGGGGACCACGGCGAAGGGTTCGGGGACCACCATGAAGCCACCCACGGCCTGACCCTCTACCGTTCCACGCTGCATGTGCCCCTCCTGATCCATCCCCGGCCGGAGCGGCCTCTGGCTCATGCGCGGCCCTGGCGGCTGGAGGATCTGGATCCCACGGTGCGGGAGTGGTTCGGCCTGCCCGTCCATGCCGCGGACGGGGAATCGCTGTTCAGGTCCGCCGGTGCGGGCCGGTGGCTCCCCAGTTTGACCGTTCAGCCCTCCGCCTATTTCGGCGTGAATCCCTGTCTGGGAATGCGTCGGGACGGCTTCATGTATATCCGGCACGGCGTCGAGGAGCTGTTCGACCTCGCCGCGGACCCCGACGAGCGGCACGACCTGTCCGGCGATCCGGTCTGCCGGAGGATCGTGGGGGAGATGCGGAGGGCCTGTGCGGCGGCCTTCCCCCCGGACCGGCTGCAAGCGGCGGCCTCCGCCACGGTCAGGGAACATCCGTCGGAACTCAAACACCTGCGGTCCCTGGGATACCTGGGGGGGTTCGTGCCGGAATTGGGGACCCTGCAGCGGGCGGACCTCCGCCAGGTGTGCGATGACGAGGCCGCGTTCATGGCGGCCCGCGAGGCCTTTGCGCGGGACCGGGACGCGGGCGCCATGCGGCGCGCCTACGAGGCGCTGCTGGGGCGCTATCCCAAGGCCCCGCTGCTTCAACGGGAGTTCGGCGACTTCCTCCTGCGCATGAACGACCATGCCGCGGCGGCGCGCGCCTTCGAAAACGCGGTCCGCCTGAATCCGCAGGACACCATGAGCATGGGGAACCTGGCGGGACTTGAGCTCCTGGCCGGGCGCTTGGAACGGGCCCAGGCCCTTTTCGAGGGGGTCTTGGCGATGGACCCGGACGATCCCGTCGCCCATCGGGGCCTCGGCATCCTGTTCAGTCAGCATCTGGGCAAGCCCGCCCAAGCCGTTGAGCATTTCCGCCGGTATCTGGAGCTGGTTCCCCCGGAACACGACACCGGGGCGATCCGGGCCTACATCGCCCAACAGGAGGGCCGACCGTGACGATCCCCCGCTTTCGTCGCAGGATGGAGCACATCGTGGCCTGGCTGCCGGCCGCCCTGGTCGCGGGGGTCCTGTCGTTGTCGGCGAGTGGAGGGAGGGGCACCGCCGCCCCCTTCCCCCCGCCTCCGGAAAACACGCCCCCCCCCTCGCTCCTTCTGGTCACCATCGACACATGGCGGTGGGACTATGTGGGGGCCTCGGGTTCGGGCAAGGTCAAGACCCCGGTCCTGGACCGCCTCGCCCGGGAGGGGGTCTACGAACCCGAAGCGGTGTCCCCCTGTCCGTTGACCACGCCGGCCCATGCGACGATCTTCACGGGCCTGGAGGTGGTCCGGCACGGGATTTTGGATTGCACGGCCTATCGTCTGGACCCTCGGATTCCCACCCTGGCCGAGGCGTTCCGCGCCCGGGGCGCCGCCACGGCCGCCTTCGTGTCCAGCGAAACGCTCAAGCGGCGGTACGGACTGGACCGAGGGTTCGACCGCTACGACGATGGGGGGATGCAAACCCGCGGGCGGGGGGACTGGCGTTCTTCCTGGAGGGATGGGGCCGCCGTCACCGAAGCGGTGCTCGCCTACCTCCGGGGACGGGGAGGGGCCGCCCCTCTGTTCGTTTGGGCCCACTACTACGACCTCCACCTGCCGTATCGGCCCCGCCCGGGACTGGATGCCCTATATCCGCGTGACCCCTATGCCGCGCAGGCGGCCTTCGTGGACGGCGAGGTGGGGCGCCTGCGGGCGGCGCTCGAGGCGGACCGGGGGCGTCCCTGGCGCATCGTCATCGTGGGCGACCACGGCGAGGGGCTCGGCGACCGCAACGAGGACACCCACGGCATGGGGCTCTATCGGTCCACCCTCCACGTCCCCCTGATCCTGTGGCCCAAGCCCGATCGGCCCCTGCGCCTTCCCAGGCCCTGGGGCTTGGTGGATCTTGCGCCGACCCTGAGGGAGTGGTTCGGCCTGCCCGGAGAACGGCGGATGGACGGTGACAGCCTGTTCGGTCCGGGGAGGCGAGACCGGCGGCTTGCGGCCGTCACCACGGAGCCCACCCTGCTCTTCGGGGTAGCCCCCTTCAAGGCGGTCCGCCAGGGTGCTCTCCATTATCTTCGGGACGGGGCGGAGGAGCTCTACGACCTGGCCTCGGATCCGGGCCAAACGCGGAACATGGCCGGAATCCCGGAGCGCCGGAGCGACCTGGGGCGGTTAAGGGCGCTGTCCGACCGGGCCTGGCCGCGATGGTGGCCGATGCCGGACGCCGGGTTCCCTTCCCCCATGCAAGGCGAGGAGAAGCGGAAGCTCGAGAGCTTGGGCTATCTCGCGGGGTCCATCCCCTCCGAAGCGGCGCTTGCGCATGCCCCCATCGCCAAGGTCCTTCTGGACCATAGCCAGTGGGAACGGGCGCGCGAGGAGGCCTTTCGGACCGGCCGGCGCGATGCGTTGGGGCTCCTGCTGGCCCGTCTCGTCGCCGCCTATCCGGCCTCGGCCCTCCTGCACAAGGAATATGGGGTGCACCTGGCCCAAGCGGGCGACCTGCGGGAAGCCATCCGGCACACCGAGGCGGCCGTCCGGCTCAATCCCCGTGACGCCGCCGCCCTAATCAACCTGGGCAGCTTCCTTCTGCAGGATGGCCAGGTCGGGCCAGCCGAGGGATGGCTGAAACAGGCCCTGGAAGTCAACCCGGAAAGCGCCATGGCGCACAAGAACCTGGGCGTTCTTTACGCCGAATACCGAGGCGATCCGGTCCAGGCCGTTCGCCATTACCGGGAGTGCCTCCGGCTGGATCCGGACATCGCCGACGCCGCGGCCATCCGCTCCTATCTGGCGGGTCGCGAAGGCGCGCCCTGAGGGCGGCGGTCGGTCGGTTTCCGGAAATCCGTCAGGGGTGGCAGCGGACCTCTTCCATGAAACGGAGCAGGGCCTCCCGGCTCCCGACGGCGGCCCACGCGTCCACCGTGACGGCGAAGGAGCGGCCGGAGGGTGCGCAATGCCACGCTCCCGTCCATCGGAAGGGGGGGCCGTCGGAAACGAAGGCCAGGTACTCGTGGCGGGGCAGGACGACCGTCACCGGTTCGATGGCGGGCCAGGCGGCCGCCTGGCCGCGGAGGAGGATCTCGACGGCCGTCGGCGTAATGGGACCGCTCAGGATGGGGCTGACCACCATGATCCGCCCCCCCCGCCCATCCTCCAGGCGGGCCTCCCACATGGCGTTGGTCACGATCTCCCGGCCGGGATAGGTCCGTTTGACGACCCGGTAGGAAACCGGCGTCATGCCGCCCGCCGGCGGCAGGGAAAGGCCGATCTCCGGCAGGGTGAACGTCCGCCCGTCGACGCGCCATCGGGGGGCCAGCGGGATCGTCGAGAGAGGGGCATATTCCAATAGTATGCGCTGAATGGATTCGGCGCGGTCCTCGAAGATATATTTGGGCGCCTCGAACTCCAGCCAGGCCCGATGGTCCCGGTTGGGGGGAAGGGTGGAGCCGAGGGACGCCACCTGCTCTTCGTTCCACAGAAAATGGTTCAAGATCATTTCCGGGGGGCTTAGCCCCAGGAGATTCAAGGTTTCCCGAATGGCCGGGGGAGGATCGGAAAGGGCGCGGGGATCCATCGCCAGCGGGTGGTCGGAGGCGATAAGCATGAGGTCCCCCATCAAGCTATACACATTGACATGGGGGAAGGTTTGGTGCAGCGTGGCCACCAAGCCCCGCACGTATTCGTAGTCCATCCGGTAATAGTAGAACCACTGGCAAAACACCCCCCCCGGACGCAAGCGCGAACGGACGGTTCGGAAAAACTCCTCCGTGAACAGATTGCTGATGCCGGAGATCCAGGGGTTGGAGGGTTCGCTGATGATGATGTCGAACTGCCGGTCCGTGCTTTGCAGGTAGTGGCGGCCGTCCTCGACCCGGACCGCCCCGATGCCGGCCCCTCCGCCGTTGAGCCCGGAGAAATGGGCCCGGGCGCAATCCACCACCGAGGGAGAGATCTCGGCGGTCTCCAGGAGGGCGGGGGCGTGGAGCGACGCGGTATGGCTGGTGGAACCCGAACCCAGTCCCAGGACGAAGACCTCGGGCGCAGCCGCCCCGCGCCAGTACAGGAAGGGCAGATGGCCGCACATGAATTGGGCCAGCCGGTCGGCCGGGTAGTCGCTGGCGTCGGGCTTCCCGTTGATGTAGAGAATGCGGTTCCCGTCGGGGTGCTGTCCCACCGAGACGACCGCTTCGCTGTCCTCCACGAAGGCGAGGAGGCGGAGTCCGTCGCGATAGGCGTCCAAGCCCCCGTCCCGAAGGAGTTGGAGGGTCCAGTCGGGCTTCTGCGCGAGCAGCAGATGGAAGTTGACCAGGTCCCAGCGGAGCGGGGCCAAGGCCAGGAGGCACACCGCGCACCCGCCGGCCCATACCCCCCAGCGGCGGGGGCGGACCCGGGCGGGAAGGAGGAGGAGGGGCAGAAGGGCGAGGGCCGCCAGTGCCAGGAGGATGCCCCGGCTCCCCAGATACCGGTAACCGATGAAGGTGACCACGAGGGACGCCGCGGTGGTGCCGAGGGTGTTGAGGGCGGCGAGCAGGCCCGTTCGGGTCCCCAGGGTGGACGGGTCGCGGGAGAGGAAGGCCAGGGCGGAGGGAAAGGAGAGGCCGAACAGCAGGTTGACCGGAGCGGTCATCAGCGCGATCAGGAAGGCGCCCACGGCCAGGTAGGGGAGGAAGCCCACGCCGGTGCGGTCGAGCAGCCACAGCTGGACCACCGCCAGCCGGTCAAACAGCAGGACCTGCAACAGGATCAGGGCCGCGATGCCCAGTTGGGTGGCGGCGAAGAGGCGGCCCGGATCGGCGATCCTCAGGCGGGGATGGCGCAGGAGAAGGGAGCCCGCTCCGACGGCGGCCAGGTAGGTCGTGAGGACCAGGCTGAAGGTATAGATGCTGCTCGAAAGATGGAGGGAGAAGAGGCGGTTCCAGACCGTCTCGAGCGCGATGGAGACGAACCCCGTTAAAAACAGGATGAGGGGAAGGGCGCGGGATTGGGGCAGGGGGGCGGCGGTCCCGGCCGCCGGGCCGGGGGGCGCCGGGGCGCCGCCGGGCGGGCGGACCCGGTAGGTGCCCAGGAAGATTGCGGCGTTGCCGAGGGCCGTGAGGGCCAGGACGGCGCGTTGATCCAAGGACGGCAGAAGGGCGAACGGCACCGCCAGCGCGGCGGCGCAGGCCCCGAGCGTGTTGACCCCGTAAACGAGGGCGATGCGGCTTGCGCGGGCGTCAAATCGGTGGGTCATCAGCCGCACTGCCGCGGGGAGAGTGCCTCCCATCAGGAAGGTCGGGATCAGGAGGGCGGCGAACCCGAGGAGGAACTTAGCCGGCAGGAGGAGCGACGGGGAGCCCTCCAGCATCCGCAAAACCGCCCGATACGGTCCCTGGCCGGCCGTCAGCAGCAAGGGGGACGCCAGGGCGAGGGCTCCAATACCGAATTCGAGCCACCGATACAGAACCAGGGGGGGGATTCGGTCGGCGACCCTTCCGAACCACCAGCTTCCGCCCCCCAGTCCGGCCATGAACGCCGCGAGCACGAGCGCCACGGCGAGCGAATCGGAGCCCAGGATCAGGTGGAGCGACCGGAGCCAGAGGATCTCGTAGGAGACGGAGCAATAGCCCGAGAGGAAAAGAAACAGCACAAAGGCCCGGATGAAAATCGGGGATCCCCCCCCGGCCCCCTCCCTCTGCCGCGTCATGGGGCCTCCTTGAGGCCGAGCGGCCCGGCGCAGCCCGCACGCCGAAGGCGTCCCGGCTCCAGCGCCTTCAGCGCCTGGGCCGCTTCCGAAGCGTCGGTCTGCAGGGTCTGGACGATCGACCGGGATGCCGCCACCGCCTCGCCGAACTTGGCGCGGGTCTCGGGGGTGGCCAGGAAGGGATGGTTGGGGGATGCCGCGGCCGCTTCGCGGACCGTGGATCGGGGGTCCCTGGAAGCGATGCGCTGCAGCGTGGTCCGCAACGCCTCCAAAGAGGAGCACAACCAATTCCGCACCGGTCCCGGGGAGAGACGGCCGGCGGCGGAGAGGCACGCGGAGGTCCATCCGGAAAGGAATTCACGGCGCCCCCGCAGATCGCGGCCCTCGATGTCCCGGTGGCCAAATCCCATGTACCAATCCAGGATGGCGGGGGCCTCCACCCGGCGCCCGTCCACGAGGTTCACGTTGCGCCGGTCGAACCCATGGTCGCGGAACAGCACCAGGTTGAACAGGGCGGTGCGTTCTTCGGGCGTCATGTGCCGCCAAAGCGGCAGGTCCGGTTCCAGGAGGACGGCGCCTTCATAAAGCGGGGGCCCGTCCTCGTATTCCGTGGGCTGGTCGTCCGGCAGGCGGATGAACGCGGAGTGGCCGTAGGGCAGCCGGGTCTCGGCGCGCACCCCGAAGGGGGCCAGGTCCAGGGGGGCCGGGTACTGGCGCAGATCCTCCAGGATGACCGCCAGGGGGCGCCCTCGCCCCACGGCGAGCGACGACTCGATGCACGAGCGGAGGAACGCCAGATTTTCTCGGGGATCATAGCTGAGATCGTGGGTGATCGCCAGATCCGCTCGTGCCAGGTCCTCGCCCCGGTAATAGGGGGTGCTCCCCGGCGAAGTCGAGGCGCCCTTCAGGACAAGGTGGAGGAGCACATCGGTGGTGCGGTAACGGAACGAGAAGGAGACCACCAGCGGGGGGGAGTCGCCGGTGGCCTCAATGGATTGCCGCACCCAGGCCTGGATTCGGACGGGGTCTCCGTCCCGGGGGGGAGGGATGCCCCGGCCGTCCGTCGCGGGAAGGGGGGTGATGGCCGAGGCCAGCCCGGTATAGAACCCCCGATCCGCCAGGCGCCGGAGGTTGGCCTCCAACCGGGGAATCATGGCCGCATCGACCTCGGTGTAGGTGAAGACCGCCCGGCGCAGGTCCCCGCGGTGGATCAGTTCCAGGGGGGCGAGGTGGGCGCCGCTGGCGGGGTAGAGGACCTCGATCGTCTCCCCCGGGTACTTCCATTGGTCCCAGAGCGCTCCGAAGGCCCGGTAATGGCGGAGGTCGTGAAGCCCGGCGTAGGCGGCGTCCAACCGCTCCCTGATCGCCGGGCGCTCCGAGGCCTCCGCCCGCTCCCAAGCGGCGACCGCCCCTTTCGCCTCGGCGCGCAGGGAGGCCTCCAGAGCGGCGAACGGCCCCCCCCGATCCTCGCCGGTCCGGGCCATGGCCCCGGCGCCGGCCAGAAGGCATAGGGTGATTCGTCCCAGCGTTCTCACGACCCCATTATACCCGACCCCCCGGAACGGTCCGTTCAACGCATTCCCGTGTCGAAGGTCAGGACGACGCGGGCCCATCCAACGGGAGGGACGAGCACTTCCCGCCGTCCGCCCAGGAACGGTTGTTGTGCGTCGGGATCCGCGATCACGAAATACCGGCCCGGCGGGGCGGGGACCCTGAATCTCCCCGCGGCATCGGTGCGGAAACGGGCCACCACGCGGTCCGTTGGATCGAGCAGAAGGAACGTCGCCTTCGCCGGCTGGTTTGGGCAGGGCCGGCCGATCCGCACGGGGCCCGGGCACATGGGACCCTTGGTGATCGTCCCCTCCACGCCGCCCGAGGCCGACAGCGACGGGGCGGTGCACGCGCTGAGCAACAGGACCGTGATCAATCCGGACCAGCGTTTCATCGACCTTCTCCTGTGGATGTTACATATTCGGGCGGTTGGCCTGGAGGCGTTGCCGGCGTGCCCGTTTTCCGGGCGACCCATCGGGCCACCCCTCCGCGCCCCGCCGCGGCGGCCGCCAATTCTGCCGCGGTTCCGACCACCCCGACGGGAAGGGCGAGGGCAACCGTGACGGCCGCGTCCCGCCACCAAGCGGCCGTGCGTCCGGAGGCGGGTCGGCGCTTCAGCATCTGAAACAGAACGTTGGGCCGGGACGTCATCCGATTCAACAGGGTTTGGATCATTCCAAAAGGCCCGTACTCCAGGGAGAAGGTTCCTTCCGCGATCACGCCGAACCCCTGCCGGACCAGCAGGCCGCGCAGTTCCGTCCGGCCGAAATGGTACCGGTGCCTGGGCGCATCCAGATGGAACCACAGTCCCCTTCCCCATCGGGCTTGAACGCTCTCGGCGTTCGGCACTTCAAGGATGAGCAGGCCGTCGGGCTTGAGGATTCGGTGAATCTCGGCGAGCATGCTGACGGGGTGCTCCAGGTGCTCCAGGGAGTGCCAGGAGGTCACCACGTCCACGCTGGCGGTCTCCAGCGGCAGAGGAGGGCCGGTCACGGTGAGAACCCGGACGCCGCGGTTCTTCTGAACCGCCTCGGCCAGCGCTTGGGAGGCCTCCGTCCCCACGCCGCTCCAGCCGCGGGCCTCCAAGGCGGCCAGCATCAGACCCCGGCCGCAGCCGATATCCAGAATCCGTCCCCGTCCCTCCGCCCGGCGGGACACCCCATAGGCCCTCACCCGTCGGAACCCAGCGATGACTTTCTCGACCGCCGCGCCGAACCTCCGCCCCTCTTCCCCGTAGTAGGAGGGCCCATAATGCTCCGACAGGTCCTGGCCGGGGGGCAGCGCCGTCCGATGAAGGCCGCAGCGCTCACAGCGAAGGATCCGGAACCACCGCTCCGTCAGGTAATCCATCGAGGCGAACGCGAACCTTGCCGCGCGGCTCCCGCATCCGTCGCAAGCCGACGGCTGGGGGGGCTCCTCATGCAGGCGGTCCGGCGAACGGTCCCCTCGGAGGCCCCTCATCGCTTCATCACCGGTGATGGGCCGCCGCCTGCGCGCTTCCCAGGGCGGCCCGGATCCGCTCATCCTCCGGCCGGATCCGCAGGGCCTCTTGAAATTGGGCGATGGCCTCTGCGCTCCGGCCTTGCCGGGCCAGGGCGAGTCCCAGGTGGAACCGTGCGTCGGCGGAAGCGGGATCGGCCTCGATTGCCTTCTCGAAGCGGGTGACGGCCTCGGGGAGACGGTCCATGCGCGCCAAGCAAAGGCCGAGGCTGTCCAGAACCTGGGAAGAGCCGGGTCGAATACGCAGGGCTTCCTGAAAATGGATCATGGCCTCCGGGAGGCGATTCAGCCGGTCCAGGGCCGCTCCCAGGTTCATGCGGGCGTCGAAATCGTCGGGATCGAGGAGGACCGCCTCCTGCAGTTGTACGACCGCCTCCCCCACCCGGCCCATCCGGCCCAGAAGGCGTCCGCGGGCGGCGAGAACCCGGGCGGAATTCGCCTTGTGATGGAGGGCCCGATCGTAATGCTCGAGCGCCTCATTCAGCCGGCCATGCTGCTCCAGGATGCCGCCGAGGCCCAAATGGGCATCGGGAGAATCGGGATCCGACCCCAGGACCTGCCGAAAGCAGCGGGCTGAATCCTCCAACCGCCCCACGTGGAAGTAGGCGTTTCCGAGGTTAATCAGCGGGGAGGCCGCCGTCGGCTGCCGTTGGAGGGCCGTGGCGTATTCGAAAATGGCATCGTTCCAGCGGCCCAGCTTGCTGTAGGCGTTTCCGAGGTTGTTGTGAGCGTCCGGGTAATGCGGATCGATCCGAAGCGATTCCTGAAAATGGCGGACGGCATCCTGGATTCGCCCCTTTTCATACAGGACCAGGCCGTAGTTGTTGTGCGCCAGTGAATTAGACCCGGTGGCCGAAAGGGTATGACGAAAAACCGTTTCGCTGTCCTTCCAGACCGCGGTTTGCGCATCCGTTCGGATGCCGAGAAGCACGAGCACCGCCAGAACGCCGGCGACGACTGGGATCCGGAGGAGTCGGCGCCCGCGGGCTATTGCGTCGAGGCCCCAGGCGAAAGCGACGAACAGACCGACGGATGGAACGTAGGTATAGCGGTCCGCCATGGACTGCTCCCCCACTTGGACGAGCCCGATGACGGGGACCAGGGTCCCCAGAAACCACCACCAGCCGACCAATACAGGGGGGAGCTTCCGCTTCAGGCGGAGGACTGAAACCGTCAGCGCCGCCAAGACCAGGGCGGCCAATGCGGCGTGCGCGATCGAAAGACCGCTTCGAGGATGCGGGTAGAAGATGGCCAGCGAGGCGGGCCAGAGCGACTTGACGAGATAACCCCAATAGGCTAAAGCGGCGTTCATGATCCGTTCCGCCAAGGGAAGTTGGTCGAGGGTCTGGAGGGCCCCTCCGGCCTTTTGGGCGTGCAGCGTGACGGCGGCGGAGGCGGCGGAGAGGGCGAAGAAGGGGAGTTTTTCCCGCAGGAGCCCCGTGGCGGTCCCCCAGCGGACGGGGAGCGTCCACCGCCCCAGCGGCCAGAAATCCAG